>JAFPXF010000082.1 GCA_017394765.1 Bacteroidales bacterium | reverse complement strand
GTTTTTTCATTTTTGATGAGATTTTGATTACGCTGCAAAAATACGCCAAATCCCCGAAGCCCGTGTTTCACGGATTTCGGGGAAATTTTCACTTTTTACGGATGGAATGACTTATAGTCCTTTCGTTTTCAGCCACTCGAAAAGCAAGTCTGCAATCTCAGCGTTGTTCATCTCCTGGAACATGAAATGGCTGTTGCCGTGGATGCCTTGGTCGGGAAGGTGGATGACGGTGGCATCGCCACCATCGGCGTTGTAGTGTTCGGCGAAGTCGCGGCACTGGTTCAGCACCATCTGCCAGAACCCCGTGGATTGGATGTCTTCAGGACCGTTCATGATGTTGTCGCCAAAGAGGAAGAGCATCGGCACCTTGGCTTCGACAAACTTCTGGTACTCGGGCGAGCCTACCATCGGGGCGAAACCCGGCTCCACGGCCACGATGGCCGCGATATTGGTGGCATCGGTGGCCCAGCCTACGCGACCGCCTTGCGAGTGGGTGACATAGACGCTTTTCTTGCCCGTCATCTTCTGCACGTCGGCGAGCACATCGCTCAGCGCTTGGCCGAAGAGGGCTTCGTCATAGTTGCCCGTGTTGGGGGTCATCTGGCAGAAGAACTGGGTCTGGGCATCGGCACCGGCTGGGAACTGCGAGCCTTCGTAACGCTCGGGCGCCACGCGACCGATACGGAAGTGGGTGTACCAAGCCTGTTCGCCTACCTTGAACTTCGGTCCGTCCACGTCGCCCTCATCGGTGACGATGAACTCAGTGGCAGCGGCGGCACCACGGCGCGGCTGGTCGACAAGGAAAGTGGAGTAGCCTTTCTCCAGGAAGAGGTCGGCCCAACCTTCACGACCGTCGGGCGTGGATTGCCAGCCTGTGCGCGTCTGTCCGTAGCCGTGCAGGAAGACCACTGGGATGCCGTTGCCACCAGCGGGAATCTGGTAGAATGTGTTGGCGTGGTCGACATGGGTTGTTGTGCCCTTGCGGGTGGCATCCATCCAGTTTTGGGTGGCGTCGTATTCACCGGGAATCGGGTCGGTGACACGCCCGCCCGACGAGAAAACGCCTTGTTTTTCAATGACGAGGCCTCGGGGTTGAGCCGCAGTCTCTTCTTTTTGTTGGCAGCAAGCCGACATCACGAGTGCGGCTATGGCCATGCATACTGTGATTTGGATTGATTTCATATCGATTGTCTTTAATTGGAGTTGACTTTTAATTCATTTCAGCTTCCCATACCAATCGTCATCCACAGGCTCAAGCCATTCGGTGCTGTTTCCCGGCTTGGCATCGGAATGATAGGTCAGGTGCTGCATCCACGAGTCGGCGGCGGCACCATGCCAGTGCTTCACGCCTTCGGGGACGGCGATAACCACGCCCGGCTTCAGCTCGACAGCTTCCTTGCCCCATTCTTGGTACCAGCCGCGACCGCTCACACAGATGAGCATCTGCACCGCGCCATGGTGGATGTGCCAGTTGTTGCGGCATCTCGGCTCAAAACTGACGTTGCAGAGGCCGCTCGCAGGGTCGAGAATGGCAAGATAGCTGTTGCCAATGAAATACTGCGCGTATGCCGTATTAGGCTCACCAAGAGGCCAAACCGAGGTCGAATAAGGCTTGTCCTGACCGCCGACCACCGTGGCGATGGCGGCTTCCGTGCGCGATGCCTCCGGTTGCAATCCATTGGCTTTCAAGGCTTCGGCAATGTCGCGAAGTTGGGCTTCGGTCAAACCCATGTTCAAGGCACCGCGCACATGGGCGATGAGCTGCGGCATCACGTTTTCGAGGCCGCTGAGGGCACTCACGGTGATAAGCTCGCGGTCGGCAAAGGTGAGGTTGTCGCGGGCGAAGATGTCGCCGAAGAGGTGGGCCTTCAGGTAATAGTCCTCGGCGGGACAGAAGGCATAGTCGAAAGGCTGGCCGCTGAGTTTGGTTTGCACCTCGGTACCTTGTTTCAAGGCATCGTAATCGGAGGGCAGGGGAGAGGCTTCCATACCTTCTTCGGTGGCTCTTCCTTCGGCCTTGCGCTGTTCGATCACCTTCTGCAAAGTGCCTAAAGCGTTGAGCGAGCGCGGAAAACCTGTGTAGGCATATAGTTGCGACAGGGCTTCCTTGGTCTGGCTGACGGTGATGCCGGCGTCCATGCCTTCGTTGATGGCTTTGGCCAAGGCGATATAGTCAGCTTTGGCCTCGTTGCAGGCTATCGCGGCCATGGAAGCGGCTTGTTCCTTGTTGAATGTCAGCGTGTTCATGTCTTTGTCTTGTTTCGTTTCGGTCTTCGGTGTGCAGGCTGCGAGCGATGTCGCCAAGGCTGCGATGATGATGGTGTGTGATTTCATTTTGATGTAGGATTTTGCCGCAAAACAACGAAAAATCCGCAAAACGTGATTTGCACATTTTACGGTAGTTTTTTCAAATTTTGAAGAAAATTCTTTTTGATTAACTATGCATTGCAAAGAACGTAGCTTTGTCTGTATGGAAAAGCAATAACTCTATCATGCGTGGACCACCCTCGATGATGATAGTCTTTTTCGTATCGTTTTGTCCTGATTCAAATGTCGTTTTCAATCGTCCGTCCTTTCCCGAACAGCGCCTTGATGTCGAAAGGCACCTCCACGTATGCAGCATCCATATCCTCGTTTTGCAGGATGATGGCGTCGAATTCGTAAGGATCAATAGCAGCCATAAGAAAATTCGCTTAATTCGTTCAATTCGCTGTTTTAAGGTTTTTCTGATGTGTCTTCAGCAGTTTCACCGCCTGCCCGTAGGGACTTGAGGTGACGCTCACGAAGTAGGCCGCCATGTCGGTGGTGTAGGTGTTTTTGTAGTAGCCTTTGGTGAAGAGTTCCTCTTCGGTGAAGCTCTCGGCGAGGCGGAGCATCTCCTCGTGGGTCTCTTGCAGCAGGCGCTTGGCTTCCTCCAAAGGTGTGCTTTGGTGTTTCTCCACCAGCATTTTGTCCATCTCGTGGTAGTTTTTGCGGTATTCGTCGGGCAGGTAGTCGTGCGGGTGACCTTCACGGATGTCGTTCACGAACTCGCGCATCAGCACCTGCCATTCGTACAGGTGGATCAGAAGGTCGCGGAGGCAGCGGTCATATTGCCAGCGCACACCGCATTTCTTCGGGTCGGCGGCAAAGTCGAAGGGGGACGAAATTGCCTCTTCGCTCATCTTAGCTATTTGTTCATTCAGTTTGGCATAGCCGTCGGCCATGGCGGAGAGCAGCTCTTGTTTGTTGGTTGGATTAGGCATGGTATGCAAGTTTAGGGCGCAAAGATACGGTTTTGCAGGCGAAACAGAACAATAGTCAGCAAAAGACATGGAATTAGGCAGAGAAATCAATTGAACACGCATCGGTGTCCAAGTGTTCGGTAACATGATTTGCGGGAAATGCCGTAGTCGCCGAACATCTTTTTCACCGTAATCTCGCCTGCACCAGCGCATTGGTCGGCGATATATTGAACGAAGTCGGAGTTGCTTGCCATGGTGTATGGTTATCTTTTGTGATTGCGCAAAGGTACAAAAATGATTAATTCAATGTTGCAGCCTGCTTTTTCATTGCACGCTCGGTCAGTCGCATGGCGAGCATGGCAATGGGGATGGTCAATGCCATGACGACAATCAGCATTGGGAGGTTGTCGATGACGGGCCATGCCCTTGAAGTCTCAATGCGCAAAAACAAACCCCAAATAGCATTTCACACCCTTAGGCATTTCGATGTTTGAAACAGGGATAAGCCTGTCAACCTTCAAAGTCATGTGGACGGCTTCAGTAAGGGCATACTCCACGCCGATGTTAGGATTCACGAAGAAAAAGGACTCATTATGCAGAAAGGCATTTGGTTCCGCTTCCCAATCGTCAGCCGAGCCTTCAAACATCAGCAGCGAAGAGGCTTTCCCTCCACCAACAGTGACACCCGCATAAGGCTGCCATCGCCCGAATTGCCAATAGACATCGGCCAGCAGTCCGCCCCAACTGATTCGGATATAACTGCCGTTGTGCATTTGTTTCAAGGTACTCACATAGCCTTCACCACCCAAACGGAAATGATTGCCAAGATGATAACGGAGCACTCCGCCGAGGCCGAAGGTCATTCCTTCCGCTTTATGGTTTAAGGCGGATAAGTCGCCATGCAGATAACCCGTGTGTACCATCATGCCACCGTCGAAACGCTGGTGGTTTTGGGCTTGGTTTTGTGAGAACGGGATGATGATCAACAGAAATAAAACAATATATTTCATCAGTTTTTTCATTTCTTTCCTTTCAGAATCGCCGATCCGCTCAGTCCCATCCATTTGGCTTCCCATGGGGTCATAAACATGCCGTTGGTGGTGTCAATGAGTTCAACCTCTGCATAGCCCATGCCTTTCAGTTTCTTGACAAAAGCCTGCATGTCGCCATATTTGAATCGGGAGAAAATGTCATGAATGGCGAAGGTGCCGCCTTTCTTCAACACACGCAGGG
>JAFPXF010000081.1 GCA_017394765.1 Bacteroidales bacterium | reverse complement strand
GTGTACCTTTGCGTCTCGTTTAAATGTTTCATTTGCATTTAGTTTGGAGACCGCAAATGTGGCATTTTTTTTTCAAACGAGCCCGCCGACGGCGGGCTCGTTTGTTTACCCGCTTTTATAACTTTCCAAGTTGAACTTACAAATAACCTTACTTTTTAATGTGTAAAATATACTTGAATTTTGATTGATTTGCTCCGAAATAGCGTTGACAAAAAAAGCGGCCATATCAAGCCGCCCTTTTCTGTGATTTATTTTCTCACCTTCTTCACGAACTCCTCGACCTCCGGCACGCCGCCTTGATAGACGAGGTAGCCGTCGTAGGGCTCGCGTTTGGTGATCTCGTCGTTGATGGGAGTCAGCATCAGCTTCTTCACGTCCTCGCGCTTTTGGCCGCTCTCTTTGGTCAATCCCAACGCCCAGCCGAGTTTGATGTAGGAGCTCTCCGCCAGCATGTTGTCGGCGGGGATAATGCCGCGCGCCATCATGTCTCGGCCGGTGTCATAGACGAACATGTGGGTGTAGCCCCAGATGGTCTGCACGCTCATGTACTGGTGCACGCCCGCGTCGGTGGCCCGCTGGATGGCGTCGAACATGTGCTTGTTGACGTGGCCCAAGCCGGTGCCGTCCCACACGATGCCCTTGTAGCCGTTGTCGATCAGCGCATCCAGCACATCGGGTTTCATACCCGGGTAGTAGTAGAGGATGGCCACGCGGTCGTCGAAGGTGGGCACGATACGGGTGACATTCGGGTCGTTCTTGGCAATGCTGCGCTTGTAGTCCTCGTAGTTGGTGATGACCTCCACCTGGCGGTGCTGTTCGCCGTGGCGGCGGTGGTTATAGACCTCCTTGATGGGCTGCACACCGTCTCTGCGGCTTACCGTGGCCAACGGCGTGTCGCCGATGGTGCGGAAGGTGGAACGGTAGGAGCTGTGCATCTTGCGCACGCGCGTGCCGCGGTGCAGGAAGCCGTAGTCGTCGCTGGTGGGACCGAACATGCAGACCATCACCTCGGCGATGTCACCGTGACCGGCAGCCGTCATGGCGTGCATCAGGTTCAACGCCGCGTCGGAACTCGGACGGTCGGAGCTTCTCTGCGAACCTACCAACACCACCGGCATGGGCAGGTTCTGGCACATGTAGGTCAATGCGGTGGCGGTGTGCGCCAGCGTGTCGGTGCCGTGACCGATCACGATGCCCTCGATGCCGGCCTTGATCTCGTCGCCGATTTTGTTGGCCAACGCCTTGTACTCTACTGGGGACATGTTCTCGGAGAAGACAGCGAAGACCTTCTCGGTGTCGAGGTTGCAGATGTCGGCCAACTCGGGCACGGCGCCGTAGAGCTCACCGGGTGAGAAAGCGGGAATCACCGCGCCGGTGCGGTAGTCCAACCGCGAGGCAATGGTGCCGCCGGTGCCCAACAGCTTCACGTGCGGCAGACCGGGCGTGTAGGGGAACTCCTTCTCCGGAATCTTGAAGACGGGCTGCGGGTCGCGCTCGCCCTTCATGTCGGTCACCGTCTCGATGTCGATGCCGATGTTGTAGCCCGTGGCCACCTTCATGACGATGTGGATGTCGTCGGTGTTCTCGGCCCTGGGCAGGATTTTGCCCGAGAAGTGCCCGCGGGTGGTCTCGACCTCGGCTTTGTCCCACACATGAACGTCGTGTTTTTTGAGCATCTCCAGTGCTCTGCCTTTATATCCTTGGAATGTTACTTTATCGTTATTTTCCATAATTACAGTGATTAATGATCAGTGATCAGTAAATTACTTGGTTGCTAATTCGGTGAATGCGGCGTTGCCGAGGGCTTTGCGTCTTACTTTGCCGAGGGCGCTGTTGCGCTTGTCGTTTTCGTTGCTGTTTGTTCTGTAGGGTTCAAAGACGCCCATGGCCTCGTTGTACAGCGCTTCGATTTCCTGTTGGGTCATTTTCTCATAGCCGGCGAGTCGGAGTATCTGCGACAGTTCTGCATTGGGATGGATGAACATTTCCTCCAACATGTCGCGGGCGATGGCTTTGTCAATGCCCTCTTGTTTCAAGAAAGCGAACAGATCGAAGATTCTGCAGGCGCAGAACGGTATTGTTCCATACTGGCCATGCAGGTGTTTGAGCCACTGGCCGAAGAAAGTGCCGAGATATTTCGGGCAATAGCCCAGCTCGGAGGTGATCTTCTTGATGATGGGGAAGAGATTGTGCGTGAAGATGTATTTGAAGCAGTCTTGCGGCACCCCCCATTCCACCATTTGCGCGTAGCGGTCGGCCACGGCATCGGGGATGTTCTTCCGAAGGTCCTCGATGTAGTCGTTGGTCAACGGGATGGGGGCGGAGTCGGTGTCGGGATACATGCGGTCGGCGCCGGGCAGCACGCGCTCGAAGATAGTGGTTCCGTCGGGCAGGGCCTTGCGGGTCTCTTGCGGCACACCGTCGAAGGCCATCAGGGCGCGCTCCTCGATGGTCTCCAAGGCGGTCTTGATGTCGTCCTCGGGTCCCCAGAAGATGATCTGCGCGTCGTTGTCGCCGGCGTTCATCGCCTTGGCGGCCTTCTCGAAGACGCTGCGGCTCACCACGTCCTCCAAGTCTTCGCTCGAGGCCATGTTCGGGCGCTCCAGGCAGGCGATGACTTTCAGCCGGTCGGCGAACTCGCAGTAGAACGGGTGGCCGGGCTGGGTGAAGTGGGAAAGCAGACCGGCGAATTGCGGCAGGTTGACGGCATAGACCTTCTCGCCGCGCTTGATGGCGTCGGTGATGGGGTCGAAGTAGAAGTGGAACTGCTTGGGATCCAATGCTGTATAGCTCATCTTCCAATCCTCTTTCTTGATGCGGGCTTTCAGTTGCTCGCGGATGGCGAGCAGCGCCCACTGGCGGAAGCACTCCACATGGGTGACCTCCGGGATCCATTTGGTGTGGGCCACGCCCTTCACCTCGATGCGGGTGCCGCCGGTGCAGCTCACGTTCACGTCCTCGCGGCCCGCGCCGATGCCCGTGCGCACGCGCCCCGTGCTGCGGTTCAGGAAACGGATGTAGTTACAAGCTTCCTCCACCTCGTCAGGGTTCACCATCTCGGGGTAAGTCACCGTCTCGATCAGGGGCATGCCCAGCCGGTCGGTGCGATAGATGCGCGTGTGGCCGATGTCGGAGACCTCGCGGCAGGCATCCTCCTCCACACTGAGCTGGATGAGGCGCACCTTCTTGTTCTTCAGTTGGATTTCACCGTCGATACCGAGGATGGCGGTACGTTGGAAACCTGTCGGGATGGAACCGTCGAGATACTGTTTGCGGGTGATGTGTACCTCGCCCACAATCTTGAGCTTGGAGGCGAGGGCTATTTCAAGAGCGTATTGTAAAGCTTCGGGGTTGATGGGGAACGGCGGGGTGTCATCGACTTCGTAGGTGCATGCCGTGCGGTGCGCGATGCGATAGACGATGTTCTTGCGGGTCTTGAACTCCATGAGGGCTGTGCCGTCGTACTCGCCCATCTCGGAGAGGGTGGGGCGCATGTGACGCAGCAGCTCCGCGTCGTATTGGTCAGGCTTTTGGAAAATGCCGGCGGGGCAGCGGCAGAAGAGTTTCTCTTTGGTGGCCAGTTGCTGGTGGACTTCCAGCCCGGACTTGAAGCCGATGCGGTCATAGTCGGCCTGGGTGGCCTGTTTGCGATCCACGTAGCCGATGGCCTTGCGGGTTGCTTCGTAATTCTGCTGAGGGTTGATGGGTTGCATATGTTGTTGGTTTTACATTTGAAAAATCAGTCATGGCGGCACTCGGCGTGCCTGGTCCTCACAAAATCAAGCCGCAAAAATAGTAAAAAATGTTTGTCCGTCTTTGGGAAAGTTGTTTTTTTTTCAAACTGTTTCCAAGATCCTTACTTCACAACCCTCCATTCCCCTGGTTGGAGTGAGCCAATGTTGAGGTCGCCGATTTGAACGCGGATGAGCCGCAGGGTGGGGAAACCGACGGCGGCGGTGATATGGCGCACCTGGCGGTTCTTGCCCTCGGTGAGGGTTAGGCGCACCCGGCTGATCGGGATGTTGGCGCGATAGCGGATGGGCATTCTTCGGTTCTGACAGCAGTGGGTTCCAAAGCTACACAATAGGGATTTTTGCCGGAATGTAACGATTCTTATCAACGGTGGGTTTTGCAAATATTTGATTGTCAGTACTGGTGCGGTTCGCGGTTGTGGATAAGATGTCTCGTGGTTAGAAATATCTGTAATGTGGGTTAAGGAATTATATCTTTTGGGAAAGCAGTCGCTCTTGGAACGCACAAAAATACAACCATATTTCCAGAAAATGCAATTTGTTCAAAATAATCAATTATAGGGATTCAAGCATCATAATAACTCACTAATCGGGATACACGGAGAAAATGACTTGTTGTTTCTTTGCCGTACGTTTGGGAAGGCATTTGTGCTTCCGAAAAATTATATGATAGAAAGAATCAGGAGATATTCAGCTTTCATACTGTTGGCCGTGTTTGTGGAACAGTATATGGGGAGTACACTCTTCACCCACACGCACACTTATGGGGATTGGGTTGTTACACATTCCCATCCCTATAATGTTTTTTTTCTCATTTCCATTCGAGCGCCACCTTTCGTTGTTTTTCACCAATCCGATAATAAAGCTTTTATTCATAAAAACACGATACGATGAAAACAACATTTTTGACAGCAGCACTGCTGTCGATGGTTATCTGTGTATATGCACAGGATAACCGCTCCCAAAAAAACAAAAACGAAACACATATTTTCGGGCATGTATTAAAAAACAACACTGACGAGCATCTCCCGTACATCAATATCACGGTCAAGGGCACATCGGTATCCACGATCACCGACGCAAGCGGGCACTACTTCATTTCCGCCCTTCCTCCGGGGACTTACACTCTTGTGGCGCATTCGACAGGCTTTGTGCCGCAGGAAAAAGTTGTCGAGTTGGAAAACGGAGCCAGTATAGAACTCAATTTTGAAGTTGATGCGGATGTCATCTTGTTGAAGGACGTGGTCATATCTGCCAATAAGAATGAGACTGTCCGCAAGGAAGCGCCTTTGGTGGTAGGGGTTATATCGCCCAAAATATTCAACCACACCAATTCAGCATGTCTTGCCGAGGGATTATGTTTTATGCCCGGATTGCGGTTGGAGAGCAATTGCCAGAATTGCGGTTTCCAGCAGGTACGTATCAACGGACTGGAGGGTGCATACTCACAGATTCTCATTGACGGGCGTGCCATTAGCAGCGCCCTCTCCCAAGTTTACGGGATTGAGCAGATCCCAGTCAATATGATTGAAAAAGTGGAGGTTATCCGAGGTGGAGGTTCTGCCATTTTCGGGTCCAATGCGGTGGCAGGCACCATCAATATTTTCACCAAAGAGCCCAAAGTGAACAGTGTCACCGTAGGCTCCACGTTGTCTTTCACCGGCATAAGGCGGGTGGACGCTAACACGATATTGAACGCATCCCTTGTGACCAGCAACAATCAGGCGGGGATAACCCTTTTCGCTTCAGCCAGGCAGCGCAGTCCATACGACCACGATGGCGACGGCTTTACTGAAATTGGGAAACTCAATGCAAAAAACATCGGGTTCCGAGGATTCATTAAGATGGGCATCCACTCCAAACTGTCGCTTGAATATCACACCATCAACGAGTTCCGTCGAGGCGGTAACAAGCTGTCTCTGCCCGCTCACGAATCTGACATCACAGAACAAACCGAGCACAATATTCACTGTGCCGGCTTAAAATACGATTTCTACACCAAAGATTCACGCCATTGGCTACAGGTTTACACCTCCTTGCAATCTATCTTCCGCAACAGCTATTATGGTGCGGGACAAGACCCTAACGCGTATGGTCACACCAAAGACCTCGCCCTTGTTTCCGGAGCCCAGTATGTCTTCAATATGAAAAAATTTCTGTTCATGCCCGCCGCATTGACTTCCGGAATAGAATTCAACCACAACGGTCTCTACGATGAGTCATTGGGTTATAATAGGGTTATTGACCAGAAGGTGAACATCTACAGCGCGTTCATTCAAAACGAGTGGAAAAACAAAAAGTTCTCACTATTGTTAGGAGCCCGTTTGGACAAGCACAATATGATCAAGAAGCCCATTTTCAGTCCTCGCGCCAACGTCCGATATGCCCCACTGGAATGGATGACTTTCCGTGCGGGCTATGCCAAGGGATTTCGCGCCCCGCAAGCCTTCGATGAGGATCTGCATATCACGGCAGTGGGCGGAGGCGGCTCCGTTATCCGGCTCGCACCCGACCTGAAACCCGAGCACTCCCATTCTGCCAATCTGTCCGTGAACTTCAACCGTCAGTGGGCACGTTCGGCTGTGGACGTGCTACTGGAAGGATTCTACACCACATTGCAAGACGTGTTTGTTTTAGTATCTGAAGGAACAGACAATGCCGGCAATCTCCTTTTGTCGCGACAAAACGGTTCCGGTGCCTTTGTGGCCGGATTGAACGTGGAAGTAAAATACATTCCGTTCCGGAAAATGGAGCTCCAAGCAGGTTTTACCTACCAACAAAGTCGCTACCGCGAACCCGAGCAGTGGAGCGAAACCGTGGCCCCTCAGAAAAAAATGTTCCGCTCCCCCGACACATACGGTTTCTTAATGCTGTTTTATTCTCCTGTCAAAAGACTTGACATCGCTTTGTCGGGGACCTACACGGGAAAAATGCTGCTCCAACATTTTGCCGGATATATCGAATCCGACCGCGAGGACATATCCAAACCTTTTTTCGACCTGAATGCAAAAATATTGTATGGAATAAAACTCAAAGACAACACTTTTCTCGAAGTCAGTATAGGCATGAAGAACATCTTCAACAGTTACCAGAATGATTTCGACCAAGGAGAATATCGCGATGCGGGTTACATTTACGGACCTGCTTTGCCGCGCAGCCTGTTTGTCGGTCTTAAGTTTTCCATCTGACAGCCAACCGACGTGGTTTGCTGCGTTACAATCACAGCTGAGGCACCCGGCAGGCCACGTCCTTTCCTTTAAAACCTTAAAAGCAGGGACAATGTGACCATAATGTTCCTGCTTTTATCCTTTCATACCCATCGCTTGCCATGAGTTTGACCTCCGTACTCAAATACAGATGTCCTGCTGCAAGGAAAGAAAACATCCATCCCCAAAGACATCCCTATTTCACAACCCTCCATTCCCCTGGTTGGAGTGAGCCAAGGTTGAGGTCGCCGATCTGGATGCGGATGAGCCGCAGGGTCGGGAAACCGACGGCGGCGGTGATATGGCGCACCTGGCGGTTCTTGCCCTCAGTGAGGGTGAGGCGCACCCAGCTGGTGGGGATGTTGGCGCGATAGCGGATGGGCGGCACACGCTCCCAGAGGTCCGCCGGCGGCAGCGCCTTCTCGGCCTTGCAGGGACGGGTGCGGTATCCTTTGATGACGACCCCTTTCCGCAGCTGTTGCAGTGCCTCGTCAGTGATCTCGCCATCCACTTGCGCGAGATAGGTGCGGGGGTGGGCGTTCTTCGGGTCTAACAGCCGCTTGATGAGACGTCCGTCGTCTGTCAGCAACAGGGCGCCCTCGCTGTCGTGGTCGAGCCGTCCCGCGGCATAGACGCCGGGCGGGAAGCCGAACTCGTCAAGGGCCCGGTGCCCCGCCTCGGGGGTGAACTGGCTCAGCACGCCGTAGGGTTTGTTGAAGAGGATGACCATAATCTGACTTTTCTTGTGACCGGTTGTTTCGGGTGCAAATGTACATAAATTCGGGATATACAAAGGCATATTGGATTAAATTGCCGTGTGTGGAGATGTTCCATGGCGCGTCTCTACTTCACCCGCATCATGCTGAACGCCCCGAACAGGCCGAATCCGTTTTCGATGTTTGTGTAGGTGTGAAGCGGCTCCAGCAGCAGGAAATTGAGCTCGTTGTCTTCCGTCAGGGTGTTTTCGTAAAGGTAGGTGCCCCTGTCAAGGAAGAATAAAAAGTATTCGTAAGGCTCATCATCATCATCATCATCATCCCAATCGTCATATTCGTAAATGTCGGCATCCAACAGGAAACGCATCTGGGCGCCGTCGCGGCCTTCGTCGGAGATGTATTCATACTCGCTGGCACCCTCATACAGCCATTCGCTGTAATACTGCCAACCACTGAATTCTATAATCCACCCCTCGTCTTCGTCTTCGTGCATAATGTTCCTTGGGCGACGCGATTTCAGCGCGTAAGCATTCCCTTCCCCTTGCACATCACGCCACTGCACATACACGTCCTTGTGCGGCCAGTTGTAGATCTCGCCCCAATGGGAGTCATGGTCAACAGCCACCGTGTCGAAAAGGAAACCGACATCGTGCGTCACCGGCACCGTGCATGAAGCCGCAATGTCCGGATATCCCGGATAGGAAGCCCGGATATGATAGGTGCCGCCCTCAACAATAGGAAATTCTTGATTGGTAATGATATAACGTCTGTGAACATTGTCGTACGGGGCACGCATCCAATGGTCGCCGTCGGCGGAAAGTTCCACAATGGCGTCTGAAATGTTGGGGAAATCCCCCGAGTCGCCGCCATAAAGCAGTTTGGTGCTTGATAACAAGATGTAGGTTGTGTCCAACTGCGGACAAAGACGGGCGTATAACACCAGTTTCCGGGTTTCATTAAATTGGCCCTCAAGATCGACATCATCTACACATCCGACAAAGACACAGGTTGTCAGGGCATAGCAGATTGTCAGAATGATTTGTGTTGCGATTCGTTTGGCTTTCATAGTTGTCTTTAAAATTTGAAATGATAGGTGAACGTCGGTATGAGCGGGAAAATGCTGACCTGCTTTAATTTGTTGGCGATTTCGGGGCCATTCTCGGTATAGATGTAATCCTGTGTGGTGAAATAGAAGAACGGATTGTGATGGTTGTACAGGTTGTAGATGCTGATCTCGAAGATGCTCTTCCCGTTGTTTTTCTTGTGCGGTTTGATGAACTGCACGCCAATGTCAAGATGATGGAAAGGCTTCATGCGGAAGTCATTCTTCTTTCCATAGTTTTCAATGTATCCCATATACTGGTTATAGGAAATATCCTCTGGAGAAAGACAGTTTTCAAGATATCTGTCCAGGTTCTCGGCAAGATAGAGGGAGGTGGGCAGCGTGACAGCGTTGCCGGTGGCGAAGACCCACGACAGGGAGAGGTTCACCCAGGACGCCGGCGAGTACATCAGCACAAGGGACATGTCGTGGCGACGGTCGTAGCGGGCAAAGAACGGTTCCCCGAAGTTCAACTCCTCGAACTGCTGTTTGGTCCACGACAGCGTGTAACCGATCCAGCCGGTGAATTTCCCGACCTCCTTGCGCACGAGGAACTCCACTCCGTACGACCATCCCCGGCCGGAGGTCACGTTGTCGGTCCACTGGCTCTGAAAAGCGCCCGGCATCTCCTCGTCCAGAATGTTCTGGATCATGGTGGTGAAAAAAGAGGATCCCTCCTTGTATGCTAAAATATGGTTCATCCACTTGTAGTATCCTTCTAACGAGAACGACAGGCGCGGTTTCTTCAAATCATAGTGGATGCCGAAGGCGACCTGCTGGGAAAGCTGCGGACGGATGGTTTCCGTGACGGGCACCCAAAGATCTGTAGGGAGACCTATAGTGCTGGTGGAGAGCAGGATCATGTTCTGGCTCATCATTGCGTATGAGGCTTTCAGCGCCAGGTTCGACAGGATGTTGTAGCTCATCGAGAGGCGCGGTTCAGGTGAAAACCAAGTCTTCTTCGGCACCGAAAAGGCCACCAGACGAACTCCCGGGTTGATCCGGAAACGGTTCCGTATGTTGATCTCATCCTCCACATACAGGGCATATTCCAATCCTTTTGCCTTCTCCACGTTCCGCATCGTGAGGGTGTCGGCCTTCATGGTGGCGGCATTGGGCCGCGCCACGTGATAGACCACCGCCGCTCCGGCGAGCAGATGGTGCGTGGCATTAGGCCTATATGTCACGTCGTATTTCAGCGTGTAGTCGCGGATACCCGAACTGAAATCCGAGCTGAAAGATTCGTTCTCGGGATTGTTTATGCCATAGAAATATTTGTATTTCAAATAGGTGTTCATCTTGTAATCGCTGAAGATGAACGACATATTCGAGAATATCTTATTGGTGAACAAGTGGTTCCATCGTGCGGTGGCCGTCGCGTTCTGCCAGTAAAGTCCCATCTTGTACTTGTCGTACATCCCAACCATACCGTAATTGTCCGTTTCGGAAAGATGGAACTTGTCGCGCCCGAAATAGGAGCTGAAGTAGAGCTTGTCCTTTTTGCCCAGGTCGAAATTGAGCTTGCCGTTCAAGTCAAAGAAATAGTAACCGATGGCTGTGCTCTGTGTGGCGATTTTCATGATAGGAACCAGAAAAAGGTCAAGATAGGTGGTGCGGCCCGAAAGCATGAAGGATGCTTTTTTCTTGAGGATAGGCCCCTCCACCA
Source organism: Bacteroidales bacterium (assembly GCA_017394765.1). The sequence continues at coordinate 42,765 of JAFPXF010000081.1, read as the reverse complement.
TCACATTGGAGGAGATCAGCCCGACGCCCCCCTCGCAGTGGTAGCTCTCCTTGTTGCCGTCCTTCATGTTGATGTCAATGACGGACGAAAGCCGTCCGCCGTAACGGGCCGGAAATCCGCCTTTCACCAGTTCCACCGACTTGATGGCATCCCCGTTGAAGATCGAGAAGAATCCCAGCAGATGGCTGGCGTTGTAGATGGTGGCCTCGTCGAGAATGATCAGGTTCTGGTCGGGACCGCCCCCGCGCACGTAGATGCCGGAGGTGCCCTCCGAGGCTGACTGCACACCGGGCAGGAGCAGCAGCGTCTTGAAGACATCTTTCTCGCCAAACAACATCGGGACGTTCTGTATCTCCTTGGTGGACAATGTGATGGAACTCATCTTTACCTGCTCGGTGTTTGTTTTCTCCGCCGTGATATTCACAGCATCCAGCATGATGATCTTTGACAACCGGGCGTCATACTCGATGTCTTCGGGCTTGTTGATCCACAAAGTGTCGTTTGCAAAACCAAAACTGTTGAACACCAAAAACATGCCGCTTTGATAAGGAAGCGTGATGGTATAAAATCCGTAGGTGTTGGCGGTGGTGCTTTTTTGCGAAACGGGCTCGTAAACCAAACCTCCGGGCAGCGACTCCCAACTGCCGCTCTCGTAAAGATGGCCGCTCACCGTGATGTTCTGAGCCGGCAGCCAACTGTGGAGAAGCAGACATAATAACAGGCAAACAGCATTCAAACAATGCTTTGGAAAAATATAACAATCTGTTCTCATGGGCAATAACTATAATGAAACATGATCGAGAAATTTCAAAATTGACACGGCAAAAATACTGAAAAAACACATGCTCATCCCATACACTACATCTTTATAAAATATGTATTCATAAAAATGACTATCTTTGCAGCGTTGTTTGCCGGCCCTGATGATTAATGGACTTTGCATCATGGTTGGCGGCAACTTGAAGAGATGAAAAATAAAAGTCCTCCCTTACAATACAATATGGTTGCATATCTTTCTGATAAACAATGTGTTAAAAGCGTATTATTGTTCATCATCCTTTTCTCGGCTTCATTTTTTTATGGCGGTGCCCAGAATATCACGACCAAAGGACCCGAAATCGGGATGGATGACGGTGCCCGGGTCACTGTCTTGGGTGAGGATGACAACAATATCTATTTTTGTGCGGTTGACAAGAGTAATTCTGGCAAGGATGACGAATTGTTTGTTACGGTATATGACAAGAAGAACCGTTCCGTTGTTGTTGAGCATGAGTTTGACGAAGACTACGGTTTTTCCACAGCATTTATGGTAGATGACAAGGCGGTTCTGCTAGGTTCATCTTTCAACAAAAAGAACAAAAGTGTGGATTTCTTCCAATATGCATTCCCTGTCATGAATAAAAAGAAAGGTAAGATTGTGCCCAATGTGGTGTATTCTGTGCCTGCCGAAAGCAAGAAATACAATTTGTACCGCGTCTTGCGCTCATCTGATGGCCAGAAACTCGCCTATCTGACCTACATGGATCCATCTTCTCGTACTGCTGAAGAATATACCCTCGATGTGATGGTGCGCGGTGTCGATGGACGTGAGGTCTTCCATGCACGGGAAAGAATCAAGGGGGAATCCCCGTATGTCGTGAAGGGATATCTTGCCAATGACGGTACCGTATTTTTGGAAGAGCATTTTTATGTTGATCGAACCGAGACTTTTCGATTTGTCACCGTTACCACAGACCAACAATACAAGCCTATGCAAATGGAGGAAGATATGGCGGGCCTGTACAACATGCATGCTGAATTGCTTGCCGATCAGCGTCTGATGGTGTTCGGTGCTGCAAAAAACGGTGTCGGGATGCTTGTCTTGGACAATACCGGAGAAGTAACCAAATATGGCATTTATGAAGAGAAAATCCCTGATTTGCCGGAGGGTGTCACGTATGACTTCGATGATTTCAATGAGAAAAGTTTCGCTTTCAGACCGTATCAGATTTTGTCCTTGCAGGACGGGCGTGTTTTGGTGTTGGCTCACCAGCATCGGTACATTCTTGTCTCAAATGGAAACTCTGTCAGGGCTTATAACGACCACAAAAATCTATACATTTTTCTGTTTGACAAAGATTTAGAACCTTTGGCATTTGTTACGCGGCCTTTCGGCACTCAAAGTTCGGGGAACAATCACGAGGATTTGCCAGTTGCCTTTGAATGGGACGGGGAGACAAGATTGTTGTTTAACGGTCAGGTGTCGAACTATACGGGTGGTTCCAAAAGTAAGTGGAAAGTGTTGTTCCCCACCAAGCTAAGCGAGCGTTGTTTGGTGCTGGGCACGTTGGATGACGACCTGCGTTTTACCCCCAAAATTGTCAGGGATCCGGGTCCGGACATGCCGTTTACGCTGGGTGAATATTTCGAGCAGTTGCTGAAGGTGACGGACGATGCGGTGTATATCATCAATCACCGCAACAGCGACAATTTCATCGAGGAAATCAGGAAGTGACAAAGTCTCAGTATCTATGAAAAAAATATTGTTGTTTTTAATGGTTTTGCTGCTGGGCGTCGGGTCGCTTTTTGCCCAACACATCTATTCCACCAATTATCGTTCCGAAGCAAAAGTGAAGGTGTCTGTGACCCAATACCACTCGGAAGCGGATCTCATTGTCTATATAACGGACTATCGAAGCGAGGCGTCAGACAATAAGGGCATTTGGTATTTCACCCAGTATAGGAGCGAGGCCCAGAAGATTATCTATTTTACGGAGTATTCTTCCGAAGCGGACGTGAAAGTGTATTTCACTCAATATAAAAGTGAAGCGGGCTGGAAGAACAAGGCCAAACAGTACTTGTTTTATTAGTTTTTTTGTGTTTTTGCCGACGGATTCAGCCCTTGCAGGTTGAACCGTTTTTTCTTAGTATATGACAAAAATTTCAGTCGGGTTGAAAAAAGCGAGAATGTGACAATTCCGCGCAAAAATATTTATGGCCGAAGAGTTGGTTAGAGAAAATACGCCATATAAGCGGGCAGATATCTCACGGATTCTTCGCTGGCATAATCCTTTGTGTAAACAAGGTGGCGTTCGTTGGTGATTCGTGACGAGTACTTTTTGCAGAAAGCATCCAAGGATGCGTGCGTTTTGTATGAGGAGGATTTCACCTCAACGGGCAGGATCTTAGTTCCGCGTGAGAGAAGGAAATCAACCTCATAATTGTGCTTCCCGCTTTCTGTTGGCCAGGAATGATAGAAAAGTTTGTACCCTGAAGTTGTGAGCATCTGCGCCACAATGTTCTCATACAAATACCCAAGGTTGGTAGCCAGCTTGTCGCTGAGAAGCCGCTCGTAGATGACGTTCTCCGTAAACGCTTTGTCGCGGAAGGCCAGCGTGACAAAGAGGCCTGTGTCGCCGACAAACATCTTGTACTGCTCCAAATCCTCCGAACTGCCAAGACCGACATTCGGATCGTCGCAATGGTGGGAGATGTTCACCGTTTTGGACTTCTCCATCTCGGAGATGAGTTCGACGTAATTTTTTATTCTTGACTTAGGAATAACACTGGAAATCTGATAGCGGGAAGCGTTGCTGTTGAGCTGCGCCGGAATGGCTGCAAAGATTCGTGCGGCCTTCCCGGTGGGGTCGATTTTCCCGAAATCCTCGTCATACAAATCCAAAATGAGCCTTTTGGTTTGGTCCACCATCTCAAAATTATTTGATTCCAGATAGACATCCACAGCTTGTGGCATGCCGCCAACCAGCATATAGAGACGGAAGTCGCGCATGAGCTTGCGGTGTGCCTCCTTCAGCGGCTGCGGATGTTCCCATACTTCACGGAGGAGCGGAATGGTTGCCGTATCGCCCATTGCCCATCGGAACTCCTCATAATCCATCGGATACATGCTGATACGCTCCTCCTCGCTGGGGATGAGAATATGCTCCGTATTCTTACGGATGGAAATCAGGGAACCCGTTTCGATATAATCGTAACGATGGTCGCCCACAAACGATTTAATCGCCTGTCGTGCAAGCGGCTGGAATTGAACCTCGTCAAAAATGATGAGGGACTTGCGTTCCACCAGTTTGACACCGTATGTCAGCTGAAGCCTCAGAAAAATATAATTGAGGTCAGAGACATCATTGAAAAGATTCTTGACTTCCTGCGAGCATTTGGTGAAATCGATGAGGATGAACGATTCGTACTCGTTTCGAGCAAAGGTATTGACAATCGTTGATTTGCCAATGCGGCGTGCACCTTCTATAAGAAGAGCACTTTTGCCCTTGCTCTCTTTTTTCCACTTGAGCAGACGGTCGTATATTTTTCGTTTGAAGAGTCTTTCGGGTTCCATAACCTGTTGTTTTTGACCCCGCAAAAATAACGTTTTTTTCTTTTCCTCAAAATTTTTTCTGCCGAAAACAACAAAATCCTCAAAATTTATTTTGCCGGATTCCGGCAAAAAAAAAGGCAACGCTACGCATTGCCTTTTCCTTGCGGAGAGAGAGGGATTCGAACCCCCGGACCCGTGAAGGTCAACGGTTTTCAAGACCGCCGCATTCGACCGCTCTGCCATCTCTCCAATTTGAGGCGGCAAAAATAACATTTTTTCGCAAAACAGGGTTTTTGTAATCAAAACATGATGGAAATGTTTGTAATATTCTTCAAACCAAATATTTATTGTATTATCTTGGAGATATTCCCTCTTTCATCGATTTTGAAATCGGAACCCAGGTGGAAGCAACTTCGGATATTGTCGGGCGATAATACCGCACTCGCCACATCGTGACACAACACTTGGCCAGTCTCCATCAGGATGGCGTGCGTGGCATACTGCAACGCGATGGGGAAGTCGTGTACAATAATCATGATCAGCACATTGTGCTCTTGGTTCAAACGCTTCAGTATCTCCATGATCTCGAACTTGTGGGCCACGTCGAGGTTGGAGAGCGGCTCGTCGAGGAGCATCACGGGAGTCTGTTGCGCCATGGCGCGCGCAATGAGGGTGCGCTGCAGCTCGCCGCCGCTCAGCTCGCTGACCATGCGGCCGCGCAGATGCGTGAGGTTGCACTGCGCCAACATCGCCTCCACAATGGCGTCGTCCTGCGCGTTGGCCAGCTGCCAATGTCGCTGATAAGGGTTGCGCCCCATCATGACCATGTCATAAACAGGCAGGTCGAAGATGAGGTCTTGGCGCTGGGGCACGTAGGCCACCTGCGTGGCCAACTCGCGGGTGCTGTACTCGCGTACGTTTCGGCCGTTGACGAACACGTTGCCGTCATCGGGTGTCAGCAAGCCCGCCACACATTTGAGCAGCGTGGTCTTGCCCGACCCGTTGGGCCCCACGACCGCGCAGAACTCGCCCTCTTTGACCTGTATGCTCAAGTCACGGAAAAGGGTGCCCTTCCCGTATCCGAAAGTAATGTGTTCCAGTTCTATATGGCTCATGTGGCGGATGGGGTGGTTATTCGAAGTAGTGTTGCAACTCGTCGGGACCGATGATGTGGAAGACGTTTTTGTTGGACGGGGTGATGGCCGGACTGTCGCAAGCGAACAGCTGCTGTAACAGGGCGCGCACCTCCTCGAAAGTGGTGGGTGGCTTGTAACGGGAACGTCGCTGGCGCGCCATGCTGATGGCCATGTTGCGACGCACGTCGGCCTTGTAGAGGAACTGGTTGCTCTTGAAGGCATCCAAGGCCTTCTCGATGAGCGTCTGAACATCGCCCTCCTCGCTCTCGTCGTTGGGGGTGCCGTTGACGGCGAAATGGGTGTTGTCCATCTTCTCCAGGTCGTAGCCGAGCTTGAGGAAGTCGCCTCTCAGCGAGTCGGCGAGGTCGGCCTGCGCGGGCGTGAGCGTGATGGTGGTGGGGAACAGGCTCTGCTGCACGCGCACCGGCGTGTTGACCAGAGCCTCCATGTAGCGGTCGTACATGATGCGCTCGTTGGCGTGGACCACATCAACCACAAAGGTGCGGTCCTGCAGACGGCAGAAGATGTATCGGCCGCCGGTCACGAAATAGTCAAACTGCTCGGGCACCTGGCTTTGACCTTCTGGCGATGAGACCTCTTCGGATATAGCCGTCTCCAATTGTGTGACGGTGGGCGTCTCGACGCGCTCTGTCTGGATGCCCTTGAGGAAATCCTCCCAGCCCGTGGGGGTGGTATGTTCGCGGAAGCCGCCGCCGGAGAAGGTGTCCAGACCACTGTGCCGTGGGCGGGACGGCACGCTGTCGAAAGGATTGTAGTTGCGGTTGATGCCGAGCGAGGGGGGCACCACCTCGTGCTGCGCGGGCTTGTCGGGCGGCACAAGCGCACCCTCCGCATCGAAGTCGAATTGCGGGGTGAGCGACATGGTGCCCAGCGACTTCCGCACCGCGGCGTTGAGGAAACCGAACATCAGCTTCTCGTCCTGCAACTTCACTTCGACCTTGGTGGGGCTCACATTGACATCGATAGCCGCGGGGTCGATGTCGATGGAGATGAAATAGGCGGGCCGGTACCCTTGCGGGATCAGCTCGGAATAGGCGGTCTCCACGGCATAGTTGAGCAGGTTGTGCCGCACATAGCGGTGGTTGATGAACATGTACTGCTCGCTTTTTTTCTTCTTGGCGTTCTCGGGCTTGGCGATGTATCCGGAAATCTTCATGAAGTCGGTTTCCTGCTCCACGGGGAATAGTTTTTCCTTGAAATGCTGCCCGAAGATGGCGATGATGCGCTGCCGCAGGTTGGTGGACTCGAGCTTGAGGAGCAGCTTGCCGTTATGGTAAAGTGTGAAGTTGAGGTCGTGATGGATGAGCGCCACGCGGTAGAACTCCTCCTCGATGTGGGTCATCTCGACGTTGTCGGACTTGAGGAAGTTGCGGCGGGCAGGCACGTTGAAGAAGAGGTTCTTGACGGCCACGGAAGTGCCGTCGGGGGTGGCGATGACCTCGTGGGCCCGCACCTCGGCGCCCTCTATGAGCACGAGCGTGCCGGTCTCGCTCTCGGCGGGCTTGGTCTTCAGCTCCACGTGGGCAATGGCGGCGATGGAGGCCATGGCCTCGCCGCGGAACCCCTTGGTGGTGATGTGGAAAAGGTCGTCGGCCGTGCGCAGCTTGGAGGTGGCATGCCGTTCGAAGCAAAGACGGGCATCGTTGAAAGACATGCCCTTGCCGTTGTCGATGACCTGTATCAGGGTGCGCCCGGCATCCTTGACGATGAGCTGGATGTCGGTGGCCCCGGAGTCAACGGCGTTTTCGAGAAGCTCCTTGACCACGGAGGCGGGGCGTTGCACCACCTCGCCGGCAGCGATTTGGTTGGCCACCGCATCAGGCAGTAGTTTGATGATATCCATGGGTTGGTTGTTGGTTGTTGGTTGTTGGTGACACTAAAAGCCAATAGCCAAATGCCAGTCGCTATTTGAAAAACTTAAAATAGAGAATGGCGATGATGAGGACGAAAAAGAGCATCGTCACGATGGTGATCCAGGGCATGCTTCCTTTGTCCTTGTCGTGGCGGCGCTTGCTGGACCATTCGCGGTGCAGCTCCTCGGCGAAATCCTTGCGGTGGTTGCCCGTGGGTTTTTCCTCGTCTGGAGTGTAGAAACGGGGCTTATAGTTGAACTCTCTCGGTTCGGGTTTGTTGAAATTGAACAGGGCCATAATGATACTTTTTTAATGGAGTGCAAAAGTACAAAAAAGTGTCGAACTTTTTTGTACTTTTGCAGCGTAAACCAATAAAGAAAAAATAAGTACCAATTTATGAATCCAAGAGTACGTTTTGCCCCGTCTCCCACGGGCCCGCTGCACATTGGCGGTGTGAGAACTGCATTATACAACTACCTGTTTGCAAAGAAGAACCACGGCACTTTGTTACTGCGCATTGAGGACACCGACCAGACACGTTTTGTGGAAGGGGCGGAGGCCTACATCATCGAGGCCTTTGAATGGCTGGGCATCAAGTTCGACGAGGGTGTCGGCATCGGCGGCGACTACGGTCCCTACCGCCAGTCGGAGCGCAAGGCGATGTACAAGCCTTATGCCGAGCAGCTGGTGCGCGACGGCTGGGCCTACTACGCTTTCGACACCCCCGAGTCGCTGGATGCCAAGCGCAAGGAGGCCGAGAGCCAGAAGAAGACTTTCCAGTACGATGCCAGCACCCGCATGGGCATGGTCAACTCACTGACACTGCCCGCAGAAGAGGTGGAACGCCGCCTCGCTTCTGGCGAGCCCTTCGTGGTGCGCTTCAAATATCCCGACAACGTGGATATACATGTCCACGACCTCGTCCGCGGCGAGGTGGTCATCAACTCGTCCCTGTTGGACGACAAGGTGCTGTACAAGTCCGACGGCATGCCCACCTACCATTTGGCCAACATCGTGGACGACCATACGATGAAGATCACGCACGTCATCCGCGGCGAGGAGTGGCTGCCTTCCGCCCCGCTGCATGTGATGCTCTACAAGGCTTTCGGCTGGGAGGCACCGCAGTTCGCGCACCTGCCGTTGCTGCTTAAACCCGACGGCAACGGCAAGCTCAGCAAACGCGACGGCGACCGTCTCGGTTTCCCTGTCTTCCCGTTGCAGTGGACCGACCCCAAGAGCGGCGAGACCTCCTCTGGCTACCGCGAGTCCGGTTATCTGCCTGATGCTGTGGTCAATATGCTGGCCCTGCTCGGCTGGAATCCGGGCGATGACCGCGAGATCATGACACTGCCCGAACTGGTGGAGGCCTTCTCCCTTGAAAAAATCAGCAAGGCCGGCGCCAAGTTTTCCCTCGACAAGGCCAAATGGTTCAACCACGAGTACATCCAGCAGAAAAGTGCCGACGAGCTTTATCCCTGTTTTGAGAAAATCTTGGAAAAAAAACAAATCAACTGCAACGCAGACTATGTCAAAAACGTTATTGACCTGATCAAAGACCGGTTGAATTTCATTGGCGACTTCTGGGAGCAGGCGGGATATTTCTTCGAGGCCCCGACAGAGTACGACCCCCAGTCGTTGAAGAAACGTTGGAAAGAGGGGACGGGCAAGCACCTGTTGGTGATTGACGATATGCTGCGGGCGTTCCAGCCCTTTGACAAGCAGAAAGCGCAGGATGCTGTGATGCAGTACATTCAAGTGCACGGGCTTAACATGGGGCAGATTCTGAACAGCGTCCGCATCGCCTTGGTGGGTGCCGCCCGCGGTCCGGAACTCTTCACGATGATTGAGTTGATAGGCACCGGGGAGGTTCACAGGCGTGTTGAACGCGCTGTGGAAGTTGTTGACGATAATCGCGTCTAAAACAATATGTTATGAAAATTAAAACTTTGATCTGGACAATAGGGATTTTGTGCTGTGTCTCTTGGGGAAACGCACAAGGGTTCACTGTCACAGCTGCCGCAAACGGCACCACTCCCAATGCCTTGATCCAGCAACATCTGGCCGGTGAGGGGGTTATCTTGAGCAACGGCAGCTTTACATACGGTGCCAATACCACGACAACGAGCTCCATATCCTCCAATCCGCAGATCGGTGTTTTTAATCGCGGGAATGTGACGTTTCCCATTTCGTCCGGCATTGTGATGACGACAAGTAATTTGAGCAGCATCTCACAATCCAGCAATTATCCGAGTGCTAATGCCAGTGTAGATGTTACCAATAACACTGTGACCCCGGATGCGAAACTCGCAACCATCATTTCGGCAAATCTTCATGACCGGGCTGCCCTGGATTTCGATTTTGTGGCCTTTTCCGATACGATGGCCTTCAACTATGTGTTCGCCTCGGAGGAGTATCCGGATTTTGTCTGCTCGGACTATAATGATGTGTTCGGTTTTTTTATTGAAGGATATAATCCGGTGACCCATGCCAACTCCTCGTGGAATATAGCGTTGTTGCCCAATGGGATCACGCCGGTGACCATCAATACGGTGAACGGGGGACAGTGTGGTTCGAGTTATAGTCCTACGTCCACAACTGTTCTTACAAACTCGCAGTATTATCATCAGAACAGCAGTTCACCCCCAGCATTTAACGGATACACGGTAAAACTTGCTGCTTCGGCCAACGTGGTGCCTTGTCAGGTGTATCACATGCATCTGGCGATTGCGGATGTGAGTGATGGGATTTACGATTCCGGCGTCTTCCTTGAAGAGGGCAGCTTCTATAGCCCTTCGGTGGAGCTGGAACGCGAATATTCGACGGCGAACCAAGTGGAAATGATGAACCATTATGGAGACACCCTCATACAAGGGTGTCGCGATGTGGAGGTCCAGTATAAGCTGCCGGGAGGCAGAATCGCACCGGGCAGCTACTACACTTGGGTGGAAGAGATTGGAACCACGGTGATGGGGCAGGACTATGATTTGACCTATTTTGACGGCACGATATGGAGACACCTCAATCCGATTCAGCCGGAAATCTTTTTTTCCAGTTCCGACTCTGTTACCCGTATCCACCTGACTATGTTGGATTCCGTGTTGTGTGACGACGATGAAGTCAAGGAGGTGAGACTGATTTTCCATACTGTATTTTGCGATCTTTTTATAGACCAAGGCGCAGGACGCGATGACACCTTGGTTTTCCATCTCAAGTGCAACCCGGCGATTGAGTTGGCGGACACCACACTCTATTTTTGCCATGAGGCGAATTATGTTACTGTTGAGCAATTGAGTGGCTCCGACGATGTGCTCTTCCATTGGCTTGCCGCCGATGGCAGTGCCAATCCGGCAGGCATCGCCAATCCCAATGCCCAGACCTCCGAGGCCAACATTACACAAAACAGAACCTACCGCGTCGCAGCCACAGACCGTTACGGGTGCTTGTCCGACACGGCAACCGTGGAGGTGTTCGTGAGCGAGAAACCGGAAGTCGATCTCCAGATCGCGCCGGAGACGGGATGCACACCATTGCCCGTTGTGCTTCAGAACCTCAATTCGCCTGATGGATGCCAGTTCCGGTGGCGGGTGGTTTCTGACAATGGGAACTACGACACGCTTGCGACGGTCAACCCTTTGAACTTGGTGATGGATTCCGCAGGATACTACAATGTTTCCCTCTGGCTTTCCACTGCTCCGGGATGCGACGACTCGCTGTCAATGACCCACGCTATCCATGTGTCGGAATACCCTCACGCCATTCCAACATTCTCGCCTGAGGAACCGCATAACGGGGAGACTGTCTATTTCTATAACGAGTCTACGGGTGACGAGATCGTCTCATATCTCTGGACTTTCGGCGACGGGGCTACCGCCACGTCCGCGGATGCGGAACACGCCTACCATGTAAGTACTTCCGACAACAAGCTGGTCCGTTTTTCAGTCACCAATGTCGATGGATGTTCCGACGACACCACCTTCATAGTCCCGGTGGTGGATAACTTCGCCTTCTATGTTCCCAACTCGTTCACGCCTAACGGTGACAATATCAACGATGTGTTCCAACCCAAGGCCACTGACGTGGCATATTACCGATTGGAGTTGTACGACCGTCAGGGAAATCTCTTTTTTATGACGGAAGATACCGAAGACTCCTGGGATGGCACCATTGGCGGGCAACCGGCCCCCGTCGGTGTTTATGTGTGGAAAGTTGAATACATCCGTGTCGCAGACTTGAACACGACGCATCATAAACAGGGTACTGTGACCCTTGTCAGATAATTTCACTATGGAAAACAACTATGCCTTGCGCATTGCCCAGGAGCTGCAACTGACCGAAGAGCAGGTCAGGAACACCCTGGCATTGTTGGAGGGTGGTGCCACCATCCCCTTTATTTCACGATACAGGAAAGAGGCTACCGGCAGTCTCGATGAGGTGCAGATTGGCCAGATCCGCGACCTTCATGCCTGCTATGTGGAGCTTGACAAACGTCGTGCCGCCATTTTGGATTCCATTTCCGAGCAGGGCAAGCTCACGCCCGAGTTGGAGTCGCAGCTCCATGCCGCGCTCACGCTGAGTGAGTTGGAGGATCTCTATTTGCCGTATCGTCCCAAACGCAAAACCCGAGCCACTGTGGCTGCAGAGAGGGGTCTGGAGCCGTTGGCCAGGATTCTCGCCGCCCAGAAGCAGGTGGACCTGCAAAAGGAGGCCGCCCGCTATGTGAACGCCGAGAAGGGTGTCGCCAATGTAGAGGAGGCTTTGGCAGGCGCGCGCGACATCGTGGCGGAGCGCATCAGTGAGAATGTCACCATCCGCGCGCGCCTGCGCAACACTTTCCGCCAGCATAGCACCATCGCCACCAAACGCATCAAGGATGCTGTTGATGAGGAGGAGAAATACCGCATGTACTACGATGCCCGCGAGAAGTTGGCACGCACCCCTTCGCACCGCTTGCTCGCCATGCTCCGTGGCGAGGAAGAGGGTGTCCTGCGCCTCACTATCGCGCCCGATGAGCAACGCACACTCGATTCTATGAAGAGGTGGCTCATTCATAGCAACAGCAATTGCGCCCAACAGGTCTGGATGGCCGCCACCGATGCCTACAAACGTTTGCTGCAGCCTCAATTGGAGACCGAGATGCGCGGCTTCTACAAGGAGAAAGCCGACACGGAGGCTATCCGTGTGTTTACGGAAAATGCGCGCCAGCTGCTGCTGGCGGCGCCCCTTGGGCAAGTGACCACCTTGGCCATCGACCCGGGCTTCCGCACAGGCTGCAAGGTCGTCATCCTCGATCCCCAAGGCAAACTGCTCTACAATGAGACCATCTATCCCCACCCGCCTGTGGCACAGTATAAACTTTCGTCCGACAAGCTCAAGCGGTTGGTGCTGCAATACAAGGTCGATGCCATCGCCATCGGCAACGGCACCGGTGGACGCGAGACGGAGAATTTCATCCGCTATATCCCCTTTGAACGCGACGTGAAGGCCTACATGGTCAACGAAAGCGGTGCCTCGGTCTATTCGGCCTCCGCTGTGGCGCGTGCCGAGTTTCCCAATTATGATGTCACTGTGCGCGGAGCCGTCTCCATCGGACGGCGCCTCATGGACCCGCTGGCAGAGTTGGTGAAGATTGACCCCAAGTCCATCGGCGTCGGACAATACCAACACGATGTGAACCAAAAGCGGTTGCAGGAGAGTCTGGAAGAGACTGTGGCGAGCTGCGTCAACTATGTGGGGGTGGAACTGAACACCGCGAGCAAAGAGCTGCTCTCCTACGTGTCAGGCATCGGCCCGTCGCTGGCCCGCAACATCATCGAGTACCGCGACGAGCACGGTCCGTTTCCATCTCGCGAAAGCCTTAAGCAGGTGCCCCGTTTCGGTGCCAAGGCTTTTGAACAGTCGGCAGGCTTCCTCCGTATCCGCGATGCGGAAAACCCGCTCGACCACAGCGCGGTGCACCCCGAAAGCTATCCTGTGGTCAACGCGATGGCCAAGGAGATGGGCTGCACCGTGTCGGACCTGATCAGCCGCAAGGATATTCGCGACAATATCAACTTGGCGCACTTCATCACGCCAAAGGTCGGTATGCCGACCTTGACCGACATCATGAAGGAGCTGGCCAAGCCCGGTCGCGACCCGCGCACACAGTTCGAGAAATTCGAGTTTGACAAAAATGTTCACAAAATCGAGGACCTGAAGCCCGGCATGGAGTTGCCTGGCATCGTCACCAACATTACCAATTTCGGCTGTTTCGTCGATGTCGGTGTGCATCAGGACGGCCTTGTCCACGTCAGCAACATGTCTCCCACCCGCCGCGTGGCCAATCCGGCCGAGGTGGTTCATCTCAACCAAAAGGTGATGGTGCGCGTTGTCGGAGTGGAGGTGGATCGCAAGAGAATCAGCCTGGCGCTGGTCAATGAAAAGGCGAACTGAAGAAACCTGCTGTCGCCCGCTATGGACGGACAACAGCAGGGTGGGGTGTTGCTATGTCTTGGGATTTTCGGCTTGCGGGGGCTGCGCAGATGCCTTGGGATGGCGGCCCGCCTTTTTGAGTGCCTCCGACAAGATCCACTCAATCTGGCCGTTGGCGCTGCGAAACTCGTCTGCCGCCCATTTTTCAATGGCCGCGAAAATCTCACCATCCACTCGCAATGCGAAATTTTTCTTCATGTTGGTGATTTAGCCGTTAGCGGTCAGCAATTCAACACATATTATTGGTACAGCGTCCCTGTGTTGATGACGGGAGAGGCGGACTCGTCGGCGCAGAGCACCACCAGAAGGTTGGAGACCATCGCGGCCTTGCGCTCCTCGTCCAACTCCACGATGTGGTCCTCGGAGAGTTTCTTGAGGGCGAGATCGACCATGGAGACGGCACCTTCCACGATCTTCTCACGGGCGGAGATGATGGCGTCGGCCTGCTGGCGGCGCAACATCACGCTGGCAATCTCGGCGGCGTAAGCCAGGTAGTTGATGCGCGCCTCAATGACCTCGATGCCGGCAATGGAGAGTCGGCTGCGCAACTCCTCCTCCAACCGCTCGTTGATCTCTTCGCCGCCGGAACGCAGGGTGATTTCATTGTCCTCTTTGTCCATGTTGTCGTACGCATATTGTCCGGCCACCATGCGCAGCGCGGCATCGCTTTGCACCCGCACGAAGGAGTTGAAACTCTTGACGGCCGTGGAATGCGTCGGGGTGGTGGTGATCGTGAAGTCCGAGTCGATCTCAAAGCAGGCTTTATAGGTGTCTTCGATTTTCCAAACCAGGACCAAGCCAATCATGATCGGGTTGCCGCTCTTGTCGTTCACCTTGATGGGCTCCACGTCCATGTTGCTGGCGCGCAGGGAGATCTTTTCCTTGTGATAGAAGGGGTTCATCCACATGAAACCGTTCTCCTTGACAGTGCCGGAGTACTTGCCGAAGAAGGTCAGCACGCGCGATTGGTTGGGTTGAACAATGAAGAAGCCGGCGAGATGGAGAATATAGCAGAACAGGAACAGAATGCTCAATGCGATGGGCAAAGCAATCCAGCCGGTAGACTCCATCACGACGGCATGTTTGGGCATGGCGGGCGGTATGAGGTCGCCGACAATGCCGTATTCCATGACGGGACGTGTCATGCAGTCCAGATGGGCAAGACCGACGATGATGAGGACGAATATCGCCAACAAGGCGAGGTTGATGAAAAGATGCAAAAAACCATTGTTCTTCGCAGTCGGGGTTTTGACAAATTCTTTTGATTCCATATCTTTGATTATTAGTTTGTTGTGTAATTTATAATTTAAAATAATATCAAAATAATATCACTTGCAAAAATAGAAAATTTTTCAATTATGTCAAGATAATCGAGAAAAAAACTCTCCAGACATTGTCATGGATGATTATGGGTTTAAAACAAAACAGATTGGAAGAATTTGGAAACAAAAAAAGGTTGCACAAACCGTACAACCTTTTGTTCTGTGTGATCTGTACAAGATTTGAACTTGTGACCTCTTGCCTGTCAAGCAAGCGCTCTAAACCAACTGAGCTAACAGATCAATTCTGTCTCTTCGGCGGAGAGACTGGGATTCGAACCCAGGAGGCGCTTTTGGCGCCTACACGCTCTCCAGGCGTGCGCCTTCGACCACTCGGCCATCTCTCCTCTTCTTTCAAAGAGGGTGCAAAAATACATTTTTTTTCGATATAACCAAGAATAAAAATGTTTTCCGTTATTTTATTTTATAATTTCATGATTATCAGGATAATAAAATTTATCCAGATAGAATCCCACACGGTTCAGAATCGGGTTCGCGCGGCTTTTGTCGATCACAATTCGGACAGAAACAGTGGTAATCTTGTCAAAAAGCATGATCCTTTTGTATCCGATGGTCGTGCCTTTTGCCACTGTGCGCCACGTTCCGCCACTTTCCAACACCTCCACATGGAAACATTCCACACGCTGTCCCAAGGGGATGTATTCCTGCAGAACCACGCGGTTGATGGTCTGTGGTTCTGCAAACTCGAAAACCACCTCGGCGGCGTTCGCCGTGTCCTCTGTAGTCCAGAAACTGTCGTAATTGTCATCAATGAGATTCTGGGGCCCGAACGGAGTCGGTTTCATATTGTGGTCGTCTTCTTTCCCACCCCGAATGTCCGAGGCGTTCACGAAGATGGCTTTTTGCGCCAAGTCGTGGGCGAAGATGGAGTCCAGAGCGCGGCGGAGTTCGCGGAGCCGTGCGGCGTCCTCCTCGGAGATGAGGCCGCGACTGTCGGGCGGCACATTTAAGAGCAGCAATGAGTTGCGTCCCACACTGGTGTAGTAGATGCGCAGCAGCTCCTGCAGCGACTTGGGATGCTCGCTCTCGCGGTAGAACCATCCTGTCCGGATGGAAACATCCGTCTCGGCGGGCACCCAGCAGGCGCCGTCGCGATTGCCGTGAGTGAGCGTGTCCTGCGGGGGAGCCTGTGTGCCGGGTGCGAAGCCCTCCACGTCGAGTCGCGACCAGTTGGTAAGTCCGGCCATGCCCTCCTCGTTGCCTACCCAGCGGCATCCCGGCCCCACGTCGCTGAACATTACCGCCTGTGGCTGTAGCCGCCGCACCGTGCGGTGGAACCTCTTCCAGTCATAGACCTGCCGCTTGCCGTTGGGCCCCTCGCCGTTCGCGCCGTCGAACCACATCTCAAAGACGGGCCCGTAATGCGACAGGGCACTGCGCAATGTGCGGCAATAGGTCCGGTTATAGGCGGGTGTGCCGTACGTGGGCGCGTTGCGGTCCCAGGGGGATATATAGACGCCGAATTTGAGTCCCGCACGCTTGCAGGCATCGGAAAGCTCCTTCAGCACATCGCCATGCCCGTTGCGCCAGACGCTTTGACGCACCGTGTGTGTACTCGTCGGATTGGGCCATAGACAGAAACCGTCATGGTGCTTGGCCGTGACGATAATGCCCTTGAAACCGGCCTCCTTCGCCACCCTGGCCCATTGGTCGCAGTCGAGTTGAGAGGGCTGGAAGATGTCTTCCGTCTCCGTACCCTCGCCCCACTCTTTGCCCGTGAAGGTGTTGGGCCCGAAATGGACAAACATGTTCATCTCCATCTGCTGCCACTGCACCTGCGCGGCCGTTGGCACCGGACCGTATGGATCGGGTGGGAGTTGCGCAAATGCGCTCAAAACCGAAAAGCAAAATAACAGAAGGGATGAAACGCGACTCATATCAGGTTTATGGTTCAAAGTGGTTTGCTTCTGACTTCAAGTCCTCAACGAATGCAACGAGTCTCTTTGACAGCTCGACCACTCGCTCCCGCCAGACATCGATGGTGACATCAAGGTTGTCGGAGACAATCTTGATGGAGGAGTAGGGGACACCGTAGCACTGCGCCACCGTGAAGAGGGCGGCGGACTCCATGTCGAAGCAGTCGGCTTTTTTCTTGATGCTTTCAAGATATTGCGGGGTGAACACGTTCGGGGAGACGAAACAGTCGGAGGAGTACAGCACGGCCTCTTCCAGACCGGGGCATTCGAAGGGCAGCGGTGCGGTGAGCATGCGCTGCTCGTTGAAGGGCTCGCCGGCGGAGATGATCTCCTTGATGCGCAGCAGAGTGCCTACGGGCTTGTCGTGCGAGCCGACAGTGCCGATATTGAGGATGTGCAGCGGCTCTCCTTGATGTTGCTCCATGAATTGTACCATGGCGCGTGTGGCATTCTCGCGTCCGATGCCGGTGAAATGGGTTGTGTCTGCCAATGTGCCCACCTCTTCGGGCACTGCGGCAAATAAGACTGCTTTCATATTGAGTGAAAATTTAGGGCGCAAAGGTACGAAAAATTATCGTCTGCCATCTGTTTTCTTTCGCCCGTTCCTTGCGCACTTGAAATAAATGTATTTTTGCACTCCTTTTTCAATTTGTCAAATTATATTGATATAATTCAGTGAATCAGCGAGATGCAAAGCATGAGAAGATGACCACCCAGCCTGTTGGGCGTCTGGTGTGCGAAATGGCCGTCCCCTCGATGGTCTGTATGCTCGCCACGGGCTTCTACAACGTGGTGGACACCTTCTTCGTGGGCAAAATCGACACGCAGTCCACAGCCGCCCTCGGCATCGTCTTCGTCTATATGACCCTGTTGCAGGCCATCTCCTTCTTCCTCGGCCAGGGGTCGGGCATCTTCATCTCCAACGCCCTGGGCGCCCGCAAGTTCAAGGAGGCCGAGGCGATGGCCGCCACGGGCTTTTTCTCCGCCATCATCTTGACCACCTTTATGGCAATTTGCGGTTTCCTGTTTATGGATCCGCTGTTGCGTTTCTTCGGTTCCACGGAGACCATTCTGCCGGTAGCGCGACCCTACTTCGGATATATCCTGCTTTGCACCCCTTTTATGTCGGGTGTGTTTGTGATGAATAACCAGATGCGTCTGCAGGGCAATGCGACGCTCTCGATGATTGGCATCCTCTCCGGTGTGGTGCTCAACATCGCCCTCGACCCATTGTTCATCTTCGGGTTGGATATGGGCGTGGCCGGCGCCGGTCTTGCCACGGCCATTTCCCAATTCATCAGTTTCTGGATTATGTTCGCCATCATCGGGCGCAACGGTGGCATCCACATCCGTTTGCGCCTTTTCAAGCCC
Source organism: Bacteroidales bacterium (assembly GCA_017394765.1). The sequence goes on along the minus strand of JAFPXF010000081.1, from coordinate 24,348 downwards.
ACGCTTGAACAGTTCCGCGAGATAGTGGCGGGCGGACTGCCCTCCCTGGTGCGCCAAAGTCTCATCAGTGTGGTGTCGTTGTGTGTCAACAATCTGGCGGCTGGCTACGGCGATGCGGCGGTGGCGGCATTCTCGGTGGTCAACCGGGTGATGGCTCTCGTGATGGCCGCCCTGCTGGGGTTCGGCCAGGGCTTCCAGCCTGTCTGCGGGTTCAACTACGGCGCAGGCCTCTACGCGCGCGTGCGCAAGGCTTTCAACTTCAGTGTGGTGGTGGCGACGGTGTATTGCGTGGTGGTAAGCGTCCTCGGCATAGTCTTTGCCACCGGCATCATCACGCTGTTCCGTGCCGAAGATGCCGATGTGATAGACATAGGCGCGCAGGTGCTGCGTTACCAATGCTACACCTTCCCTTTGGTGGGATTTGTCGTTATCGCCAATATGTACCTGCAGAATATCCGGAAAACAGTGAGCGCCACCCTCGTGGCCATCGGGAGGCACGGGCTCTTCTTTATCCCGCTCCTCTATTTGGGGACTTGGCTTTTCGGAATGTTCGGTATGATTATCGCCCAGCCCATTGCCGACGTGTTCTCTATCTCAATGGCGGCCATCCTCTGTGGCCGGGCGCTGCGCGAAATGCCTTAGAGACTTCAGAATTTCATCACTTTTTTCCGTAATTGATAATACGCCTCCTCGTTGAAACGGTAGCGCCTGGGCAGACGTTTCGACCGTTCCGGCTCCTCCACAGGGTCCACTAAGCCGAGCTTCAGGACCCGTTTCTGGAAATTGCGGCGGTCGAATGTACGGCAGAAGACATCCGTGTAGAGCCGCTGGATATCCGGGATGGTGAAGAGGTCGCCCAACAGCAGGAATGCCACGGGGATGAGGTGGAAGCCGATGCGCAGGTGGATAAGGGCCTTGCGGAAGACCTCGGCGTGGTCGAAGGCCAGTGCGGGCAACTCGTTGACGGGGAACCAGCAGGCCTGTGCGGCATCGTCGCCGGCAATGGCCCGCTCTTTGTCGGTGGGTGACACCACGGAGTAGAAGCCCCCGCTGATGACGCGCCCCCTCGGGTCACGGTCCACACCGCTGAAAGCGCCAATCTCCTCCATATAGAGCGGTTCCAGTCCCGTCTCCTCCTTCAGTTCACGGCGTGCGGCCTCCTCCAGGGTCTCGTTTTCCTCGAGAAAACCGCCCGGGAAGGCCCAACAGTCCTTGTACGGCTCCCGCCCGCGCTTGATCAGCAGCACGTTCAGATGGCTGCCGTCAAAACAGAACACTACATTGTCGGCAGTTACCGCCGGCCGCCAGTAGTCATAACAATATTTGCCTTTCTCACCCATATTTGCTTCTTTTGGTATATTGTGTTTTCTGATGATTTTAGCGCGGCAAAAATACAAAAAATATTTAAGTGTATTTTGTACACATTGTATTGTGTTTTTTTATATTTTTGCGCTTTCTGCCCAAAAAGGGTATTGTTGTAATTAATATATTGATAATAAAGCAATTATAAATATGATTAGGAAGATGAATTGTACTGGAAGAGACGGAAATTTCGCCAAAACTAACGGACTGGTGCGGATCTTTTGTGGAATCGCGGTGTTCCTGTTCTTGTGCATACATAATAATGTATATGGGCAGGACTCCGTTCACGTGAACCTGGACAAGGCGATACAGATTGCGCTTTCGGAAACGCCCACGATGCGCATCGCCGACCGGGACGTGCAGATCAAGCAACTCTATCGTAAAGAGCAGATTGCCGCGCTCTTCCCGGATGTGTCGATTGCCTCGAACTACAACCGCACGCTGCTCAAGCAGACGATGTCGATGGATATGGGCGGCCAGACGATGAACATCAAGGTGGGCCGCGACAACACCTATTCCGTCGGCGCCAACCTGAGCCTGCCGATTATTGCCTTCCCGCTCTGGTCGAACCTCAAGCTCAGCGCGATGGACATCGAACTGGCCCAGGAAGCGGCTCGCTCCTCCAAATTGGATTTGGTGAATCAGGTGAAACAGGCCTACTATATATATTTATTGGCCAAGCAATCGTATGATGTGCTGCAAAAGAGCTATGCCCAGTTGGAGGCCAGCAACCAGCTGGTGACCAACTCGTTCAACCAGGGCCTGGTCTCCGAGTTCGAGAAGTTGCGTTCCGACGTGGCGTTGCAGAACCAGCGTCCGGCTGTCACCTCCGCCGAAAAGAGTGTGCGTCTGGCCATTATGCGTCTCAAGGTTCTGTTGGGAATGAATATGGACGAGCCCGTCATTTTCGACGGCAACCTCTCCGACTACGAACAGGGGGTGCTCAGTGCCAAGATGCCGTCGGAACAGGAAATCCAGTTGGCCCAGAACTCCGCCTTGCGCCAATTGGACTTGGGCATCCGTGAGTTGGAGCAGTCCAAGAAGATTATTCGCGGTTCCTCCCTGCCGATGCTTGCCTTGGCTGGCGCGTTCCAGTATTCAGGTATGGGCGACGACGGCGGTAAGTTCACCAACTATCCCTATTCGTATGTGGCGCTCTCGCTGCAGGTGCCGATTGTCTCGTGGGTGGCCACCTCCTACAAACTGAAGCAGTCGGACTTGAACATCCAGAATATGCAGGACCAGCGGTTGGATGTGGAGCGAAACCTCCGTGTCGGGGTGCAGAGTTATCTGAACGATATGCAGCAGGCTATGGAGAGCATTGCCGCCGACCGCGAGACGATGCTTCAGGCGCAGAAGGCGTACGAGATAGCCCAGAAGCAGTATGAGGTGGGAATGAATACCTGGCTGGATCTGAACAATGCCGAGCTGACGCTCACCAGCACCCGGCTCACCTACTGTCAGTCCATCTTCAACTACCTCACCGCGAAAGCCAACTTAGACGCAACGTTGGGAGTGGAGAATTGAGAATTAAGACGGAAGACTTTAGACTTAAGACCAATAGATAATGGCAAAAGAATTTTTTTTATCTTTACCGCTTGAATTATAATTAAATACAACAAACTATCCCCCCCCCTTTAAATCTACTATTATGAAAAAACAAATACCCCTTTTCTTCGCAATCCTCGCCACCCTTTTCATCACCCTCGCCGCCTCCGCCCAGGGCGAGTGGAAGTGGGCCAACTACTGGACGGGCAACGATGACCCGCTGAACAGTACGAATCCATACAATTACATCGTGCGCACTGCCTTTGATGACGATGGAAATGTTTATGTTTTCGGCAACTTTGGCGGCAATGCTCGAATATATGACCAAAACCAGTCTTCTTACTTTTGTAGTCAAGTATCAATTATTGCTGCAAACACTCCGGGAACAGTCTTGGCAAAGTTTGATGTGAATGGAAATTTATTGTGGGAAAAGGTGATAAAAAGCAGCTATGATATGAGCAATATGCCGTATGATATGTACCTCTATGATAATCGTATTGTTATTGCAGGGGAGTATTCGTGGGATGGTGGTCTCGGCAAACAATTGTGGTTTATAGACACTCTAATTACCCAACAGGTAGCGCAGTCATACCCGTCTATCGAGCATAACCCACCTTTTACATTTGGTGCCTATACTTACTTTGTTTTTTTAGATTTAGACGGAAACACTGTGCAGAGCCACTTTGTAAAATCATTGACTAGGGAGTTATACAATGGCCAACAAGATGCGATGCCGTTGGGTAGAGGACTGACTGGTGCCTATCCCATTTGCATAGACAGCTATGAAAACACGTATATCGCTACTCCAACACAATATGGGGGAAGTGACACCTTACCATATACAATTGTGATTGATGAGGACTCTACTAAAATATATAATTTCTTTTTATCGGAAAATTGCACCGAACCTGGCTATGTCGTTAATAATATTATGCTGTATAAATTTACGTCCAATTGGACATTAGAATGGATGAAGGCGGTTGTAGCGAGTACAGAAGGTCTTGCCTCTCCAAGTCCAACTCACACAGACTATCCTCCTATTTTTATCCCATACGTTGGAGGTATGAATATTGATGAAAACGACAATCTGTATCTTTCTGGTTCAATTGGAGGTGTGTTTTTGTATGATGAATATAATCAATATCCTATGAGATTTTTTTGGGATAGCACACATTATGCAACTATATCTGATCATGGACTTGCTCATAGCTTGCCATTCATCATTAAATACGATTCAGATGGCAATGTTCAATGGGCAAGCCAAGCTTTTGTGAGAAACCCAGAAGATGCTCCTTTTAACAACTCTGTTGTATGGACAGACAATTGCTTGAAAGAGCAGTCAGTTTATCTTATGGGCTACGCTGAGCTACTTGATGGATTAAGTGCTGATTATTCTTTTGGAGATGATAGTAACATAGTTCCCATCAGCCAATACTCCTCCTATTTTGCCAGATTTAACAAAGATAATGGGGCGTTTGAAAGTTGTGGAGTAGTCCCTGGAGAGAAAACCACATTGGATTTAGGGAAGAGTTCTGTGCCGGCAGTTACTAATAATCATTTTTTAGGTATATGCAGAAATTATTACAATAGTTACTATCTTCTGAATTATTTTAATGTTAACGGAACTTTTGACCGTGCAGACACCATTTGGTATATGTCAAAGAATCATAGTGCCAGGCAGGGCGTGGCAGTGAATGACGATGGTTATATTCTTTGTAATATTGTAGCGAACCAAGATCTGATCTTCGGCCATGACCTAACCCTCAATTTCGATGACCACCAGCATAGCCACGCGGTCGTCGCCCTTCGTTCCGACCCGTCCATTTTGGTACCGTACCCGGAGGATACGATAGGGATTGCGGTTTACAGCGGAAGTTCCGTCAGACTTTATCCCAATCCCGCCGCAAACACAATATACGTCGAGAATGAAGATTCTCCAATCGAGTACGTCATTGTTCTTGATATGAATGGGAAAGAGATTCTCCGTCAGGATGTGCTTGAACATAAAGCCACACTCAACATTTCCTTCCTGCCTAACGGGATGTATTTTGTCAAAACTTGTTGCAACGGGAGTTTTCAAATCAACAAGTTTGTCAAATCGGAGTTTTAACCCTTGAAATCAACAATTATGAAGAGACCCCAACACTTTTTGCTGCCACTTTTGCTTTGCGGTATGTTATTCGCGCAGGCGCAGTCGGGGTGCGACCTGTACATCAACACTGATTTTGACTCCGAATGCCTCCTGACGGAATATATCAGGGAGAAGCCGTATTTGTGGGAACAGGGCTTCGAGAACTGTCTGGCGGCCTGCAAGGGCAATACAGTAGAATATACGGCAGTCTGCCCCAATGGAGTCCAGTATTTTTGGACCATATCAGGTTCTTCTTCCTATTATCTGACCAATCAGAACCGCACGGCGGTGGTTACGTGGGGTAACAATAATGATGTCGGAAACATATCCGTGAACGTGGTCACCTCCGACACCAACACCTGCACGGCGGAGGCGTGTGTGCTGCTGATGGAGTCTCCGCAGATAGAATCCGCAACAGTGCCGGCCTATTATATAGACCAGTACGGCACTAAAATAATTGAAGTCTGTCTTAATGAGACTGTTGACCTGATGGATATGAGCCTTGCAGGCCAGACACCCATAGTGGGTTGTCTTTGGGAGACTCCGTTCGGGGATGCCTCCACCCCAAACCATACGATAACGGCAAGCCAAACGGGAGAATATGTTATCGTTCATCGTGTTCAGAACGAATGCGGTTGCGAGGGCTATGAGGAAATCACGCTCAAAGTTATGAAGTCGGAGGCCCTCAAGCTCTCGTGCTATGGAACAGTCTGTGCAGGCTCTCAGGAAACCTATACCCTGCCAGAACCCTATTGTTCCCAATATTTGTGGAGTGTGGAGGGGGGTACCTATACCGTTGACTCGTCCGGTCCGGCCACCATTAATGTCCAGTGGGGGAACCCGTCTTCCGGATACGGCGTTATCTCCATAGATGCCTCTCATTGTGAGTCGCCCTGCAATGTATTGACCTCAATAAAAATCCCCATAATATCGCAAAACGCTTCAATATCTGGCCCGGATGTGGTTTGTGTGGGCGATGTGCAGCAGTTTGAACTTCCAGTGTGGGGCTCGACATCCTACTCCTGGCAGGTTCTCCCTCCTGCCGGGGTCAACATCGCCAACACAGAGGGGCAGAACCGGATCCTGCTTCATTTCGGCCAAACAGGGACATACACGCTGAAAGCCACCTATGAATGCGACTTTCTCGGTTGCGGGCCGGACACTGCGGCCAAGACCATCGTGGTCAAGGACACTATGAGCATCAATTCCGGTGACAACACCCTTTGCAAAGGCGCAACCGGGCATTACACCACGTGGCACGGCAACAGTGTGGCCTGGAGGGTGTATGACCAGAGCAATACGCAGATATACAGCACAAACGATGTTGCCCTCAGCTATACCTTTAACGCTGCCGGCAGATATAGAATAGTGGCCTCCAACAGCAACTATTGTGATGATGCTGAATATTTGGTCACCGTTCTTGACAATCCATCGGCACTGACCGGCACGGATGGGCCTCACACGGCCTGCATAGGGAGCTCCATTCTGCTAAGTGCCACCCCTGCACATCCCAACTACTATTTGGAGTGGGTGCAGCTTTGCGCCCCTTATAATACCGAGAACGGTGATGAAGTGACCATCAACTATGGTAGCGATGTGTGCGATGTGGCCGTCTATCAGATCGATGCGGAGAACGGCTGCCGTTCTGCCGCCTACCTCCACGAGGTGGCCGCTTTCCAGCTGGCGGCATCCGGACTGCCCTCTTCGGTTTCAGTATGTGCGGGCGACACACTCAACCGGACGGTTCCCTGGCAGGAAAATGTGCTGTACGAATGGACCATATCGCCTGCGGGCGCCGCCTCCATACAAGGCGACCATCTCAGCAACAGTGTGACCATATTGGTGAACCACCTTGCAAACAACCAGCCGTCATACGCTATGGTGACCCTGAAACGGACCTACTGTTCGGGCGCAGAATACGCGGAGACGTTCCTGCTCACCACCATAGACGTTCCAACGCCGACCATTTCCTACAGCACCCCTGTCTGCCAGGGGGACAACGCCAACTTTTACGTGACATCACCCGTCTCTAACCCATCGGATTACACATGGCACATTGGCGGCAGCAGCTATGTGGGGGAAACGGCATCACACATCTTCAACCAGGCCGGGAATCAGGCCTTCACGTTGGAATACCACCCGTATCCGTCATGTCCTGCCGTCGTGGTCTCCGGGACTATGGAAGTGGTGCCAGCTCCCGTGGTGGCGCCATATTTTGACGGACAGAATGTCGGAGTGATTTACTATCCCAACGCCTCGTATGTCTGGGAGGTGAACGGGAACACCCAACAATTCAACAGTAATGTTTGCCCATATACAACAACAGGCACCTATTGTTGCACGGTCACATACACCACCACTCCGTCTTGCTCTTCCTCGGGGTGCATTACCATAGCGGGAAGCAATCCCGGTGGGGACTGCATTGCGATGTCGTGTTCATCGTCTGTCGCCTGCGCCACGGCCACGGTCTCTTTGACCAACAACAGCGGTGGCGATGTTTTATGGTCCATAACGCCGCAAATTTCCGGCAATGCGTTCACCTACACGGATAACACATCCGCCTCCATAGCTTTCAGCTATCCGGGAGCATATACCGTAAGGGGGACGGCAACGGTGAACGGACAGTGCTATATGGGAACCACAACTTGCACGATAGAATGCGTGCCGGATTTTTCCCTGTCCTATACTTGTAACAATCCTGTTGCTTTTGAAGACAGGACCCTGTGTCTGACAAGCGGGCTGATAGCATCGCGCAATATATACATACAGGAGACGGGGATAACCTACAACAATGTCGGTTCATCCACCACCTTCCCGTTGAGTTCTTTCGTGTTGGGTGGAGCAAACCATATCACCCTGACCGTTTACCTTTCCAATGGGCAGCAATGCCAGATTACCAAAGAACTCGTCATTGATGCTCTGCCGTCAATCACAAGTTTGAACATCAGCCAATATATGTGTGAGGGAACGCCGTTCCTTTTCTCTGCAAATGCAACAGGAAGTTCTTTTATATGGGATTTTGGAGATGGAACATATCTTGAGGGGAATAATGTTTATCACGCCTTTGCCAATTCATCAACAGTGTCATTGGTCGTATATAACGAAGATGGGTGTTCTATTTCTTCAAATCCTGCATATGTCTTTGTTGTTCACAATGATATACAAGCAGGTTACCTGTCTGCCATAGGGCAAGATGTGTGTCCAGGCACTTCGCGTCAATTGAAGTTCATTCCGCATATTCCATATATCAATAATTACTATTGGGAGTTCTCAACCAATAGTGTTACGGATAACACCTATGATATATACCAAACAGGTGATTATCATGTGTTGGTTGAAAACACTTATGGTTGTAAAAAAGAGCGTATGAAAAATGTTCGTTTTCTCAATGCCCCCACCGCCCGCATCACAGGAAAGACCACCTGTTGCCTTGGCGAGGAGGTGAAGCTGAACGGAAACACGGGTTCCTCCAACTCATATACCTGGACAATTACGGGTCCGTCATACAGCCATACGTTCACGACATCCAATATCACGTTCACCCCGGCGCAACCAGGGACATATAACGTTACACTTGATGTGACCAACACGAGCAGCGGTTGCACGAAAACGGCCACTTGTACCCTTACGGTACACCAGCAGCCAGCCGCACCACCCATCTCGTTCTATCTCAACAAGTGCATCCACAAGCCACCCGTGTATGTGCATTCCACCACGGGACAGGATTTGCTGTGGAGCAACGGCTTCCACGGAGTTGATGCGGAGTATTATGTGCCCGGTTTCCTGACGGCACATTACATTGACCCAACCACAGGTTGTCCGTCCGAAAGATCCACGTTGTTCATCCCGCCCGCACCCAACTACGACGCGCTGCTGACAGGATGTTATGGAAGATGCAAGAAGGAGATTCCTGACACCCTGCATACTTACGGCATCTATCCGTATGCCCCCAGCAGTTTCCATTGGGGCTGGTACGAGAACGGCGTCTGGAGCACGGGTGGGAACACGTTGTATGCCAACCTGCCCCTGAACAATTTCGGCTCCTATTATCTGGAAACCCAGTATGGTAACGGATGTGCGTCCACTTCGCCCGCTTTCACCCTTGAGGACGAAGAACCTTGTCCCTGCGACAGCATTGACATAGATTTGGCCACGCGCTGTGAGATGGCGGATGACTGCTCGTTATATTACACAATGGATATTTTCATACACAACAATGGTTCCCAGCCGGTAACATTCGACCAATTATTCGCTCGTTCGAGCTATGCGGGTCTTTCTGCGAATCCGCTTCCCGTGACGATAGCTCCTGGCGGAAGCGAAATGGTCCACGTGGAATTTGGATTCTTGGATTTTGCCAACCCGTACATCACTTTCACTTTGCTCAATGCAGGCTTGGGTTGCGAGACCTCTTTCACGGTATATTTTGACTGGCATGAATGCGTTGAGGAGGGGTGCGAACTGGTGGATGATTTCGAAGCGGTCTTCGAGCCGGATTTGAGCACACCGCACCAGACTTCCTATTTCAAAGTCCATTTGCTTTTCTCTCCCAATGCCTCCAATCTCCAGGCTTTGTGGTGTGACCCGCCCCAACTGTTGAACTATTATTATAGTCCGCCTGTGGACGTGTATGCGCTTTTGATGCTAAATTATGCGCAGTTGACCCAAATGGCTATGGCAGGCGAAGAAATCTGCCTCCACGCCATCATCTGTGACGATGGGACACCCTGCCATGTGATATATTGTGTTCCCGCAGAGGATATTCTTAACGAGATTTCCGAGGACATGCGCCAGCTCACCGACTCCATCACGGCTGACAACGACACTTCTATTAGAAGACTTCAGGCAGACACAGCCATCCCAATAGCCGCCAAGCCCTATCTCGCCCCCAATCCCGCCAAGGACGAGGTGGCAGTGATGGGCATCGAGCCCGAAAATGTGGCCGAAATCACCATACTTACAATGCAGGGCAGTCAGATTGCCGCCTATCGCAACGACTACCGCTTCAATGTCAGTCGTCTGGCAAAGGCAAGCTACATCATCAGGGTGGTTACCACCGACAAACAGGTGCATTATCTTAAATTGGTGAAACAATAGAAATAAAATAAACTAACCTCAAATATGAAAAAACTAACGTATGTAACAATTCTATTGGCCGTGGGTGTGATGACGCTCTGCGGTTGCAAAAAGAAAGAGGTCGTCACAGCCGGCGACCAGAAAATGACCATCCGCACGCAGCAGGTACATTCCGAGGATGTGGACCAGACCTACGAATACACCGCCATCGTGGAGGCCAATGCCGTCAACAACATCGCTCCGCTTACCGGTGGCCGTATCGACAAAATCTATGTCGAGGTCGGCGACCGCGTGGCCAAGGGCAAGGTGCTTGTGCAGATGAACGAGAACAGCCTCAAACAGTCCAAGTCGCAACTCGACAACCTCAAGTCCAGCTTCCAGCGCATCGACGAACTCTACAAGGTGGGCGGATGCTCCAAGTCGGACTGGGATGCTATGAAGACCCAGCTGGATGTGGCGCAGACCACCTACGACAATCTGTTGGAGAACACCCGTCTCATCAGCCCCATCTCCGGCGTGGTGACGCAGCGCAACTATGACAGCGGCGACCTCTTCGGCGGTCTGCCCGTGGTGCAGGTGCAGCAGATTACCCCCGTGAAGATGAACATCAACATCTCGGAGACCCTCTTCAAAAAGGTGAAGGTGGGCACGCCGGTGAGCATCCAGGTCGATGCTTACGGCGAGGAGGTCTTCAATGGCCGCATCAGCCTGATCTATCCGACAATGGACGGCGCCACGCACACCTTCCCCGTGGAGGTGACCCTTGCCAACACCGACAGCCGCGTGCGCCCGGGTATGTACGCCCGCGTGACCATCAACTTCGGCACCCAGAAGCACGTGGTGGTCCCCGACGAGGCCATCTTCCGCCAACAGGGCTCCGGCAACCGCTATGTCTATGTCTATAAAGATGGTAAGGTCTCCTTCAACCAGGTCGAAATCGGCCGCCATCTCGGCAAATCCTACGAACTCCTCTCCGGCAACGTCCAGGACGGCGACCTCGTGGCCACCACGGGCCTGGCACGCCTGAAGGATGGGTTGGAAGTGAATGTGGAAAAATAGCCATTGGCTATTTGCTATTGGCCATTAGCCTATATAACCAATAGCAAATATCTTATTTAATAGTCATTTAAAGATAATATTTTGTAATCAAAGCTAAAAGCCAACAGCCAACGGCCAAGAGCTAAAAGCAAGAAATATGAGTTTATATCAGAAATCAGTTGCAAGACCCATTATGACGGGCCTGATATACATCGCCGTCATCATCATCGGCATCTTCTCCCTGACCAAATTGCCGGTGGACCTTTTCCCGCATATGGACAGCAACACCATTATGGTGCTCACCGTCTATGGCGGCGCGAGCGCGGAAGATATCGAGGACAACGTGTCCAAGCCCATCGAGAACGTGCTCAACACCTTGAGTGACCTCAAGCACATCACCTCCAACTCCAAGGAAAACTACTCCATCGTCTATCTGGAGTTTGAGTATGGTGTGGATATCGAACAGAAAACCAACGATGTGCGCGACAAGCTGGATATGGTGAAGTCGGCCCTGCCCGACGGCGCCAACCAGCCCTACCTGTTCAAGTTCAGCGCCGATGATATGCCGATTATGATGCTGTCGGTGCAGTCGGGACAGAGCACGCAAGCACTGTACAAGATCCTGGACGACAAGGTCGCCTCCCCGCTGTCGCGTGTCAGCGGTGTGGGTGCAGTCTCCATTGCCGGCGCTCCGCAGCGTGAAATCCAGGTCTATTGCGACCCCTACAAACTGGAAAGCTATAACCTCACCATCGAGACCATTGCCCAGATCCTCGGCGCCGAGAACAGAAACGTCTCACTCGGTATTATGGATGTGGGCTCCAAAACCTACTCTATGCGTGTCGATGGCGAGTTCAACAGCGCGAACGAGATGGAGAACGTGGTGGTCGGCAGTTATGCCAACAAGAATGTGTTCCTGAAGGATGTGGCTACCGTGAAGGATACCCTCCAGGAACGTATGCAGGAGTCTTACACCGATGGAGAACGCGGCGCTATGGTCATCATCCAGAAGCAGACCGGCGCCAACACGGTGCAAATATGCAAGAAGGTGCAGAAAGAATTGCCCGACATTCAGCGTTCCTTGCCCTCTGACGTGAAATTGAACGTGTTGGTCGATAACTCCGAGAACATCACTAATACCATCGACAGCTTGGAGGAGACCATCCTCATCATCCTGTTGTTGGTGGTCGTTGTGGTGCTCTTCTTCCTTGGAAGATGGCGCGCCACTATCATCATCGCCATCGTGGTGCCCGTATCGTTGATTGCGGCATTTATCTATTTGCTAGCAACGGGTAATACCTTGAACATTATTTCCTTGTCATCCATCTCCATTGCCATCGGCTTGGTGGTCGATGACTCCATTGTGGTGTTGGAGAACATCACCACGCATATCGAGCGCGGCTCAAAGCCCAAGGCGGCAGCCGTTTTCGCCACCAGTGAGGTCTCCCTTTCCATTATCGCTTCCACCTTGGTGATCATCGCCGTGTTCTTGCCGCTGACCTTCCTTACCGGTATGGCCGGCGTGCTCTTCAAACAGTTGGGCTGGATTGTCACCATCGTGATTGCCGTCTCTCTGGCGGCCGCTATGACGCTAACCCCGATGCTTTGTTCTCTCTTGTTAAAAAAGAATCCGAAAAAGAGCAAATGGTTCGCCGCTGTTTACGGTCCTATTGAAAGATTCCTCATCCGTTTGGACGAAGGTTACGCCAAAGTGCTCCGTTGGTGTGTCAATCACCGCAAGACGGTTGTCGGTATTGCTTCAGTCGTCTTTTTGGCAAGCTTGTCGCTGTTGCTTGTTATCCCTACCGAGTTCTTCCCGACCCAGGACAACGCCCGTCTGAGCGTCACCGTGAAGCTTCCGCAGGGCACCCGCGTGGAGACCACCAAGGCGTTGGGCGACCAGATAGTGAATGAAATCCGGGAAAAATACCCGAATGAGATCAAGACCATCAACTACTCTGTGGGTATGCCCGACGAGGACAACACCTTCAGCCTGATGCGCGAAAACGGCACGCACCTGCTCTCCTTCAATATTCGTTTGGTGAAAAAGACCGAGCGTGACAAGTTTATAACCGAGATTTCCGACGGCATCCGCGAACTGTTGCGGCAGCACATTGAGATTGTCTCCTCCACTGTCTCTACGGGACAGGGTAGCATGGGCGGCCAATCGACTGTGGATATCGAGCTTTACTGCTACGATTTCAATACTACTGACCAGTTTGCCGCCGACCTTGCCGCCCGTATGCGGCAGGTGGAGGGGTGCTCTGAAGTGGTGATCAGCCGCGACGAATATACGCCTGAACTGGAGGTGGTCTTCGACCGCCAGAAGTTAGCCGAGAACGGACTCAACTCCACTACGGCGGCTGGCTATGTGCGCAACCGCTTCAACGGCTACACGGCATCGCAGTTCCGTGAGGATGGTGACGAGTACAACATCCGCGTGCGTTACGCGCCCGAGTTCCGTAACGACATCCACGCTATCGAGAACATCTTGATGTACAACAATATGGGCAAAGGCATCCGTGTGGGTGACGTGGCCACGGTGGAGGAAACTTTCACCCCGCCGACCATTGTCCGCAAGGACCGTGAACGTATGGTCAAAGTCTCCTGTGTGGTGGCCAAGGGCGCCGCATTGAGCGAACTGGTGGCCTCCGCGCAACACGAACTCGACCAGATGGACATTCCCTCCACGCTTGACTATAAGATCGGCGGTACCTGGGAAGACCAACAGGACGCCTTCGGCGATATGTTTATGTTGATGGCGTTGATTATCATCCTCGTCTATGTGGTGATGGCCGCCCAGTTCGAGTCGTTCACCTATCCGTTCGTCATTATGCTCTCCATCCTCTTCGCCCTCACGGGCGTGTTGATCGGCTTGGCCGTCACCCGCACCGCCTTGGGTATTATGGCGTTGATTGGCTTGATGATGCTGATCGGTATTGTGGTGAAAAACGGTATCGTGTTGATTGACTACACGAGCCTTTGTGTGGAGCGTGGTATGAGCATTAAGGATGCAGTCGTCGCCGGCGGTCGTTCCCGTCTGCGTCCCATCTTGATGACCACCTTGACCACGGTGCTCGGTATGATCCCCTTGGCCGTTGACAAGGGCGAAGGCGCCGAGATGTGGAACTCTATGGGTATGGTCGTGGCCTGGGGTCTGACCTTCTCCACCTTGGTGACGTTGATCCTCATCCCGATCATCTACAGTAAGTTTGCCGAGTGGAACGCCCGTGGCGCCGCCCGCCGCCGCGAACGCCGCGAACGGAACAAAGCCCTGGGGGTCAATGAAGTATAGTGAACAGTGAATAGTGACCAGTGACCAGAAAGCAGATCACTGTTCACTGGTCACAGATCACGGATAATCAATTCAACAAATCAACAATTCAATATACAATGAAAGCAGTCTTCATATCGCTATACCAAGCCTTCTATGATGAGGTGATGGAAATTTTGGACAAGAATGAGATCCGCGGGTTCACCTTCTGGAACGAGGTGCAGGGCCGCGGCAGTGACAACGGCGAGCCCCACTACGGCACACACGCCTGGCCGACGCTGAACTCCGCCGTGCTGGCCTTTGTGCCCGACGAGAAGGTGAAGCCGTTGTTGCACGACATTCACGAGCTTGACCTCTCCGCTGAGCAGCAAGGCCTTCGCGCCTTTGTGCTCAATGCCGAGGAGGTGACGGACAAGGATTTGTAGAATTATGATGAATATTGAAGAATTCCGTGAATATTGCCTCTCCTTAGGCGAGGTAGAGGAGAAAATGCCCTTCGCGAAGATGCCCGGCGGCGACTCCTTGTTGGTGTTTTACGTCTGCGGCCACACTTTCTGCTACTGCGACCTCCACGAGCTCACCGTGGTGGTGAAGTGCCAGACAGAACGCATCACAGAGCTGCTTGTCACCGCTGACGGCGTGGAGGCCCCCGACAACCATTTCAACCCCAAATACTGGGTCGGCATTAACCTGCAAACCATTGATACAGAGTTGCTCAAAGAGCTGACACGGAACTCGTTTGAGATGGTGAAGGGAAAGTATGAGAGGAAGAAGAAAATAAAACTCACCTAATCCACTATCATCTTACCAATCAATACGCGATCCAACATAACCGTATCATCTTCAATATGAAAAACATATACGAATTTGTGGTTATGAGACACCATGCGACGTGCCTTCGGATGAACAGATAGAATTGCGAGAGAACGACTTGCCGTATAACAATCCGCATAAATTGAAAGAGACTTTATCTCTTGTCCAATTACATCTAAATAACGATATGCTCCTTCTGGAGAGAGTTCGTCAAACAGGAAGTCTGCGATGGAATCAATGTCTTTTTCAGCGGTTTTCTTTACTTTAACATTGTATGTTTTCATAGCGTAGGTCAAGCGCTTTTCTAATTTTACCGATGAACTCATCCACTGTCATGGTGTCAGCGTCAGCAGGAATCGCGCCGTCAGGAGTCATCACCGAAGTGGAACTGTCCAAACCTCCTGAGTTATATGCAACAGAAGGCTCCTCAACAGCCTGTGTTTTCCGTTCTGATTTTTTATAGTTTTTAGTTTTCATATTACAAATTTTTCAATTTGCAAAAGTACATTTTTTCCGGTTACACCAAAGTCAGTTCCGAGAAATTTTTACTTTTGCCAGCGAAAAAAATCATTTCATGAAAAAGCTATTCCTTGCAACAATCACACTGCTTGCTACTACATTTCCCGCAACAAGTCAAGAGGTTTACCACTTTCCGGACTGCACTGCGGGATACTGCATACAGGCGGTATTTGTCAACCCTAATTTAGACTTCGATCCCGACACGATTTCGCCGGATGACGACCGGTTTGTGTTTCTTGACGACTTCGCTTTTTATGTCAACTCGGCAGGGGAATATCTTTACGAACATGGTATAGAAACACAAACCGCCTCGGAGAATACATCAAGTTTTATGGCAAATGGCGTGGAATACACCTGGCCTGACAACCTCAAAGACGCATACAGGATAGGATTTGTCTTTCGCGTTACAGACTCTGCTACACACGACACCACGATGTTCAAGGTATATGCCATAGACATCGGGAGCGGTTGGATTCTCGATGAAAGCGGCCGCTGGAAAGAAGACAATGGCGGGACTGTCATCTTTCTCGAAAAGAAAGAATAACTATTTTAGTCGCAAAAACTAAACATGACAGATTTGCCGATATCAGCAAAAAATTATTATCCCCATTCGTATCAGAAATATTAAAAAAATATCATCGTTTCAAACAGAAATATTTTATATCTTTGCAGCAAAATTTATAGCTGATGGTCAGTAAAGAATTAATAATGAGGGTAATGGCGAACCAACACGCCAAGGATATGGAATCTGGAATGCCACGTTTTTCATTAAAATCCTGCCGATAGTATGGATTACATCCCAGTCACCCAGTTTGCCGAGATACGGGGTATCAGCATTTCATAAGATGCTTGTTAATAATGGATTGTATGTTCATCAATAAGTAAAAATGAAATTAATTTACGGAGTTATGGATAAAAAAATGAATTTGAAGTTTTTTATTATTGCTGTCATTATGCTGATACCATTGTCCACTGTTTGGGCCCAGGGTACTATGACTGACTTTCTGCCGCGGAAGTATGGAGGGGATCCCTGTTTCCAGACTGAAAACGACGACAATTACTTCGTCTGGTTTGCCCAACCCGGTTGGTACGGGTTGATTGACAAAGGCTTCATCGTTTTGCCGAAAAACGGAGGACAATCCCGTGAAATATTTGCAAATCATCCTTTATATTGGTTTGTCACCTGCTATGAAGATGACCAAAACCTTGTTGCCATATATAGAAACGACACCAAGACCACCTTCGAAATCTGTTTGAACATCATCCCCAAAGACGCTCAAAAGTATGTGTGGGCACCAAAAACTGTATGGTCGATACCCAAAAACGAGCAGCTGGATTTCCGTGTCGTTAGCGCTGTCTCGCCTGACAAACGAAAAGCAGGCTTGGCAATTTTCCAAATGCAGTTCAAAACATCAAACTTGCAAAAAGTATATATGGTCTCCTTTGACGAGAATGGGATGAACAACGATCTCACTCTCGACATTGATTTCGAGGGCGCTGATTTGCAACTGATAGACTTTGTGGTTGATGATGAAGCCAATTTATACACAGCCCTACTGTCATACAACAAGAAAGAGGAGAAAAATGGGGACATCTATGAGAATGAGACGCTACACCTGTACCAGTGTGGCGAATACGGAGTGCAGAATTCCGTTGAGGAGGAAGTGGATTTCGGGCATGTGACCGGGGGAAAGTTGCTGCATACACGCAACGGGAAGCTGGTGTTGGGCGGCTACTACGCCACGAAACCAAAAGGCCAAGAGACAGGTTGCTTTTTTGCCACCACCTCCGTTGCCGACTTCAACGACATCAGCTTCAGTCGGCAGGATTTTCCCAACACCTACTTCGATTACAAGCATTCCAAAACCGGCCAAATGGCCGAGGAATTTCACGTTTATCCAATCGATTTTCAAGAATTTTCTGATGGAAATATCGTTTTGTTAGGGGATATGCAGGCACACTGGTCCGATATAGCATACTACACCATCGGAGGCCCGATTCTACTACACTTCGCCGACATGAAAGGCGAAATCAACGGTTTCAAAACCATAACCAAAAACCAAAGCGTCGTTGGACAGTCCAAATCCCCTACGGGAATGCGTGAGAGCATCTTTTCCTATTATGCTTTGATGGATCATGATGTTATCCATCTGATTTTCCCCGTGAACATCGCAAATTTCAAAGGGGAACCTGACAAGAACCTTCTTGTGATGGGAAGGGTTTTTGGATCAGGACTCGACTATGACGAGGCATGCGCCGCCCACTGCACTGTCAACAGTCGCCAAGAGGTGTCCGCACCCGAACTGTTGATGGAGTACAAGACTATGAACTCCTATATGATCATGCCGCTGTTTATTGAAAACGATGGCTTCATCATGTACCGTTCGGGGAAAAGAACGAACATGATTTCAAAACTCGCTTATCCGTTGTCTCCAGATATTATCCAACAATAACATCCTGTGTTTTGTCACTTTTTCTGAAGTCGTGCGTATAACCTTTTCACAAAAAATATTGTATTTTTTGGGGAAAGTGCAGTAATTAAAAAAAAATGTATATTTGCAGCCTCGAAAAAAATTAAAATTAGTAATATATGAAAAGAGTGTACAATTTTATCGTCTTAGTCTTGGTGCTTGCCTTATCTGGCGCAGTATCAACGATTTATGCACAGTGTAACAATGACGTTATGCTCTATGGCGGCAAGGGCAAGGGTTCTTGCAGAAAAGGCATCGCCGTGGCTATTGGTCAGCACGAAACGCCGACAGCCGCTCTCAGCCTGCCTCATTTCAAGGGCGGCAACAGAGCAATGTGTCGTTACATCAACAAGACCAAAGTGTATCCGGTCAACCTGAAAAGCCAGCGCGCAGAGGGTACCGCCGTGGTCCAAGCCAAGGTTTTGGCCGACAGCACCCTCACGGATATTGAACTGGTCACCAGCTCTGGCTATAAGGAGATGGACGAAGAGGCCCTCCGTGTGGTCAGATCTTTCCCCAAAATGTGCCCGGCAACCCAAAGCTGTACGGCACAGGATATGATCATGCAAATCCCCATCAAGTTCTCTATGGAAGAGGAAGAGGCCAAGGAAAAACTCGCCCAGCAAAAAGAGATTGTTCGCAACATCGGACCGATCACCCTCTATTTCGAGAACGACCGTCCGGATCCCAGAACGAAGAACGATTTCACCAGCACGGAGTACAAGGGCCTCTATGACACCTACATGACGAAGATGAACACCTATGTCACCGAAGCTGGCAACGGACTTTCTGGCAACGCCAAGTCCCAGGCCGAGAATGAGGTCAGAACTTTCTTCAACGACTCCATCGCCACGGGTTACGACCGCCTTCAGAAGCTGACCAACACCATTGTTGACCTGCTTGAAAGTGGCAGCGATGTCACCTTCACCATCAGCGGTTTCGCCAGCCCTCTGAGCAACAACGACTACAACATGCACCTCTCCTCCCGTCGTATCGAAAGCGTGCTCAACTATATGAAGCAAGCCAACGGCGGCAAGCTCGCTCCCTACATCACGGGCGAGAAGGAAGGCCTTACAATCTATAAGAACCCCAATGGCGAGGTTAATCACTCAGAACCCTCCCAAGCACACCGCGTGACCGTCTATGGTCTGCAAGCTGCCAAGGACAGACGCATCGTTATCCATAATCTCATGGTGAGATAGTGGTTGCAGGGTTTGCACACACAAAGCGGGGCGCAATCTGCGCCCCGCTTTTGTTTGGGATGTTTTTGGCATGAAGAAGTCGGAAAGGGCGTGCGGTTGTTCTGTCATTCCTTTGATTCTGGAATTGATGCGTGATGCATCCTAATCCGTCTTCAAATAGGCGTGCAGATCAGCGGCTTTTTTGGGTCCGACAATTTCGGCTAATTGGGACTCCGTGGCTTCACGGATGCGCTTCACCGACTTGAAATGGGCGAGCAGCTTCTGCTTGAGCACGGGGCCGATGCCGGGCGCGTTGTCCAACACAGAGGCGATGCTCGTCTTGGAGCGGCGGTTGCGATGATGGGTGATGCCGAAATGGTGTACTTCATCGCGAACTTGTTGCAGCAATTTCTGAGCTTCCGATTTTTTGTCGATATAGACGGGGTACTCGTCGCCCACCTTGTAGATGTCCTCCAACCGTTTGGCGATGCCCACCACCATCAGCTTGTCCTCGATGTGAAGGGCCTGTATGGAGCGGTAGGCGGCGTTGAGCTGGCCCTTGCCGCCGTCGATGACCACCAGGTCGGGCAAAGGCTTTTCCTCCTCGATGAGGCGGTGGTAGCGGCGGTAGATGACCTCCTCCATGGAGGCGAAATCGTCGGCCCCGACCACGGTTTTGATGTTGTAGTGGCGGTACTCTTTTTTGGCGGGCTTGCCGTCGATGAAGCATATCATGGCGGCCACGGGATCCTCGCCCTGTGTGTTGGAGTTGTCGAAGCACTCGATGTGGCGCGGCAGGGTCTTCATGCCGAGGGCCTGCTGCAGGGCCATCAGCACCCTCTGGCTGCGCCGCTCGGGGTTGACGAGGTCCTGCCTTTTTTTCTTCTCTAACATATAGAAGTGGGCGTTGCGCTCGGCCAAGTCCAAAAGCTTGCGCTTCTCGCCGCGCTGTGGCACCACGATCTCCATGCTGGCGGGTGCAATGGTAAGCTCCGTCGGCACCAGCAGGGTGGGGGAGAGCCCGCCGAGACGCTCCTGCATCTCCAGGATGCCGCTCCAGAGCAGTTCCTCGCTGCTGCTGTCTAATTTGTTGTCGATTTCCAGTGTGTATGCCTGCACGATGGCGCCGTCCACCACCCGCAGGAAACTGACATACGCACACTCTTCATCCTCTTCCATGCCGAACACATCCAGTCGGGTGAGCGTGGGGCTGACCACCACCGATTTGGCAACGTATTCGCTCAAAATCCCGATCTGCTTCTTGATGGCAGCGGCTTTCTCGAACTCCCATTTTTCGGCGTGTTGCATCATGTCCTCCTTGAGCTGCTGGATGACCTCCTTGCGATTGCCCTTGATGATGTCGAGAATCTTGCGGATATTTTCCTGATATTGCTCGGCGGTGATGAGACCGCAGCAGGGTGCGGCGCACTTTTTGAGCTGATATTGCATGCAGGGACGCTCGTTGCGCACCAGCCGACGGCATGTGCGCAAGGGGAACATGTCGTTGATGGTGTCCAGCAGGATGTTCATTTGTTTGACCGAAGAGTAGGGGCCGAAAAGGTGCATCTTGTCCGGGTCAGGGTGGCGTGTGGGGAAGATGCGCGGGAACTCCTCTTTGGTGACGGCAATCCAGGGGTATGACTTGTCGTCCTTGAGCATGATGTTGTAGCGCGGCTTGAATTGCTTGATCATGCTGTTTTCAAGCAGCAGGGCTTCCCACTCGTTGTCCACCACGGTGGTCTGGATGTCGCGGATCTTGGTGACGAGCATGCGCACTTTGGGCGAGTCGTGTTCCTTGTTGAAATAGGAGGAGACGCGGCGTTTTAGGCGCTTGGCCTTGCCCACGTATATGATGGTGCCCTCGGCATCGAAGAAGCGATAGACACCGGGCTTTTCGGGCAGGGAACGCAGGATAAGCTGTATGTTGTCGGGTGTGGATTTCATTAGTGTTTGCGAAGCAGGAGGAAGATGAAATAGGGAGCACCGGCCAAGGCGGTGATGCTGCCCACGGGCAGTTCGGAAGGTGCGGCCAAAGTGCGCGCCAGCGTGTCTGCGATAAGCAGGAAAAAGGCTCCGAAGAAGAGCGAGTAGGTGAAGAGACGACGGTTGTCGCTGCCGAATATGAGACGGGCGATGTGGGGCACGATGAGTCCGATGAAGCCGATGACGCCACAGAAGGAGACCACCACCCCGATGAGCACGGAGGAGGCGATGAGCGTGACGTAGGTGACACTCCGTGCGTCCACACCGAGACTCCGTGCCGTCTCCGTGCCGAACTGCAGAATGTTGAGGTCCTTGGCATGTCTGTATAATATGACGAGCACGACAACCATCACGGGAAGCAGGCAGGCGATCTCCTGCCATGAAATGGCGGCCACGCTGCCCATGGTCCAGAAGAAGATCTGTTGCATCTCTTTTTGGTTGAGCACCATCAGCAAGGTGATGACGGCGGAGATGAAGAAGTTGAGGGCGATACCGGTGAGGAGCAGCGTCTGGGTGTTGTGCCGTCCCCGCAGGCGTGCGATGCCCAGGATGAGCAGCAGCGTCAGGATGGCTGTGGCCAAGGCTGGCAGGGTGATGCCGAACACATAGGCGTCCCAGCCAATGATGATGGCGACGGCTGCGCCTAAGGAGGCGCCCGATGAGATGCCAAGGATGTAAGGGTCGCACACGGGGTTCCGGAAGAGGCTCTGGAACACACAACCGCAAATCGCCAAGGAGGCACCCGCCAACAGGCTCATCACGATACGGGGCAAGCGCAGCTGCCAGATGGCCATGTCGTAGTAGGCCGGCACGACAATGCCGCCCGACACATGGAAGAAGCGGTGAAGGATGCTGCCCCATACCAGGTTGGCCGGAATCCTGATGGCCCCGATGAAGATGGCACCGGTGGCCACCGCTATCAGCAATAGGGCTAACAGGATTGGCAATATGATGTGGAAGTTGCGTTTCATCTTTTCTTGATCCGTTGTGGCGGATTGGTGTCCGACAAAGAGTTTTCAGACGGCAAACATACACAAAAAAAACGAAAATGCGATAATAGGAGTGTGAAGAAAATTTTGTACTTTTGCCGCCGTTCAACTAAAAACCGCCCCCTATGGACCATGTCACGTTAGAACAGAAAGTTATCTCGATTATCGACCAGATTCGCCCCTATTTGCAGCAGGATGGTGGCGACATCGAGTTCATACAACTCCGCTCCGACAATGTGGTGGAGGTGAAGTTACAGGGCGCCTGCGGCTCCTGTCCGCATGCAAAAATGACCCTCAAGAACGGTGTTGAACAGACTATCAAACACTACCTCCCCGAAATTGACCACGTGGAGGATGTGGTGCTCGGATTCTAATCCCGTAGAGACGCAATCATTGCGTCTCTACAAAAAACATTCCTTAAGCAGCCTCGGAGAGGCAAAACGCACGAAGTGCAAATAACCCCATACAAGCGAAGCGCAGTGTGGGGAAACATAAACGAAAGAGAAACAAATAAACGAAATATGGGCTTGAAATGCGGCATAGTAGGACTGACGAACTCGGGTAAGACCACGATGTTCAACTGCATCTCCAACACCAAGGCGGAGGTGACGGACTTCGCGTACAGCACCAACAAGTCGAACATCGGCGTGTGTGCGGTGCCCGACGAGCGATTGACCCACATCGACACGTTCATCCATGCCGACAAGTTGGTCTATGCCAACCTGGACATCGTCGATATCCCCGGATTGGCGAAGGGTGCGAGTACCGGCGCCGGCATCGGCAACAGCTTCTTGGCGGATGTGCGTCTCTGCGACGCGCTCATCCACGTGCTGCGCTGCTTCGACAACCCTGCCCTGCCTCACGAGGAAGGTTCTGTGGATCCGGTGAGAGACATCGAGATTGTCGATTTCGAGCTGCAATGCAAGGATTTGGAACAGATTGAACGCAAGATCACCAAGGTGGAGAAAGCCGCGAAAGTCGGCGAGAAGACCGCCAAGCACGACCTTGCCGTTCTGTTGAAATACAAGGAACATCTGGAGGGTTTCCAGAATGTGCGCACCCTGGAGGTCACGCCCGACGAGAAGGCGGTGGTGGCCGACATGATGCTGCTCACCGAGAAGCCCGTGATGTTCGTATGCAATGTGAATGACGACGACGCGGCCACCGGGAACGCCTATTCCGAGGCTGTGAAGAAATATGTGGAAGAGCACGGCGGAGAGATGTTGGTCATCGCGGCCAAGATTGAATCCGAAATCGCCGAGTTGGAGAGCGAAGAGGACCGCAAGGCCTTCTTGGCCGACGTGGGCTTGACCGAGCCGGGCGTCAACAAGATGATCCGTGCAGCCTACAAGATGCTGGATCTCATCTCCTTCTTCACCGTCGGTGGCAAGGAGAATAGAGCCTGGACGATCACGCGGGGCATGTTGGCGCCGCAGGCGGCGGGCGTCATCCACAGCGACCTGGAGCGCGGCTTCATCCGTGCGGAGGTCATCAAATACGACGACCTGGTGAAATACGGGTCGGAACTGAAATGCAAAGAGGCCGGCAAGTTGGCGGTCGAAGGCAAGAACTATGAAGTGCAAGACGGCGACATCCTGCACATTCGGTTCAATGTATAATAATGAACTATTGAATTATTAAGATATTAAACTATTAAAAATCTGAAAAACAACGACTTGCAATTGATATTATAGTTTTATAATTTCATATTTTTCATATCTTAATAATGAACAAGCGGTAGTAGCTCAGTTGGCAGAGCGGCGGCTTCCCAAGCCGCAGGTCGCGGGTTCGAACCCCGTCTACCGCTCAAAACACTGAAAAGCAGCGATTTACAGACGTAAAGTCGCTGCTTTTTTCGTAATCGGGACAGAAACGGGACAAAATGTTTGTTGAGATTGTTGCTCTCAAAAAAGTGGACACGGAGGGGGTGAAAAAGTTGTATCTTTGCGAGTCTATTGGAGTTCCC
>JAFPXF010000016.1 GCA_017394765.1 Bacteroidales bacterium | reverse complement strand
GCCCCTGTCGGGGCAGCTCAAGGAAAATGATTACCTCTATTGTCCCGGAGGGACATCCTCTCAATAACCCCACACAAGCGACGAAGGAGCGCCGTGTGGGGATGGATGACAGTACCGATACCCTCTCAATAACCCCACACAAGCGACGAAGAAGCGCAGTGTGGTGGGACGACGGCACCGACATCCTCTCGCGGCGCGGGAGTCGGCATCCAAGATGCCTGAAACCTGCTCGCCGCGAAAGGGAGGCGTTGGAAAAAATGCGTCGTTTATCCCGGCCCGGTGCCATCATGTAAATAACTACCAAAAAAAAATTCCAACAAAGTGCAACCCTTTGCGTTTTTCTTATCATACTATTGTGTAGAACGAAGTTTTACTCAATGTAATGTAACTGATTTTAATAACCATTTGTTAGTAAAAAAAGATTGTAATTGAATTTTATTCTGGCATTTAATGTAGTTTTGCCGCGGAAAACACTTGAACTGTTAGGATGATGGATCGAATGAAGTCGTTTTGGACAAAGAAGTACAATCAGAACATCGCGAAGATGATCGGTGTGTGCTATCGCTATGTGCCGGTGCGCGAGATAGCCGAGGACATTGCGCACGACGCATTCCTCACCGCTATCGAGAAGGCTGACACCTTCAAGGGCACCGGCTCGTTTGAAGGCTGGCTGAGGCGCATCACCGTCAACAAGGCCCTTGCCTATCTTAACGAGCAAGGCAGGACCGTGGAACTGGCGGAGGATGTGGCCGACTTGGAAATGGAAAACGAGGAGGCCTCTGCCGACGATATGATGAACGCTATCCGGAAAGCGGACTTCTCACAGCAGGAGATCATGGAGGCGATTGCGCAACTGCCCGAACACCACCGCACGGTTTTGAATCTTTACGTCTTTGACCGATACACCCACCCGCAGATCGCTGAACTCTTGGGAATCAATGTCAACACCTCCAAATCGCATCTGCTCAGGGCCAGACGACATCTGCAGGAGATCCTGTTTGAAAAATCAAAACAAAAAAGACATCTGCTTATGTTCATGTTCCCACTTATCAACAACACAGACGAGATTTTCGACGGCTTCTGCCGCCGTCAGATGAGCGGCTTCGCCATTGCACCCACGAGACCGCTCAACATAGCCGAAACACGGATTCTGCCGCAGCCGTCATTGAGGGTGTGGTTGCAGGCGCACACGCTGCCCATTGTTGCCACCGGCCTTGCCACGGCTGCCATTGGCGGCCTTCTATGGACCGCACATCCCCGACCTGCACGGCCGGGGACAGATCCCGCCGACACTCCCTCCACGCCACCTGTCGCCGCGGACAGCCTCGCCACCGCGAGCCAAGATACCTTGTCTATGCAATATCCTGGGACGAATGACGTTGTCACTTCAGCACCCGTTCCCGTCGCAGCATCCCCCAAGGCTGTCCGCCCTATGTCCGCCGCAGTGGAGACAACAGCGTCGCAATCCGACACCATCGCCACCACTGCGGAACCTCAAACGCCCGTAATCGTTAAGAAAGTACATCGCAAACACAAAAGCACAGTCATCGTCAAAGACAATTAAAATTCAAACCGAACAATGCACACAAAGAATACATCCCGATTAATCCTGGCATGGACACTCATGAGTGTCTGCCTCACCGCCATGGGCCAAGTGGATGAGACCAAGCCTGCCCAAGACACCATCGTCATCATCGAGGAGGAGGTCACCTACGATACGCTCTATCTTTACGATGCCCGGATCAAACCCGAGTTGATGAGCAAGGAGGACCTTCTGGAGGCGTTCCGTCGGGACCGAGGGGCCGGAAGGCTCTATTACAACCACGGCAACATGTACCTTACCGGCACTGACGGCGAACTGTTCAAGCTTGACAACAACGACCTCAAGAGCCTCTTGCCTGCCGATGGTTACTCGGAGTACTGCAAGGCGAAACGGAACAGCTATGTCAGTATCCCGCTCTATGTGGCCGGAGGATGCTCCGCCGCCTTCGCATGTGTCGGACTGTACCAATTCTGCGCCTCTTTCATCCAAACCGCGACTGCCCGTGACCAGCTTCTCGAAAGCGACAATCTGGGCGTTGATCTCTGGCGCAGTGCCATGGCGGGGGTGTTTTTCTTCGGCGGCGGTCTCCTCGCCACCACCGCATTCATGGTGCCCGCCATCTTGCTCACCGTCAAGAGCAAAGTGCGCATCAACCGCGTCATCGACAACTTCAACTCCCCCGCCACGGCCTTGCGGCTGAGTTTCGGTCCCACGCCGGGAGGGGCGGGAGTGACGCTCAATTTTTAGATGAACCCATTAGAAAGGACACCAGACGATGTCTCTGTGTTACAGACTTCCGCAAAGATGATCACTTGTGCCCTTGATTCTTATCACCAAGAAGTCTTCAAAAAAAGTATGAAAAAAATTCTGGTTTTAGTTTCAGCAGCATTTCTGCTGGCCGCTGTCTCCACCTCCTGCAGCAAGGGCTGCCATTGTTACGTGAAGACCGATGTCACCCATGCGATGGCCGTCTTTGAAGACGAGAACATGAACAAGGATGACTGCAAGGCCATGGAAAAGAAGCTTAACGACGAAGCTGGTCTGGACATGTACAAATGTAAATAGTATTGCTCCATGCCACAAATCAATCGGCGGACAGGGGTACCTGTTCCGCCGTTTTTTTTGGAAACCACATACTGATCACTCATCACGGTTCACAGCTGACGACCCGCCACCAACAGCTGCTATTGCTCCACAAACACCAGATAGTACCAGTCGGCGGGGTTGCCTATGCCAACACTCGGAGTGTACAGATAAACTGCCACTTTTTTGTGGCTGTTCGCATAATAGTGCTGGAACTCTTGCTGCATGGAGACGGTCTGCCAGATGCGCTGGAGGTCTGCATCATCTGTCACGGTCTGGTAAGTACCTGCATTGTTGATGAAAGCAATCTTATTCTGTCCTGGATAGGGTAGTCTGTTGTTGAGTTGTCTGCCGGCCCGGAAACCGGTAGGGAATTCCAACTCGCCGCATCCCGACCAGACGATGCTTCCGGACATCAGTAGATTGGTTGTGTTTTGATAGTATAACTTGATCCAACCGAAATCGCCGGGTGATTGGTATTGGGCGATAAAGGGGATTTCGGAGCCAGACTGAATTGGGTTCTGAACATTCAGGGCATAGAATCCTTTGTGTCGGAATGTGAGATAATCCACTTTGGAAATCAGAATGTTCTTGTGTAGATCCGTATCCTGCAAGTCGCTTTGGGTGAAATCATCGGAAGGTTGCCCTGTGCGTGAATTTAAGATACGCAACTCCACCCATTTGGTGTGGTTTCCGTATAAAAGAAATATTTCATACTCGTTGCCATAAATGTCATTTCCATTCGCAGTGATGTTGATGTCGGAGGCGGATTGGAGATTATCCATAGCGGCAATAAGCTCGTCAAGAGACTGGATGTTCAGGGTATTGCCATCCACGCGCCCGGAAAAGTAGGTGCGTGCTAATTTTCCGTATGCTGAGGAGGCGCGGAATTCCTGCAGCCATTGTTTGTAAAAGAGTAGCATTACGGGCAACTCCTGGTCTTTGACATAGAGTTCGCCTTGATGAACAACGGATTGGCTTGGACGCCAAAACGCGAGGTGCTTTTCTGTCCCGTTTTCGGTATGGATGTAGTGGTCCAATTCCGGGTCGGAACTGCTATTATTGTCTAAATGGTAGTCCCGCTCATTGATGATGGCAACGGCTTCATTCAAGTTTTTCCCGATGCAGGCTTTGACCATCGTGAAGTCATTGGTGACCGGATCGTTCACTTCAGGGGTGTACTCGATGGGCGGCAGTTCCTGGATTGTCGGGTTCGGCGGTGTCGGTTCCACGGGTTCGCGGGTGCAGGCGGCCAAAAGCATTAGAATGGCTGAAAAGGCTATTGCCGCGAAGAATTTGTTTCCTGTTCTGGATTTGAAGAGATTGGTTTTCATAAGCAAAGAAAGAAATAATACAAGATAGAAATAATGCAAAAGTAACGATGCCATGGATAATATTATTATTTTTGCAGCGAAATTAATTTGAGTAAAAAATATGAAGAGAATTTTCTTGTCCGCATTGTTTCCGATGTCAGTGGTGTCCATCTTTGCCCTGCAAGAGATGAAGTCCTTCGAGGTGAAGTGGCTCGGACGGTAATATACAACAACTGCTTTTATTAATATTAAACCCAATTAAAACCAACCAAAATGATGAAGAAATTTGTATGCCCGATTTGCGGCTATGTTCACGAAGGAACGGAAGCTCCTGAAAGATGTCCCCAATGCAAACAGTTAGTGGAATGGAAAGTGCTGGATGAGAGTGCCGGCCTGAATTTTGTCACCGAGCACGTGATCGGTGTTGCCAAGGATACGGATGATGAGATGAAGAAGGATCTCAACGCCCATTTCATGGGGGAGGCCACCGAGGTGGGTATGTACTTGGCGATGAGTCGTCAGGCCGATCGCGAGGGGTATCCTGAAATCGCCGAGGCTTTCCGCCGTTATGCTTTCGAGGAGGCCGACCACTGCGCCCGTTTCGCCGAGCTGTTGGGTGAGGTGGTTTGGGACACCAAGACCAACCTTGAGAAGCGTATGGTGGCGGAGTGCGGCGCTTGCGAGGACAAGATGCGCATCGCTCGCCGTGCCAAGGAACTGAACCTGGATGCCATCCACGACACCGTCCACGAGATGGCGAAAGACGAAGCTCGCCACGGCAAAGGCTTTGAAGGCCTCTTCAACCGTTATTTTAAGAAATAATCGGACGTTGGATTTTGGACTTTGGACTAACGCCAATATCCGACAGCTAACAGCCAAAATCCAAAATCCAACAGCCTATTCTTCCAGATAGCTGCCTTTGCCGAAGAGCTCTTTGGCGTATGGCGTGAGATTCCGATGTTTGGAGAGCCAGTAGATGGGCATCACCACCGTCTGCAGCCCGCAGGCGTATGGGGTGATGTCATATTGCTGGAACACGATGTTAAGGGTGCTCCGTGTGCTGTCGATGAAAAAGTTGTCAGGGACGATGATGGGTTGTCCGTTTTTGTATTCATCAAATACACAATCGCATACATCCTTGTTGACGGTCAGATCCTCGATGGCGCGCAGGACGACCTCGCCCAGACGGTTTGTATCCACCAGGTCGTTGAGATGGACGACGCGTTTCTTCTTGCGGTCGTAGGTGAGGTATTCCACCGTGTAGGTGCCGTGTGCGGCGCCGGCGTAGTAAAAATCTGTAAAAGTGGTGAATGTGACCAGATTGCTATCCTGGCTGACCTTGTTGGATATGTCGCAGTGGGTGCAGAATGGGCCGTAGGGGATGCTGTCCAGGATCTGGGTGTGAATGGCCTTTATCCCGTCATAGTCGAGCCAGTGATTCTTCAGAAACCGTTTCGCAGCCTCGTCGGCTGTGGTGGCGGTGCTGTCTCCAAAGGTCTGTATGATCAGCTCCTTTTCGGCTTCTTTGCTTATCATGCCTTTGTCGGGCCAGACAAGCGTATAGCTGTTGCCTACCCCTTGGTCTTCGTCAAACATTTTAGGGTCGGTTTTGACGATGAAACCGCACTCGCCATTCATGTTGTGGGTTGTGAAGGTGGATAATTTCTTGCTGCATCCTATTGATAGAATGGAGATTGTGATAAGAGATAGGCATAACGTTCTTTTCATGTCGGATATGATGTTTTGGGGTGGCAAAAGTAAGTGAAAAATCAGAATGTTGTTCTTGAAAAACAGATAGAGACGCACCGTGGCGCGTCTCTACCCAATGTATTATGAATAATGTCTGCGATTATTCCGCCTTGTAGAACGGCATCTTCACGGTGACGGCCTTGAGGAGGCGGTTGCGCACCTTGATGAAGATCTCTGTGCCAGCTTTGGCGAACTCTTTCTTGATGAGAGCGGTGCCGATGCCCTTGTTAACGGACGGGCCGAAGGTGCCGGAACGTACTTCACCGATGACGTTGCCCTCGGCATCGCATACTTCATAGCCGTTTCTCGGAATGCCGCGGTCGATGAGCTCGAAACCGGCGATTCTGCGGGTCACGCCATTGGCCTTCAGGTCTTCCATGAACTTGCGGTCGATGAAGTCCTTGCCGTCCACAAACTTGGTGATCCAACCTAAACCGGCCTCGATGGGGGAGATGGTGTCGTCGATCTCGTGGCCGTAGAGGCAGAAACCCATTTCGAGACGGAGCGTGTCGCGGGCACCTAAGCCGATAGGCTTGATGTCGAATTCAGCGCCAGCCTCAAAGACGGCGTCCCACATCTGGAGGGCCACCTCGTTGGGGAAGTAGATCTCGCAGCCACCGGATCCGGTGTAGCCCGTGGTGGAGAAGAGGATGTTGTCGAAACCGGCGAACTTGATGATCTTGTTGGTGTAGTATTCCATATCAATGACGGAAGCGTCGGTGAGCTTCTGCATCGCCTTGAGGGCCAGAGGACCCTGGACGGCCAGCTGGGAGATGTTGTCGGAGATGTTCTCGATTTCGGCACCGAAGGCCTTGTTCTGCTCCACAACCCAAGCCCAGTCCTTGTCGATGTTGGCGGCGTTCACCACGAGAAGATAGTCCTCGTCGTGCAGGTTATAGACCAGCAGGTCGTCCACGATACCGCCCTTGCCGTTGGGGAAGCAGGAGTACTGCACCTTGCCGGGATACAGGGCGGCCACATCGTTGGTGGTGATGTGCTGCAACAAGGCCAATGCCTTGGGGCCCTTGACGGTGAACTCACCCATGTGGGAGACGTCGAACACGCCGACCTTGTTTCTCACCTGGAGGTGCTCGTTGGTGATGCTGTCATACTGGATGGGCATATAAAAGCCTGCAAATTCTTCCATTTTGGCACCGAGTTTCTCGTGTGTCGCTCTGTAAACGGTTTCTTTCATAGTAATAATTTTAATTTTTGAATGGATATTCGGTTTTAAACGGCGGCAAAAATACGAAAAAGAACGGCACAACACACACAAAAAACAAACACGCATAAAAAAAATATGGCGGTTTGCGCGGACCCTTGTCATCGTAAACCGCTTTTTTGTATTTTTGCGGCTTGTTTTTTCAAAAATAATAAAGAGTATGAATTTCATTGAACAGATTATCGAAGAAGATATTAGGAACGGAAAGAATGACGCCAAAGTGCAGACTCGTTTCCCGCCCGAACCCAACGGTTACCTCCATATCGGACACGCCAAGTCCATCTGCATCAACTTCGGAATGGCGGAGAAATACAACGGCCTATGCAACCTGCGTTTCGACGACACCAATCCGGTGAAAGAAGACACTGAATACGTCGATTCCATCCGTGAGGACATCCACTGGTTAGGCTTCCAGTGGGCCAAGGAGTTCTACGCTTCCGACTATTTCGACCAATTATACCTCTGGGCCGAGCAGCTCATCAATGAGGGCTTGGCATACGTGGACGACCAGACGCAGGAGGAGATCAGCAAGGGCAGGGGAGTGCCCACGGCGCCTGGTATCGAGAGCCCCTATCGCAACCGCTCCGTGGAAGAGAACCTCGACCTCTTCCGCCGGATGCGCGCCGGCGAGTTCCCCGACGGCAGTCGCGTGCTGCGCGCCAAGATCGATATGGCCTCGCCCAATATGCACTTCCGCGACCCCATTATGTACCGCATCCTCCACGCCTCCCACCACCGCACCGGCGACAAATGGTGCATCTACCCGATGTACGACTTTGCCCACGGCCAGAGCGACTCCATCGAGGGCATCACCCATTCCATCTGCACGCTGGAATTTGAGGTGCACCGTCCGCTCTACGACTGGTTCTGCGAGGCGCTGCGCATCCATCACCCGCAACAGATCGAATTCGCCCGCCTCAATATGACCTACACTATTATGAGTAAGCGCAAACTGCTGCAATTGGTGAAGGAACATTACGTCAACGGCTGGGACGACCCGCGTATGCCGACCATCTGCGGTCTGCGCCGCCGTGGCTACACGCCGGCCTCCATCCGCAACTTCGCCGAGACCGTCGGTGTGGCCAAGCGCGACAACATCATCGACGTCTCCCTGCTGGAGTTCTGCGCCCGCGAGGATCTCAACAAGACCGCCATCCGCACCATGGCCGTGCTGGATCCCGTGAAGCTCATCATCGACAACTATCCCGAAGGCCAGGTGGAGGAGATGACCGCCATCAACAACCCGGAAGACCCGGAGGCCGGCACCCGTACTGTTCCCTTCTCCAAGGAACTCTGGATTGAGCGCGCCGACTTCCGCGAGAACGCCGACAAGAAATTCTACCGCCTCTCCATTGACCGTGAGGTTCGCCTCAAGTATGCTTATATTATTAAATGTACACATATCGTCAAGGACGACGCTGGCAACATCACCGAGATTCATTGCACCTACGATCCCAACACCAAGAGCGGTATGCCCGACAGTAACCGAAAGGTGAAGGCCACCATCCATTGGGCATCCGTGCAGCATTCCAAGAAAGCCGAGGTGCGCCTGTTCGACCGTCTCTTCAGCGTGGAGGATCCGGACAACTGCGCCGAAGGCGAGACCTTCCTCGACAACCTGAATCCCAACTCCCTTGTGGTGACCGAGGCTTGGGTGGAACCCACCTTGACGCTGGAAAAGGCAATGGCCATCAAACACTTCCAATTCGAGCGCCTTGGTTACTTCTACACCGACCCTGACTCCGCCGAGGAGAAACTGGTGTTCAACAAGACTGTGAGTTTGAAGCAGTAATGGATG
Organism: Bacteroidales bacterium; assembly: GCA_017394765.1. Next base: position 50,345 of record JAFPXF010000016.1, on the reverse strand, counting down.
TTGGTAGTTGGGTGTTGGCAATGCCTTTCCCATCTGAAACTTAACAAATTAAATGCACCTCAATTTGATTTCTTGATTTCTTAATTTCTTAGTTTCCTCCCTCTCCCGTGCACTGTCTCACCGATTACGATACCAAGTTGCTACTCGCCTTTTATATGAGCTTGAAGGGCGACAAGAAGTTCAGCGAGTTCCTGATGCAGAATGGATTCCCCGAATTGGAGGCGTTGGCACAGGGGATTCATTCCAATGTGGCCGCCATGCAGTGGCTGTTGGATAACGGATACCCCGAGTTCGCGGTGCTCAGCAATGCCATCGATGACGAGCCCGAGGCCATTGAGTGGCTCCAGAAGTATCACTGCGACTTTCTGCTGTTGTTTGCTGCCGCCTGCCGCAAGAATGTGCCGGCCATGAAATGGTTTGCCGAAAGGGATCTGAAATTGTTTGTGTTGATCATCAATGAAATACAACAGATTCTGATGCATCAGTCGTGGGATTCCTCCGATATCCACAAGTTCAGGAGAAGCTGATAGGCCATCGTCACCGGAATGAGCATACTTCTTTTTTCCCATATCGACACTGCGCAGATGTTGGATTTTGTCAAGTCTAACTGGCTGCTGGTGCTTTTCTTCGCGTTGGGTTTCATCCTGCCGCGCATCCCGGTGGTGGGTAAGTTTTTCAATATCATCAACACAGCGCTGCATGAGTTCGGGCACGCTTTGATGGCCTTGGTCACAGGCGGCAGTGTGGACAAGATCGAGCTGTTCAGGGACACGTCGGGCACAACGACCACGAAGTCGAGTTCCAGGTTTTCTGCAATCTTGGTCTCTTTGGCTGGTTATCCGTTTGCAGCATCAGTGGCGTGGCTGTCATTTTATTTGATCCGACAGGGGGCGGAACAAGGCTTGGTGATCGGGCTCTCCATCCTCTTTGTGGTAATGCTTCTCTTCTGGATACGCAATTGGTACGGGGCACTCTGGGTGGTTCTCTTCTGCGTGGGCAACGGGCTGCTGCTGTATTATGGCGAGCCAGACTGGCTGCATTATGTCGCTCTCTTTTATGCCGTGATGATTCTGGTGGAGTCTGTCACCTCAACCATCACCATCGTTGTGCTGGCCATCCGCGACGGTGACAAGGCCGGCGATGCCACCAATTTGGCCAAAACGACTCATGTGCCGGCTTTCTTTTGGGCCCTGCTGTTTCTGGCCTACACCGGCTGGGTGAGTTATAGGGTGGCGCTGATGCTTTTTTGACTCTCGGATACATCAAAACAGTTCGAAACGCGGTTATAATTGCAGGTGCGTGATTTCCGATGTTGTGTTGAAAGACAGGCTGGGATAGTGAAAAACAGGAAAATCAGGGGCTGTTTGATGACTTGTATAGCGCCATAAAGAAGCGTACTCTTCCGGATTTTCACCCATGGCTATGAGTTGTCGCAAATATGATGCGATGGAACGACTCTCTGCTATGTGGATGTCACCAAGTCTGGAGATGATGGGACTGTGTTGTCGGGTCGGATCGTGTTCGAAGCGAAGTATTCGCTGCCCTTCGGGTGTGAATCCAACCAGTTTGAAGGTCATGCTTTTCCCTATGGCGGGCAGATTGAGCACATTGCGGTCGGTAGCCACGACATTACGATGTTTGTGGTGTAAAAAGTGCTTGAGTGCAGTGCCGGTATTGGGCGCGTATCGCAAGATTCCAGCCAACTCGATGGCCTCTTCTGGTGACAGGCGCGCAAATGATTTCTCTTCAATGCTCTCCTGTACTGATCTTGCATTGGGTGCAAATAGGGCTTTGTTCTCCTCAAATCCCTTGACGGTGAAAGTGTAGTATCCTAAAACTCCAATGCTGTTGAGTACTTGTCTCAGTTTCTGAGTGTGGCCGCGGCGAGATGCTGCGACATTGAAGACGAGCTGATTGGTGACCATCCATCCGGCAGAGAGCAGCTTGCGCACTCCTTCCGCTGCTTCGGGTGTGATTTCCAGAGGGGATTGGAAATGGGTCTGGATAATGAACTGCCGTATGCCGACAGTACTGGCTTTCTCCTTGAAATCCTTGAGGACCTTCACTAAATCGTCCGTGATGCGCATGGGCAAGTATGCGGGCAGTCGTGTGCCGAGCCGTACACGCTGCAATTCGGCGTACTTCTTGCCCTCTGGTCGCAAATGATTGGCCTCATGCTTGCGTAATGCCATTTGATAGACGGCTTCCAGAATGTTTTTTAAAGTTTTATTACGGTTCATCAATGCATCTCCACCCGTGATAAGGATATCACGCAACTGTGAATCCTCTTCGAAATATCTCATCAGCCGAGCAAGTTTTTTTGGCCATGTCTCTTTTGGGTTGAGCTGCTCGAATTCAAAATGAAGTCGCTTGTTTTGAAATCCATACATTCTTTGGCAGGAAGCGCATAGGCCGCCACATGCCCGTCCCATTGTGTCAGGAATGAGTATGGCCACCTCGGGATAGCGACGGTGAATGTTATCACCATAGGGTACCAACCATCCGGCTGCATTGGACTTGCCTTGCTCCACAACATCTTCCCGCTCCCAAGCCCGTATGTTGCCGAAATGCTCCACCAACGGCGGGGAGTAGAGAATGTAACTGCGAATTGTAGTATCATCGTACCCTTGACCGGTGGTGTTGAGAAGTGAAAGATAGTAGGGTGTCACAAAAAAAGGAATTCCTTTCTTTTGAGCACGTTTAAGAAGGTACATGGTTTCCGTAGAAAGAGTCTTGCCTAAAAAACGATTCAGTTCTTTTGGCCCTTTGATGGCCATACAAGTTTGAAACCGAGCTTCGTTCCACCACTCCTTTACCAACTCATATTTTTGCTTGTATTCCAATCCTTCTTCAAAATGGTATCTGACACCAGTGCTGCGCTCCACCTTCTCGACCAGCAGGTGTAACATGCGTTCCTTGTTCTTTTCCCGTATCTCCACAACAGAGGGGCGCAACCCCGAAGGCCACCGGCTGGTCCAGTCGTGCATTTTCGCCAACGATATTTTGGGATGGGTCTCATGGTCGAGTTGTAGAAGCAGTTCATAAAGATCAACGTACAGGTCTGTCTTTTTGTCATCCTCCCACTCTTTGCGCAAGAATGACCTTAAACGGGAAATGCAGTTCAGCATGATGTCCTTATCGTATGACATCTCATGGATGGTGGTGCCGTCGTTCTCGATTAATGTGCGTAAAACCTTTTTCCCGTCTGCATTTTTGCCGTTCTCCACCATATTCATAATAACTCTTTTGAAAAATATTGTGTCGGAAGAATCTTTTGCGGCCTGCACCAATTTTGGAAACCTTTTCTCGAATTCCAAATGGAGCTGCATCAGGGTAAGGGATAGTAATTTCTCTTGTTTCATACAATTGTTTTTTCAAGTTGGTGTTTGGCGTCAGGTCTGATATACGCCATGGTTTCACGGCAAAAATAATAAAAAAACGACAACTATCCTTTGTGTAGGAACGAATAATCATTCTTTTCCATAAAATGTTTGAGTGATAGAGTTCAAAAATGTATATTTGTGGAAAAAAACCGACCATGAAAGTGCTTGAAAAACTGTTCTGTTCACCAGTTATAGTCTTCTTGACCCTCGTATGTCCGTCTGCCGTGCCCCTGCAATCTTGCATAATTATTTTTTTTCTACTTTTGCGGCCCAAAAAACGCCAAAATAAAAACAACAATGTCTCAGTATCTTTCAAGTAATGTTAACAAAATAACTACCAATACGTTGCAGCGTATGCGCAACGAAGGTGAACGCATAGCGATGCTTACCGCGTACGACTATTCCATTGCTACGTTGTTGGATATGGCCAAGATAGATGTGGTGCTGGTGGGCGACTCGGCCGCCAATGTGATGGCCGGTTACAAGACCACACTGCCCATCACGCTTGACGAGATGATTTATCATGCTTCGTCCGTGGTTCGTGCCGTGAAGCGCGCGCTCGTAGTGGTGGATATGCCCTTCGGCACATATCAGGGTAACTCCAAGATGGCTTTGAGCTCCGCCATCCGCATTATGAAGGAGTCGGGCGCCGACGCCATCAAACTCGAAGGCGGCGAGGAGGTCATCGAATCCGTTGACCGCATCCTCAGCGCGGGCATTCCCGTGATGGGACACCTTGGCCTTACACCTCAGTCCATCAACAAGTTCGGCACATACGCCGTGCGCGCCACCTCCGACGAGGAGGCTGCTCAGCTGCTGAAGAACGCCCAGTTGCTGGAGGAACACGGCTGCTTCTCCCTCGTCTTGGAGAAGATACCGGCCACCCTCGCCGCGAAAGTGACGGAGACGCTCCACATCCCCACCATCGGCATCGGTGCCGGCGGGGCCACCAGCGGCCAGGTGCTCGTGTTCCACGACATGATGGGCATCACCCAGCAGTTCACCCCGCGTTTCCTTCGCCGCTATCTCAACCTCAGTGAAGAGATTGTGGGTGCCATCGAACATTATATTGATGACGTCAAAAGCAGCGACTTCCCCAATGAATCCGAGCAATACTGATGAACCCATCCTGACCGAGGATCGCGTCTTGTATGAAGACAACCACTTGATTATCGTCAACAAGTGTGCCAAGGAACCGGTACAGGCCGATGTCTCGGGCGACAAGGCGCTGCAGGACATGGTGCGCGATTATATCCGGGTGAAGAAACAGAAGACGGGCAACGTCTTCTGTGGGTTGGTGCATCGCATCGACCGCCCTGTCAGCGGCGCTGTCATCCTCACCAAGACCTCCAAGGCACTCTCCCGAATGATCCAGATTGTCAAGGACCGCAATATTGACAAGATCTATTGGGCCATAGTGGAGGGATGTCCCGAGTTTCCGGAAAACCATCTGGTGAATTGGCTCGTCAAGAACGAGACCAAGAACCGGACCACCGTGTATGATGAGGAAAAGGAAGGTGCGCAAAGGGCTGAACTTGAATATAAAGTGTTGGTTAAGACAGAAAGATATAGCTTGTTGGAAATCAAGTTGATGACGGGCCGCCACCATCAGATCCGTGCGCAGCTTTCGCACATAGGATGCCCCATCAAGGGCGACCTCAAGTATGGGGCGAAACGATCCAACGAGGATGGCTCGATATGTCTGCACGCGCGCCGCCTGCGCTTCGAGCACCCTGTCTCCCATATCATCGTTGATGTCGAGGCCCCGCCTTTCAATCCGTTGTTCGATAAAATCTTGTCTGGTAAAAATTTGATGGAAGAAGAAATCGGTTAAACTTTTGCGGAGAGTTGACATCTAATTCCTGTTTTTTTTGTATTTTTGCACCGTTAAAACCAAGAGCTATGAAGAAGTTTTTTACTACTATAATTGCAGTGGCGTTCTTGTCCGCCATGGTTTCCGCCCAATCCATCCAATTGTATCATGAGGGCAATGTCGTGAACAATGGAGATACCTTGGATATCCCCTACACCCCTTTTGATATTGGCGAGTTTCTGGTGGAGCCGCTGCTCGGTTTCTCGAACCTGTCCGGTAGTGCATTGACACTCACCACGCGCATTGCGGAGGAACACCTCGCTCCCGGCCACTCCATCCAGATGTGTGTGAACGGCCAGTGCTATGCGACCGGCACAGCCACTTTTGAGCTTGCCGCGGGTGAAACGGTCTCCGCAGAGGACGAGCGCTCCTTCCATGCGAATTTCATGCCGGAAAACGAAGGCGTTTCCGTGGTGAAGTTTACGTTCGAGGATGCCAACAATACCTCCGATGCCGTGAGCTTCTATGCCCGTTACTATTACGCCACGGGTATCAACGATGTGTCTGTCGCTCAGGAGATAAATGCCTATCCCAATCCTGCCACCACCATGGTGACGATTGAATACAGCACAGCATTGGGAAACAAGGGCGGCATTGTGATCAAGAACCTGCTGGGCGGTGTTGTCAGCCGCCACTCCTTGGACGGCAGCGGCAAGTGCCAGATCTCCCTCTCCGGTGTCCCGGCCGGTGTCTATTTCTATGGCTTGGAGGATGCCCGCGGCAATATGATCTGCACCAAGAAACTTTTGGTAAAATAGACTTCCATTGCACTCCTTTTTTGAAAATCACCAACTGGCCTTTTCCGGATTTCATCCGGAATTGGTGTCTAAGGGCGACCCATGGGCGACCATCCTGATTTGTGCCGCGCTGTTCTTGCTGACCCTTGTGGTGGTCCCTTTCCGCCGGAAATGCTCCTTGATTCTCCGCGCCCTTTTCTCGCAACGGCACTTCTCGCTGTTGACGCGCGAGAGCAAGATCCTTCAGGAACGCGTCTTCATCTTCATGCTCTTGTTCGACGTGATGGTCTTTGCCCTTGGTGCGCTGATGTTGCTTCGGCAGTTTTACAATCCCCTGATCGACAAGCTCTCCACCTTGGGCGCTTACGGTGTCCTCTTTGCCATTCTGCTCAGTGCCTATTGGCTCAAATTTCTTTTCAACTTCATCTATACTTTCCTGTTCGACCATCCCAAAGAGCTGTATCCCATAAACCTGTACAAGTTCATATTCATCACCGATGCCGCCATTATCCTGTTCCCAGTTCTTGTCATTGTGCAATTTACGGGCTTTTTCCCTTTGTTATATGCTTATATTCCTGTATTTTGTATTTTATTTGCCCTTTTTTCCTACAAATTATTGAAAATTAATCCCGGGAAAGTCAATTTATTCAATTTTTTTCTCTATTTTTGCACCCTCGAAATCGTACCCTATGTTTGGCTGGTGAAGTTGGTCTCAACGTTGTGATAGTCAAAAAGGTGCGGCGGTTTTTAATTTTGTGAGAATTGATCGAAAATGAAAATCAAGAACATCCTGATATCCCAAAACGCCCCGGCGGAGTTTGAAAAGTCGCCCTATGCTGAACTGAAGCGCAAGTACAGCATCAATATCGACTTCTATAAGTTTTTCAAGATCGAGAGCGTCACTGCCATTGAGTTCAGAAAGTCGAAAGTCAGCATTCTGGACCATCAAGCCATCATCTTTTCCAGCAAGAATACAATCGATCATTTCTTCGAGCTGTGTGCTTCCATGCGGTTGGTGATGCCCGAATCGATGAAGTATTTTTGCACGACGGATGCCGTGGCGTTCTATCTCCAGAAATACATTCAGTATCGGAAGCGCAAGATTTTTGCCGCCAAGGACAGCTTGCAGGAGAGTTTCCATCAGCTTCTGTTGAAAAACAAGGATTTAAACATGCTCATTCCCTGTGGACAAGATGGTGTTACCCCGCAATTGATTGATTTCTTGGATGAAAAGGGTATCAAATATGACCCTGCCGTGGTGTTCAAGACCTCTCCCGCTGACTTGGCGGGCAATGTGGACATCTCGAAATATGACATGATCATCATCTTCAGCCCCAATGGGGTCAAGTCGCTGCAAGCCAATTTCCCGGAATTCGAGCAGGGTGAAGTTGCATTTGGCGCCTTGGGATCCACCTCTGTCAATGCGATTGAGGCAGCGGGTTGGAAGGCCCATGTGGTTGCCCCCACCAAAGAATACCCATCCATCACTCATGCACTCGATGCCTTCCTCAAGGAAAACGCCACGCGCAGAAGGTAGCGCCACCTTCTCGAAGGAAGAACGCATCAAGTCGTCATTGACCATCAAGACCATTGTGGAAGGGCGGCTTTCATGCTCTTCGTATCCCTTGAAATGCTTTTATCGCCACATCCCCTATGCCGGAATCGCGGCCCAACTGGCTGTCGTGGTCTCCAAGCGGCGCTTCAAGCGCGCCGTGGACAGGAATGCCGTCAAAAGAAGGATGCGTGAGGCCTATCGTCTTCAAAAACAGATGGTTGCAAAACTCCCGGACACGACACTCCAGATGTGCTGGATGTATGTCGGGAAAGAACTCCCGGCAACGGATACCCTCATCAAGTCCGCCGCTGCTGTTTTTGACAAAATCAATAAAACGATGCAGGAGGGAAAACCATGAGGAAAATATGGGAAGTTTTTTGCAAATGCTTGTCTTTCATAATGATAGGGTTTATAAAATTTTATCAAATAACCCTTTCCCCCCTTATTGGGCGCTCTTGTCGATATACCCCCACCTGCTCCAACTATGGCTTGGAGGCCATTCGCAAATACGGACCCTTCAAAGGGGGATGGCTTACTGTGAAGCGTGTGCTCTCCTGCAATCCATGGGGCGGTAGTGGCTATGATCCAGTGCCTTAAAAAAAAGAAGGGGCTGAAAACTGACTATATTATTATATATTTTATATTTGCACGCTCGAAAATTCGGGCGTGATTTTTTTGTATCTAATTAATATTTAACATTATACTGTCATGAAGATTTCTTATAAATGGTTAAAAGAACTCCTGACTTTTGATTTGCCAGCAGCGGAGACGGGCGATTTTCTGACCAATTGCGGTCTTGAGGTCGAGGGCTTTGAAACTTTCGAGAAGGTGCGCGGTGGATTGAAAGGACTGGTCATTGGCGAAGTACTCACTTGCGAGCCGCATCCTAATTCCGACCACCTCCATGTCACCACGGTGAATGTGGGCGCAGACGAGCCGCTTCACATTGTGTGCGGTGCGCCCAATGTGGATGCCGGCCAGAAAGTGGTGGTGGCCACCATCGGAACTACGCTCTATCAGGGCGACGAGTCTTTTACTATCAAGAAATCCAAGCTCCGCGGCGAACCTTCGGAAGGCATGATCTGCGCGGAAGACGAGATCGGCTTGGGCAGCTCGCATGACGGCATTATGGTCTTGGATCCCGAGGCCGTGCCTGGCACCCCCGCCAGCGAATACTTCCATGTGGAGTCGGACACCATCTTTGAGATCGGACTTACGCCGAACCGCTGCGATGCCATTTCCCATGTGGGCGTGGCCCGTGACCTCTATGCCGCCCTCACCCAGCACGGCATCCCGTGCTCCCCGCTGATCCTGCCCACGGCCTCTGACCTGAAGCCCGTGGCCAATGCCAAGCTCAGAGTCAACGTCACGGTCGAGAATCGTAAGGCGTGTCCACGTTACACCGGGTTGCTTTTTGACGGTGTGAAGGTCGGCGAGTCACCGGCATGGCTACAAGAGAAACTTCGCTCGGTAGGCGTTCGCCCCATCAACAACGTGGTTGATATTACCCAATATATTATGTTGGAAATCGGCCAGCCCATGCATGCTTTTGATGCTGATCAGATTGCTGGCAATCATGTGATTGTCAAGAATCTGCCAGAAGGAACCTCATTCGTTACTTTAGATGGAAACGAGGTCAAACTGAGCGCTGACGACTTGATGATCTGCAATGAAGAGGAGGGCATGTGCATCGCTGGCGTCTATGGCGGTCTCAAGTCGGGCATCACGGACTATACCACCCGCTTGTTCTTGGAAAGTGCCTATTTCAACCCTGTCTCCATCCGCAAGACAGCCAAGCGTCACGGCCTCAAGACCGATGCCTCCTTCCGCTATGAGCGTGGCTGCGACCCTGACATCACCGTCTATGCCATTAAGCGCGCCGCCGAGCTTATCGTTGAACTCACAGGGGCATCCGTGATTTCCGAGATTATGGATTACTATCCTGTCAAACTTGAACCTGTGCAGATCACGCTCGACTACAAGCATGTGAACGAGGTGGCTGGCAAGGTGATCGAAAAACAGGTCGTCTCCAAGATATTGCTGACCCTTGGCATGGAAGTTCATCCTTTGAGCGAGGAGCAACTCTCTGTAAAGGTGCCGCTCGCCAAGGCCGACGTGACCCGTCCCATCGACTTGATCGAGGAAATTCTCCGCATCTACGGCTATAACAATATCGAAGTCCCCGATGTGCTGACCTATCGCTTGGATAACAAGGTGGAAGTTGATGAATATCCTGTCGTGCAACAGAAGATCTCCATGTATCTTGCCGACAATGGATTCTTTGAGGTGATGAACAACTCACTGACCAAGTTGGAGTATGTGCAGAAGTTCGGCTTTATCGATGAGCGCGAAACGGTGAAATTGCTCAATCCGTTGAGCAGCGAGCTCGGCGTGTTGCGCCAAACGCTCCTCTTCTCCGGATTGGAGAATATCGAACGTAATGTCAATAACAAAAACGCCAATCTCCGACTCTTTGAGTTCGGCAAGACCTATCACCTCAACCCCGAAACTCAGAGGGAGGATGATGTGACATCGCGTTATCAGGAACGCGAGGAGTTGGCCATGTTCGTTACCGGCAAGGAAGGCGAAGACACCTGGAATCATGCAGCCCAGGATCTGGATTTCTACTATTTGAAAAATATGGTGGAGAACCTTCTTCAGCGCGCGAACTTCCCCGTTCAGGAACTGCACAAAATCACGGATGACACAATGCCCATGTTCTCCGACCATATCACCTATATGCACCAGAATATGCCTGTCGTCAGCATGGGACAGCTCAGTTGGGATGTGACCAGGAATTTTGGGCTGAAGAAACCTGTTTATTACGCGGTTTTCCAAATGAAGCCTTTGGTGGAGGTCGTCACCGGCCGCCCGGTTTTGTATCATCCCATTGCGGTTCATCCTTCCGTACGCCGTGATCTGGCCCTGGTGGTGGATCAGAACGTCACCTATGAGACATTGGAAAGCATCGGCTACAAGTACGGTTCCAAGTTGGTCAAGAATATCTCCCTGTTTGATGTTTACGAGGGCGACAAGATTCTTACGGGCAAGAAGTCGTATGCCTTGAATTTCGTACTGCAACATCCGGACAAGACCTTGACGGACGAAGAGATCAACAAAGTGATGAACAAGTTGGTGGCAGCTTACGAGCGCGAGGCGGATGCACGGCTCCGTTAGTCGAAAATGCTTGTCGGGCAAAAGAAAGGAACAGCATGCAAGTCTTTAGAGGATTTGATGAACCCATACCGTTGAGCCACCCGGTGGTGGCCATTGGTTCCTTTGACGGTGTTCACTTGGGGCATCGCCGGATTCTGCATTTCCTGACCACGTATGCCCATGAACATTCGGCTCCAAGTGCCGTTGTGACGTTTGATCCCCATCCACAGCAACTGCTTCGTCCGCATTCTGATTTCTTTGTGATCAATTCCCTTGCGAGGAACCTGCAGCTGATAGAGGCGGAAGGCGTGGATGCCGCTGTGGTCATCCCTTTCACACGCGACTTCTCCCAACTTTCCTACATGGAATTTGTAAAACGATATTTGATGGATGGACTTCATGCGGGAGGCCTTGTGATGGGTCCGAACCACGCAATGGGCCACAATCGTGCCGGCAATCACGAACTGCTGAAACAGTTTTGCGAGAGCCATGGCATTGAGGTACTGGAGATTCCGGAGCTGATGTTGCATGAGGTCGGCGTCCATTCCTCCAAGATCCGGCAGGCCATACGTGAAGGTGACGAGGCCTTGGCGTCGGAACTGTTGGGGTATCCTTATACTATAGAACAAAAACAGTTGTCAAATGAATGATTGGATGTGTCTGTCAATCATTCGAAAAAAATAGAAGAATATGAGCAAGAACCTAATTATTGTCGAGTCTCCCGCCAAGGCGAAGACCATTCAGAAATTCATCGGGAAGGATTTTACCGTCATTTCCAGCAAAGGACATGTGCGAGATTTGCCCCAAAAGGATTTGGGCATAGACATCGGCAAGAGTTTTGAACCGAAATATGTGGTCTTGGACGACAAGAAGGCTTTGATCAATGATATCCGGAAAAAAGCCGAGGAGGCCGATGTGGTCTGGCTGGCAACGGATGACGACCGCGAAGGCGAGGCCATTTCATGGCATCTGATGCAGGTCGCCAAGATGGATCCCGCCAAGGTGCGCCGCATCGTTTTCCACGAGATCACCAAGAGTGCCATAGACGCGGCACTGGCCCATCCCCGTGAACTTGATGTGAACCTGGTGGATGCCCAGCAGGCACGACGTATGCTGGATCGTCTTGTGGGCTTCGAGCTTTCCCCCGTGTTGTGGCGAAAAGTGAAACCGCAACTCTCTGCAGGACGTGTGCAGTCTGTGGCTGTGAAGCTCATCGTGGAACGCGAGCATGAGATAGAGAAGTTCAACAGCACTTTTGCCTATAGGGTAGAGGGTGACTTTTTCCCGAAAAGAGACACGAAAGTGCATCTGAATGCGGAATTGAACAAGCGTTTCGCCCACAAGGAGGACGCACTTGACTTTCTGAATGCTTGCAAAAATGCAGAATTCAAGGTGTCAGCCATAGAGAAAACACCGGGTAAGAAGAGTCCTGCTCCGCCGTTCACCACTTCCACACTGCAACAAGAGGCCGCCCGTAAATTGGGATTCTCCGTCAGCAAGACCATGGTGGTGGCGCAACAGCTGTATGAGTCCGGTTACATTACCTATATGCGTACCGACTCCGTCAACTTGTCCACCTTCGCGTTGGCTGCCGCCAAGGATGTCATTGAGGAGACATACGGCCCTGAATATTCACACATGCACAATTATGTGACCAAGTCCAAGGGCGCGCAAGAAGCGCACGAGGCCATCCGTCCCACCGACATGGCAAGGCAGACCGTGCCCGGCGATACATTTGTCAAACACTTGTACGAGCTGATCTGGAAGCGCACGATCGCATCTCAGATGAGTGATGCCAAAACCGAGAAAACCAATATCACCATTCCCGTGTCCGGCAGGAAAGAGAAGTTTGTTGCCAGTGGTGAGGTGATTCTATTCCCGGGCTTCCTCAAAGTCTATGCCGAGTCGAAGGATGATGAGAGCGAGGAGGTGAAGGGTATGTTGCCGGTGATGAAGTTGGATGAGATTCTGTTTGCCAAGACCATCACGGCCACGCAGCGTTTCGCCCAGCCGCCCGCCCGATACACGGAAGCCTCGTTGGTGAAGAAATTGGAGGAGTTGGGCATCGGACGTCCCTCCACATACGCTCCTACCATCACCACGATACAGAAACGCGGCTATGTGCTTAAACAGTCCAGACCCGGTCAAGAGCGCCAATATGAACGACTTGTGCTGAAAGGCAATCGTGTGGAGGAAGAGATGAAAACCGAGAAAGTCGGGTATGAGAAGGACAAGATTTTCCCGACCGATGTGGGCATGGTGGTGAACGATTATCTTCAGCAGAACTTTGAGGAGATCATGGATTATGGCTTTACCGCTGATGTCGAGAAGCGTTTTGACGACATTGCGGAGGGCAAGGAACAGTGGCAGGATATGCTGCACGATTTTTATGGCGATTTCCATCAATCTGTTGACAACGCATTGAACTATTCCGCCAAGGCAAGCGGTGAGCGACTGTTAGGATACGATCCGGTCACCAATGCGAAGGTGTTTGCCAAGCTGGGCAAGTATGGCCCCATGGTGCAGATCGGTGAAAATTATATGGACGAGAAACCGCGTTATGCGCGTCTCCGCCCAAATCAATACATTGAGACCGTGACTTTGGAGGAGGCCCTTGACCTCTTCAAGCTTCCCCGTTCCATGGGCGAATGGGAAGGCGCTGAAGTCACCGTGGGTGCCGGCCGTTTCGGCCCATACGTGCGTCATAACGGCGTATTCGTATCCATTCCCAAAGACGAGGATCCCATGGCCATCTCTTTCGAGCGTTGTGTGGAGTTGCTGAAAGAAAAACAGGAAAAGGATGCCGCCCGTGCACCCCGTTTGGTGGGACACTACGACGGCAAGGAGATTTATGCCGCTGTGGGACGCTACGGCCCCTACCTGAAATATGACGGAAAGAACGTGACACTTGGCAAGGGTATGAACGTCAGTGCTTTGACGGAGGAGGAAGCGATAGATTTCTTGCAGAATGTACAGAATAAAAATGTGCTCCGCTCTTTTCCGGAAGATGATAATGTCAAAGTGATGAATGGCCGTTATGGCGCCTATCTGACCAATGGCACGGACAATTATAAGCTTGCCAAAGGGATTGTGCCGGAGAACCTCACATACGAGGAGTGTCTCAACATTATTCAGAACACGGCTCCGACAGCCAAGAAACGTTCCACACGGAAAAAATAATGAGTATGAACTATTCCTTGTTGTTTCAACCCGTCAGCGTAGAGTCGCTCGACCTGCCCGAACAGCTCTCTTCACAGCAATTGGCTTCGTCAGTGCTCTTTTTCAACCCGGATGCTCCTGTGAGCATTGGTGAGGCGCAAATGGCCATCGTGGGGGTCCCGGAGTCGCGCAACAGCTACCGTAATGCATCCACCTCCCTGGCCCCGGATGAGATACGCCGCCAGTTTTATCAGCTTTACTGTTGGCAGGGCAATGTGCGCATCATCGATATGGGCAACCTCATTATTGGCAAAACAGCCGAAGACACATACGAGGTGTTGTCTGACGTGATTGCCGACATGCTGGAAAACAATGTCATTCCCATCATTCTCGGAGGCGGCAATGATTTGGCTTTTGCCAACTATCGTGCCTACGAAAAGATTGAAAGGGTTGTTAATATCGTCTCTGTGGATGCACGTTTTGACCTCGGCGCGGAAAATCAACCCATCCGCTCGGATGCATACCTGAACAAAATGGTGCTTCAACAGCCCAATTTTTTGCTGAACTATGCCAATGTGGGCTATCAGACGTATATGAACAGCCAGGAGAGCATCAAGCTGATGGACGAGTTGTTCTTTGAAACCTATAGGGTAGGGACCATGCGCCGTGACATCGAGGAGGTCGAGCCCATTGTCAGGAACGCCGACATGGTGTCCGTGGACATCTCCGCCGTCCGCCGCCCTGATGCGCCCGGTTGCCCGCACAGCTCCTCCAACGGCTTCTATGGCGAGGAGATCTGCCAGATTGCCAAGTATGCCGGCGTCAGCGACAAGCTCACCTCGTTTGGCGTTTACGAATATGATCCCACGTTGGACTACAGCAACCAGACCTCTCAGTTGATTGCCCATATATTGTGGTATTTTGTGGAAGGATTTCTCCATCGCCAACAGGATGACCAATTCAAGAACCGGCTCAACTACAAACAATACAGCATCGCCGTTTCGGGTGCATTGGACGAACTGGTTTTCTACTGCAGCCGTAAGACGGGCCGCTGGTGGGTCGTGGTCCCGATTGTTTCCAAAGAGAATAATATTGAACAGAAATACTATCTCCCCTGTTCCAAACATGACTATGAAATGGCCTGTGACGACAGAATCTCGGAGAGATGGTGGAAAGCCTATAATAAGTTAAATCACTAAAAATAAACAGTTATGAGAAAAAATCTACTTTTACTCTTTGTGGCCGTTGTTTTAGTCGGCTCACCAATGTTGCGGGCCCAGGACGATGAGGCCAAGAAGGCCGCCGAGGCCGCAATGGGGACCAAGGTCAAGTCTAACGAGATCAAAGACAGCGTCAAGTTCTGGAAGTTCTCCGGCATGTTTGGACTGAACGCTTCCCAGACCCAGTTCTGGAACTGGGCAGCCGGTGGCAACGATAATATCACAGGCGTGCTCTATGCCAATCTGACCCTCTCCTACAAGAAAGGCAAGATTTCATGGGACAGCAACCTGGATACGGAAATCGGTGAACTCTATTCCGCCGACCTCAATCCTAAATTCAGAAAATCCAATGACAAATTGAATCTTTATACCAAGTTTGGCTATGAATTGGCCAAGACATGGTATCTTACCGCATTGGGAAGCTTCCGCACGCAATATGCGCCCGGCTATGAGTATGCCAATAATGATGCAGGTGACAAATATTTGATTTCCAATTGGTTCTCTCCTGCCTACATTGACCTTTCCCTTGGTATTGACTGGCGGCCCAACAGCATCTTCAACATCTATGTCTCCCCGATAGCGGGCCGTTTCACTTTCTGTCACGACTCGACATTGCGAACCAATTACGGTATTCCCGAAAAGGAGCGTGCCGACGGAACCCTGTATCGTCCGGCCGCACACTCTGCGCTCGGTCTTAGCATCAAGGGTGGAATCAACTATGACAAAATCAAAAACTTGAAGATCATTACCACGGTCTCCCTCTTCACGCCTTACACCTCCAAGGTGCAAAAGTTCGGCAATTTTGACATCGATTGGGATTTTGCCATCTCCTATAACTTCTTGAAGGTTTTGAGCGTCAGCTTGATGACATCATTGAAGTATTACGATCAGGTGATGATTGCCAAGCCTGACTGGGACGGTGTGGAAGGTTCTGCCGGCCATCCTTGTGCCCGTGTGCAGTTCAAGGAAATGCTCGGTATCGGTGTTGGCTATAGTTTCTAATGTAACATAACCATTATCGGTTCGTAAAAAAACGCTGTTTTTAATTTTTCGAGCTTATAGAATGAGACAGTTACACATTACTAAACAAGTCACTAACCGTAGCGAAACTGCGTCTTTGGACAAGTATTTGCACGAGATAGCGAAGGTGCCGTTGCTCACCGCCGACGAGGAGGCTGAATTGGCACGTCGTATCAAGAACGGCGATGACGAGGCGTTGGATAAACTTACGAAAGCCAATCTTCGTTTTGTCGTCTCTGTTGCAAAACAGTACCAAAACCAGGGTGTCACGCTGTCGGATCTCATCAACGAAGGCAATTTTGGTCTGATGAAGGCAGCGCATCGTTTTGACGAGACCCGTGGTTTCAAGTTCATCTCTTTTGCCGTATGGTGGATTCGCCAGGCTATTCTGCAAGCTATCGCCGAACAGTCGCGTATTGTCCGGCTGCCCATGAACAAGGTCGTGGCCATCAGCAAGATTTCCAAGACAGTGGCGGCATTGGAGCAGGAACTGCAAAGGGAACCCCGTATTTCAGAGATAGCCGAGAAACTCGACATCCCCGAAAGCGAGGTGAAGGACTCTCTCCGCAACTCGCCCCGCCACTTGTCCATGGATGCGTCCCTGACCAAGGACGACGACACCAATCTGTATGATGTCATCAAGAGCGAGGAGACCGCCCCGCCCGACAGGGAGCTTATCTATGAATCCCTGCAGAGCGAGTTGAGACGCGTCATTGACCTGCTCCCTGAACGGGAAGCGGATGTGCTGAAACTCTACTATGGTTTGGGGAGCAAGCATCCGATGACATTGGACGAGATCGGGGAAAAATTCGATCTCACTCGTGAACGGGTGCGCCAGATCAAGGAGAAAGCCATCCGTCGTTTGCGCCATGATACCAAATGTCGCGTTCTGCAAAATTACTTGAATTAGAAAATTTATCATTAAGAATAGGTTTCTTAACAAATTAGTCATGAAAAGATCAAGAATCATTGATGTTATAAAACATCCGGAAGAGATAGGATTTGGTAACAGTGTTTGTGTGAAGGGATGGGTGCGCACCAAGCGCGGCAACAGCAATGTGGCCTTCATTGCATTGAACGACGGTTCGATCGTCACTAACTTGCAAATCGTGGCCGAACCCGCCAAGTTTGGCGATGAGCTGATGAAGCTCATCACTACGGGTTCCTGCCTCCATGTGGAGGGCACTTTGGTGGAATCCACCGGCAAGGGCCAGACTGTCGAGGTGCAGGCTGACTTTATCGAAGTGTATGGCACCGCAGACCCGGAGAGCTACCCCTTGCAGAAGAAGGGCCACTCCATGGAGTTTTTGCGTGAGATCGCCCATCTGCGTCCCCGCACCAACTATTTCGGTTGCGTGCTCCGTCTCCGCCATGCCATGGCCTTCGCCATCCACAAGTTCTTTAACGACAAAGGATTTTTCTATCTCCACACACCACTGATTACCGCTTCTGATGCGGAAGGCGCCGGTGAAATGTTCAATGTCACCACCTTCGACCTTGACAATGTGCCCCGCACTGAGGATGGCAAGGTGGATTACAAGAAGGACTTTTTCGGCAAGCGCACCAACCTCACCGTCTCCGGACAACTGGAAGGCGAGCTCGGCGCATTGGCTATTGGCAACATTTACACATTCGGACCTACATTCCGCGCCGAAAACAGCAACACCCCGCGCCATTTGGCCGAGTTTTGGATGATTGAACCGGAAATGGCCTTCTATGATATCACCGACAATATGGACCTCGCCGAGGAGTTTATCAAATACCTTGTCCGTTATGCCTTGGAACATAACATGGACGACCTCCGATTCCTCAACGACATGTTCGACAAGGAGCTGATTGGAAGGTTGGAATCCGTGCTGCAACAGGATTTTGTCCGACTGGGCTATACAGAAGCTATCGACATCTTGCTCAAAGCAGACAAGAAGTTCGATTTTCCCGTCTCCTGGGGTATCGACCTGCAGTCTGAACACGAGCGTTATTTGGTTGAAAACCATTTTAAATGCCCGGTTATCTTGACGGATTATCCCAAGGAAATCAAAGCCTTCTACATGAAGCAAAACGATGACGGCAAGACTGTCCGTGCCATGGATGTGCTGTTCCCCACTATCGGTGAGATCATCGGAGGGTCTGAACGTGAAGCGGACTATCAAAAACTGCTCGACCGTGTGCATGAACTGCACATGACCGAACAGCAGTATTGGTGGTATTTCGACACACGCAAATTCGGTTCCGCACCCCATTCCGGATTTGGCCTCGGTTTTGAGCGCCTGCTGCTCTTCATTACGGGCATGACCAACATTCGCGATGTCATCCCCTTCCCGAGGACACCTCAAAATGCTGAATTTTAATCGAAAGGGGAAACTTGCTTTCCCCTTTCTCTCTTTTTTGACACTCCTCTTTTGTCTCCCATTTCGAGGATATTTTTCAGAAATATGTCACAGTCTTTAAATCAAGAACAAAAAGCGGTACAACGTCAGATCGCCACCCAACAGACTATCCGGCTGATGCAGCTGGTGGAACTGCCTTATACATCCCTTGAACAGGAAATTCTGAAGGAAGTGGATGAAAATCCCGCATTGGAAGCCTATAGGGATGACGAAGAGGACCGCAGGACGGATGCTGCCGACGAGCCGCTTTCCGAGTATGATGAAAATGGAGATCCGCTTGAACTTTCCGACGGGCCGCTTCCAGAAGATGAAATCTTCAAGGATGACTATTATCGTTACGACGATGTGGACGACTATCCTTCCGAACGGGAAATAGAAAACCGGATTTTGCGGTCGAATGCTCCCGACGATCAGGACACCCGCGACCATCAGAGCGTGTTTTACCAGTCGCTGCAAGAACAATGGCAACAGCAACTCGGCGAGATGGAGATGGATGACCAGGAGGCCCGGATTGCCGGTTATTTGGTGGGCAACCTTGATGAGGCGGGCTACTTGGGCGCCGATCTGCAGACCATTGTCAATGAGTTGCTCTATCTGAACAACATCTATACGGATGTGAAGGAGGTTGAACGTGTCTTGACGCATTTTGTGCAGGAACTGGATCCGCCTGGCACAGGCGCGCGTGATTTGCGGGAATGTCTCCTGTTGCAACTTCACAGGGCCACTCCGCAGAGTGAGGATGTGGTCGCGGCCACTCGCATCGTGGATCACTGTTTTGATTCTTTCTTGAAAAAGCATTATGACAAAATACGAAACACGTTGTCGCTGACCGAGGAACAGCTGAAAGAGGCGGTTTCGGTCATCAAACGGCTCTCCCCGAGACCAGCCGATGCAGGATCACCTCTCCAGAAGTCAGCGGACATCATCACCCCGGATTTCACCATCACCTCCCATAATGGACAGCTTTCGCTCACCTTGAATAATCAATATATACCGAAGGTGCGCATCAACAAGGAGTTCAGCAATGAGTATCGTTTTCTTTCCAAGGAGGCCGCGGAAAAGAAAAAAGAGGAGGCTGAACGCTTTATGAAGACTTACGTTGACAAGGCCAACCAATTCATCGGTGCGCTTACCACCCGCGAGATGATTTTGTACAATACGATGTATGTTATCATGAATCATCAGCGCGACTATTTCTTGACGGGTGATGATGCTGCGTTGAAGCCGATGGTTTTGAAAACCATAGCCAAAGAGGTGGGCATCGATGTGTCAACGGTCTCTCGTGTGTCCAACAGCAAATATGTACAGACCGATTTCGGCATAATTCCGCTCAAACACCTCTTTTCGGAGGCCGTCAACGACGAGGATGTCTCGTCCAAAGCCATCAAGAGTCTGTTGGGCGATCTTGTTGCACAAGAGGATAAGAGTGCACCATACGCGGATGAAAAGCTGTGCGAGATGCTGAAGGAGAAGGGCTACAGTGTGGCGCGTCGTACAGTGGCCAAATACCGGGAACAGATGGGGATTCCTGTGGCGCGCCTCCGCAAGGAGTAGTCGCCTTAGTGCAAAACACTGGACAGGATCTCCGCCGACTCGATATTGCGCACCTGCTCGTTGTGAATCATGTAGTATTTGATTAAGTAGTGAAGCAAGCTGTTCCGGATATTCCGTGTCACGGTGATTTGTCCATCAAAACGGAGCAGACGCGACAAGTATTGGCTCTCTTCGAATGGTATTTCACTGTTTTCATCCACAAAGAAAGATTGGAAACGGCATTCTGTGAGAGAGAAGTAACGATCGGTATCGGAGAAGTTGTTTTCAGGGAAGAAACCGAGCACGATGCAGAGTCGCAACATGAAACGCAAGGGCTGGTCGGCCAGCACGATGTCGGGTTCCTGAATGCGGTGGATTTCTTCTTCAAGAAAGTCGAACAATACGTTGTCGGGGCCGGAGTCGGCCAGGATTTTGTAGAGCAGTTCGTTGTAAAATAACAGGACGGAGCTTCTTCCCGGGTCATACAGCCGTTCGGTTGCGTTTGGCTGCCGTTGGATGTCGCGCAAATACATCAGCCGGTCGCTGTGGTGATCGTCGTATGTGATATGAACAAGTGCCATGGGTGAGAATAACGCGGCCTTGAAGCGGCTTTTTTTATTGTACGCCCCCTTGACAATGAAGGACTGCATGCCTCGCTCTTTGGTGAATATCTTGACGATGAGCGATGTGTCCGAGTATTTGGTGCCGTGCATGACAATGCCGGCGGTGGAGACCATCATATCGTGAGGACTATTGTATGAACAGGAATTTTGTGACAATATGCTCCTTCCCGTTATCATCGGAGCACATGACGTAATAAACGCCGGTGGCGGGTCGCCGTCCGAAGTGGTCTTGGCAATGCCAGACCAACTCGCCGCCATTGCTGTAGCCTTGCCATACTAATTTGCCTGACGAGTCGGTGATTTTGCAAAGCGAGTTTTCCTTGAGACCTTGCACGGTGACAACTCCATCGTAGTCATGGCCGACGGGATTGGGAAATACGGGCAGATCCTCGTAGCTGTCGTGCCCGGCGGTGGCGGTGCCTCGGTAACTGGTCAACCCCTTGGCAGTGCCGAAGAAGACTTCTCCGCTGAGCGGGTCGATGCTGATGGAAGTGATTTGGTTGGAGAAGAGGGGATTGTCTTCCGCAGTGAAATGCAGAAGCTGCTCCTGTCCATCTTCGCTCATCAGGAAGACACCGGCCTTGCCGGTGCCGATCCATTTGCGGTTGGCACCGTCCACGGCAATGGCGGTCACCTCTTCCCACTCCAGCAATACGGATACATAACCATCCTGTTCCAGCAGGATGTTGCGCGGATGAGCACTCCCCTCAAAGACACGGCTGGGATAGTAAATGACTTTGACACCCTTGTCGGTGCCGATCCATATTTCGCCATCATGGTCCTCTGCGATGCAATAGACGGTGGCGGAATTGACCTCGGCCGCCACATTCATGTCAATGCGCGCGAATTTGTCATCACTCATGTTCTCGTAGGTGCCATTGTCGGAAAAGGCAACAAGATGGTATCGGTTGAAGTTGTCGTCGCGGGGGAAGGTGATCCATTTGTAGCCTCTGGAGTCCACGAGCACATGCTCGGCCACCACGCCGTTGGGCGAGGATGTTACGACACCGCTGCTGATGTTGTACGAGTGCCAGGTGCCGTTGGGCTCCAACATCTTGAGCATTCTGCTGCATTGGCTGTTGGTGATCCAAAGGTTGCCCTTGTTGTCGAATGCCAGTCCGGAAACGAAGGTGCTTCCGGCCGAGGTGGAGTCCAAAATGGAGTTTGCGGCATTGTAGTGCGCCACTACGCGTCCGTCGCGGCACTTGAAAAGCCCGTTGCCCCACGAGGCAATGTACCACTCCTTTTCGTCGTTGGGGTTGATGACGACGTTGTTGAAGTCGTTGGTGGGGTGAAGAGAATCATAATTTTGAAAATCGGTGGCGTTATAATGCCACTCTTGATTGCTGAACCAGCTTACAGAAGGGTATAGCCATCCCGGGGAGTACGCCGTCGAACTCTTGCGTGTGCCTGGTACAGTGACCGTAAGCCCGTTCGAGCAACAGATGCCTTCCGCTGTGGCGGCAAAGGGCCCGGAGACAGTGTAGAATTTGTAAAAGAAGAATCTTTTGTTATACTGTACGAGGCCGTAGATGTTGTCGGCAGCCCAGATGAGGTCTCCGTCTAACAGCGCTTCGTAACAGTTGGGATAGTTGTTGTCTTGATACCAGAAAGCGACAAACGTCATATTGAGTTGGTCGTCAAAGGTCTGTACATGATCCCAATTGGTCACTACCAATTCGCCATCGTTCACGGTCATGGAACGGACATCGCTATAGGTGTGCGCGGTGGCTGTCCATCCATGGTCTGTAAGCTCGTAAAGTGTGTCGGGGATGGTGCCGAAGATTGCGGCGGTGGCGTTTTTGTTGGCATACACATGCCCGGAGTTGCAGACAATATGGTCGAAGACATATACACCGGCAGTCGTGGACAACTCCCACTCATGGAAGTTGGCGGGGTTGCCGCTGCTTTTCGGAATGCTGTAGATTCCTTCGTCCGTACTGATAAAATAATAGTCGTTTGAAACGGCGATGTCGTTGGCAGTGATTTGAACACCGTTGCGTTTGGTGAACCAAGTGTCTTCAATCAACCGGCTTCGGGGGTCTATGATGACGATGCCGAAAGGGTATGCGATGTAAATCCGGTCTCCGTAGGAACGGATGTGCCGCGGTTCCTTGGAACCTGTCAGCGGCTTGCTCTTGATGTCGCGGATGTTGTAAAGGTCGTCGTTGACGATAAGGTCGAGATTGCCATTGGCGTAAGCCACGACCAAAGTCTTGTGGCTTTTGTCGTAGTGTATTTTGGAGATGTCAATGTCGGAAAGACCGTCTATTTTGCTCCAGCTTGTGACGTCCGGGTCGTCGCTGTCGCGTGTGGCCTTGTCCAACAACAGCAGTCCGTTGGTGGAGGCTGCGTAAACGTAATCGTCAGCCACGGCCACGGAGTGGAATGAGTGGAGAGGAATGTGGGCACGGAATTTGCCCACGGGTATTTGCGCGGCTACAAAACCGGTGACCGCGAGACTGAATATGAAGAAGAAAAATCGTTTCATTATGGTGTGGTTTGAAGGGTCTTTTGGAGTTTTCTTGCAGGAATGATGGATGTCAGCAGACTGATGGACAGAACGGTCAATAAGACGATGATGAAGTCTATGGCCCGCATCTGCACGGGATAGTATTGGATGATATAGTTCCCGCCATCGCCACCTAATTTGACGATGTGAAACCATTGTTGCAGAAGACAGATGATGGCACCGATGAACAAACCTCCCAGCCCGCCGGCCAAGGATGTCCCCATCCCTTCGAACAGGAAGATGCGGCGGACAAGTTTCCGGGATGCCCCTAAACTGCGTAACACAGAGGTGTCGCGCTGCTTTTCGAGAATGAGCATGCCCAAGGAACCGATGATGTTGAAGGCGGCCACCAACAAGATGAAGGCGAGGATGACATAGATGACAAGTTTTTCAGACTGCATGGTCCGGAACAGGGATTCTTCTTGCTGATATTTGTTCTGGACTTTGTACTTGGGGCCGAGAATGCGTTGGATTTTCTCCTGTGCTTTGTTGTATTCGCCAGGCTTCTTGAGCTGGATTTCCATGGAGGTGACCTCGCCGGGGTATCCCATCAGGTCTCGGGCGAAGTCGATGGGGCAGAATACCATCTCCTGGTCGTATGCCGTGTTGGTGCAAAAGACTCCTGCAGGGTAGAGGTGCAGCGTGCGGAAAGCATCCGCGGGATTGGCCAGATTCTTTTTGGTTCGTTTGGGGTAGAAAAGCTTGAGCAGGTCGTATTGGTTGAGCTGGATGAGCAGTTTTCCGGCAGCGCCGGTGCCAAGCACCGCACAAGGCTGCTCGCCACGATACAAGTCGAAACTGCCGTCAATCAGTAATTTGTCGAAATGGTTGCGGCCAATGTGCTCGGGCGTCACCCCTTTGAGACGCAGCAGCTCCTGCTTCTCGTTGTAGGTGGTGAGCACAAGGTCGCTGACAACCTCGTGGACGGCGGCCACCTCGGGCAGGGCGGCCACCTCGGCAGACGGGAACGAGTCAACAGCAAACGACTTGCCTTCTGCCAATGTAACCTCGAAATCAGGGTTGAAGGTGTTGAACCAGCTCCCGATCAGGTTCTGCATGCCGTTGAACACGGACAAAACCACAATCAAAGCCGCACTGCTGACCAGAATGCCCAAAACGGACACAGCAGAGATGACATTGATGATATTGTGCTTCTTTCTGGAGAAGAGATACCTCAATGCGATGAAAAAGGCGGTCTTGTTTGTGGCGGTGTCCAATGCGGTTATTGCTTAAGCAGTCGGTCAATGTTTTCAATATAGTCCAATGTGTCGTCAATGAAGAACTCGAGTTGCGGAACGATGCGGAGCTGGTTTTTGACGCGCTGCCCCAGCCGGAACCGGATGTCCTTGGTGTTGGCACGCACGGCGGCGATGACAGCGTCCTTGTCAGGGGCCATGTAGATGCTCAGATAGGCGCGCGCAATGGAGAGGTCAGGCGTGATGGTGGCCTTGGTGACCGTGATCATGCAGTTGTAGATGCTCTTGCTGTCTTGCAAAAAGATATTGGCGAGCTCCTTCTGGAGCAGGGATGCGATTTTCTGTTGTCTTGTTGAGTTCATGTTTTGATACGGATTAAGGGCGGCAAAAATACAAAAAATGCCATAATTCACAGGGGTGGCATATTAAGGGACGTTGACTTTCTGGTGCTCCATCTCATACACATACTTGGCATTGTCGAGCAGACTCTGCTCCACCGTGATCTGCCGTTCTTCGGCTTGTTTCTTGACAGACTCGTACCAGACAGGGTCCTCCTTGATGCGTTGTATGGTGCTGCGGACTTCCTGCATCCAGTCGTAATCAGGTCCGTCTTGCAGGGTCTCCTCCAAGGTCTCCAGAAAACCGAAAAAGTATTTGTAGGCATACATGGAGGTGAACATGACAACAATGATGTCGGTTTCGTCCAAAATCTTGTAACGGTCGATGTAAACCACTTTCTCGCTTCGCGTGCTTTCTGTGGAGAAAGCCTGCTTATTGTACTTCCAATAATCCACGCGGCTGAATGCCTCCATGAAGGGCGATCCCTCCAATTGAGTGAAATAGCTGTCGCCGATTACCAACAAGCGCGGCTTGGCATCATCTCCTCTGGTACACAAGGCGAACGTGGGCATCGGAAGCCGCTTGTGGCGGAGAGGGAACAGGAGGTTCAGCTGGCCTTCCAACTCGCGGTCGCTGGCCTGGTAGCGAGTGGTGAGGTTGCTGTCAATGTATTGGACACTCGGCAGCTGCCGTTGCAGCAGCTCCTCCATTTTCCGCAGGATGGTGTCGGCCACGGCAGGAACGGTGGAGTGCGCCCAGTGCGTGCCATAGCGGGTGTAGAGTGGATAAGTCGTTGTTTTTTTCCATTCTTGGAAGATGGGCATGAAATGGATGTGCGGGATGCCGTATTCGCGATACAGCTCCGCGTAGGTCTCCTGCAACGAAAATGGGTTTTCGGCGGCAAGACGCTGCATGTCGTCAGGCAGATATTCAGGGTAGATGGTCGGCTTGTCGGGGGCCAGGACCACCAGAAGCCGGATTCCCCGTGCCTGCAACGTGTCCATCCAGCGCTTGGTCTCCTGCACATTGTATAAAGCAGCACGTTGCGCGCTGTCCGCGGTGCCAAATTCCTCCCGCAGGGCTTTGCCCGTCGTGACATCCGTGTATTGCTTCAAAAACAACTCCCCTTCCTTGCCGATGACGATGTGGTTGTTGGTGGATTGGTTGAAAAGGCTGTACATCAGCTGATTGTATGCCCGGATATAAACTTCCCGGAATCCGAACTCTTTTCTGGCCCGCCGTCCGCAATACTTCTGGAAACTGTCGTCCGTCAGCGTTGCCCAACTTGGCTTGACGGGCTCCTCGGTGGCGACAAAACCCTCCAACTCCTTGAAGTGAAAGAGCCCGGCACACTGCTGCAAGGCCGGTAGGCAGAAGAATGCCATCAGCAACCAAAACAGGATATTATGCAGGGTTTTGTCTTTCATTTAGAATCTGAAATAGATGAATGGGTTGAAATCGGACACGGCTAAAGAACCGACGGAGAGGAATAACAGTGACAAGGCTATGAAAAAGAATATGATGGTGAAGGTGCGGGTGTGATGTTCGTCAAAGACGAGATGCTGAAGACGTTCGAACGGCTTAAGCATCGGCAGGAAGGAGAAGAGTGCGGCGGCGACAAGGCAGGTGAGGAATTGGGGCGTCAGGGAGATGCCTTCTCCGCCTCGAAAGGCGAAGAGTGCCTGGTAGTATTGCCCTGCGGCATGGAGGTCGTCAGCCCGGAAAATAACCCAACCCAGCACCGCGGCCAAGAAGGTGAAAATGGTGGCGGGAATGCGTCCGGCCTTTTTCAGGATGTCCAGCAAAAAAATGCGATCCATGATCAGAAAGGCCCCGTGAAAGACACCCCAAAGCACAAAATTCCACGAGGCTCCATGCCAAAGGCCGGAGATGAGGAACACCACACCGAGGTTGAAGTACATGCGGGCGCGCGAAACACGGTTTCCCCCGAGCGGGATGTAGAGATAGTCCTTCATGAAAGCACCGAGGGTGATGTGCCAGCGCCTCCAGAACTCCGTGATGCTTCGGCTGACGTAGGGCGCGTTGAAGTTTTCGGAGAAACGGAACCCCAACATCCGTCCGATGCCTATGGCCATATCGGAGTAGCCGGAGAAGTCGAAGTAGATCTGGAATGTGTAGGCCACGATGCCGATCCACGCCGTGCCGGTGCCCAAGGTCCCGGAGTCCATGGCAAACACCTCGTCAGCCACGAGTGCCAGAGTGTTGGCGATGAGGACTTTTTTGCCCAACCCGATGGCGAAACGGTATATGCCTTCCAACCGGTCCTCAGCGGTGATGTCACGGCTGACCAGCTGCTCCGCGATGGTGTTATAGCGAATGATGGGGCCCGCGATGAGCTGCGGAAACAGCGCGATGTAAAGCATGTAGTCGTACCACTTTTTCAGCGGCTCCGATACCTTCCGATAGACATCGACGGTGTAGGAGATGGATTGGAAGGTGAAGAAGGAGATGCCGATGGGCAACGCCACCCGGGAGAACGGCACCGCCGCATGTCCGGCCATCTGCAGCAGCCCGTTGACGTTGTCCATGAAGAAGTTCATGTATTTGAAATAGGCTAAAAGGCCGATGTTGAGGACAAGTGAGACTATGAGCCATGCCTTCCTCGGTTGTGGAGCAGTTATGGCGTGCATTTTTTTCGTGATGAAAAAATTGCACAGCATGGAGACGATGAATATCGGGATGAAGGCGGGCGCGCCCCATGCATAAAACAGCAGCGACGCCACCAACAGCAGGGCATTCTTGGCTTTGCGCGGCATCATATAGTAAAGAATGAGTGCCGCGGGCAGGAAATAGAACAGGAATTCGATGCTGCTGAAAACCATCAGGGCTTTTTTGAGGCGGCAAAATTACAAAAAAAACCACTGTGCCTTGAGGTGTCCCGGTCTTTGCGTTTTTTGTATCTTTGCGCGCTTCAATAATTGGATTTCTTATGCTGAAAAACAATAAGATATGTGTTGTGCTTCCTGCTTATAATGCGGCACGGACGTTGCGGCAAACCTATGATGAGATTCCCTTCGACATTGTGGACGAGGTTATATTGGTCGATGACCACTCCTCGGATGAGACTATTGAGGTCGGACGGCAGTTGGGCATTCGTCATATTGTCTGCCATGAGTCCAACAAGGGATATGGCGGCAACCAGAAAACTTGTTATGACAAAGCTCTCGATCTTGGGGCTGACGTGGTGGTCATGCTCCATCCCGACTATCAGTACACCCCGAAGCTCATAGAATCGATGTGCTATGTCATTGTCAACAAGGTCTATCCCGTGGTGTTAGGATCCCGTATTCTCGGCATGGGCGCCCGCAAAGGCGGTATGCCCGGCTACAAATATTTCTTTAACCGCTGTCTGACACTTTTCCAGAATGTGCTGATGCACCAGAAACTCTCGGAATACCATACCGGTTACCGTGCCTTCTCGGCCGATGTGCTTCGCAACATTCGCTATCATGAGAATTCTGACGACTTTGTGTTCGACAACCAGATGCTGGCGCAAATCTTCTTTGCCGGCTATGAAATTGCCGAAATCACTTGTCCTACGAAATATTTCCCGGAGGCTTCCTCCATCAATTTCCGTCGTAGCTCAAGATACGGCTTGGGTGTGCTGTGGACGGCCCTGCAGTATCGTCTGCAGAAGTGGCATCTGGGGAAATTCAGGATTTTTGGCTAAAAGACATTTCCCAGACAGGCTGCGATTTTCTCTAACCAATACTGGTCTGTTTCATCGAAAGTGGAGAGATGCTCGCTGTCGATGTCGAGCACGGCAACCACTTCCTCGCCGTTGAAAACGGGCACGACAATCTCGCTTTGCGAGGCACTGCTGCATGCGATGTGCCCCTTGAAATGGTGTACGTCGGGGACCACGAGGGTGCGGCGTTCTTGCCAGGACGTGCCACATACGCCTCGTCCGCGGGCGATGCGGGTGCAGGCCAACGGCCCTTGGAAAGGACCGAGTACCAGCTCCTCGCCCAATACACGGTAGAATCCTGTCCACCAAAAGTGAAAGGTCTCGTGGATGACGGCGGCCATGTTGGCCATGAGTGCGATGGCATCGGTCTCTCCTTCCGCCAAAGATTGGATCTGCCGATGCAACAATTCATATTTTTTTTCTTTTTCTGTCATGAGCGCAGGGGTATCTTTTAGGAACTGCAAAAATAAGAAATTTCAGATTTTTTTGTATTTTTGCAAGTTTTTTGTGGCACAGGTATGGCGTGTGCCGTTTGTTAATAGAATAATTTAAATGCAGAAATATGAATAAGAGTAAGTTAGGTCTTGATTTCGCACGTGTGGATGCGGCGAAGCAGTTGGCTAAGAACATTGCCGACCAAGTGCAGGAGTTCGTGGACGGCTATACGACAGTGACGGTGGAGCGCACGCTCTGCCGACTTATCGGTATCGACGGAGTGGATGAGAACGGCGTCCCATTGCCCAACGTGGTGGTGGACTCCCTTCTGGAAAAGGGCGTCCTAAACCAAGGCATGCTTTATTTTATGGGCAACGCCATTTTGGAAACGAACAAGAATCCTCAGCAGATTGCCGAGGATGTGATGGCTGGCAAGCTGGATCTCACCACGCTGAAACTTCACGGTATCGATGAGATAAAACGGGCCGTGCAGCCCTATATCGACGCATGCCTTGCCCGCATCAAGGGCAACGTGGCCAAGCGGAACGAGTATCTCGCCACCATCGGCGAGGGCCCAAAACCTTATTTGTATGTGATTGTGGCCACTGGTAACATCTATGAGGATGTTGTGCAGGCACAAGCTGCCGCCCGCCAAGGTGCCGATGTCATCGCTGTGATCCGCACCACCGGCCAGAGTTTGCTCGACTATGTGCCTTACGGCGCCACCACCGAAGGCTTCGGCGGCACCTTCGCCACCCAGGAGAACTTCCGCATTATGCGCAAGGCCCTGGACGAAGTGGGCGAAGAGGTCGGTCGCTACATCCGCCTCTGCAACTACTGCTCCGGCCTTTGCATGCCCGAAATCGCCGCGATGGGCGCCTTGGAACGCCTTGACGTGATGCTGAACGACGCACTCTATGGCATCTTGTTCCGTGACATCAATCCCCAGCGAACCCTCATCGATCAGTACTTCTCCCGTATCATCAACGGCTATGCCGGTGTTATTATCAATACGGGTGAGGATAACTACCTGACCACTGCCGATGCAGTCGAGGCTGCCCATACCGTGCTCGCCTCCGATCTCATCAATGAACAGCTCGCTCTTTTAGCCGCCTTGCCCGAGGAACAGATGGGACTCGGCCATGCCTTCGAGATGGATCCTATGCTTGAGAACGGATTCCTGCTGGAACTCGCACAGGCCCAGATGACCCGTGAGATCTTCCCCAAGGCTACCCTCAAATATATGCCGCCCACCAAATTTATGACCGGCAACATCTTCAGGGGTCATATACAGGATGCACTCTTCAACATGATCGGCATTTGGACACACCAAGGCATTCAGTTGTTGGGCATGCCCACAGAAGCCATCCATACCCCCTTCATGAGCGACCGCTACCTCTCCATTGAGAATGCCCGTTATATCTTCAATGACATGAAGAGCATCGGCGAGGAGATGGAATTCCGCGAAGGCGGCATTTGCCGCGCCCGTGCCAAGGAGGTCCTTGACAAGGCCATCGAATTGCTGGAGGAGATTGTCAACGAGGGCATGTTCACCGCATTGGAGAAGGGCATCTTCGGCGATGTCAAGCGTCCCATGAATGGAGGCAAGGGACTTGCCGGCGTTGTCACCAAAGGCGACAACTACTTCAACCCCTTCGTGCAACTTATGAAAGAGAGAAAGTAACGAACATTTATAATATTTGTCAGATGAACTACGATTTGGAAAACTTGCCGGCCGGGACTCGCGTGCGCCACGAGAAATATGGTGAAGGTGTTGTCAGCCAGAATAACCCGCTGACCTATAAAATCATCTTTGTGCGCGGCGGTGAGATTGAATTCTCCAAGATGAGCGTGCAGCTCGATGTCCTCGAAAGTGCCGTGGCCGATGATTCGCAACCCAAGCTCAATCTCAAGGAATTTGAAAAGGTCTTGACACATATCCTCAACAAATACAATGGTATAGAGCACAAGGCGACGCTTGGCCGCAAGTGGGTTGGCGGCACGATGATTCTTCAGCCCGCCAATACCGAGCTGAAGCCCAAAGAGATGCCCATTGAGACTTTCTTTCACAAGATTGTGATGATGCGCGACCGTCTTCGTGTGCTTGAGCAGAATATAAACAGCAATGATGCCCTTTCCGATGAGGAGAAGGTGAACCTGCAACAATACATCTCCCGCATCTACGGCAGTATGACCTCCTTCAATATTCTCTTTGAAGACAAGGAAGACTATTTCGTGGGCGCCAAGTAATGATTTTTACATTTTGATTTTAAAGTTCAGAAAATTAATAATTTAATATAAAATAGCTATGAGTGGCGGATTGTATTCAATGGATCAAAAGGATTTTGATCAGACTTTAGATCTCACTCGTGTAAAGCCTTACGGCGACACGATGAACGATGGCAAGACACAACTGAGCTTCACCCTGCCGGTGCCGTGTGGCGACGAGGCCGTCGAGGCGGCCAAGCAGTTGCTTAAGAAAATGGGCTTCGATAACCCGCAGGTGGTCTTCTATAAAGAACTCACCAACGGGTTCACTTTCGTGAACTGTTATGGGGCCTGCACGCACACGGTGGACTATTCCACCATCCATGTGCCCAAGGTGGAGTCCACGGTCTGGTCCATGCCCGAAACAGACCAGTTCATTCGTGAACATATCGGGCGCAAGATCGTGGTCGTGGGTGCCAGCACCGGCACGGACGCGCATACCGTCGGCATCGATGCCATCATGAACATGAAAGGCTATGCCGGCCACTATGGCATCGAACGCTACGACATGTTTGAGGCCCTCAACATGGGCAGCCAGGTGCCGAACGAGGAGTTTATCGCCAAAGCTGTCGAAATGCATGCCGATGCACTGCTGGTTTCCCAAACCGTGACCCAGAAGGATGTGCATATCAAGAATATGACAGAGATGATCGAGATGCTGGAAGCGGAAGGTTTGCGCGACAAGCTAATTGTCGTCTGCGGCGGTCCGCGCATCACGCATGAGTTGGCCAAAGAGCTGGGCTTCGATGCCGGCTTCGGCATGAACACGTATGCCGACGACGTGGCCTCCTACATCGCCCAGGAGATGGACAGAAGAATGCATGCATAGCTTTCCCGCAAGGGCGAAACTGTCTCCTTGGCCAAACCTTTTTGTCTGCTTTGAACAAGAAGGTTTGGCCATGTTTTTTTTGTGTGTTGAAGTGCCAAGGGAAACCATTTTTTTTGTATCTTTGCACGTTATATGAAAATAATCAAATAGATTGAAAATGAGTGAGATAGAAAACCAAAAACCTGTTGAGGAAACCTACAGTGCCAGTAATATTCAGGTGCTTGAAGGACTTGAGGCTGTGCGCAAGCGTCCCGCCATGTACATCGGCGATGTCAGCAAGCGCGGTCTGCACCATCTTGTTAACGAGGTGGTGGACAATTCGATTGACGAAGCCCTCGCAGGCTACTGCAACAACATAGAGGTTAACATCTTGGAAGACAACTCCATCAGCGTCCTCGACAACGGACGCGGCATCCCTACGGACATGCATGAGAAGGAACACCGTTCCGCTTTGGAGGTGGTGATGACGGTGCTGCATGCCGGTGGAAAGTTCAACAAGGACTCCTATAAGGTCTCCGGCGGTTTGCACGGCGTCGGCGTCTCTTGCGTCAATGCCTTGTCCAAGCACCTTATAGCCGAGGTGTTCCGCGATGGCAAACACTACATGCAGGAGTACGAGAAGGGCAAGCCCCTCTATCCTGTCAAAGTGGTCGGCGACACCGACTATCGCGGCACCAAGGTGACTTTCACCCCTGATGAGACGATTTTTTATGAGACGGTCTATGATTACAATATTTTGGCCGACCGCTTGAAGGAATTAGCTTATTTGAACAAAGGCATCACACTGTCCATCACCGATTTGCGCCATACTGACGAGAACGGTGAGCACCCGCATAGCCGTTTCTACTCCGAAAACGGCCTCCGTGACTACATCACCTATCTGGATGAAGGCAAAACCAAGATTACCAGCAAGCCCATCTACATTGAGGGCGAGAGACAGGGTGTGCCTGTGGAAGTGGCCATGCAGTACAACAACTCCTTCAACGAGGTCATCCATTCGTATGTGAACAACATCAACACCATCGAGGGCGGCACTCACTTGGCGGGTTTCCGCCGAGCCTTGACCCGTACCCTCAAAAAGTACGCGGACGACAACAAGATGCTCGACAAGCTCGCCAAGGATAAAATTGAGATTTCCGGCGACGACTTCCGCGAAGGCATCACCGCCATTGTCTCCGTGAAGGTCGCCGAGCCGCAGTTTGAGGGACAAACCAAGACAAAATTGGGCAACAGCGAAATCATGGGCATCGTTGACCAGATGGTGGGCGAGATGCTGACCAACTATCTGGAGGAGAATCCCAAGGATGCCAAGGAAATTGTGGACAAGGTGGTTCTGGCGGCACAGGCACGCCACGCCGCCCGCAAGGCCCGTGAGATGGTGCAGCGCAAGACCGCCTTCAGTGGTTCTGGACTTCCGGGCAAACTCTCCGACTGTTCTTCCAAAGATCCCTCCAAATGCGAGTTGTTCCTCGTCGAGGGTGACTCCGCAGGCGGTACCGCCAAACAGGGCCGCGACAGCCATTTCCAGGCCATTCTTCCCCTGCGAGGTAAGATCCTCAATGTGGAAAAGGCCATGCAACACCGTATTTTCGAGAGCCAGGAGATCAAAAATATATACACCGCACTGGGCGTGACCATCGGCACGGAGGAGGACAGCAAGGCCCTCAACCTTTCCAAACTTCGTTATCACAAAGTGATTATCATGACCGATGCCGATGTGGACGGCAGCCATATCGCCGCCTTGATTCTCACCTTCTTCTTCCGCTATATGCGTGAACTCATCGAGCAAGGCCATGTCTATATCGCCACGCCGCCGCTCTATCTTGTCAAGAAGGGCAAGGACCAGCGCTATGCCTGGAGCGACGAACAACGCTTGCAGTATGTCAGCGAGATGGGCCGCAACGGCGGTGAGAACAGTGTCCATGTGCAACGCTACAAAGGTCTTGGTGAGATGAACGAAGAGCAGCTTTGGAGTACCACCATGGACCCGGAATTCCGCACATTGCGACAAATCAACATCGAGAATGCTGCCGAAGCTGACCGCGTGTTCTCCATGCTCATGGGCGACGAGGTCCCGCCACGCCGTGAATTTATTGAACAAAACGCCACTTATGCCAACATCGATGCCTAATCCCGAAGAAATCAAGTCTGCCGAGAATGCTCCGGCAACCCCGCAACAGCCCGTGGAGAAGCCTGTTGCCGATAAGAATACGTCTGCAACCGAGACGGTCGCACCCTCGACGGCCCCTAAAGAGGAGACTCTGCACTTGGGCAAACCCATCTTGGAGGATGTCATCTCATTGCAAAATGTGGACATCTACCAACGCAAACTGATGGTGCTGTCCAAAATCTCCTTCAACATCAAGTCGGGCGAGTTTGTCTATCTGGTCGGCAAGACCGGCACAGGCAAGTCCTCTATTCTCAAGACTCTTATCGCGGAAATCAAGCCCAAGGGTGAAAAAGCCATGATGATTGGATATGATTTGCTGAAAATGAAGCCCAAACAGATTCCGGACCTGCGCAAGAAAATCGGCATGGTTTTCCAGGATTACCAGCTGTTGAGCGACAGCACAGTCATCGAGAACCTGCTCTTTGTGCTGCGCGCCACCCGTTGGAAGGATAAACAAGCCATGCTGAACCGTTGTAAAGAGGTCTTGGCGTTGGTGGGCTTGGAGACGAAGGACTTCAAACTTCCTTCCCAA
This sequence comes from Bacteroidales bacterium, assembly GCA_017394765.1. Next base: position 15,709 of record JAFPXF010000016.1, on the reverse strand, counting down.
CTCTCTGGTGGTGAGCAGCAACGAGTCTGCATCGCCCGCGCGCTGCTCAACAATCCCGACCTCATCTTGGCCGACGAGCCTACTGGCAACCTCGACCCCATCACTGCAGAGGAGATTTTCCAGGTGTTCCATCATATCAACAAGTCGGGCACGACAGTCTTGATGGCTACACATAACTTTAATTTGATCAACAAGTTCCCGTCCCGCACGCTGCTTATCGAGGATGGCAAAATCCTGGATTCTGGCGTGTAGGTCATAGGGAAAACATGATTTGGACTTTCACTTCCGTTTTGTGCGGGACCTCAATTTGAGTGAGTCCGCTGCCAATGGTTTGCCTGTCAATGTAGTGGGTTCGGGCTAATCGCAGCCAAATACTGAACCACCTGTGTTTGTAACGCAGCATGAGGTACCCTCGGATGCCTTTGTAGTAATAGGAACCGATGGTGAATGCGTAGTATAGATCGTTCTCATACGCGTAGAGCCGTTCATCGTAGCGGTCAGTGTCGAAATAGGCAATGCGGGCGTGCAGCGACAATCCTAAGCGTGTCATATTGACAGCGGCGTCTTGATAGAGCAGGAGGCCTTGATGAAGCTTCCGGGTGTCCCCGTCGCGTTGGATCTGCCAATCCATCTCTGTTTTAAGTTTTACGAGAGGGTGGGGTGCAAAGCTCCATTGTAGGCGCACCTTGTGTCGCTGACGTTCCGCCAGTATGTGGAGGTGTGGGGTTCCGCCGCCATTTTGCGGTCGTGTGCACCAACTGTATTTGCCGAGCAACTGTCCGTGTCGCCCCATGCGGTACGCCGCGGAGATTCCGCAGTCAAGGCCTGCGATAGGTGCGTCGGTGCGGTAGCTGGGTTCGGAGAGACGGTAATAGTCGGCAAAAAGGGAAACCTCGCAGTTGCGCCCCGCAATGCAGTCGGCGGCGATGTAAAGGCCTGTTTCCCCGCTGTTGCGGCTGCTGGCGCCAAAGCCGTTCCCTAATGGGGCGCTGAAACCTCGGTCATAGTGGCGGAACAACAACAGTATCTTGACGACAGGCGAGAGGTTCAGTTTGGCTGCCTGCAGCAGGGCTGACTTTCCGGATTGGTTAACGGCAGCCTCGCCGAAGAGAAGGTGCCGCTTGACGATGAGGTGGTAGTCGGCGGCTATGTTGAAACCCGTGGGCGTAAAACTGCTGCGCAGCCGCTCCCCCTGCAAGGTGTCGGTGACCGTCAGGATCACGGCGCGAATACCGACTTTGAAGATGGCGCGACGATACGACAGGTCGGCCCCGAAACGGTTGTCAAGGCTCCCAAATGTCCTGCCAACGAAGAGTGTGCCGGCTATGTGGCTGTCCCCGATGGTGACCGCTCCTCCTCGCAGGAAGTCACCTTCGTTGGTGGGAGCGGTCGCCCGGATGCCGCTTCCGAAGCGCCGCGCACTCTCCACCCCGCCTCCGCGCCCGGACAGTAAAGAGGAGCCCAGCACCAACCCCTGCCCGAAGTTGAGCCGGTAATCGCCTACCACGGCCCGCCGCAGCACCCCCATGTCCTGCACACACAGTGAACCCGCGTAGAAGTTGAACCCCTGTTTCTGCTCTCCCCGGAAGAACTGCTCGCCCGCATCCTTCTCCCCCGACAGCTTGAGGATGACTTTGTCCTGCGAGTTGAAACTGAACCGGAAACAGGCGTGCCCGGGCGAGCCCGGATAATGGTTGCTCCGCGCGGTGTCATACCCCGCCTGATGCTCCAATATCTGGCCGTAACGGATCAACAGGCTGCTTTTGCTCTTCCGGAAAAAATCACGGAAGATGTTTTGTCGCTCTTTTGTCAGGGATGCCTCCACCCGGGGCAGCAAGCGTGCCACATCGCCGGACGTGAATCCCTCGATGGCCGCTAATTCGTGAACCGTGACTAATTGCCCATGTTCCTCAATGTATAATTGCAACTGATAATATTGATAGTCTGTTAGGTGTAGCTCTTTTACCGCTTTTTCGTAGCTGAGCGCATTAAGATTCTCCTTTTTGTCAATCCTTTCTTCATATAGCTCTTCCACTAACTCCTCGGAAAGTTCCGATTCGCCGTCCCATTGTTCCAAATAGAGTTCCAATTGGTCGGTGATATTCGCGTCGCGCAGATTTACACTATCCTCCTGAGCTTGCAAAAAGATAGGCAACAATATGAAAATCAATGCGTATATTCTTCTGTTCATAATGGGTTATAGTTGAAAACGATAGAGAATCATGGCGGCGGTGGAGAAACTGATGCGATAGGACCAGTCGGTCTGGACACCGAAAAGGAAATGTTTCCACGGGATATGTATGCCGAAGCCGATTTTTCGTAGGCCGCATTCCCCCGAGAGGACGACTGTCGCGATGGGGCGGTAGAGTAATCCGATGGCGGCATCCAATCCGCCGGGGATCCTTTTCTCCACCACAAGATGCGCCAATATCTTGTCGCCGCGGCTATAATGCATCCGAAACGCGAATTCCAGGGGGATAATTTCGTTCCCGGTGACACCATATCGCATTAGGATGGGATTGAACAATCGTATGCCGAGGCCGAGGGAGGATGTGACTTGGCAATAACTGGAAAAATCAATGGTGAAGGAGTGTACGGGGGAGTATTGCCCGGCGTGTTCAAGCAAATATACTCCGCCAAGGGCAATAGAGAACCGCTTGCCAAAGCATCGTACATAACCGGCGTCAAAACGCATTTCCCCAAATTGCATCCATCCGTCGTGCGACAAAGCGAACCATGCGCCATTCTCGCCTCGTGAAAAATGCATCCCGATGCGATTGTACATCAACTCTGGGATGAAGTAATCGTTCTGAAACCAATATGAAACCGAGCCGCCCTTCACCATGCTGCCCATCGCGGTCATCTCGTTGCGATGCAGTAGCCGATAGTAATCAATAATATCGTTTTGGGCTGTCACTTCTTCCTCGAATCCTGTAGTTGTTATTGTAATAAATATTTGGAATAATATTATAATATATTTAACAACACTGTTTCTTTTCATGATTGAGGTAAATGCGTTTAATGTGTTATCTGTCATATTGTTATTGATAATATTCTGTTGTGTGTTCTATGTATTTTTGCGCTGCAAAGATAATAAAATATTAAATAAATATTATATAAAATTATTTTTTTTGATCAAAATAATTCGAGAAAACTCTTGCCCCCGTACTTCTCGACCTTGTTGTCTAATTTTTGTATTTTTGCACCCAAAAATGCAAGGCAATGAAACCACGTGTGTTAATGGCGATGAGTGGCGGTATCGACAGCGGAGTCTCCGCGATGCTGCTTCAAGAGCAGGGCTATGAGTTGGTCGGGGTGACTTTCCGCACTTTCGACTCCATCACGGAAAGTTGCATGGCCCGTGAAAAGGGGTGCTGTTCCGTCGATTCCATCTTCGAGGCGAAACATCTGGCCGAGAAGCTGGGCTTTGAACACCATGTTTTGGATGCCCGCGACACATTTCGCAAGACGGTCATACAGAATTTCATCAACGAATATCTGCAATGCCGTACGCCAAACCCTTGCGTGCTCTGTAATCCCGTCGTCAAGTGGGGCATGCTGCTTGATGTGGCTGATGAGCTGGGTTGTGATTTCCTTGCGACAGGCCATTACGCCAGGATTGGTGAACAGGATGGACGAATGTTTCTCCGAAAGGGTCGTGATGTGCAAAAAGACCAGACCTATTTCCTGTGGAAACTGACCCCGGAGCATCTCCGACGTACGATTTTTCCGCTTGGCGACCTCACCAAGGACGAGGTGCGCGCGATTGCCGCCGGGCACGGTTTTGTGAAATTGTCGCAGAAAAAGGAGAGCGAGGAGATATGCTTTGTGCCCGACAACAACTATCGCAACTTCCTGCATGAGAATGTGCCCGACTTGGCGGAGCGCATGCCGCCTGGCCTGTTTGTCTCCCCTGAAGGTAAGATGTTGGGACAGCATGGCGGTCTCTACAACTACACCATCGGGCAGCGACGCGGCCTTGGCATAGCCCTGGGTGCGCCGGCATACGTGGTCGCCCTCGATGCCGAGCATAACCGCGTGGTGGTGGGCAACAAGGAGGACCTGCTGAGCGGATCGCTCGTTGTCCACGATCTCAATCTGGCCAAATATGCGGATTTTCCCGATGGCATGCAGGTCGATTGCCGCATCCGATACCGCAGCCAAGGCGTGTCGTCGCGACTCTTCCATGTGGACGGTGGCGTGCGTGTGGAACTCGATGCCCCGGTGGAGTCTGTCACCCCGGGCCAAAGCGCCGTCTTTTATGAGGGTGATGATGTCGTGGGAGGCGGAATCATTGGTTAGCCCGTTATCCGCTTCGTTTTCACTTTCATTGGAAACACATTTTCCGTATCTTTGCAAAAACCTAAAAATACCAGATTATGACATTGGAAGAACGTATCAATGAAGACATTAAGCGTGCAATGCTGGCTCGTGAAAAGGAAAAACTCAATGCGTTGCGTGCCATCAAGTCCGCTATCCTTTTGGCCAAAACCTCCAAGGGCGCGTCTGACACGCTGAGCGAAGAGGCTGAGATCAAGTTGCTGAAACAGTTGGTGAAACAACGCCAAGACTCCGCTGCCATCTATAAAGAGCAAAATCGCGATGACCTCTATCAGGAAGAAAAGGTGCAGCTCGACGTGATTGCTGCCTATCTGCCGCAAATGATGACCGAAGAGGAGATTGAGGCCACGCTGAAGCAGATTGTTGCCGACAACGGTTTCGCAGGCATGAAGGACATGGGCAAGGTGATGGGAATGGCCACCAAGGCATTTGCTGGCAAGGCTGACAACAAAACAGTCTCCGACATCGTTAAACGTCTGCTCGCATAAGGGGTCTGAACGACTTGTTTTCCTGACCACCATATAATTGCAAGGATGAAGTACTATATCGTGGCCGGCGAGGCGTCCGGCGATCTCCACGCCTCCAATCTGATGACAGCACTGCGGCAACGCGACCCGGAGGCGGATTTCCGCTGCTGGGGTGGCGACCTCATGGAGGCGGCCGGCGGCGACCTGGTGAAGCATTATCGGGACTTGGCCTTCATGGGCTTTTGGGAGGTCTTCTTGAACCTCAACACCATCCTCCGCAACATCCGCATCTGCGAAACCGACATTCTCCTCTATGAACCCGATGTGCTGGTACTCGTCGATTACCCGGGCTTCAATCTCCGTATCGCCGAGTTTGCCAAAGAGAACGGCATCAAGGTTTGCTATTACATCTCTCCGCAGATTTGGGCCTGGAAGAAGAACCGCATCAAAAAGATCAAAAAATATGTGGATGAGATGATGGTCATCCTGCCTTTTGAGGAAAAATACTACGCCGACCGCGGCATGAAGGTCCACTATGTGGGGCACCCGCTGCTGGATGCTGTCAGCAAGGATCTGCACGGCAGCGAAGATGTCGTGCAGTTCCGCAGCCGACATGGTTTGGATGACCGCGAGATAATCGCCCTGCTCCCGGGCAGCCGCAAGCAGGAAATCACGGCCATTCTGCCCCAGATGCTCAAGATGGTGCCGCTCTTCCCACAATACCAGTTCGTGGTTTCAGTGGTTTCGTGGCAGCCCGCTTCCATCTATGACAAATATTTGAAAAACAGCAATGTGACGCGGATTGAAGGAAATGCTTACCCGATGCTGGCCAATGCCAAGGCCGCCGTGGTCGCCTCTGGCACCGCCACTCTGGAAACAGCCTTGATTGGCACCCCGCAGGTGGTCTGCTACGCCGGCAGTGAAATCTCCTACCTGATTGCCAAACAGCTTGTTTCCGGTATCCACTACATCTCGTTGGTCAACCTGATCCTGGACAGGAAAGTGGTGTCGGAATTGATACAGCATGACTATACTACACAACATTTGCGCGACGAACTGCGTTTAATCACCGATGACGCCGCCAACATCGCCCGCATCAAGGAGGATTACAAAGAGTTGGATGCGCTGTTGGGTGACGGCTCCGCCTCTGCGAAGGCCGCCGATGTGGTGCTGGAACTGGCCAAAAGAACGTAACCGAAAATGAAAAGAGCAGCATTCATCTTGTTGATTATGTGGGGACTCTGTCCCTTGCTTTGGGCGCAGGATCAGGAAAAGGTCACTGCGGACTTGCACCATGCGAGGCCTGAATTGGACACCACATGCCATCTGCTGGACACGCTTCCCCCGATGGCTTCCGGCTACAAGTGGGTCTCCTATCGCGGCAAGGCGCAAATCACAGACACGGGCGGTACGCGTAATTGCAACTTCTTTGTGGTCAATCGTGTGGATAGTATCTTGTACCTGAATGTCAGTGCTTCTGGCATCGAAATCATGCGGGTGGTTTGTACCCCCGACAGTTTTATTTATGTCAACAAGCTCACATACCAGTATTATCGGGGCGCATACGGCCCGTTGCGGATTCTTTCACATCTTCCGATTGACTTCCAGATGGTGCAGGCCCTCTTTAACGGCGACGAGACAAAGCTGCCCCAACATCAGAAATTCTCCTTTGAATACAGCGACTATGCTGCGGTGGATTCAACGCGCTCATTCTTTAATGCAATGTCATTCAAGGACCTAAATCGCGTTATCACCATCAGTGCCACGCTTAAAAATATCAAATTTGACGTGCCGGGTCCCACGGCGATCCGCATTCCGGAGAAATTTATGGAATTAAAGTTATAATTTATTTCAGTAAGGATACATTACTGTGTCTCTGCAAATGATGAGTCAATGGATTCCCGGTTGATCAAGGAAATCGCTCTCCGCACAGGTTTCTCTGCCTGTGGCATCGCCCGTGCACACAGGCTCGGGGCGGCGCGCGCACGCTTCCAAGAGTCGCTGGACAGAGGGTTCCAGGCCGACATGCACTATTTGGAACGCGACATCGACAAACGGTTTGACCCGCAGGAGTTGCTGCCCGGCTGCCAAAGTGTCGTCGTGGTGACCTATAACTACTTGGTGGATGCTCTCCCGGCATCCGACCGCTATCGCACGGCACGTTACACATGGATTGAAGACTATCATGTTTTAGTGAAACGATTGTTGGAGGATGTTGTGGCGCAGATACAAAGGGTGGGGGAGTGCCGCTGTCGTATCACCGTTGACAGCTCTTGTATCTCCGAAAAAAACTGGGCCGTAGAGGCCGGTGTGGGGTGTTATGGCAAAAACGGACTTATCCACAATGACTCCGGATCCTACTTCGTTTTGGGTGCCATTTTGTCGGACGCGACCTTCGATTTTTACGATTCTCCCCTTGAATCCGACTGCGGGGAGTGCCGGTTGTGTATCGAAAAATGCCCTGCCAAAGCCCTTGAGACTCCCTTTCGGGTAGATGCCAGAAAGTGTTTCTCCTATCATTTGAATGAGAATAAAAATCCTGATAATGAGGTCCTTGAAAAGGCTCCACTTATTTTTGGATGCGATGTTTGCCAGGATGTTTGCCCAAAGAATAAAAAAATATTTTCAAACAAAGAAAACATATCGAAAATTTCTTTATTTTTGCGGCTCCAAAATCAGGGGTTTGAAAACCTCCGAAACGAAGAATTCAAAACCTATTTTGGAAACACTGCGATAGCGCGCAGAAAGTACGAGCGATTGTATCGCGCTATACAAATAAAAATGTCCCATAGAAGTGACGAGTCAACGTGGACGTGAAGAAAGAAATACTGGATTATGCCAGTCAGGTGTTGAAGGAAGAGGCGGATGCCGTGAACGGTATCAGGCAGTATCTGAATGAGGATTTCGTCGAAAGTGTCGAAACGATTCTCCATTCAAAAGGCAGGTTGATAGTCACGGGAATCGGCAAGAGCGCCATCATCGGACAGAAGATTGTCGCCACGCTGAACTCCACTGGCACCCCGGCTGTGTTCATGCACGCCGCGGATGCCATCCACGGGGACCTTGGTATCATCCAGCCGGATGATGTTGTTCTTTGCTTATCGAAAAGTGGAAATACTCCTGAGATTGCACAGCTCACCCCTTTTCTCAAGACAAATGGCAATGTGCTGATTGCAATGGTCGGAAATTCGGAGTCCTTCCTTGCCCGCGAGGCTAAGTTCGTCCTGAACTGCACCGTGGCCCGGGAGGCAAGCCCCAACAACCTGGCGCCCACCTGCAGCTCCACGGCGCAGCTGGCCCTCGGAGACGCTCTCGCATCCACGCTTATCAAGTTGCGAGGCTTCACCCCGGAGGATTTCGCGAAGCTACATCCCGGAGGCATCCTTGGCAAACGCCTGACCCTCAAGGTCAGCGACCTCTTCAAGTTCAACGATGTCCCGATGGTTGCCCCGAACGCCCCCATGCAACAGGTTGTCCTTGAGATCTCCGGCAAGTGCCTCGGCGTGACCGCTGTGGTACAGGATCGGAAAGTCATCGGGGCCATTACTGACGGCGACCTTCGCCGGATGATTGAGCGCAACCCCGACTACAGCCAGTTGCTGGCTCAGGATGTTATGACAAAACAGCCCAAGACGGTCTCGCAAGATGCCCTCGCCGTCGATGCGTTGGAGCTGATGAAGTCGAAGAATATCACGAACTTGTTTGTGGTCGATGACGACGACAGGTACCTGGGAGTGATTCATATTCACGACATCATAAAGGAGGGTATCTACTAATGCCCGGATGGCGGAATTGGTAGACGCGCACGTTTCAGGTGCGTGTGCCGTAAGGCGTGCAGGTTCAAGTCCTGTTCCGGGCACCAAAGAGCCTCAACAATCGTTGGGGCTCTTTTTTTATGCCTCAGCCGCCGCTTTTTTCGTATTTTTGCCACTTAAAAACCCCTGCTATGAAACTCTATGTAGTCCCGACCCCCATCGGCAATCTGGAAGACATCACCCTGCGCGCCCTCAAGGTGCTGCAGTCAGTGGACTTTATCCTCTGCGAGGATACCCGTACTACCAGAAACTTGTTGAAACACTTTGAGATAGATAAACGATGCGTGGCCTATCACATCTTTAACGAACACGAACGGCTCGACGCGATTATCTCCCAAATCAGGGCCTCTGAAAGTGTGGCGCTGGTGAGCGACGCGGGCACCCCGGGCATCTCCGATCCCGGCTTCCTGCTCGTGCGCGCCTGTGTGGCCGAGGAGATTGAGGTGGAGTGCCTGCCGGGTCCCACAGCCCTCGTGCCCGCCCTCGTGCAGTCGGGCATCCCCTGCGACCGCTTCTACTTCTACGGCTTTCTTCCCCATAAAAAAGGGAAGGAGACCCTGCTCAAGCGGTTCGCCGAGATGGAGGAGACCGTGGCTTTCTATGAGTCACCCCACCGGCTTGTGAAGTCGTTGGAAAAGATGGTGGAGATTATCGGCCCCGACCGGCAGGTTGCCATCTCCAAGGAGATATCCAAGATCCACGCGTTCACCTTCCGCGGCACGCTGTCGGAGGCACTCGCTCATTTCAGCCAGGGCGAAGTCAAAGGCGAGTTTGTGGTGGTGCTGGCGCATTGTGGCCGCCATATAGGAGAGCCAAGCCCTCCAATAGTGAATGCCTTTTAGCGTGTGCCGGATTTTCTCAGAACGGATGCATTTGATGGGCACGGTGCTGCCCTCGTAATTGTCGGGATGGTCTTTGATGTCGTGTATGGTCCCTTCCACCTCGGTCACCCAGCCGTTCCAACGTTCCTCCACCATATTCATTGCAGAAAAACATTTTTCGCCGATTAGCCTTTATTTTCACCTTATGAAAGAAAAATCCCCGAACAATAAAAAACGCAGGAAACTCGCTGTCTTGATGGCAGTCACCCTCCTTTTGGCTCTCGGTGGCATCTGGGCGTGGTGGGTTTGCTCGTCAAGAACCAGCAACATTGGAAACGCTCGGTATATCGGAGAAATACCGGCGCCTTTCGGTTACCAAAGAATTGAACCACAGGATAAAAGCTACACCGCCTATCTTCGCTCATTACCCTTAAAACCCCAAGGGGATAAGGTTCAGCTCTATACGGGCGGGGATGCCAATTACCAATGGCTCTCGGCCGCGGTGGTGGATATGAAGTTGCTGTCCAACTATGAGCAATGCGCCGACGTGACGATGAGAATCCGGGCCGAGTATTTGTACAAGATGGACCGGTATAAAGATATATGCTTTACGGATGTCAACGGGCAAAAGATGCAGTATCAGGGAGGTAAGAATAGAAATGCCTTTGAGAGTTATCTGAAAGGAGTCTATGGGAGGTGCAATACGGCGTCTCTGTACCGGGAAACGACGCCTCGCCCCGTTCGGGATGTTCAGCCGGGCGATGTGTTGGTCTATCCGGCCCGCGATGGCCATCAATACGGCCACGCCGTGCTGGTGGTGGACGTGGCCCGAAACAGGTCTGGCAAGGTGGCCGTCCTATGCGTGGAAGGGAACACTCCCGCTCGCGAAATGCACCTCCTGCGAAACGTGGCACACCCTCGCCGTAATCCGTGGTTCATCCTGAATGATGACCGCAACACTCTCCATATCTCCGTCTTCCGCTTCGCCCCAGAAGAATTGCGGCACTATTGACCAACGACTGTTTTGTGCTCTTTTGCCGTTTGAAATATCATTGATATGAAAAATAAACATCCATTGAAAAGATGCCCGATCTGCAATTGCCTGACTTTGTCTGCAGAAGAGAAAAGTTATGATATTTGTCCTGTTTGTTATTGGGAAGATGACGGATCAGAGAATGAAATGCCGACAAGTGAATGCGCTGGTGGCCCGAATGATGTCAGTGTAGATCAAGCACGCAGCAACTATCAGAAGTTCGGAGCGTGCAGTAAGGCGTTCTTGTCTAAAGTGCGAAAACCAAAACCGTGGGAAAAATAATCTGCGCCGATCCTCGACTTCAGCGAGAAACCGTAGTGCGGACAATCCTCCGTACTATTTTACAAAAAGTCGATTCCGATACGGAGGGCGGACGTTAGTTTCAATTACTATGTGATCTGCCTGTTGTATAGTGTCGTATCCAATTCTGTCGAGTTCTTTGAACAATTCCTTTCGTGTTCTTCGCGACGAATTATCCCATCTTAATAGCCACGCGCCAAAAGAGCAAGTATCATTATACAATTCTTCCGACATACTTAGACAATATGGCTCGATAATTACATGGTGGGTATTTAAGCTATCAACGAAGGTGGCTCCCTTGCTGACAATGGCAATGTTCTTCCAAAGGATAGTGTCTATGGTGATGTAGCCCCAGTCGCGCAAATTGCCAAGGACCGCCTTGAAGTTAGCCGAATGGTCACTGCCCGGTTTGTGGATAAGTTCGAGAGTGAGTTCGTAGGACCCCATTGGAAGATAGCGTGTGGGTGGCATCCCAAAACCATCTGAGAGATATTCGATATCGCTGGCTACACCGCGCACATTGTCAATAAGATGCATAGTGTCGTCATGTGTCCTATAGAAAAAGTCGGCAGGGAAATCGTATGATTGCGAACCATTGGTAAGCCAGCGCCCAGAAATGCTGAGCTTGTAACTCTCTGTCTCAATGTGATGTTGAGTATCCCCAATTGTGGTTCGGCAAGCAGTCGATGTCAATACGGCCACGGAAATGACAAAGCAGGATATAAGGAGTTTTTTTATCATCATAAAAAAAATAAGGTGACAAAAATACTGTTTTTTTGTTTGAACAAAAAACACTATCGCAGAAATGTCATACGCCTCCCCTTTTTGTCGTCCCGTATGTTGCGTTGTTAACGCAACTCTTTCCCTCACAAATCCTCCTCGCAATCTCATTCAGTTCAAGGCATTGCCCTCTTTCAATAGCAACCTTCTCGTTATGGTGCTCCCACGGAGCCAGAATAAGAAGCCGCCCGTCGGCACAAGCCTCCATACGGGATCCGCCGGGCTTGGCCAAGTTGCTGAAACCGTTTTCTTGCAAATATATCAATGGAAATCCCTCTTCGAATGCGGCTCTCATAATTGTTTTCTCTCCGGGCGAGATGGAAGGCGAAACCAGCACCGCTCCCTGCCGAGCAGCTGTCAAATATTTCGCCACTTCAGATTGAATCTCCATTTCCGTTAGACTACGAGAGCATTGCACCTGCACCTTCTCGGGTCGGCCGAGTAAGAAACGGTTTCCAATGGCCGAGAAAGAGAATCCTGCCGCCTCCACATTGCGCTGAACCCGAAACAAGTCGGGGTGCTCACGCTTCATCAGTAAACGGCGCGGATTGTCCTCAAGATAACGCATCCACGCCTTAAGTTGTCCCGCACGCAAAAGCAATTTGTCATTATAACCACGCTCAAAAAGAAGCCCTTGAGTACGATTCCCCCCTCGCTTATGTTTCGTATGTTGCGTTGTTAACGCAACCTGTCCCGTATGTTGCGTTGCCAACGCAACCTGTTTTGTATGTTGCGTTGCCAACGCAACCTGTCCTGTATGTTGCGTTGCCAACGCAACATCACCTCCAATTCCCAGCCCTCTGTAATGCTTATTGCAACTCTGCTTGAACCCTCTTAGTGCCATACCGAGTGGCTTCTCCATCTTCTCCTTGACGAAAAGGATGCCGTGCAAATGGTCTGGCATCATCTGAAGGGCGAGAACCTTTATCTCGGGATGGTGTTGCTCTGTTGCCCACCATTCGTCAACCACGCGCTGCCCTAATTCCGACAAAACCATCCTCGGCTCCTCCTCGCTGCCCTTTGGCGCATCGCTTTTGCCAACCACCTGCCCGAAAAGTGGCCGACGCCCTTCAGTCACCATAGTAATCATATAAATCTGACGGTCAGTGTAGTCGTGCCCCACACAACGACGAAGCATAGATGGCTTCTTCTTCCCTGCATAATCTTTCTGCTTTTCAAATGTCTTTTTTTTCATTGTTCATTTTTTGTCCGTTGTTCAGTATGTTGCGTTGTTAACGCAACTCTGTCCCGTATGTTGCGTTGCCAACGCAACCCTGTCCTGTATGTTGCGTTGCCAACGCAACTAACATTTCCGCCGCAAAAATACAATTTTTCTGCAAATCATTAGCTAAAAATTAAATATTTAACCGGTTTTGCACCTGCAAATAAATGTAAACATCCGATCCTACTGTGGCCCCTCCCCGCGACTACAAGCAGCTTTCCTGCCAAACTTGCATCGACGAGACACACTACTAAGACGCGGTAGTCACATCAAGGTACTCCGGCCGGAATTATGATTTGTTTTTTGCATAACTCGCTGATCAGTATGGAAATAATTCTGCATTATTCAGCGTATTCCATAGGAGTTTGTTGTTTTTACCATAAGAAAATCTTATCTTCGCACTTTTGTGTACCTTTGCCGCCGAATACTTTTAACAATGGAATGAAAAGTCTATGAACGAAGAACTTGGAAGAACGATAAAACTGTTCCTGCTTTGGTGGCTTCTGTTTTTGGTGCCGACAATTGTAGGTTATGTCGTGAGTGGCCTTTTCGCGAATAGTTTGGGCCCTGGCATTATGGCCTGGTCAATGCTGGCAGGCAACGCGCTTATCGCCATTGTGTTTCTCGGCAAACGATATGTCAAACTCTCATTTGGTTGCATCGAAAAACGTTGGGTCTGGTCTTCAGTCGGCCTTTCTGCTATCTGTAATGTCCTTTTATGAACTGATTGATTTTGATCATCTTTTCCCCAATGCAACCGAACGGGCGGCTGAGCACGCTCGTTTTTTTTATTCGGGAATTGCCGCCATACTCTATGGATGCTTTTTAGGTCCGCTGGCGGAAGAGATTGGCTTTCGCGGCGTTCTTCTCTCGGGTCTGTTGAAGACGCGGTGTCGTCCATGGTTGGCCATTCTCATCTCCGCTCTCTGCTTTGGACTGCTACACGGACTGATAGGTTTCCCGAGTGCTTTCCTGTTCGGTATCCTCGTCGGCTGGCTATATTGGCGTACGAGCAGCATTATCCCTGGCATTATCATCCATATCGTCAATAATTCCCTCTCTTTCATTGATTTGAGCGGTCAATGCCATGCCGTTTGCCTGCTCATCCTCTTTGGCAGCCTCATATTGTTGACCTTGGTACTTAGGTGGTTCGGGAAAAAGTGTAATTTTGCAAATCATTACAACTAAATATCATACACAAAAAAATGGAACAACATTTTTGCCAAAGCTGCGGAATGCCGCTCATCAATGAAATCCTCGGCACCAACGTCGACGGCACCAAAAACGAAGAATACTGCATCTACTGCTACAAAGACGGTGCCTTCACCGACGACTTGACGATGGAAGGGATGGTGGAGTCCTGCGCCCAGTTCGTGGATGAGTACAACAAGAACACTGGCCAAAACCTCACCCAAGAGGAGTTGAAGTCGATGCTGCGCCAGTATTACCCCACCCTCAAACGCTGGCAACTCCCATAACCGCCGTTTCCCCAAAACCTCGCTAATGTTCAGTTTGTTGCGTTGTTAACGCAACTCAGTTCTGTATGTTGCGCTGCCAACGCAACATTCATCATTTTTCGTACTTTTGCCCCCTCAAATCCTCCAAAATGAAACAAGAAACCGACCCCAAAGAAACCCCGCGTGCATTCGCCTTCGAGATGTGGATGACCGCGCCCATGCCGATGGTGACGCTGGTGAAGACGATGAATGTGAGCAACCTGCTGAGAGCCAGCCGGAAGAACGGCGTCAAGTTCAACACGCTGATGTGCTGGTGCATCGGGAAGACCGCCAGCCGGACCGAGGAACTGCACTTGCTGCCTGAGGACGGCAAGCTCTTCCGCTATGACCAGATCGCCGTCAACGTGGTGGTACGCAACCGCAAAGGTGGCATCAACTCCTGCGACATCCCCTTCTCCGACGACCTGCAGCAGTTCAACCGTGACTACATCGCGCTGACCACCAAGGTGGCGGAAGAGTGCGCGAGCAGCTTCCTCGACGGCTATATGATTGTCGGCACCTCCGCGATGATCCAGACCGAGCTCGACTGCATCGTCAACCAATACACCGACAAGTTCCTCAACCCGATGGTAATGTGGGGCAAGTACCGCAAAGAGTGGTTCAAGACCAAGCTGCCCGTCTCATTCCAGTTCCACCACGTGCAGATGGACGGCGGTGATGCGGCACGCTTTCTCGAGGCATTGCAGAAAACCATCGAAACACTGTGATGAAAGCTTCTTCCTATTGGTATCTTGCCAATTTCTGGATTAAAACTGCCCTGTTCAAGAAAAAAGACCCCATTATCGGGTCAATAATCATAACCGACAGGTGCAATTCGCTGAAAACTTACTCAAAGTACATATAAAACAGCGAACGAGATTGTTTTTGCCTATGAGTTTGATTACGACCTTCACCAGAACTTGGCTCACCCGATCTTTCAAACCGTTTCTGTTTGAAAATGAGTACGACAGTCATCTTCCTTTTGGGGATTGTGACAAACTTGGACTGTATGTCCATATTCCCTTTTGCAAAAGCATTTGCACGTTTTGCCCATATTGCAAAACAATATACAACAAGGAGTTATGCGATAAATATATCGATGCGCTGATTCAGGAAATACGTATGGTTGGCAGTCAATATGACGGCAAGAAAGAGACGACCAGTTTGTATTTCGGGGGTGGGACACCGGCTTTGGTGGCGGACAGAATCGGCGAAATCATAGAGGTAATTAACGAATATTTCATTGTTACAGAAGGTGTTGGCGTGGAACTGCATCCCGATAACGTGACGGTTGAGACACTATGGAAACTTAAGGCAGCGGGCGTTACGAAAATCAGTGTCGGAATCCAGGCTTTTTCAGAAAAATTCCAAACTGTCTTAGGACGAAAGCAGGTGGATCCTGCCAAATTGAAAGAAGCCTTGGACAAGGTTGCG
>JAFPXF010000015.1 GCA_017394765.1 Bacteroidales bacterium | reverse complement strand
TGAACGCGCCGGAACTGAGCCACACCTGCATGCACCTGCTCTGCACGGCGGGCGAAGGCAGCTTCGTGTTCAACGAGAGGTGCTACCATATCGTAAAAAACGACCTCGTGGTGATGCCGAACCCAAGCCGGGCAAAGAACCTTGCTGCTGCCCCGGGAATGCGGGTCGAGTGGTTCGCCGCCGACAACAAATACCTCAGCGGACTGTTGCCGTCGAACAACTACAGCATCGGAGGCAGCATCTCGCTCAACCATGACCCTGTCATCAAGCTCACCGACAGGCAGGCAGACATCCTCCTCGCTGACTTCCACCGTCTCCGCGACCGTATGGACGACCGCGATCTGCTGTTCTACCGTGAGCTGATGGGCAGCCTCTGCCTGACGATGATGTACGACATCTTCGAGCCGCACGCGCAGCGCGAAGCCACCGACCCCCACACCGACCGCACGGCCTACATCGTCAGGCAACTTATGGACCTGCTCTCCACGGGCATCAGTCGCACCGAGCGCGAGGTGAGCTACTACGCCGAACGGCTGCACGTGTCGCCGAAGTACCTCTCCGCCACCGTCAAGCGCGTCACCGGCCACAGCGTCAGCAGCTTCATCGACCGCCACACAGTGCCCATCCTGAAAAAATATCTCAATGACGAGCGCCTGTCGCTCACGCAGATCGCCGACCGGATGAACTTCACCTCGCTAAGCTATTTCAGCCGCTACTGCACCAAGCACCTCGGCCAGTCGCCTAGCGACTACCGCCGAAGCCTCCAATCGCGAGGATGAATGAAGATTGTCAGATTGTGGACAAGATACAGGCAGTGAGGCCCGCGACGTTCCGTCGCGGGCCTCACTGCATTTTATGATTTTCTCAGTTTGAAGCGTTACGCTGACGGCTGGCGACTATGCGTTCCTGGTTCTGGCGGTGCAGCTCTTCTTCTTCGCGGGCGATGCGGGCTTTGGTATCCTCAAGGGTCTCGCCGTCACGCATAAGGAATTTCTTGACGAAGGCGTCGCTGATGCGTGTGAATCCTTCGACCACACCGTTCTCAATGACCTTGTAGCCCTTGACTACGCCATCCTCAATTTTCTGATAGCCGCTTTTCACCGTGTCGGCCACACGTTGAGTGTTGTTCTTATCCATTGTTGTTTTGTTTTGTTTTGCGCTCCGGCCACGTCGTATATTGTTGTTGCAGCAAGGAGCAGAATTTATAACTTAAAGTTTCGTTTTTTGTTCTTTGAATTTTGATGCAAAAGTACACTATTCAACAGACAATTGCCATAAATATAGCAAAAAAAGACAATAAATATACCAAATTGAACAATTCAGCGTTATTTTGATATGAATAATATTCACGAACAGTTTGTGCAATCGGTGGCATTGCGCCACTATGACGACGACATCTACCTGATTGACGAAGGACAACCGATGGACACTCTGATGCCTCTGGTGGCGGGACGTGAGATAATGACCGACAAGATTGTTTTCCTTATGTGTCGTTCTGGTGCGATGCACCTGCTTCTCAACTACCACGAGTTGTCGCTCTCGGCAGGGCAAATCTTCATCGCTCTCCCCGGAATGATTATCGACACGCGAGAGGTAAGCCCTGACTTCCGCGCCACCACGATGCTCCTCTCCGAAAGGTTTACCGACAGCCTTAATCTTGGCAGTCCTTACCGTACCCTGCTCTCTATCCAGCGGCGACCGGTATTAACCCTTATGGCTGGAATGGAAGAAGCAATGGATAACTTTGTCGGAATGGTGCGAGGACTACTGCAGCAACCGTCGCATCCCCACCTCGACCGCGTGTTGCATCTGCTCTTCGAATCGTGGTTTTTCGGCTTCGGCCCCTACCTGCACAGCACAGAGAGCCAACGGATAGCCACAGCGGCAGAACAGCACACCGAGCAGTTCTTGCGATTGGTGGAACAGAACTTCCGCCAGCAACACTCGCTCGACTGGTACGCTTCGCAGATGAGCATTACCACAAAAAGGCTCGGCATCTGTGTGAAGCAGACCTCGGGGCGCACCGCTGCCGATTGGATAGAGCGTCACCGTCTGCTTGAGGCTGTACATCTGCTACGCGGTGGGAAACTCTCAGTAAAAGAGACTTCCTTCCGTCTCGGTTTCCCCAACCAGTCAACCTTCGGCACATGGTTCAAGCGACATACTGGCGCAAGTCCAAGCCGAATGGCAAGATAGATTCTTCTCTCACAAGCCCCGCTTCGTCCAGTCGCCCAGCGAGTACAGGAAGAGCTTGCAGCCGAGGGGGTGAGACTTCACCGTTATTTTAATCAGCGGATATATCCGTTTTTTTTGTATTTTTGTGCTTTATGATTATGATTAGAAAAGAACGGCATCATCTCTTCATTACATTGATAATCAATGTGCTTGTTCTTTCTGTCTTTGCTGATGCCTGTAACGGTTTGCACCATGCCATGGACAAAAACATCCAGGTGGCCTGCATGGACGTTCTTGAAAACAGCATGGACTTTGATGAAGATGAAGACGATGACCTCTTTCCTGATTTTTTCGAGAGTCAACCAATTATTATCCCTCCCATGGAGTTTTTGATGATGGTCCAACCTTCGTCAGAAACAATGATAGACAAGGCTTTACGTATTGGACAAGTGCGACGACATTTTCCACGAGAAGATGGAATCAACGACTATAGTTATACCGTTTGCCATAACGGTTCGAGTGATGTGGATTTGTTCCACATCACTTTTTTTATGCAATTCAAGATGCAGAAATCATGAAAGATTTGTTAATTCACTTACCATAAACTTTAATTAGACAAACATGAAACTAACTGAAATTCTATTGATTATCGTCAATTTTGCAGGTTCATTGGCACTTTTTCTTTTCGCCATGAAAGTGATGAGCGAAGGTCTTCAAAAGGCGGCGGGAAGTCGTATGCGGTCGGTGCTGGGCCGGATTACGGGCAGACCGATAAGCGGCATCGTCACGGGCATGGCGGTAACAGCAGCCATACAGTCGTCGAGTGCCACCACCGTGATGGTTGTGAGCTTTGTCAATGCCGGACTGCTGTCGCTCAGCAGCGCGGTGGCAGTCATTATGGGTGCCAACATCGGTACTACGGTAACCGCTTGGATAATCACATTGTTAGGGCTTGGGGAAAGCTCTGGATACTTCAATTTGCCGCTTATCATTGCCGCCGTCAGCTTGTTGTTCTTATTCAGGAAACGTGACAAGATGAAATCGGTGGGACAGACGATTATCGGACTGTCGCTTCTGCTGGTGGGTATGTCGTTTTTGAAGGGTGCAATGCCCGATTTGGGAGATTATCCGGCGTTACTGCACGGCATTGCCACTTTGGGCGGACACGGGTTCTGGTCGGTGATTCTCTTCGTGCTCATCGGTGCTGTCCTCACCTGTCTGGTACAAGCATCGGCGGCTACGATGGCCATTACCCTGCTGATGCTCCACAACGGCTGGATAGGGCTTGACATTGCCGTGGCGTTGGTGATGGGCGAGAACATCGGCACGACCATCACAGCCAATATCGCCGCCATGGTGGCCGGCACTGCCGGCAAACGCGCCGCCAAAGCACATCTGGTGTTCAACGTCATTGGTGTCTTGTTGACGCTGATACTCTTCCGCCCCATCTTGTCATTGGTGCAATTCGTTTTTCCCACCAATACGCCGATGGCATTGTCTTTCTTCCACACCCTGTTCAACGTCATGAATGTCAGCATACAATCATGGTTCATTCCACAAATCGTGAAAATTGTAACCTTTATGGTGCCTGAAAAGGAGGGAGAGGCCGACAGTGACGACTACAAGTTAACCTACATCAGCCGCGGTCCTGTCAGCACGGCAGAGCTCAACTTGCAAAATGCCAAACACGAGATCAAGCTCTTTTCGGAGCAGGTGCTGCGCATGTATGCTTTGCTGCCCGGATTACGGAAAGTGCAAAACGCGGAAGAGATGGATGCCGCAGTGGGACGTGTGGAACGCTACGAACAGTTGACTGACCGTATGGACATGGAGCTGACAAAGTTTCTCGTAACCGTCGGCGGTAATGGCATTAGTGACAATGGCTCCGAGCGCATCGGCTCAATGATACGCATCAGCGACAATCTGGAGAGTATAGGGGACAGCATTTTGCAGATTGCCTTGACCAGAAAGAACAAATATGCCGATGCCGTACATTTCAGCGATGCACAAAATGCACGGTTGGCTGAGATGAGCGATTTAGTGGAAAAAGCATTGCAGGTGATGGATGCCAACCTTGCCGACTACGACCGAACCGACCATGTGTCGGCGGAGGGGATGGAATCCGCAGAGGAAGCCGAACAAAATGTCAATGCCTGCCGCGACCGTCTCCGCGTCGGCCACATAGATGCCCTCAAGCATGGCCAATACGGATACGAGGTCGGGAATGCCTACAGCAGCCTCTATGCCCAATATGAAAAATTAGCCGACTTCATTATAAACGTCAGTGAAGCAGCCGCTTGCAAGAATATGTAAATCGAGGTATGCCCACGATACTGTTTATGTTCAACGCGCGGGGCAAGCGCCGATTGCCGACCGTATGAACTTTACCTCTTTGAGCTATTCCAGCCGCTACCGCACCCAGCACCTCGGCCTTTCGCCCAGCGAGTACCGCCGCAGCTTGCAGCCGAGAGGGTGAGTTCTTTGTTATTTCAGCCTCTTCAACAGCGGCGACCGGCTCATGTCTGTAGGGTTGGTGCCTGGAACGCCTTCGGGGACGGGCGCACCAAGTTCTTCGAAGTGCTTGATCCAGTATTCGGGCAAATTTCCTTCGGCATCGCGCCAGTTCATCGGCTTCGACGGGAAAATGTCGCCGAAGGCCACTTGGATGAGTTCTGAACAGTAGTAAGCATCGTTGTCAGGCAGAAAGACAATGTCGTAAGACTTCCCGACCAAACTTTTGGTGCGGGTGATAATCATAGCACTGTCGCGTTCCACCAGCGCCACGTGGGTGTATTCGCCCGTGCTGGCGGTGATGGCTTTCTCCATAGCCGACTTGTTCTCATTCAGGGAACAAGAGATCGCCGGTTTGCAAGGTGTTGTGGAATTCGTTGCGGCAAACCACATCAAGTTTCCCCAACCGGTCGCGCTGCTGCACTTGCACGCTGACGGCCAAGAGAAAGGTGATGACGAACAGGCCATATTGGATGTTGAAAAGGGGATTCCTCATAATGACTTTGCATTTAAGAGCGCAAAAACATACAAATAAGGAATAGGTTTAGACGGCATATAGATTGCTGACAATCTTGGGATTGCTTTTTTCAGTTTGTCGCCACCTCTTTGACAAAACTCATAAACAGCGGATGCGGATGCAGCACCGTGCTGGAGTACTCAGGGTGGAATTGCGTGCCGATGAACCAGCGGTGGCTGGGAATCTCCACGATTTCAACCAACTCGTTGCCGGGATTCGTGCCCACGCATTGCATGCCGTTCTTCTCGTACTCCTCTTTGTACCGGTTGTTGAACTCGTAGCGGTGACGGTGGCGTTCGCTGATCTGGTGGGTTCCGTAGATCTCCGCCACGCGGCTGCCTTCACGCAACTCGCAGTCGTAGGCTCCCAAGCGCATCGTGCCGCCCATGTTGGTCACAGATTTTTGCTCCTCCATCAGGTCTATCACATTGTGCGGGGTGGCCGGATCCATCTCGGCGGAGTTGGCATCACTGTATTTCAACACGTTGCGAGCAAATTCAATCACCATCATCTGCATACCCAAGCAGATGCCGAACGCCGGCATGTTGTGGGTGCGGGCGTATTCCACCGCGATGATTTTACCCTCGATGCCGCGCTGCCCGAAGCCGGGACACACTAGGATTCCTGCCACGTCTTTAAGTTTCTCCGCGACATTTAATTCAGTGATATTCTCACTGTTGATGAACTCGATTTTTACCTTTACATGATTGTAAATTCCTGCCAACGAAAGACTTTCGCGAATGCTCTTGTAAGCATCCTGCAGGTCGTATTTGCCCACCAATCCCACGCGGACTTCCTTTTCGGCGGTGCGTTGGAGGTCCAGGAAACGATGCCATCCTTCCATTTTGGGAGCTTCGCCCACAGGAACGCCGAACTTCCGCAACAACGCCGCGTCCAATCCCTGCTTCTGCATGTTGACGGGCACTTCGTAGATACTCGGCAGGTCCTCGCTCTGCACCACGCACTCCAAATCGACGTTGCAGAAGGAGGCCACCTTCTGGCGGATGCCGTCGGAGAGGTGCTTTTCGGTGCGCAGGACGAGCACGTCGGGCTGGATGCCAGCTCCCTGCATCTCCTTCACAGAGTGCTGGGTGGGCTTGGTCTTGAGTTCGTCGGCGGCACGCAGATAGGGCACGTAGGTGAGATGCACGCTCACGGCACGATTGCCTAACTCCCATTTCAGCTGGCGGATGGCTTCCAAAAACGGCGCCGACTCGATGTCGCCGATGGTGCCCCCGATCTCTGTAATCACAAAGTCAACGTCGTCGTCACGCAGCATCCGGCGCTTGATCTCGTCAGTGATGTGCGGCACCACCTGGATGGTTTTGCCCAAATAGTCGCCGTGCCGCTCCTTGTCGATGACGGTTTTATAGATTCTGCCGGTGGTCACGGAGTTGGCACGGGTGGTCCGGATGCCCGTGAACCGTTCGTAATGCCCCAAGTCCAAGTCGGTTTCCATCCCATCGACGGTCACGTAGCACTCGCCGTGCTCGTAGGGGTTCAGCGTGCCGGGATCGATGTTGATGTAGGGGTCGAATTTCTGGATGGTGATGGTATATCCCCGCGCCTGCAGCAGTTTTCCGATGCTGGCCGAAATGATGCCTTTTCCTAAGGAGGAGACCACGCCTCCGGTTACAAATATGTAGCGTTTCATAATGGTTTAGAGTTTAAGGTTTAGAGTTTAAGGTTTCGTACCAGTTCACGAAGCTGCGACAGGCGAGGCGAGCGCCACCTGTTGTGGGGTATCGGCCGGAGAAGTACCAGTCACCGGGATAGTCCGGGATGGCCTCGTGAAGGCCTTCCAACGACTGGAAGACTAATTCTATCGGGCAGTGCACGTCATCGGGTCTCAGCAGCTCGACCATTTTCGTGTTCAGCTCCTCCACGGTGAACGGTTCGTACAGTTGCCGCAACGCCTCCTCGTGATCCTGTCGGCAGTTTTCATACACCTTGGTTATCCAATCTTCCATCTTCCGCTCTTTCAGCAGTGAAATGCAGGCTTGGAAGGCGATGAACTCCTCGATGCGACCCATGTCGATGCCGTAAAAGTCGGGATAGCGGATTTGCGGTGCCGAGCTGACCACCACGATTTTCTTCGGATGCAGCCTGTCTAAGATTTTCAGGATGCTTTCGCGCATGGTCGTGCCCCGCACGATGCTGTCGTCGATGACCACCAAATTGTCGATGCCGGGGCGGATGGAGTTGAAGGTGATGTCATAGACGTGCGCGGCCAGGTCGTTGCGGGTGCTGCCCTCGGTGATGAAGGTGCGGAGTTTGATGTCCTTCCACACCACCTTCTCGGCGCGGACATTCGGTGCCACGCTGCGGATGCCCTCCACCATACCGTGGTAGGCCACCTCCGCCGTGTTGGGGATGTAGGAAAACACGGTGTTCTCCACATCACCGTCGATGGCTTTCAAGATAGAATCGCGAAGTTGGAAGCCCAAAGTCTTACGCTCGCGATGGATGTCGCTGTCGTTGCCCCGGCTGAAATAGATCCGTTCGAAGGAGCAGGCCGAGAACTTCTCCGCCGGCATCACCTGTTCCAAACGGATTTCCCCTTTGCGGTTGATGATGATGGCCTGTCCGGGCTGCAGCTCCTGAATATCTTTTTGTTGCAGATTAAAGGTGGTCTGCAGGACGGGGCGTTCGCTGGTGATGGCGCAGATTTCATCGTTTCGGTAGTAGAAGGCGGGGCGGATTCCCCACGGGTCGCGCATGGCGAACATCTCGCCGCTGCCCGTCATCCCGCACATCACATAACCGCCGTCGAAATGCGACATCGTGGACTTCAGGACGTTGGCCATATCCACATGATCGTCAATATATTCAGTCACTTTCTGATCGTCCAGTCCTAACGCCAGTCCCTCTTGGTAGCAACGCTCCACCTCGCGGTCGAGGCGGTGTCCCATCAGTTCCAGCAGGATGTAGGTGTCGCTATAGACGCGGGGGTACTGCCCTTTGGAAGTGAGGTAGTCGAACACCTCCTCGATGTTGGTCATGTTGAAGTTGCCGCACAGACAGAGGTTTTTCGCCCGCCAGTTGTTGCGGCGGAGGAACGGGTGCACGTATTTCAGCCCGCCTTTGCCCGTGGTGGAATAACGAAGATGACCCATGTACAGCTCGCCGGAGAAGGCGGGACCTGCGCATGGGTCATCGGGATCGGGGGCGGAAGCCTGGCGGTAGATGGTGCCGAACACCTTGGTGATGGCGTCCTTGCCCTCCGCTTTCTCGCGGTACATGTATTCGTGGCCAGGGGTCTGATGGATATTGACGCAGGCGACGCCGGCCCCTTCCTGGCCCCGGTTGTGCTGCTTCTCCATCATCAGGTAGAGTTTGCCGAGGGCATAATGGCTGTCGCCGTATCTCTTCTCGTAAAATGCCAAGGGCTTGAGCAGTCGAACCATCGCCACCCCGCATTCATGTTTTAAAACTTCCATTTGTTTGTTAAAAATAAATAAAGCTGCAAAGATACACTTTTTATATTTATGGTTCTTTTCGTAAAAAAATTAGCATGTATGAAACTGTCCCTATTATGGTTTTTGAGTATTTTTGCCGCTCAAATTCTAGTCGAATCTATATTCATAGCAAATGGAAAAGTTACATTCTTGGCTCATATATGGAATGGCAACAGCACTTTTTTTCTGCTTTTATCAATGCAACAATTGTAAAAGCTCAGAATATGCCCCTTAGAACTGCGGCTATACCACATCCCGCCACTCCATCGCTTCGTTCCGGAGGACTGCTTTCCACGCAGTGGGATCAGGATTATCCGTACAATCAGCTTTGCCCGAGGGATCCGCTGAACGGAAACTCCTATAGTTATGCCGGCTGCCCCGCCGTTGCGATGGCGCAGATTGTCAATTATTTACGGACGACGCTGGACACCCGTTTTTCCGACAATGACGGCTATTTCCATTTGTTCCGCAACCCCGATTCTCTCATGTACACAACCTTGATTGCCAATTTGCAAGCGGGTAATCCTGCCCATTTGGCACCAGGTTCTGATGTTCTCTATTTGAAGAATCCCCCTTGCGAGCAAGTTAATTATTCCATTTTCAATATTTTAGGTCAAGAGATGGTGAATGGTCCCACTTCCGGAACGATTTCCGTGGCGGACTTGGAAAATGGACTTTATTTCTTGCACATAAAGGGCAAGGATTATCAGAAGACTGCTAAATTCGTAGTGCGTTAACGGTTCCTGCTTGTATTGTCAGTTAGCGCCTCCCTTCCCGCATCCGTCATCAGGCCGCGCTGTTCCAAATCGGCACAGCGTTGCCGGTTACGCTCTGTCCAATGGCTGTTTTTGCGGCGCGGTGAGAGGCGTTGCGCCAGGCGTCCGTCTGGCAGGCGCTTGCAGGTGCTGTCGATCCAGCCGAAGCAGAGAGCTTCCTCCACCACAGCGAGGTAGGACAAACAAGGGCCGGGCAACGGCTCTTTTCCACGGTAAGTCGCCACCCAGCACTCCTTGGCGGAGGGGTGGTTGTCGGCGAGCCACTGCCGCAGCTGCGCACGGTCGGTGTATTCTAAAAGAAGAGTAATTTCCATAGCCTATTTTATTCAATTTTCTCCAATGCCTCCATCATTCGCTGCAGTTATGGTCCACCACCTGCTGTTCTACCGCGAACTGATGGGCAGTCTCCGCCTGACGATGCCTAAAGGGTGAGTTCTTTGCTATTTCAACATTTTCAGCAACGGCGATCGGCTCATATCGGTAGGATTGGTGCCAGGAACGCCTTCTGGAACGGGCATGCCGAGTTCTTCAAAATGCTTTATCCAATATTCGGGCAAATTTCCGTCGGCATCGCGCCAGTTCATCGGCTTCGACGGGAAAATGTCGCCAAAGGCCACCTGGATGAGCTCTGAACAGTAGTAGGCATCATTGTCGGGCAGAAAGGCGTTGTCGTAGGGTTTCCCGACCAGCCTTTTGGCACGGGCGATAACCGCAAAAGTGTCGAAAGGCACAGTGAGACGGTAGATGTCGATATTCCCTCGGAAGAATCCGAGGTTGTGATTTCTTTCAAATTGCTCGTAAGATATGCGCTGCACACCCTTCTTTGGCGAGGCTTCGACGACCCACACGTCATCCGCGCTGTCGCGTTCTACTAACGCCACGTGCGAATATTCGCCTGTGCTGGCCGTGATGGCTTTCTCCATGTCCGAGCGATTGTTGTTCAGGAATATCAAATCCCCGCTTTGCAGGGTGTATCTTGGGTGCAGGGTGCCGTTGTCAAGGTATTCTCGCAACAGCATACTGTCGGGCATCGCCTCGCGCAGAGCCTGCCACAGGACAGGTTGGTAGGTAAAGAATTCTGCCTCGCGCCAGCACACGGTCATCGGCAGCAGCCACGGATAGTGCGTGCTTCCGCCAAGGTCAACATGGGCGGAGGTTTGCCCCCAAACCGTGAGTTTGTCGCCTGACTGGTTGACAAAGGTGACGTTGTAGCCGTACTGATTAGTGCTGCGTATGTTCCCGGCGGCATATACCTTGTGCAAATCCAACGTGGTATCGGCCAAACCGAAGTCTTGCGGGATGGGATATTGGTGGTAACGCTCGCCGAGGGTCAACAGGGCTTTTTCCATAGATGATGCCGACAGTTGACGGATGTCAGAATCGCCATCAACAGCCACCGGGGTGGTCTTTTTCGTGGGTCCGTTGCTGAGATGAGGGTCGTAGTTCTCTCTGGTTTCCGTGCGGGTATCCTCCACCAGGCGGTCGCCATCGCGTCGAAAACCGATGGTTTCTTTATAAACTTGGTGTCCCAACGTTGAGAAAGTCATAATCTCCATACTTTGCAGACCTGACTTGACGAAAGCGGCTAACGGTTGTGGGTAAATGTAAGGCTCCACGCGGCCGGCAGTGTCCACGCTGAAGTTCTCCCCCGCATAGTTCAGGATGATGACGCGGTCCTCGCGGTCAGGATCAGGGGTTGCACCGGCAATGTCGAGCGGACGTGCCACGCGGTACCAGCCTTTGCGGTCGCGGAGATAGACGCTTTTTTCATCGAAGCCCCACTGAAAATCCCCATGTTTGATGATTTTTTCTGGCTTAGCGAGTGCCTTCTCGGCGGTGAGAAACGGACATTGGTCCACTACCCCGTTGGCATCCACGCGCATCACCCCTTCGTTGACCCGGCAATAGAGACGACTTTCGTGCATCCCGATGATGAACAGCGCGTTCACGTCTATTGGTTTCCATCGGTCGATGTCCTCCATCAGGACGACTTGCCCGTTGTCGTCTAGCGCCCACAACATCCCGGTGGCAGAGTCCACCTCGAAGTCCCGTAGTGCCAGCGGGGTGCTTTGCCAGCGGCCATCCCCACCGATTGCTGTGTAGTAACTCTTGCCGCCTTGCGTCACTATCAGGTGGTTTTTCCACGGTCGGACACGTTTCACTCCTTTGCAGTACGGAGAGGCAAGGCGGTGGCAGGTGCGCCAGTTGTCGGAGGTGCTGTAGAGTCCTCCTTCACGGATGGCAATCCAGCCGCTGTCGGCCGAAAGCATGTAGATGTCCTGGATGTTCGTCTTGTCGTTGAAGGCCGTATTATACAGTACGGAGAAAGTGCGCCCGCTGTCGGTACTGAATGCCAAATAACCGTTCTGGGAGTCCGTCCACATCATTCCTCCTTGGCCGCGCCAGACAGGGTGGAACCACTCATGTCCCCGTTTACTATCATACTTGATTTCATCCCACGATTGGCCTCCTGAGGTCGTTCGCCTGAAATAGCCGCGCCACATATTGCCCACAATGACCGCTGTGTTGCGGTCGTAGGCCACAATATTCTCAAAGGTTTCACCTTGGTCGCCGCCCAAGGAGCCTTCTTTCAGGATGCGCCACGGTGAATGGATGTCGTCGGCGCGGTAAATTTCCCCGCATTCGGTCGCCATCCAAAGCGTGCCGTCGGGGGCCACTGAGGTGTGGGTCACGATTTCGTTGCGGCACACCACATCAAGTTCGCCTAACCGGTCGCGCTGCTGCGCTTGCACGCTGACAGCCAGCAAAAAGGCGATGACGAACAGGCCGTTTCGCATATTGAAAAGAGGATTGCTCATAAAAACAGAGAAAAATCGAAAATACATTTTTTTGAAAGGGTAAAATGTTTAATATAGGAATCCCAACATCCAAAGCGGAAGTTTAGCCCCGTCGGGCATATCCCAGTCGTCGGCAAAAACATAGGAGCCCTTCATGCCAGCAATCTGTGAAAAGTCCTTGCTGCGACCGCCGATTTCGAAGGTGTATCTCGAATCCACTTTGAAATCCCCTTGTGTTTTGCCATATTCCACGACATGGAATTCGGAAAGACAATCCACGGCAAAGGTCTCGCGAAGGGTACCGATTTCCACTTTGGCTGGGGCAAGGGCATAAAGGATATTGGGGTTCTCTAAATACACCTTGTCGGGCTTTGAGAGTTTTCCAATCCTTTTTTTGTCAGAATATAGCAGGTTCAGCACTTTGGCATCCCCAAGGTATTTAAGGTATTCCACCACGGTGTCGCGTCCTATTTCAAGAGTTGCGGCTATCTTGTTGGCATTCAGCTCGAAGGGCTTTTCACCGCAAATCATGGCGATGAGGGCCTGCAACTTCCTGACATTGGCGACACCCACTTTGCAGATTTGGGGCAGTTCGGTTTCAATGATGTAATTTACCACTTGCTCGATTTTCGTGTAATACTCGCCTTCGCCCTCCAACAGGAAAGGATAGTATCCCTTCTCCAAATATTCCTTGAACAGGGCCACGGGCTTGCACTTTGAAGAAACCATTTGCCACAAGTCGTGGGAGTGCGCCAAAATGTCCTCCAGCGTCCAAACGGGGAACGACAGTGCGTGGTAGAAACGGAGAGCCTCGCGGAATGAAAGACCGGGCATCGTGTATTTGACAGCCCTACGAGACAGGTCGGCGTCCCCTTCCTTCAAGCGAAGGAGGGACGATCCGCTCACAATCATCTTCAAATCAGGAAACAACTCGTAGATTTCCTTGATTTCGCGACTCCAATCCGTAGTGCCCGGCTTATATTTGTGAATCTCGTCTATCGCCAATAGTTCTCCGCCTTGGATCACGAATTCCTCGGCCAGCTCCACCAACGTGCGAGTTGAAAAGTCCACGGTGTCGGCCGAACAATACAGCACCCTGCGGTCACCGGGTGGGTAGTTCAGTTTCAGGTATTGTTTTATAAGCGTGGACTTTCCCACCCCTTTTGCACCTATAATGGTGATAAGCTGAGAGTTCCAATGGATTTCGCCCATTTTTTCGCGGACGATATCCGTGCTGGTATTGGCTAACAGCCTGTCGCTCTTTCTGAATAGTGTGTCCATATACTTTAATTATCACGGTGCAAAAATAACAAAAATTGTTGCGCGCGGGCAACACTTTTCAAAAAAAATGTTGTTTACGCGCAACAGTTGTGTCGCAACCTCTATCGCGGATTGCAATACAACCCGTGATTTCTGGCGATTTCACGAGTAGCCCGGCTATAAGGTCCGTACCTTTTTTGTGTTTTTTCTTGCAGCCTTTTTTGATTTTGCTGCGGTTTTACCCTCATAATAGATAAGCCATTCTTACAATATATCTTACAATATCGCTTCTGTATCACTACTAACCGCACCAACCAAATCGCGAAGAAGGCAGTTGATGAAGAGGGCGCGGGGCGGCTTCGGCACGTACCAGTGGCGGATATGGATGGGCGATCGGCACCGTTTACAGAGTCTTGTTAAATCCCCAAAGACTGAATATATGACCCTATTTCTAGTGCGCATGTTGGCTTTTTAAAGGTCACGGTCTTCACCGTTTTGCTTTTGGTATCGTAAATTTTCCATCGGCCGACACACCAGTAACCTTCTGCAATAAGGAAGTCGCTGTTCCCATAATAGCCCACGCCCTCGCATCGAAGTGTCTTCCCGTCACGAAGATATTCCTTGATATGCGCTCTATAATCAAGCTGAAATTCTTCAATCACCGTATCTACTTTGGTGATATTGGTTAGGTGCAGGCCTGGCCTTCCCTCAAAAAATATCTTCATTTCCCCGCATTCAACCCCATTGCAGTAATCCATTTCAATTCTCATTCTTTCGTTTTGATTGATCCTCTCGTCATCCGTATAGGTGGCGTGTCCATCCAGCACTCCATCGGCATAATGCTCGTTTTTAACCCATCCGTATTCTTCATACGTCCAAAATCCTGTTCTTCTGCCCTGGGCATCGTATTGTTTGACCTCCTTGAGGGTATCGGAGGCATAAGAAATGGTGTCGCTTTGTGGTGTGGCGCCAGCATCAAGGCTGTTAACGTTGCTGTTTTTGCAGGCCGTTAACCCTAAGACGAGCAAAAGAATCAATATTAGTAGGTTCTTCAAAATCATAAAAGCGGGGACTTCTATTTTTTACTTCTTCGCGTTGCCGCCGACCTTGATGCGAAGTCCATTAAACATCAAGATAAGCAAACAACGCTGCAAAATTAAAACATATTTCTATACATAAGACGCAAAACTTTCAAAAGGTTGCAGCTTGTCAATATTTTTTTGTCTATATTTGTTCAACTATTTGATTTTTAATTGGTTAATTCATCCCAAGCCGTGATACTTGCTCGTACCGGCACAGGTTGTAGACCAGGTTTGTCAGGGTGTTGTAGGCCGCCCTTCTTCACCCCTCGGGCATCCGTGTCTTTTTGCCCTTTCTTGTTGGCCTTGCGCTTCTTCTCCTCCTCGTTGTCAAAAAGGGTGATGCTGCCCTGCTTCTTGTATGTCGGTTTGGTCTCTATCATCTGCCATTCTATTTTGCCGCAAATATACAAATAATTCTTTGAATGACAATGGGTTGCGATAAATTTTCACCATAAAAAGTTCATCTGTCACAAGTTGACCGAACCGGGGATTTCAGGTGTCGTTTTCAGCGGATTTCAGCTCATGAAAAGCTGTTAGTCAGAAAGAAATAACTATAGGTCCCCTTATTATCAAGTTTCGCAAGTATGTCTCAGACTGTTTGAGGAAATTTGTCTTTGAACGGGGGAGATTCCGCCAGTTCCTATCGTCACTGGCGCACCATTCCGCCGCGAACGCAGTGAGCGAGCGGAATCTCCAACGGAAAATCACGAAAACACGCCAACAGCCCCAACAACTCGTCCCTTTTGGCTAACTCGAAATTCTCGAAACGGAAGGTCGAACAGCTGGCGGTAATAGCCTCCATCGGGATGTGGCTCAAGGCCAAGTTTCCGGATGTATTCTGTTGCGTTCATATTTATTTTGGATTCGTACAACATATTTTATAATACCGCTTCCGTATCACCACTAACCGCACCAGCCAAATCGCGAAGAAGACATTGGAAAGAATCTTGTAGAGCGGGGGCATGGTGACGAACCAGGAGACGATCCACAGGACGAGGTCGATGTCGAACAGGACGTTCCAGAGGCGTTCGCGGTCGTGGAACGTGCAGAGGACCTCGCCATTTGGCGGTATCTCCACCTCAGCGGTGGACGACAGCGACAGGTCGATGCTCTTGCCGCTTTTGCCCAAACGCAGCGGGCCTCCGAACTGCACTTTAAGGCTGTATGTTCCGGGCGGTGCCTCAATGCGCAGGTCGTGATCCCTCATCATCCCGGCGAAAAACCCGTTGATGAAGACGGCGTGCGGCAGCTTCGGCTCGTACCAGTGGCGGATATGGCGGACGGTCAGCATTACCCCTCAATCTCCTCCAACGCCCCTGTCTCCGAATCGATGATGAACCCGCGCACCACGACGTCCTTCGGCACGAGTGGGTGGGTCTCGTAGCCTTTCTGCGCCACGAAGGTTTTGTTGTATTCGATAATTTGGTCGGTCATTGTTTCTTTAATTTTGAGTGGCAAAGGTAAAAAATTGTTGCGCACGGAACTCCTGTCCTCTCACTCACTGTAATTATGGTCCACCACGACCACTGCCTGCATTCCCGGCACTAAAGGCTGTATCTCGGCGGTGAGCTGCGCAATGAGGGCGGCGTCATCGTGGACGGAGATGTCGGGGACCACATCGACGGAGAGCATCTTGTCGCGCTCCGAATAGTAGAAACCGTGTACCTGGACAATTTCTTTGTGGGCGGTCAACGTCTGTATCACCTGCGCTTGCAACTCGGACATCCGGTTCTCGCCGGTGGCGATGGCATAAACCCCGACGGTCATAATGATGCCGTGCCGCACAAGCATTTGCGTGGTGATCTTGCGCGTGAGTCCGTGAATCTCGTGCGCCGACATCGTGTCATAGACGCTGACGTGCAGCGAGCCGATCTTCACGTCGGGACCGTAGTTGTGGAGGATGAGGTCATACACCCCGTGTACGCCCTCGAACTCGCTGACCTCCTGTTTGATCTGGGAGGTGAGCTCCGCCGGGATGCTGGTGCCCAACAGCTCGTTGACGGGCGAGGCGAGCATCTCGATACCGGCCTTGATGATGACCAGCGAGATGAGTGCGCCGAGGTAGCCGTCTATGGAGACGTTCCACAGCAGCATGATGCCTGCCGACACGAGGGTGGCCAACGTGATGATGGCATCGAACAGCGCATCGGATCCGGAGGCAATCAGCGCGTCGCTCTTCAGCTGCGCGCCCTTGCGTTTCACGAACAGCCCCAACACGATCTTCACCGCGATGGCCACCACAATGACCACGAGCGTCACCGTCGTGTAGCTTGGCTCCGTGGGGTGGAAGATCTTCTTCACCGACTCGATGAGCGAGGTGATGCCCGCAGAGAGCACAATGACGGCGATGATGATGGCGCTGAAATACTCGATGCGTCCGAAGCCGAAGGGATGCTTGCGGTCGGCGGGACGCTGCGAGAGCTTCGTGCCCACGATGGTGATGACGCTCGACAGCGCGTCGCTGAGATTGTTGACGGCGTCCATCACGATGGCCACGCTGCTGGCCACGATGCCGACACCGGCCTTGAAAGCCGCCAAAAGCACGTTGGCGGCGATGCCGATCCAACTGGTGCGGATAATCTGTGTACTGCGATCGGGTTGATTGCTCATATCTTTCATAATGAATTCAGGGTTAATGTTTACACATTTTTAAGAGGCCTTAATATTGTTTGTCGATTTTGCTAAATCCCCAAAGAGTAAATGTGCGATTCTATCTCGAAGTTTGGCACCCAAAGGGTATAGTTTTCTTCATGACTATCTTTCCTTTGTTCGGTTAATGGAATATTAATAAGTGTGGAATGTGCTGAAACGAATATGTCCGTAATCTTGTAAAGATTTCGCTTCTTCAAGTAACGCTTCGGAAACTGGCAGTTGGTTCCACAAACGGTATTGCAAAGTGGATATGTCTTCTAATTCGACATACTCGAGATCATAATTTAAAGTGTATTCTTTAAGTAAAGAAACAAATTCATCTTTGTTATGGGCTTTTGCAATTGTTTGGGCGTATGCGCCTTCCACATCACCCAATAATTCATTATTCCTTGAACGAGTTTTAACATGAAGACAACCAAACCAAATATCCTTATATTTTGATGTCATCTGAATATTCATCAGCTCATACAGATACGCTGGGCTTTGCACATACAACTCGCCTTCCTCATCCTGCAAGATATCCATCAATGGGGAATTATAGACCTTCTCCATTGCCTGCTCAATACTGCTCCCGGTGTCCTCCATCACATATTTCACCAACTCGCTCAAGGCGTAGTCGGTAAGATATGTCGCTATTTGGTGATGATTTGGCTGAATCATACGGTTTCAACATTTATTTTATGGAGGAAACACAGAGCTCTGTCTGTTCCAAAGTAATATTGCTGGTCAAGATATTTGTCTTGTAACAACAATGCGGCCTGTTCGGGAGAATAAATACCTTCACGATAATTGGTCAGTTGCAGCACAACACCATCATTAGCAATCGGGCCAATAACGATGTCGTAATCGTGAATGGACGATGTGTTCTTTCTATCACGATTTGCATCCACAAACAAAAGCCTCTCTACAGTAGCTTTTTCAGGAAATCGTTTTATCTTCAAATCTGATGGCAATGTCGTTTCGTCAAATTCGTAGGTTATCAACGTAGCTTCCCCTCCAAAAAGTCGAGCTCGTTTTTGGGCCATACGTACAGCAGTTGTTCTGTCTGGTGTTGCATAGAATCCTTTGCCGAAGTCTTTGTGTCGCAAGCCTCGGGAGAGGTCTATCACCTCAATGTCAGTATTTGTACCGTGGTATAGTTTCATGCAAGCACACCTCCGTTTTGTTGGCAAATAATGAGCAGATCGTCTATAGTTTCATCCATCGACTGAAGATGTTCCACATCGTAAAACTCAATCAGGAAGGATAGTCCTTTGTGCTTGTGCAGGTAGTTGAACGCTGCTTGTCGGGGCATCGCGAAACGTTGTCCGAAAGCCTGCACGGCAGCTGTTAAAAATGGAATCTCATATTTGCTCATAACAAGTATTAGTTTTTCCTTATCCCAAAATGCAAAGATACACTTTTTTCCGATGAACAGCCTTAACCTCACCTCATTTTTTTCAATATACAAATTGTTTGTCAATCGTGTGGTGATGCCTCGGAGAGGTGTCACGCACGCACTGCAGG
>JAFPXF010000080.1 GCA_017394765.1 Bacteroidales bacterium | reverse complement strand
TTTTGCGCTTCTTTGAATTCCCATTTGCCAACAATGTCGCTTTCGGTTACATTTTGTGCCGAAACATTGGCGGTCATCATTCCGAGGACGCACACCATCGCGCCGAGTAAAAAGAGTTTCTTCATCGTCTGTTTAATTTTATTGTTTTTATTCGATTTGTTGTTTCATTTCTGCATTTTCACCGCTGACGTTTGCGGGGCCGGCGGCGGAACGCCGCCGGCCCCGCTGTGTTGTCACGCTTCGGCAGCCGGAAGGGTCGTCAACCCTCGTCGCCGTCGCCTGTGGGCGTGGGCGTCGTGCCGCCGTTGCCGGAGCCGGAACCCGTCGGGGTGGCCGCGGTGCTGTCGGCCTTGGCCGCGAGGTAGGTCCACTGCAGGTCGGTCGGCACCAGGGCGTTGAGCATCGTCTTGCCCTTGGGGGTCATAATCTGCTGCTTCTCAGGGCGGAAGTTCACCTTGAGGTTGGTGATTTGCTCGGGGCTGACCTCCTCCTTGGTCGGCACGCCGGTCTTGCTGCACTGCGCCGAGAGCGAGAACGAGCCGATGCCGTCGAGCTTCACCGAGCCGCCCTTGCCGAGCTCGTCCTGGATGATGTGCGGCAGCGCGTAGAGCACCGCCATCACGTCGGAGATTGACACCGAGCTTTCCTTCTCGATGCGCTCCGCCAGCTTGCGGGTGGAGACCGAATGAGTGGTGATTACCGACAGCAGGTAGCTGTTGGTCAACTTGTTGAATTTTTCTCTGAAGTAAGCCATGATGTTATGTATTTGGGGTTAATAATTGTCACCGCACTCGTCGTTTTCTGTCACCGCACAAATCAATTTTCTTCACCGCACTCACCGTTTCTCATCACCGCACTGATGGATTTCCTTCACCGCACTCGTCATTTTTCATCACCGCACTCCCGGCTTTCAATCACCGCACTCCCGACCTTCAATCACCGCACTCCGCGAACCAGATCTCTGCACTAATAACGCCGCCCCGCCGCAAATATTGTGCCGCCGCGCAAAAAAACTAATCCAGCCATTCAAAGTTGTCGGATATCAATAATTCTTCCTTTGTTATGAGGTGGGTGGTCTGCATCGGGATTGTCCTATATGGCAAACTGAAGCTATCGGCAAGGGCGCGAACTTCTTCGGTGTCATCGTAAGTCAAAAGGAAATGTCCCTCCATCTGGCTTGCAAGTTCAAATATGCGGTGGTGGTCAACGTCGAAATGGTTGTAGAGGCGCTTTCCTGCCACTGTGTATGGAGGGTCTATAAAGAAGAACGTATTGCTATCGGCTAAATGTTGTTCCATGATTTTGAACGCGTCGCCATGTACGAAAGTGATTTTTTCACGCAACAGATTGGCCTCTTTAATACGTTTTGCCAAAGTTGAAGGATACCATCGGGATGCGAGTCCTCGTCCGCCTTCGCCCGACTTGATAAGTCCCGACCCTTTGGCCAATATTCCGCCATGATTGGTGCGGTTGCGTACAATGGTTGCGAAACCTCGCTCTTTTGTCCCGTTGTCAGCATAGATGATTGACTGGTTGATATCCTCGGCGGTTACGACAAATGTTTTCACTTTGTGCACAAGCCAATCGCAGTTGTCATCCGAAAAAATAGTCTGCCATGCGGCTGCCATGTCGTCGTCGATTTCCACCATCGTGGCATGGTTAAAGAAATTCTCGGCCACTGCCGTCAGGCTGATAATGCCTCCACCCGCAAAAGGCTCTATCAGTTCAGATTTCTTGCTGGCCCCGCGGAACCACTTGCGAGCCGTGGGGACAAGCCACGTTTTGCCCCCCGGATAGCGGAAAGGACTGCGCTGCGGCACCGAAGCAACATTGATTACATTTCGGCACTGCGGCATTGCCGGCAATGGCATGTCGGGGAAAAGACTTAATTGTGATTGTTGTAAGGCGTTCATAACAGTTCAAATACGGAGTGAGTGTCGGGAGCGTTGGAGAGCCTCTCATCAAATTTTCCCTGCAACACCGACATGAAAGCGGCCAAATCCCCCGGCTTTGTGTATATAACACGTTGCAAAGCAGATTGGAACTCCGTGTACACCGTGTCGACAAGTTTCAGATGGTATTGGCAATCAGCCTTGCAATATTCCAGATCATATAGGAACCATGCGATGTCAGCTTTTGCCTTTGTTGTCGTCGGCAGGTCAGGAAGCGTGTCAAAGAAAGATTTCTGAATTGCGACACATTGTTTCTTGTTCCATGCCTTGAAAATGCCACCCTTGTATAGCATCTGTGGAATCAACCGCTTGCGCGAAGAGGAGAGATAATCAGGGTGTGGATAGTTGCGACCATCCCAATGGAAATCGGAAGAAGGATTCTCCATATATTTTTGGAAAGGATTGCGCAAATTCCCGCTAATATAGACTCCTTGCACCTCGATTGAGGCAAAGTCCGTGATGCGTCCGTCCGAATCGTAGCTGGCAATCACATAATCAATATTGCCAGCCGACTGGCCATCGGCATCTGTCAGTTTGATTTCCGGCAACGAAGTCCATTTTGTTCCCTTCTTCCATACAAACTCGGCGGCGTTCCGAAGAATCATCCAGTCTTCCCGAAAACGAGAAGGACAGGTAATAACCTTGTTCCCCGCATGATTGACGCTGCACACTCCCAAAGGATTGTCAGCCTTGTCCTTTGTACAATTGGGGTAGCGGTTATGGAACGGACACAAGCGATTGTCCCTGTAATATTGCGCCCTCTCGGAAACATTTTCAGCGGGAAAACCAAAAACCTCTGCTATAGGATTGTCATTCTGCATAGTCTTTTTTTTTGTTAATAACGAACTCCCCCCGATTTTATTGCCCCCGATGCAATAAATTCCCGCCACCGTCGTTATTAAGGCAAAAAAATATTTCACAGCAATGGAAGACACCGCAAAGAAAACAAAGAAATCCACCCGGAAGAGCGCCCCGAAGAAGACCGTCCGGACCGCCACGCCTCGGAGATACAGATACCTTACAGGATGCAGAGAACTGGTCCCCGACCCGTTTGGGCTGGAGGCATAAACCTGTCGGCAATGAAATTGGTACCCGACCCATTTAATCTCGGACTATGACACAGTACCTGATCGACACGCACGTAGCCTATTGGCTTATCTCCGACGACCGCGAGCACCTGCCCGAAAGCATCCGTGAGGACATCGAGACGTTCCAGAACCAATACTTCATATCGGTGGCATCGCTGATTGAGCTTGTGGACCTGCAGCGCAAGAAGGCAATCCACATGGATGCCTCGCCGCTCGAAGTCCACGCCCTCCTTGCGCAGTGGAACATCATCACCATCGACATCACGCCCGACATTCTGGAAACCTACTACCGTGAGGGCATCCCCGAGACGGCGGAGATGGTACACAAAGACCCCTTCGACCGCCTCATCATAGCCACCGCCATCACCCGTCGGCTGACGCTCATCAGCGCCGACCACAAGTTCCCCTGGTGGCAGCATCACCGCCACCTCGACCTGCTCTATTTCGGGAAATAAGACATGATGATGGTTGAGACGGTGACATATAAACGGCATTCGATACGCGATGTTAGGCTTCGCGGAGGTATCCATTTTCGCGGAAGCGGAAAGAAGTGCATCACCCAGCTCTTCGGCGAGCAGATGATGGTGGCCAACGCCACGGGCTGCTCCTCCATCTACGGCGGCTCGGCTCCTGCCACCCCCTACTGCAAGAACTACCGCAGCGGCTTCGGTCCCGCCTGGGCCAACTCGCTGTTCGAGGACAACGCTGAGTTCGGCCTCGGTATGGCCACCGCCACCCGCCAGATGCGCGACCGCGTGGAGCGCATTATGAAGGAAGGCCTCCAGTGCGACTGCTGCAGCGCCGAAATCAAGGCCCTCTTCACCGAGTGGATC
>JAFPXF010000079.1 GCA_017394765.1 Bacteroidales bacterium | reverse complement strand
GGGATGGCAGATAGGACATTGGGTGATACCCTGAAATATCATTTGTTTTATTGTAATAGATTGCTGGTGCTATATGGATGGTATGCCTCCATCGATTTATATACACTGGCACAAAGGCCAAACGGTTTCCTGTACGCTCATAATACATTTCGCCAATCCTAGCAAATCCACAATAAAATGTTCTCAAATGTTTGGCCATAAACCATTCTTTCAAAATGGATGGATAGTCGGTACGTGGATGTTCAGGGAAAATCAACAAGTTCTTCCCTTCAAGCAGTGAGTCAACACTTTGGTTGAGTGTTAGCATTATGTTTTCTGAACCTTTGTATACGGGAATGGGGTTGAAGCTGCCAAGAAACTGCATTACAATCGCTGTTATCCAATCGACTACCCTGTTTCTCAACGAGCCGAAACAGAACAACAAGTAACGGAACTTGTCGGAGATCAAACTGCGGCACTGTCTGCGGTTGAGCATTACAGAGTCAACCCATGGCCGGAAAACGATAGGCATGTTGAATAGTGCCGCAATGGGACCATAGATAAATCCATGGTTACAGACCAGTACGACGGGCTCATCTTTAAGGGCTGTGAGATTTTCGCTCCCGACAATTCGAAGACGGACAAGGGGACGGAAGAAGAAGATAGGGTTTCTCATAGTTATTTGTAGATGTTGCGGCGGATTTTCAATGTGGCTGTTTTCTGAAAAGGGATGGTGATTATCTGTACGGAGGAAAGAGCACTGTGTTTGTTCACTCGGCGATTGACAAAATCCCTGATGCTTTCTGCCATTGAGGACAGCGATGCTTTTATATTATCTTCTCCCAATCGGACAAGTGCTACCAAACGCCGCTCACGCTCTATGACAAGCGACTCCTGCACTCCTGGGAAGTTGTTGATGACCTGCTCAATCTCTTCTGGGTATATGTTCTCGCCTGAAGGGCCGACAATCATATTGCCAATCCGTCCTTTGATGCAATAACGGCCTTTGTGGTCGAGCGTTGCAAGGTCGCCGGTGTGGTACCATCCATCGAGCGACAGCACAGCGGCGGTGCGTTCGGGGTCTTTGTAATAGCCAATCATAACATTCTTGCCCCTTGCAACGATTTCGCCCACGCCAGTCTGTGAATCCACGTTTTCGAGTCTCACCTCAACACCGTAGGCTGCCACGCCCACAGTGCCAACGGCTGTTTTCCCAACACAAGCGTTGCAGATCAAAGGAGCAGTTTCAGTAGTTCCATATCCTATTGCATAGTTGAAGCGTGTGTGCTTATAAAACATTTCCACTTCAGGATTCAGTTTCGCTCCGCCGATGCCAAAGAACTTTATTCTTCCGCCAGTCTGACGCCGAAGGTCTATCCCTGCTATTGCATAAAGCAGCGACGGTGTGTGACACTGCATCCACGACAGACATTTGTTGCTTTCTATCTTTTTCAATGCGGAATGAAAAATTTTCTCCGCTATCAGAGGTACGGTCAATATCAGTGTTGGGCGGATTTCCTTCATTGCCTTCAGCAGGATGGACGGAGCAGGAGTGTTTGAGAGATAGTAAATCGTGGCCCCTGAATAAATTGGATACAGCATCCCAAGTGCCAATTCGTAGGTGTGGGCCATCGGCAATATCGACAGCCATCGGTCGCGATGATTGGCTTTTTGTGCGTGACAGGCCTCCATAATGCTATGACACAGATTGGCGTGGCTCAACATCACGCCCTTTGCCTTGCCCGATGTTCCCGAAGTGTAGATTATTGTTGCCAAGGTTTCGGGACGTGGAAAGCGAGGAACCACATATCCCAATTTTGCAGCATTCTCGCAAATGAGGCTAAAGTCCTCGATAGAATAGACCAGCTTCATCGTTTTGAGCCGATGCTCGCTCACTTTTGTCAACAACGCTCTTGAAACGAAAAGCACCTCACTCTCGGAATGTTCCATTATATTCTCCACCTCAACAGGCGATGAGGCTGGCAAAATCGGCACGGCCACTCTTCCGTATGCCACCGCCGAGAAGAAGGCAATTGCCCAATGAGGCATATTTTCCGACAGAATGGCCACTTTGGCCTCGCTGCCAACTCCGTGAAGATTCATTTGGCACGAAAGTTCATTGGCCCTCCATAACAATGTAGAATATGTGCATTTTTGCTGCCCGCCAATAAATTGGCCGAATATTCTGTTCTTTCGTCTTTCTGAAGAAATAACTAATAATTCTTCAAGTGTGTTAATCAGTTGCTTGCGCATAATTACTTATAATAATTTCGAAATGCAAAATTACTCGCTATCAGCCAATCGAACACTATCGCAAACACCCCAATAATGTTGTTTTTTTCACTTTGTCTATAATAACTATTTTTTTCGGGCGTTATTAGAGGTATGAACGGAAACATACAACAATTGCGACTCGGCCTTTTCAAGAAGTCGGATGACGATATGTATATAGGTGACTTGATGGCCACCACCGACAATTTCTGCGACGAAGACCAGCTCTCCGACAAGCATTTCGACGGTGTGGGAAGACTAAATTTCCCTCTGAAACTGTCGTTTATAGCAGTAGTGATATGTCTGAAAGGGGAAAATGCGACGACCATCAACCGCGAGCGGGTGTCGCTCCGCAGGGGCGACGTGCTAATGGCATTCAGCGGCTCAATTATCGAAGGGATGGTTTGCGAGGCTGGCACCAAGACGGTGGCGATGGCCGTTGGCGACAATATCGGACAGCAGTTCTTCAACAAAGCAGACAAGGAGATGCGGAGCCGCATCAAGAGCAGGACGGGCTTCGTCTCTTTCCATGTTGGGGATGCGGAACTTGAGCTGTTCCGGAGTCAGTATCTCAACACCAAGCAACTTTACAGCCTTTCCGTTCCCGCATTCCAAGAAGATGTGGTGCAGGCCTTTGTGATGGAGAACGCGGCACTCTTCTTCTCGCGGTTGGTCAACAACATTGAGACTTGTCCGTCGATTGGTCGTGAGACGGAACTCTACGCTCTCTTCATCTCAAACCTGCAACGCTACGCCTGCCAGCACCGAACGGTCGATTTCTATGCCGACAGACTGTGCGTGTCGGCCAAATACCTGTCAAGAGTCATCCGCCAGTCGTCGGGGTGCAGTCCGTCACAGCTGATACAGGAGCGTGTCGTCCTCGAAGCCAAGTCGATGCTGGCCACCAGCACGATGACCGTTCGCCAGATTGCCGATGCATTGAACTTCTCCTCCGACAACCAGTTTTGCCAATACTTCAAGAAGCAGTCTGGCTTCACCCCAATGGAATACCGCAACGCCCAATAGTCAATCTTTCATCTCCCCGGTCTTCAGATACTCTATCGTGTCACGGACGGTGTCGAGCATATCCCTCGTGGTGTAGCCCAGCTCCATCGTGGCCTTGTCGTGCGAGAAACGGCCGTTGGACTCCATCGTGCGGAGGGAGTAGCGGGTGAAGAGAGGCCGTGTGCCGGAGACCTTCGCCACCCATTCAAACATCGGTGCCATCGCTTTCGCCATACCCAGCGGGAAGCACGGTTTCTTCCTGCCGCCGGTGGCGACTTGCATATATTTCATAAGGTCGGGAATCGGGATATAGCGGTTGGAGAGAATATAGCACTGGCCTTTCCGTCCGCGTCTGGCGGCGGCGATAATGCCGTCGGCCACGTCACGCACATCGACAAAATCATAACCGCCGGTGACACCCCCAAG
Organism: Bacteroidales bacterium; assembly: GCA_017394765.1. Next base: position 781 of record JAFPXF010000079.1, on the reverse strand, counting down.
GAGTTTGCTGTTCAGGTAGGACTGTATCAGTTGGGTGATGTGGTTGCGGCCATCGTCACCGGGTCCCAATATGCCCGATGGATGCACGACCACAGCATCCATCCCGTCGGCTATGGCGTTCATCACGGCTTCCGTGGCCTCGGCCTTGGTCTTGGCGTATGCTCCCACAACGAGTTCCTTCGAAAAGGTGTTGGTCTCGGTGATCACGCGCAGCCCGTCACCCTCACTGATGGCGTGGACGCTGCTGACGTACACCAAACGGCCGATGCCATATTGTCGACAGGCCTCGATGATGTTCCTAGTGCCGTTAACATTGACGTTGTACAAGGCAGGCGTAATCTCGTCGCCGATGGAGATGAGGCCCGCAGCGTGGATGACCACGGTACAATCGCCATCGATGTCGGAAAAGACTTCCCGCAGCGACTCGGGCTTTGTGATGTCGCCTTTGTAATAGGTGACGTTTCCGCCATCCTGATTTGATTCAGAAGGGAGAATCAGGCCGCGAATTGTACAGTCCTCGTTCCTCAGCTTTCGGACTATCGTTTGTGCCAGATGTCCGTTTGTGCCCGTAATAATATAGTTTTCAGTCATTTGAATAATACGTTGTATTTGTTAAACGAGCTGCAAAAATACGACGCCCGACGCACTCCGACGCTATCGGAAATACACCGAAAATGTTGAATAATTCGCATTGTGTTCTTTTGGTTGGACATCATGTAAAAAGAATTCACTTTGTAATGATATTGCAACATACAAAACGGATGGAAAAATGGACAGAATG
>JAFPXF010000004.1 GCA_017394765.1 Bacteroidales bacterium | reverse complement strand
CGGAAATGATTTTGGCGGGAATGCGTTCCCTGGCGAGACGGAGGTTCCGCTTGACACTTCGCGTCTCGCGGAATGGTGGTGGGTTCTAAGCCAAAATCATTGCAGTGGAAAGCCCGACGGCGCGGCGGCATTTGATGGTGTATGCGAATGCAATGTGATTCCGCGCCGCCGTGCCGGCACGCCCAAATAAAATAGATGCAAAAGCCCTGATTTGTGCCATCAAGTATATACTTCCCAAAAAAAACAGCGAATTTACATTTGTAAATCGCTGTTTTTCAATCTTTCGGGCGGCAGGTCGGATTCGAACCGACGACCCACGGAACCACAATCCGGTACTCTAACCAACTGAGCTACAACCGCCATGTTTGGTGTCTCAAAAAGACGCGGCAAAAATACACTTTTTTTCATTTCCAGACCCGATTTCCACAAATTATTTTTTTTATGCCTTTTTTGTATCTTTGCAGCCTGTTTCAAAAAACTTACTATGGCAACTGTAAAACCCTCTATTCCAAAAGGAACCCGCGATTTCACGCCCACCGAGATGATGAGGCGCAACTATATTTTCGACACCATCCGCTCCGTCTTTCACCGGCACGCCTACCTTCCCATCGAGACCCCTTCCATGGAAAATCTCTCCACTCTCATGGGAAAATACGGCGAAGAGGGCGACCGCCTGCTCTTCAAGATCCTCAACTCCGGCGACTTCACACAGGGTGTTGACTTCAACGCCCCCGACGCCTCCCCCAACAAGCTGGCGGCAAAGATTTGCGAGAAGGGTCTGCGCTATGACCTCACGGTGCCCTTCGCCCGCTTCGTCGTGCAGCACCAGAACGACATTGCCTTCCCCTTCAAGCGCTACCAGATGCAGCCCGTGTGGCGCGCCGACCGCCCCCAAAAGGGCCGCTACCGCGAGTTCTACCAGTGCGACGCCGACATCATCGGCAGCACCTCCCTCCTCAACGAGGCCGAGTTGGTGGAAATCACCGACGAGGTATTCCGCAAGTTCGGCATCAACATCACGATGAAGATCAACAACCGCAAGGTGCTCTCCGGCATTGCCGAGGTCATCGGCCAGGCCGACAAGGTCACCGACCTTTGCACTGCGATGGACAAGCTGGACAAGGTGGGTCAGGAGTGCGTCTGCCAGGAACTGCTGGAGAGAGGCATCCCGCAGGAGTCCATCGAACAGCTCAAGCCCGTGTTCTGCTTCGGAGGCGACAACAACGACGCGAAACTCGAGCAACTCAAGCAGCTGCTCCACACCAGCGAGATCGGAATGAAAGGCGTGGAAGAACTGGCCGCCGTGCTCGACTATGTCAAGGAGATGGGGCTCACCACCGCCCTTGAAATCGACATCACGCTGGCCCGCGGGCTCAACTACTACACCGGCGCCATCTTCGAGGTGAAGGCCAACGACGTGGCGATGGGCAGTATCTCCGGCGGCGGACGCTACGACAACCTCACGGGCATCTTCGGACTTAAGAATATGTCGGGCGTGGGCATCTCCTACGGCGCGGAACGCATCTACGACGTGCTCAACGAACTCAACCTTTTCCCCGACGCCATCCTCACTCCCGTCAAGGCCCTGTTCATCAACTTCGGCAAGGAAGACGAGAAATACGCCCTGCGCGGCCTGCGCGCCCTCCGCGACGCCGGCATCCCCTCGGAAATTTATCCCGACAGCGCGAAAATCGGCAAGCAGATGAACTATGCCAACGCCAAATCCGTGCCTTACGTTGTCATCGCCGGCGAAAATGAACGGCTCAACAACATCTACACACTCAAGAACATGGGCACCGGCGAGCAACAACAACTTTCCATCGAGGAGATTGTCAAAATACTACAATAACATTCCACCGTCATGTCCGAAAAGCAATCCTTCAAGGCAAAACTCAGGCTCCTGTGGCGCAAGGTCAAGGATTTCGCCCAACTGCGCGAAGACACCGACTATGAGGCCACCATCGACACCATATCCAAGAGTGTGGAGTTCCGAGGGATGAACATGTGGATTCTCGTGTTCGCCATCATCGTGGCCTCCGTAGGGTTGAATGTGAACTCCACCGCCGTCATCATCGGCGCCATGTTGATTTCACCGCTGATGGGGCCCATCAACGGCATCGGGCTCTCCGTGGGCATAATGGATGAATACCTGCTGCAGAAATCCGTCAAGAACCTCGGCATTATGGTGTTGGTCAGTCTGTTGGCCTCTTTCCTGTACTTCCTGCTCTCGCCGCTCGGCGACGCGCAGTCGGAGCTGCTGGCGCGCACCCGGCCCACCATCTTCGACGTGTTCATCGCCTTTTTCGGAGGTTTGGCCGGCATCGTGGCCACCTCCCGCAAATCGCAGTCCATCACCGTCATCTCGGGCGTGGCCATCGCCACCGCCTTGATGCCGCCGCTCTGCACGGCCGGCTACGGTCTCGCCACCGCACAGTTCAAGTACTTCTTCGGGGCCTTCTACCTCTTCTTCCTCAACTCCTTCTTCATCGCCCTCGCCACCTTCGTGATGGTCCGTTTCCTCTCTTTTCCCCAGATACAGTATGTAGAACCCGGACGTAAGCGCGCCGTCAAGCGTATCATCACCATATTCACCATCATCGTACTGGTACCCAGCATCATACTGGCCATCGACGTGGTACGGCAAGCCGCTTTCAACTCCCAGGCCATCAAATTTGTGAACGACACCCAAGAGAGTGAAAGTTTCCAGAACATCCAAATCGTCAACTCCGTCCGCGACTATCACGCCAAAGAACAGAGTGTCACCCTGTCGCTGGTGGGGCGCCCCCTGTCGAAGAGCGAGATCACTGAATTGCAAAACACGCTGCAAAACCAATACGGCCTCACCCGCACCAAACTGATTGTCAAGCAGACCGGGGAGGCCATCGATATCACCAAGCAGAACGAGATCATCGAGGACATCATCAACAAGAAAGACCTGCGCATCGAACAGCAAGACTCCCTCATCAGCCAACTTCAAGGCCAACTGAGCTCCGCTCGCAATGCAGAGACGCTCTCCGGCCAGATTGCAAAGGAAATCCATGTGCAATACCCCAACATCAAAGGATTCGCCATCTCCGAAATGGAGCAATTCGATCCCAAGACGCTTGAGCACCACAGCGTGCCCATCGTGCTCATCCAATGGAAAGAGGGTACCGCCAACACCGCCGCCGAGAAGAAAATCGTGGAGTGGCTCAAGGTCAGAATGGAGGTGGAAGAACTTAAAGTGATACATTAGACTTTTCTTTTAATCCAATCATAATGAACGACAAACATTTTCTTCCAATCACCAAGAAAGAGTTAGACTACTTGGGTTGGGACTATGTGGATGTCATCATTGTGAACGGCGACGCCTACGTGGACCATCCTTCCTTCGGAGCAGCGGTCATCGGGCGCGTACTGGAACGCGAGGGCCTGCGCGTGGCCATCCTGCCCCAACCCAACTGGCAGGACGACCTGCGCGATTTCAAGAAGTTAGGCAAGCCCCGGCTCTTCTTCGGGGTCACCTCCGGCAATATGGACTCGATGGTCAACCACTACACCGCCAACAAGCGGCTGCGCAGCGACGACGCCTACACCGCCGGTGGCAAGGCCGGCTTCCGGCCCGACTACGCCACCACGGTATATGCCCGCATCCTGAAGCAACTTTTCCCCGATGTGCCCGTGGTGCTGGGCGGCATCGAGGCCTCTATGCGGAGGCTGTCACATTACGACTACTGGAGCGACTCGCTCAAGCCCAGCATCCTGGCCGACAGCGGTGCCGATGTGCTGGTGTATGGAATGGGTGAGCGCCCCATCATTGCCCTGGCACAGTTGTTCCGACACACAGACTGGCGCAACCACCTCTCCGAATGCCATCAAATTGCATATATGGACAAGGATGGTGAAAACTACCGGCAAGCGCATTGCATCCGGCTGCACTCCTACGAGGCCGAGTTGAAAGACAAGCGCAAATATGGGGAGGATTTCGTCAAGTTCGAGACAGAATCCAACAAACGCGAGCAAAGAATGCTGGTGCAACCCTACGGCGAGCAGGTGCTGGTGGTACAGCCCCCCTACCCCGTGGCCACGGAAGCCGAGATGGACAGTTTCGCGCTCTTCGACCGGATGATGAACGCCCCGCATCCCAAGTATCTGAAACGTGGCGAGATACCGGCTTTCGAGATGATCAAGAACTCCATCACGCTGCACCGTGGCTGCTTCGGAGGCTGCAGTTTCTGCGCCATCGCGGCCCATCAGGGCAAGCAGATCGCCTCGCGCTCCGACGAGTCCATCCTCGCGGAGGTGCGCGACTTGGTGCAACGTCCTTATTTCAAGGGGCATATCAGCGACTTAGGTGGTCCTTCGGCCAACATGTTCCGCATGGAGGGCCTTGACTTGGAGAAGTGCCGCACCTGTCCGCGCCCATCATGCCTCTCACCCAAGATTTGTCCCAACATGCAGCTGAACCACAAACCTTTGGTGGTTTTGTACGAAACAGTGAGGAAAATGCCGGGCGTCAAGCATGTCACCATCGGCAGCGGCATCCGCTACGAGATGCTGTTGAACGACGACCGCAAGGAGGACGAGCGCAACGGACAGTCGCAATATCTGCGACAGTTGGTGGAGCATCATGTGTCGGGGCGTCTGAAAGTGGCGCCGGAGCACACCGACCCCGAGGTGCTCAAGTTGATGCGGAAACCCGATTTTGACAAGTTTCTGCTCTTTTTGGAGAAATTCATGCAAGCCAACCGGCAATGCGGCAAGAACCAGCAGCTGATCCCCTACTTTATCGGGTCGCATCCGGGTTGCACCATCGGGAAGATGGCCGCATTATGTGACATCACGCAAAAGCACCATCTTATCACCGATCAGGTGCAGGATTTCACGCCCACACCGATGACCTTCTCGACGGCCTTGTATTACCTGGAGTACAATCCGTATAATGGCAAGCCGGTATATGTACCCAAGCGCATGGAGGAGCGCAAGGACCAGCACATCTTCTTTTTCCCCAAGCTGCCGGAGAACCGCAAGCGCATCGCGCAGCTCACTTCCGCCCGAAATCGGCGGGGATCTCACCCCAAAGGGGGGTGTTCCACTTATAGATAGGATTGTCGTAGGTATTGTTTTTCAACCAGTTCTCCGCACGGGTCATCATGTCGAAAAGGACGGCGTTCTCCGCTGTGGGGAGGATGATGGACTTGTGTTTCTTGTGCCGCACCCAGGCCATGGCCGTGATGCTGTCGGTATAGATGGGGATATCGAGGTTGCGCTGCTTGCAGAGGGAGATGCCGTGCACCAAGGCCAGGAACTCGCCGATGTTGTTGGAGGCGTTGGGGAACGGTCCCTTGTGGAACCAGACCTCCCGTGTGGCCACATAGACCCCGCGGTACTCCATCATCTTGGTTACCGTGTTCCAGGCGGCATCCACCGACAGGCTCTCGAGGATGGGCTTCGGTGCCTCCTCTTTCAGAAGCAGCAAGGGGATGCCGCTTTGCGACGAAGGATGGTTGCGGTAATAGGCAGCATAGCCCTCCTTAAATGCCGAGATGGCCGCCTGTTCAGTCTCGAAGGACTTGTATTTTGCGCCCTCAAAGTGCAGAACTTGCGCCTTGCAGTCGTTCCAATTATCGTAAACACCGGGCTTCACACCGGCCCAAACCACATAATATTTTCTCTTTGTTGCCATTTATCGTCTTTTAAGTGAATGTTTTGCGACAGTTGCCGCGACATTGCCATCCCATGCGCAAAGATGGCAGAATTAATGTATTTTTGCAGCCGTGTTTGCGACCACAGAATCCAGATGCAAAAGTAGTTTAAATTGAAAGAAACTTCGAGTATGAAAAAAAGAATTTATCAACATTTTATAGTTATCGCACTCATCATCCTCACCATCAGCGCAATAGGCACAAGCTGCCATCGTGCACCCCGGCAGAAGGAGCCCATCAAGGTAACACATGAATTCCCCAATGGCAACTGGACATTCGAGGAGCAGGTCATCCAATACGGTTTCGACAACATTGACACCATAAGTGAGTATAGCATTGAATTTTACCTAAAGTATGACACCACCGTGGTGGTGGACGAAACGATTCCGGTCAACATCACGCTCACCGCCCCTGACGGCATGGAATCCTTCGTCACCAGCGTGCTCAATTTCGATCCCAAGCAGAACAAGGATATTACACCTTTTTCCCAAGGCAGTGTAAATTCCATGAGGCTTGTCGCATTCCCCGGCAAGACATTGACACAAAAGGGGCGCTACACCGTCACCTTCTATCGCAAGATGCCGAAATACGACAATCTGGGGTTCATCTCGTTGGACTTGAACGTGGTGCCGAAGAAGTAGAGGGTGCGGGCCACCTTCAGGATGCGGCAAAGGTAAAAAAATGTTGAGACGTGCCATAGCGCGTCTCAACAAATGGGGTTCAAGAAATGCAACGGAACACTACCGTTTCACCACCCGTTTGGTGACGGTGCCCTGTTCGGTGGTCACACGCACAAAATAGACACCGGCGGCACGGGTGGAGAGATCTATAACCATTTGGTAATCACGCGCAAAGTGCTGCTCTAACCGTTTACCGAACACATCATACACCTCCACATTCTCAATGGCGTATTCCTCGCTGCGGATAGTGCATTTTCCGTTTGTGGGATTGGGATAGAGATGCAAAAGTTGGTTCAGGTTATGTTCGGGAATCCCGACATCAGGTCTTACAGAAAATACCACGTCGTCGATGAACACCTTGCCCAAATAGGCGGGGCAGTGGTAGCGGAACGCCACATACCGTCCGTCGCCGTAGTAGTGGTCAAGGAGTACGGAATGCGGTTCCCACACGCCCCAGCTCTGGAGGGTGATGGTATCGACCGGCACGAAGGAGGCGGCATCGTAAGGACTGCTCATCACGCCGATGAACATCGTGTCCCAACCCGGAACCGCACCAGCTTCCTGAAAGCAGCTGAAATCCAGCTGGATGCTATCAAAGGAGAGATTCGGGGCGAATGCCGGGGTGATGGCCCAATCATCGCTGAAGGAATTGGCGAGGAAGAGCATCGACCCGACACCGCTGGCGGAAACTTCAGACGAAACGATGGGATAGTAAGAGTAGGATGCAGGGGTCAGAATGCGGCGCCAACAATCGGGGAAGGCCGTTTCACTGTCTGTTCCGTAAGTGTCAAACGTCTCCGTGTAGGGCAATTGGCTGATAATTCCACAGTCCGGGGTGATTTCTAACGGCTCTGACCATCCCGAATGGCTGTTCGAGCCACAGACAGTCCGCACGAATATGCGGTACGTTTGTCCGGGAGTCAGGTTGTCAACGACAAACGAGGTGTTGGCGGTGGCCACCGGGGTTTGGGTATTGGGAGAAACTCCCGGGGCGCAGGCCACATATTCCCATTGTGAAGCACTACTATGCGAGGGCTCGAACGAGATCGTAGCCGAGGTGGAGGTGAGGTCATGGGCAGTCAAAGCGGAGGGTGCATCGCAATCGTCTGCTTGATAGACAATCAGATCGTCAAGCCACATAGCCATATTAGAGGAGTGTAATCCCACTTGCCGGAAGGCGATATGGCGGTTGGTGCCCGTCATCGCCGTGTTGCGGAAATCCACCGTGACATCCTGCCAAGTGTCATAATGGGCGATGGAGAACACCTGCACGGATTCGAAGGTAGAAAGGTCGTACGGGTCGCTCATCACGCCCACTTCCATACAGCCGGCAATATATTCATGGTCGGCGGACAACCGGAACTGCGCCCGCAGCGAGTGGATGTCCACTCCGAACGGCTGGGTGACCGCGGTGGCGGTCGTTGACGTGTCGGAGTGGAAGAGCAGCGCCTTGCTCTCCATACCGTAATACCCGTAAGTGTTCCAATCGATTCTGGGGTAATCGGCGTATGTCACGGGGAAGATCCAGCAGTCGGGTCTCACAATATAGGAGCTCATCCACGTGTAGTCGTCGAAATTCTCCGAGTAGGGCAGATCCACCACGGGGGCGCAAGTTGTCATGAAGGTGGCGGGGGTACACCACGAGCTGCTCGAGCTGCCGCAATCGGACTGCACGAAGACATCATACATCGTGTTGTCGGCCAAGTCGCCGATAACGATCGGATGGGTTCCCGTCTGCACAAGCGTGCCGTTCTCAGGTGCATTGCCGTTGGGGACGACCACCACGCGCCAAGCGGTCTCTGACCCGCCGGGCTGCCAATCCACCAACACGCTGTCGTGGGTGATGGGTTCAGCGGTCACATTCGTTGGCAGCGGACAAGCGGAGAGGTAATCCACCGTCAGATTGTCCATGCTGACCGGTGTGAGCGGATTGGAGAAGTTCTCCTGCATAAAAGCGAGGTAGTGACCGTTGCCGGTATAGGAGGCCAAACTGACGGTCCTGTCAATCCAAGATGTCAGCGCGTAAGGATTCGAGAAGACCGTGTCAACAGGCGTGAACGTGGCGAAGTCGTTAGGATCGGTCATCACACCCACCACCAATATGGAGTTGGGGGCTGTCGTATTGGCTTTGAACTTGAACGATGCCTGCAAAGTGTTCATCGGGATAGACGAATCAAATTCGGGCGTGATGGCGACGTTGTGGCCGTTGCTGGGTTGGAAATAGAGCGAACCCGGTGAGCTGTAATATCCATTGGGGAAAATAAACGGATAAGGTGCGACGATATAGGAGGAGCAGAGGCGACTCCAGCATCTCGGGAATGCGGAATAGCCGTCCAAGTTGGAACCGGTGCCGTAGGTGTCAAAGGATTCCAAATAAGGAATATCGGTAATGGTGCCGCAATCCGTTCTCTGGGAAGTGGAACACCATGCACTCTGGCTGTCCCCGCAGTTGGTGCGCACATAGATGACGTAAAGTCTGTCCTTGTGAAGGTTATTGAAGTTATAGGCGGCGCCTGTCAGCGCAACAACCTGCGTGGTGTCAATAGGTTGTCCGTCTTCCACGATGACGGCCTCCCAATTCTGGTCGCTGGTGTCGGCGGGGGTGAAGCTGATGCTGATGCTGGTCGTGGAGGTCGCGGTCACCGTCAGGTCGTGAGGTGCGGCGCAGGTTCCGCCATAAACCATAATGTTATCAACTGCGCCTGGCGGGTTCGTCCCTTCATAGAAACCATTGCACCAGAGGAAGTAGAGGCGCTGGTGCCCGGCATGAGTGGAATCGACCGTAAAGGAATGGCTGGTCCATACGGCATCCGTATTCAGACCGTTGCCGAGTTCTTCCAATTCGGAAGGGATAGTGATAGAGTAAGTACCGTTAGGCTCCACTTGGGTGGGAGGACCGAGGAAGATGCGGGTACGGTCATCGCCGCTCTGTCCAAGACCTCGGAAATCAAAGGCTATCTGGTATTCTGAGTAACCGGGGGTAAAATAGATGTCGCGATAAGCCCAGGAATTAGTCATTGAGCCGTAAACGTCATAGGCGTTGGTAGCGCCGTTGTCGTTGGAGACATAGAGGGCGTATTGGCCTGCCTGTTGCGCGGCCTGCCCGATATACCATCGGTTGGTGCTCACACCCAACAGACGCCAGTCGCGGTTCTCGTCACTCTCTTCAAAGCCGCAGAAATAGGGCAGCTGCGCTTCGGTGGCTTCCGTGAAGAAAGTGCTCACATCGCTCCACTGGCTGGCGAATGACGGCACACAGCTTTTGCGCACCCGCCAAGTGTATTGCGTGGAGGACTGCAAATTCTGCAGCAAGAGGAACGTGTCGGTAGTGGAAAGCTCGTACCATCCCGTATCGCTGCTCATCCGGTAGCCGACCGTGTAGCCGTTGGTGATGCCGCACGCGCCGGGGCTCCAGGAGACCACTGCCGTGACATCGGCAAGGTCGGAAACGGTCAGTTCCGTCGGGATGCTGCATGGCGAACCGACGATGGAGATGTTATCCACGGCACCGGCAAGTGGGTTGTTTGTTCCTGCAACCTGCTGTCTCCACAGGAAGTATAGACGTTGCATACCGGCATGGGATCCGTTGATTACGAAGCGGAAATGGTTCCAGTTCGTCATACCATAGAAGTCGCCGATGACTTCTGCGTTGGCGGGGGTGTAACTGCCGGAAGGCGTTGCCGGCGGTCCGAGGAACACTCTTACATAGTCCACAGACGCTCCGGGATAACCGTAAGAGCGGATGTCGAATTCCATCAGATATTCGGAATATTGCGGATTGAAGTAAATGTCGCGGTAAGCCCAGATTTGGGCATTCACATTATCGGAGAATGTGTTGGAAACACCGTTGTTATTGGAGACGTACAGGGCTGAATCGCCGTCGCAGTGCACCGCATGGCCGATGTACCATTTGTGGTTGTTCATGCCGCCATCCAGTGTCCAACATGCATTCTCACCCGCCTCTTCAAATCCGCAGAAATAGGGCAAAGCAGTCGTGCTGAATTGAAACTCGTCGCTCCATGCACCTTGCGAAGTGTCACAATCGGTTCTGACTTTTACCAGATAGTTGGTCATGGGCAACAAGTTGGTCAACAAAATATGGTTATCGGTGGTCATCACGTAACTGTAAGTACTGTCGGATGCACGGCGATAGGCCGCCGTGTAGGAATCGGCCTGGTAAATTGCCGGCCAGGAGAGTTCTGCGGAATCCTCCCACATTTGGCTGACTGTCAGACAGCGGGGTGTGCCGCATCCGACAGGCGTAATGGAGATATTGTCAATTGCACCGGGCGGGTTAGTACCGTAAGAACCGTCGTTTCTCCACAGGAAATATAGACGCTGATATCCCGCATTGGAGGAATTCACCGTAAATGTTTCTGTATGCCAGATGGAATCATTCAAATACTCCGAACCCAGCTGCGTGGCACCAGACGGAATGTTATTATATGCAGGTATAGCGGGCGGACCTAAAAACACTTTGACGTAATCATACGGAATGTTGCTGTACAATTCCCCGAAACTGCGAATATCAAACGAAATAAGATAATCCTGATAGTTCGGAGTAAAGTAGAAGTCTCGGTAAGCCCAAACGTAAGATTCGGTGTTCATTGTGTAGGTGTTCGAAACGCCATTATTATTGGAAACGTAAAGCGCATTGTTTCCACCATTGTTGACAGCATTCCCGATAAACCATTGGTTTGTATAAGTGCTGTTTACAATCATCCAGTTAGCGTTTTCTGACGGGTCTTCAAAACCGCCTTGGTAAGGGATATGTGCGACAGTCACGGTGGTTTGGAAAGTGGACTCCGATGACCAATTGCTAAAGTCAGTGGTGGTGCAGTGCGCCCGGACTTTCCAGATGTAGATGGTCGTTGGGGTGAGATTACCCAAAGTAATATGTTCGTCTTGGGTGGTGATATAGGAGAAATTGGTATCTGTCTGCGACTTATACGCTATAGTGTAATAAACAGAACTGCCTCCTGGCAAGGTCCACGACAGATTGGCCAACGTGTCCATGGCCTGTGCTGTCAGGTTGGACGGGACATGGTTACAGGGTGTACCATCAATGGCGATGTTGTCGATGGCGGCCGGTGGATTAGCGACAGTGTAGCCTGCGTTACGCCAGAAGAAATAGAGACGCTGCAGACCGGCGTGGGAATAATCAATCGTGTAGGTCTTGGTCGTCCATGCCGACATTCCGCAAAGACCGTTTTCCAGTTCGGTGGCCCCGGCAGGCGTGGCGGTGCCGTTAGGTGTGGCAGGACTTCCGATGTAAACATTGGTGTAAGCTGAAATTTGGTAACTGGTTCCTCCCACCCCTCGCATGTCAAAGGAAAGAGTATAGACGGAATCGGACGGGTCGAAATAGATATCCCGGTATGCCCATACGTAAGAACTGTTATAAGGGTAAGAGTATGCGTAAGTTACACCTCCATTGTTCGATATATACAAGGAATAGTCCCCGCTTAAGCTGACCGCGTTGCCAATATACCATTGGTTGTTATAGGTCCCATTCACGAACTGCCAGGCATTGCGCTCGTTGGCATCTTCAAAGTCACAGATGTAGGGCAAAGCCGCAGGCATCTGGACGCTGAGGTCGCTGGACCATCCACTATGGTCGTTGGCGGAGCAGTTGGCGCGCACTTTGCAGAAGTAGGCGGCGGACGGGGTGAGTCCGCTTACGGTCAAGAAAGTGTCCGTGGTCGTGTATTCGGAGGTCGCGGTGCTTCCTGCTTGTCGCATGCTCACGGTATAGGAGACCGGATTGTCAGATGCGGGGGTCCATGCCAAAGCAACCGTGTGGTTGGTCATGCCGGTTAACACTAATTCAGACGGTATGGCACAGTCTGAACCGACCACGGTGAGGTTATCCACAGCGGCAGGCGGTTGCACCCCGATAGAGTTGTTATTAACCCACAGGAAATAGATCCGTTGCACTCCGGAGTAAGTGGAGTCGAGGGTGAACGCGTAGTGTGTCCAGTCGTTGACAGAGGATATGGCAGTGCCCAGTTGCATTGCGCCGGCGGGTGTTGTTGTGCCGGACGGGACAGCGGGACTTCCCACAAACACCTTCATATAGTCGTTGTTGCCTTGTCCCACGCCCTTGAAATCGAAAGACAACTGGTACTCGGTATAGCCGTTATCGAAGAAGACATCGCGGTATGCCCACACGGAGGATGTAGAGGTGATGGTATAAGCATTCGTTGTGCCACCGTCATTGGAGATATAGAGGGCGTGGTTGTCATCATATCCAATGGCGTTGCCGATCACCCACTGGTTTTCGGAACTGCCGTTCACTATCGCCCAATGACTGTTCTCCGTAGAATTGTCGAATGAACACAAATACGGCAAATGCGGCAGCGTTTGCGTGGTGGTGAAGAGTGCGTCACTGCTCCATTCGCTGGTGTCCGAAGCACTGCAGAGGGACTTCACATGCCAAATATAATCAGTATTCGGAATAAGTCCTTGTATTGTAAGTGACGTGTCTTGAGTGGTTAATACCGTATAAACCGAATCATACAACATCTTGTAGGCCAACACATAAGAAGATGCGACACCTGCGCTTCCACTCGACCATGAGAGTGTGGCTGAGGTGTCTTGCGGATAAGAGACCATGTTGTCGGGCACTCCGCAAGTTGCTACCTTAATGGAGATATTGTCGATGGCGGCTGGCGGGTTGGCGCCGGAATTATAGTTGTTGTTCCACAAGATGTAGAGCCGTTGTGCGCCCGCATGGGTGGAATCCACGGTGAAACATTTATGCATCCATTGGTCGGTCAGGTTCAAATCCTCCCCGATTTGGGTGAGCGTAACGGCTGCATTTCGGTCATGAGACGGTTCCTCAGGGGTGTCTAAATAGATTCTTACATAATCTTGTCCGGCCTCGCCAACACCCTTGAAATCCAACGAAAGCTGATATTGGGAATAACCGGGTTCCAAATAAATGTCTCGGAAAGCCCAGACGAATGACTGCCTATTTAGTGAGTAACTATTGGTGATTCCATCATCGGTCGAAATGAACAACAGCTGATTGTCAGCAACATCGGAAGGGGTTCCTATAAACCACTTGTTTTGAGACGCCGAGTAATACCCGGAAGAACCTCCAGTGGTGAAATAATAGTCGCCATTGCGGATAGTCCAGTTTTTACTCTCCGTATTATCTTCAAAATCACAGAAATATGGGAGTCGAGCCAAGGTCTGGAAAGCTTTTTCGCCGCTCCATTCACTCCATTCACCGCCGGCATACAAAGCCTTTACTTTCCAAACGTACCAGGAGGAGGCTTCCAAGTTGGAGAGAAGGTATGCCGAATCTGAAGCAGATAACAGGATTTCCGTGTATGTTGTATCTGACTGTGCACGCCATGCCAAACGATAGGAAAGTGAAGTTTCGGAAGAGTCGGAGGTCCATGACAAATGTGCCGTATGAGCGGTGATGTCTGTAGTGGACAGTCCAACAGGCGTTTCATGGGAAACACCCTTGATAGAAATATTGTCAAAAGCACCGGCTGGATTCCAAGTGGTGTTGTAGTCGAACTTCAGCGTTAACAGGTGCAAACCTGCGTATGATGAATCCACCACGATACTGTGGCGAGTCCAGAAATCAGCATCGCTCAAGTAGCCGCTTATCGGTGTTCCGTCCAAAAGCACCTGCAAAAATCCCTGCATACTACCACCGCCCTTGCAGTCGAAAGAAATCTGATATTTCGGGTAGCTGGGAGTAAAATAGATGTATCGGAAAGCTTCAGGAGCATACATGCGAGAAAGGTAACTGTTGGTGACTCCGTTGTCATTCGTGATATACAAGGAGTGTCCTTCGCCGCAGGCGACCGCATCGCCAATCCAGGCTTGGTTGTAGCCTGCACCGTAGTTTTGATAAAACTGCCAGTTGCTGTTTTCCACAGCATCCTCAAAATCACAGAAGTACGGCAGTTCTACATGTAGCTGTTCCGTATAGAAATACTCCTCATTGCTCCAGAAGCTAGACTCTGAACCAGAGCAGTTGGCACGGACTTTCCAAACATATCCAGTGAGAGGCTGTAACCCGCCGATAATGCAGGTCGTATCTGTAACCACAACCTCTGTGAAAAGGGTATCCGTCTCTTCCCGATAGGCAACAGTATAAGATTCAGCCGTTTGGTTGTTGAAAGGATGCCAGCTGAGTTCGGCCAAGGTGTCCGTTACCGTAAGCTGATTTAATGCGCTTGGACGACCACAGTTGTTCGATGACACGCAGAAGTTATCCACTGCCGCAGTGGGAGAGCATGGATAAATGCCATTATGATACCAACTGAAATAGAGTCGTTGCACACCCACGTATGAGGAATTCATAATAAGATCGTGATGTTGCCAAGTGGTGTCAGGCACATCATAATAGTGGTTTCTGAAATTATAAGTGAAACTGGATCCGGTCGGAATGCCGCTATTATAATCAATCGATTCATTGAGAGTGGGCTGACCGACAATAAATCTCAAACCTGTGTTTTCACAACGACTTTCCTTAACATCAAATGAAATCAGATATTCGGTGGCTTCAGGGAAATAGATGTCACGATAGACTAATGCATTAACGCCTGCGTAGTCGGGATGAGAGCAGGAAGTAGTTGTTCCGTCTGCTCCTGAAACATACAGTGCCGAGGTGCCGCCGTTATTAACAGCTTGTCCTATATACCATTGCGTGTTTGTGTCTTGGGTGATGAATTGCCATTGGCTGTTTTCAAGGGAATCTTCGAAATCACAGCAGTAAGGTAGCGGAACGATAATCTGAGCCGATAAGAAATTCTTTTCGGGACTCCATTCGCCTATCTCCGTAGGACTGCAATTGCTGCGTATTTTCCATACGTATGGGGTGGAGTATTCCAATCCGGTGAGCAACACAAACGTGTCAGTGACCGTAACTGTGGTGAAATCCGTCTCGTCCTGCTGTTTGTATGCTACAGTATAGCTACTCGGTTGTCCAATTTGCGGAAGCGACCATATAAGTAAAGCCGTGGTACTGTCCACCGATGCCACAGACCTCTCAAAGGGGTAGATACAGTGGGAAGCCTCAACGGATAGATTGTCAATTGCAAGGGGTTGGTTGTCAGAATAGTAGGAATTGGCACTATAGTAGAATAGGAAATAGAGCCGTTGCAGTCCTCGTTGTGTGGAATCTAAAAGGAAATTGGCACGTTTCCATTCATTAATGCTGGTTGACAACGAGTTGCCAAGCTGCACGGCGTTTTGTGGAACGCTGTTTCCAGAAGGCGTGGTAGGTGGACCCATAAACACTTTGGCAGAGTTTGCTGGGACGAGCGCGTTACGATAGTCAAAAGAGAGTAACACGTCGGTGGCGGTGGAATCGATATAGATATCGCGGTAGGCCCACGCTGTAAAGGAATTGAGCATAGTGTATTTGTTGTGTTCGCCATTGTCGTTGGAGATATAGAGTCCCGTCTCTCCCTCTGTAAAAGCTGCGGTCCCGATACACCATCTGTCTGAATTGGTACCATTGACATACTGCCAGTTGTTGTTCTCGACAGCGTCCTCAAATCCGCAGAAATAGGGGACTTGAGCGATGGCGATGGGGGTGTGGAAATAGGATTCCGAACACCAGGCACTTTGGCTCGTGGCCGAACACCGTGCCCTCACCATCCATAGGTAGTCGCTGGCCGATTGCAACGCCGGCAACACGCAGAACGTGTCCATGGTCGTCACCGTCAGATAGTTACTGTCCGAATCTAAATGGTAGGCCACCTCGTATCCTGCGGTTGCGCCCGGAACGGCGTTCCATGACACAGTGGCTGAAGAGTCGGTCACTGAAAGGAGGGTTAGCTCAGCGGGAACGGCACAATCCGAAGCCTCCACGCGGATGTTGTCGATGGCAGCGGGCGGATTTGTCCCGTCAGCACCGTTGTTCACCCACAGGAAATAGAGCCGCTGGTTTCCTGCGAAGGAGGCGTCCACCGTAAAACTAAAGTGCTGCCATGCGTAAACCATTCTTAGGGCATCGCCCAACTGTGTTGCCCCTGCTGGTGCTGCGGAACTTGAAGGGGTGGTTTGTGTTCCCAAGAACACCTTGACATAGTCCTGGCCGTTTTGTCCCATACCTTTGAAATCGAAGGAGATTTGGTATTGTGCCTGTCCAGCAGGAAGTTGGATGTCGCGGTATGCCCAAGCCACAGATGATTGGGTATTTGTATAGGCATTGTTTTCACCGCCGTCATTGGAGATGTAGAGAGATGCCTCGCCGTTCCGTGCCACGGCCTCTCCAATATGCCACTGATTGGCGGCGTTTTGAGCGAAACCCCATTCCAAGTTCTCGGCGTTATCTTCAAAACCGCACTGATATGGCAGAATTGCAGGGTGTTGCAGCGTCGTGAACGTATTGACCGTACTCCAATCGCTCATTCCGGCAGTGTCGCAGTGGGAGCGCACTTTCCATTCGTAATCGGTAGAAATCTGAAGTCCAGTCAGAGTCAGGAAAGTATCCGTAACCGCCACCTCTGTGAAAACGGTGTCGGGAACTTTCATGTAAGCCACCGTATAGGACGAGGCAGGCAGGATGGGATTGGTATTCCATGTCAACAGCACAGTATCTACGCTTATGTTATTCGCGTATGTGTGGATGGGCGCGAAACAGCCGCTTTCGTAGGCAAAAGTGGTTTGAGGCAGGAATGCTGCCCCGTGTGTATATGTCGAAACAGATGTAGTATAGGTCATGTAGGAGAGTTGGGCGGTCTGGTTTGCCCCGTAGAAATAGGAGTCTTTCCACGTCGCTGCTGTGGGGTTCTCGAATTCAATCAGCAAGTTTCCACCAGTATATGGAAACGGCTCATCCAGCGTGATCACCATGGTTGACCCTGAAATGCAACTCGACAATGTGCCGGTCCAAACCGTCGTGACCGATGCGTTGTCATAGCCGTTTTGCAGGTTGGATGAGGTGGTGATGCCCATTCGGACCATCTGTGTTCCTCCCCATGCGCCGGAAGGCAATGAGGAAAAGTAGTAGGTCAGCCCAGTAATGTGCGAGCCCACCATGTCGGTCAGCAAATTGGCGGGATACAGCACGTGTGATTTCTGCGGCACATCCATATAGTAGCCATATACGGGAATGTATCTGTCGGTAGCCGTGTTGCCACCAGCCACGGTGAGGGTTTGCGCGGTCACTCCAGACACCACGGTCGCCAGAATTGCGAATAATGAGACGAGTTTCTTCATTATCTTATTGTATTGGTTATTCTTAAGGGGACCTCCATTTTTACCATTTTCGCGCCGCACCTCCAGACCATGCGAGGTCCGTTGAACAAAATCTGAAAATATGACGCTGCAAATCTACATAATATTCTTTTAGTTCGGTCTGTTTTTTGATTTTTTCTTCTTTTTAGGGTGGGGTAATATATTTCTTATTATCAATTAGTTAGCATATTTAATTCATCCCGAGTTGCATAACTTGCTCGTACCGGCACAGGTTGTAGACCAGGTTTGTCAGGGTGTTGTAGGCCGCGTTCCGCGCAAAGCCGACCACACAGCTGGACATTCCGTGAAGGCACTCTTCCATGTACCCAAACACATGTTCCACCCTCACGCGCAGCTTCGAGTTCTTCCTGTTGATGGTCTCCTGCCATTTGCTGATTTTTTTTGTCTCGGGTCGGTCCACCGAGCTTCAGCCCCTGCCGGGGCCCTGCGGAAGACGTTCTCGTTTTCTCTACCGAGCTTCGGCCCCTGCCGGGGCCTGGACACACCCGTGAGCATGCGTTTCTACCAAGCTTTGGCCCCTACCGGGGCCATTCGCGGCCGTCCTGTTCCCCGCCGTTCGTTACGGCCAACAATATGTCCCGACAGGGACATAAGCTCGGTAGGACCATCGCCAACGCTATCCCCTATCGCCCCGGTCAGGGGCGAAACCGTGCCCCGATTAGGGGCAACACAATGGTCCCGACAGGGGCAAAAGCTCGGTAGAAGGTCATCAACAGCACGTTCCCCCATCGACCCGGTCAGGGGCGGAACCATGCCCCGATTAGGGATTTCAGACAAACGATAAATCATTCTATTGGCTTAAAAATATTCCGTTCATCGTATTCGACACCATGTTCCTCCAGAAGACCCTTGTATTCATCTACCATGTTTTTCTGGTTGTGATGCTCGGCCTGATTCTCGATGTAACGGATGACATCCGGCAATTCATCCTTAGCATAAGAGAATGCGCCATAACCTTCCTGCCATGAAAACCAGCCATTTGACAACCCGTTTTCATTGATCCATTTTGACGAACATCCTTTTACATCTCGTATCAAGTCCGAAAGGGACTGCGAGGGACGCATCCCTATCAGAATGTGAATGTGATCCGCTGTTCCACCTATGGACAGCACCTTATGGCGGTTGTTCTGTATGATGGCTGCTATGTATTTGTACAGCCGCCCTCTCCAAGATTCGAGGATCATGGATTCCCTGTTTTGAACGGCAAAAACCAATTGAATGTGGATTTGCGTGTAGGTGTCGTTTCTTAATGATTTCATTTTTAATGATTTTGATTAATATTAAATGGTCTTGATTGATATTATATGTTGATTTTTGTTGAATCAATGTCTTTCTCACGTCCCTAACCGGGACGTAACACACACCCCGTCCGCCATTGCTACCGAGCTTCGGCCCCTGCCGGGGCCATGCGGAAAAAACGCCCATTTTCTCTACCGAGCTTTGGCCCCTACCGGGGCCATTCGCGGCCGTCCTGTTCCCCGCCGTTCGTTACGGCCAACAATATGTCCCGACAGGGACATAAGCTCGGTAGGACCATCGCCAACGCTATCCCCTATCGCCCCGGTCAGGGGCGGAACCATGCCCCGATTAGGGGCAACACAATGCCCCGGTCAGGGGCAAAAGCTCGGTAGAAGGCCATCAACAGCACGTTCCCCCATCGCCCCGATTAGGGGCGAAACCGCGCCCCGATTAGGGGCAACACAATGCCCCGGTCAGGGGCAACAGCAGAACATGCAATCTTCACTTTCTCCCCCAATTGTCCCTATCCAGGCTCCGGAAATTGATGGCCTCGCTCAGGTGGCCGAACCCGATTCCGGGACTGCCGTCCAAATCGGCGATGGTGCGGGCCACCTTCAAAATTCTGTCGTAGGCGCGGGCGGAGAGACCCAGGCGGTCCATCGCGTCCTTGAGCACCTTCTGGCCCGCCTCGTCGATGACGCAGAACTGGCGCACCATGCAACTCGTCATCTGCGCGTTGCAGAAGATATTGTAATGGTTCGCAAAACGGGCCTTCTGAATCTCACGCGCTGCCACCACCCGCTTGCGGATGTCGGCACTCCTCTCCACGGGCCGGTTACTCGCCAACTCGGCGTGCGAGACTGGGATGACCTCTACATGGAGGTCGATGCGGTCCATTAAGGGGCCGGAGACCTTGTTCAAGTAGTTCTGTACCTCAAAAGGCTTGCAGGTGCAGGTTATCGTCGGATGGTTGTAGTTACCGCACGGGCATGGATTCATGGCTGCCACGAACATGAAAGAGGCCGGG
>JAFPXF010000014.1 GCA_017394765.1 Bacteroidales bacterium | reverse complement strand
TCGTCAGCGGCACCACCGTCCGCGACAACTTCAGCGGCTTCTCCAACTGCACCTTCACCGTGGATAACGACAACCTCTTCGCCGCCAACAACACCTCCTTCGATGCCCATGCCACCCTGTGGGACGTGAAAGGCGTCACCTTCGAAGGCTGCACCTTCACCAACGCCACCACCGCCATGAACCCCGACAAGGGCTACGCCATCAAGTCCATAGACGCGGGATTCCGCGTGGCCACCCTGTGCGACATCGGGCTGTTGGACCCGATATCCGTCTGCCAGTGCCCCGAGAACAAGGCCACGTACAGCCAGTTCAGCGGCTTCCAGACGGCCATCTCCGCCAGCACCTCGGGCAACACCTACTATGTTTTGGTTGACGAGGCGCAGTTCAGCAACAATGGCACGGGAATCTACATCTCCGGCAACAACCACGTCACCGTGACGCGGAACGACTTCGACATGAACAGCCTGCCCGGCACCCTCACGGAGGGCACGGGCCTCTCTCTGAACAGCTGCTCGGGCTACTTGGTGGAGGAGAACAGCTTTCACCGCACCTCCCTGTCGGGCCCGTTTCCCTTCGAGGGAATATGCGTGGAAAGCTCTGGAACTTCGGCGAACTCGCTGTACCGCAACGACTTCTCGCATCTCCAGAAGGCCGTGCGGGTGGTGGGCACCAACGGCGGCTCGCAGAAACCTGTTGGCCTCGTGTGCAGCTGCAACTCGTTCCAAAGCAACGTGTACGACTTTTATGTAGCCGCCAGCTCGAACATGTCACCGCAGCAGGGCAGTGCCTCCGCGGGCGCGGATAACAGCTTTTTGAATACGTCCTCCAGCAGCCTGTACAATGCCGGAACTGTGGCGACAGACTACTATTACAGCGGTGCCACTTTCAGCCATGTGCCTTACAATCCGACCGCCAACGTCACACTTCGGGGCCATGCCACCGCCAACCCGTGCCAGTCCACGCTGTGCGGCAGCGGGAATGTTCTTCCTCCCCCCGGTCCCACCAAGTCGCCGGATGCCGGCTACCTGGCACTGAAGGCCCAGTACGACACTTTGCTGTCAGCCTGCGAATCACGGGGCTACGCGGACATCGTGGCCGACCCATCGGAGGACATCCATACCCAGGCGGACATTCTGTCTGCCCGACTCGCTTTTGCGCAGCTCGGCGAGCTGGAGCGCGAGCTTCACACACGTTCCAACAACGCCGTGCGGACTCTGCTTCGCGACACATTGCTGGACCTGCCGGCCTTGGAGAGCTGGTTCGCGGCCACGCCGGGGCTGTCAAGCCGTTACTCCTTGGCGGAGACCGAGTACCTTTCTGGCGAGAGCAATGCCCAGACCCTGCAGGGTGTCTCCGCGCTGTTAGAGACAGAAGAGGAGCGTGACGAGTATGACAACTACCTGGCGTTCAACGCCCTGAAGGAGGCTTTGTCGGGCCATCTCCACGGCCATGCCGACTGGCCTTCCGCCACGGGGACGCAAATCGCGGAACTGCAGCGCATCGCCGACGCCAACACGGGCCGCTCCTCGGTGATGGCCCGCGGCGTGCTCTGCTTCTTCTTCGGAATCTGCGAGGAGGAGAACTTGGAATCTAACACCAAGTCTGGTGTCTATTCCCCAAAAGACCTTGACCGCCCACAATGGACCTACTGGGAAGTAGCTCTGACCGAGCCTGTCTATTACCCTCAAAGCTTCGCCCTGTATGAAGACACTGTTCTTATGGGATTGACTTTTCGCAAATCCGACTTCTTTATGACGGATGTGAATTACAACAATAATAGAAGTGTTATGCTGTACGAAGACAGCACGGGCATCTACTATTGGGATGATATCCTGCAAGAGTCTAGAGTGCTGTATGACTACACTGCCGCTCCAGGTGACTCCTATACGGTGTTCCCTTTTATGGGTGACACGATGTATCAAATGCGGGTGTCTGTGGATTCTGTACGCATTGAAGTTATCGACAACCAGCCTCTCCACGTCTTCTATGTGACCACCTCTTCGGTGAGTCACCAGGATCCTCCCTTGTTCTGGACCTTTGATATCAACGGGGCCGATCATGCCCGAATCATTGAGCACATTGGTGCCACAGGTTTTTTACTTCCCATGGAAACTGCTTTTCACGATCAGTTCTTTGCAGGCTTGTGCGAATATGTGAATAAAGATATGATCTATAAGCCAAATGACACCATCGATTGTCAAGAGCCGTATGTGTACGTTATCCCTCAACGCGACTCTTTCCATGTGACAGTCTTTCCCAATCCGGCCACGAACAGCCTCACCGTCACCTGCGACTGCCCGATCCAGCGCATCGTGGCATACAACCACCTGGGACAGCCCGTCTCCAATGTCTCTTTGCACGGCCTGACAGAACACGCTCTCGACGTATCCACCTGGCCTGCAGGCCTCTACCTCCTGCATCTCTCCTTCCCGAACGGGGAGCATGCTACACGGAAGATTGTGAAACAATAGGGGTACGACAAAGACCCCGTTGTATGCGAATGAATGAGATGATATTACGGAATAATAAAAAATTAAATTGTAATTGTTTTTAATGTAACTTTGCCGCGCCATACATACCTCCAGATCTTGTCCATCGGGCCTCGCATGGTCTGGAGATGTGGCGGGGAAAATGGTGAAAAGAGAGGTCCTCCTGACCCATTTTTAAGGAGATAGAAATTATGACACGCACAGAAAGAAAACACGGACGCTTTTCCACCTCTATGGCCTTTGTTGCCCTGCTGCTCTCCGCCTTGCCCGCACACGGGCAGTATATGTCTTTCTTCGGCGACAGCACGTGGGTGTACCACGTGGTGGCTGTACAAAGGCCACCTGAACAAGCGACATCATTCCCTTTGGGCGTATATTCCCGAACTTTTACCATGACTTTTGACAAAAGCAGTCACGAAGATTACCACGGCGAAGACTACTTTACTGCTCTATATGCTTCTTCTTGCATACCCTATTGCTGGCCTGGACGTCTAAGGGAAGACACTGTGCTCGGACGCTTGTACCATAACGGTTATTTGGTCTGTGACATGTCCCTGAACGAAGGGGACACATTTTATTTTGAGCCAAGTACTATTGCGCCAGATCTTGGAAGATTAATGCTGGTGGACAGTGTACGGTATTATTCAGGACGGAAGACGATTTGTCTGTCCCTGCTCAACCACCTGGACGATTATTTTTTTGGAACTGTCTATGCAGACCAACATGCCGACTATCCCTTCTCCATTCGCTTCATAGAAGGCATAGGCCCCACATACGTAACTCGTGGGGAAGATTACTGCTGGCCACACGTGACACTTGCCCAGCCATACCTAACCCTGTTACTTTGTCTGTACAAGGACGACTCCTTGGTCTATATGGCAGATGAGAGACTTGGATGCAGCCAGCACCATGTGGGCGTATCAGAGCATCCTTCAATGTCCACAATAAACCTCTACCCGAATCCTGCGACACAGTATGTGGTCTTGGACATGAGTACAGGAGAAGAAATGGAGGGCACAGTGGTGATCACAGACATATTGGGCAGGCGTTGCATCCAACAGAAGGCCGAAGGAGCTAACACCCGCATCACCGTGGCGGATTTGCCGGCGGGAATGTATTTCCTGACCTATAGGGATGACAAGGGAACAATTATCAGAAAATTTATAAAAGAATAGGGCTATGAAAAAGAAATGGCGTCTTTATGTTTTTCTGACGGTGTGCATATTTTCCCTTCTTGAGAGCAACGGGCAGCCTCCCCAGCCGGAGTTCATAAACTACATCACAATCTCCAACGGGGAGTTCCGGAATGGGAACAATGTTTTCAAGCCACTTTGCATCAACTATCTGAAGGACTTTGCGTGCAATTTGCAGGATCCACAAAACAAAATCTACTACATCGCCCCGCATTTCAACTACAGTGGCGAGTATCAATACCACGAAGAAACGGAAATCAACGACACAATCTATCCCGTTGGACATTGGGGGTTTGGAAATCATGGCAATGTGGAAATGAACCATGCGAAGGCAAAACTGGATTCCGATTTGGTGAAAATCAAGAACATGGGCTTCAACGTAGTGCGCTTGGGGGCGGGGATATATTGGAAAAACGACACCCTGCGTATCCCGACAGGTTCGTTTGCCCAATATTTCGAGCTGATGGACGATATAGTCGCGAAATGCATGCGGCGCGGTTTCAGGGTAATTCTCGGGATGACAGACGACACTAACGCCTACAAGCATTTTGACGATTTCTGCGTCTGCTTGGACAGTATCACCCGCCACTATGGCAACAACAAGACCGTAATGGCATACGTCGTGTTCGGTGAACCCGCGTATAAATGGAGAACCAATCCCAATAAGAACAACGACAAACTGATGATTTCTAACTGGTCGCGAAAATGGTACTACCTAATCAAAAAGAACGCCCCCAACCAATTGGTCTCCTACGGACTGGACGGCGTAGGCAATGTTCTCTTCTGGGACCCCTCTGCCCTGACCTACGATTTCCTGTCCATGCACTTCTACCACTGCGACCAGGACCCGATCCTATCCCAAAATGCTGTTGACTGTGAATTCAAATGGATGAACGACAATATTTTAGACGTATGGGTGTTAGGAGAAACTGGATTCAGCGGTACAGACATTGATTCCTGCATCTACAGCATTGATTCCCAAACGGGTACAGAAAGCGACCAGTACCAGTATGCAGACCATACCATGCAGAAAGCACTTGAGTGCGGGTGCAAGGGGTATGCATGGTGGCAGTATCAGGAAGTAAAGTGGAATGGCTGCCGTGAAAAATACTTTGGTTTGGTCAGGTATTATCCTGACAATAGGTTTAAAATGGTACACTCTCTTTTCCCAGCATACAAGCTCAGGACGGCGGCCAACCCCTGCTCCAGACCAGCCTGCTACTATAACATTCCGGGCTACACTCACTCCAATGTCAACGGAGTGATTCGGGACCAGAATTCCAACCCGATAAAGGACGCCTATGTGGTGGCATGGTCTGACACCTATCTGTCAATCTATTCCACATTCACAGACAGCCAAGGGCAATACACCATCTGGACACCAGCGGACACCGTGTTGGGAGAGATAAGGGTCTCCCATTTAGGATACACTGATGTGAGATTTTTCAGAGGTAATTCCGCGACCCATGACACGACCCTGAAACATATCAATTACAATAAGTGGAAAAAGAATTGGACTGAAAGCAACTATCCTATAACAGGTGACATTCCTGTAATAGGGATTTATGATGTTTTTGTTGTGGGAAATTTTTACGGTGACGAGGCACAAGAGCTGCTGGTGGTGAATTCTTCCACCAGCACAGCCACTTTATACAGATTCAACACCACCCATTGGGAACAGATATGGACGGGCACAATCGGAGGCTGGACCATCAGTAGTGTTGACAAATACTTCGCTGGCGATTTCAATGGAGACGGCTATGACGAGCTGCTCTGCACACAGGTAACAAACGGGAATTCCGACAATATGACGCTGCTGCAGTACAATTCCTCGTGGAATACACTATGGACTAACAACGGAATCAGTGAGGGCGTTGGCATTTACCCCTATCGGGCAAATCTGCACGTTGGTAATTTCGATATAGACAAGGCAGATGAAATATTGGGAGCTGTTGCATGGGCCACCAAGTTCGACCTGAACACCTCCAACCAGTGGGATTGGTCATGGAGCACCTACGATTCTGGTAAGCTTTCCGACTGGTCTGTAAATCCAAATCATAAAATCTTTTTCTTGAAAACGTTCAAAGAGGTGCCGGACTACCTATTTGTGTCGTACTTGAATGGACACAACTTC
The DNA here is from genome assembly GCA_017394765.1 of Bacteroidales bacterium. Next base: position 9,367 of record JAFPXF010000014.1, on the reverse strand, counting down.
AAATCCAACGCCTATTCGATGGACCCGTGAGAAGACGCTGGAATGTGTTAAGTTATTTTAAACTACAGTGTGTCAATTGTTTTTATTAAGAAAGAAACAAGTTGTGCTGCTGTTGCGTGATTTATAAATGAATTATTGTGTGTAAACTTGTTTCGCTTTGACACACCACCCTCAACAATTGGTTTATATTTTTTAGATGACAATGAAATTGATTTTTAAGTAGGTGCGAAATTTCAATAAGATATTTTTAGGTACTTATTGATGACACAAGGTCGGAAGTAACAGCTCTCCAAACAGCGCTTTTTTTCCGGATAAAAAGCGTTGTTTGGAGAATTGCCCATGCCAGCCTTGTGCCATCAGGTATATAATTCCTAAAAATTTTCCGCCCTATTGATTTTGTCAAAATAATTTTGTTACTTTGCGGCGTAAAGTACTTTTTGAAATTATGAAAGACAACGAAGCTTTTGAAGTCTTGGGAGAAATTAAACGGATGATGGAAAAATCATCTCGTTTTCAGGCTATTAGCGGCATTTCCATAATCATTGTCGGCATCTATGCCTGCATCGTTTCTGTGGTGGCGGGCTACCTTCTCGGTTTGACAGATTGGCTCACATTTCTTCCGGAATCCGAAGGATTTCGCCTGAACACACCTCTCCGCATCCGTTGGGCCATGCTGTTGGCGATTGCGCTGTTCCTGCTCTCATTCCTCACGGTCACCCTGATGGCCTATCTCAAGTCGCGGCGCCATAATCTGCGCTTTGTGGTGGACAAGCGCATGATGCAGATGGCCTTTAACTTCATGCTGCCGTTGGGCATCGGGGCTTTGCTCTGCATCGCCCTCATCCATCAGGGGCACTACGGCCTCACTTCGTCCATCATGTTGCTGTTCTACGGACTGGCCCTCGTCAACTGCCAGCATTATACCTATCCCGCATTGCGCTTCCTTGGCTACGGTGAGATTGTCCTCGGCCTCATCGACTGCTTCTCGGTGCATTACGCCCTCTTGTTCTGGTTTTTAGGGTTCGGTGTCTTGCATATCATCTTTGGTGTTCTATACTCCATTAAATACGACAGAATAAAGTGATTACAGAACTGAATGGTTTCAACAAGGCCTTTGAGAGCAAGGCGCGTCTCGGCATCATGTCCATCCTGATGGCCAATGAGTCGGCGGACTTCAACACCCTGAAGTCACTGCTTGAGCTGACCGACGGCAATTTGGCCGGCCATACGCGCAACTTGGAGGAGTTGGGCTTCATCCGGTCTGAAAAGAGATTCATAGGCCGCAAGCCGAACACCTCTTTCACCGTGACCGAGATGGGCAGAAGCGCCTTTATGGCGCACGTGGCCGCCCTTGAATCTTTTCTCAAGAACAACACCTGATTTTTTTTTGCTCTATATACTTTATAATACAAAGTACTTTTTTAAAATAAAAACATTCTTTTCACGTTTAATAAAACCTTATAAAAATTCAAATTATGGAAGAAAATCTGAAATCCGTCATTCATCGCGACGGTACACGTCTCAGCATCAAGCTTTTGCTTATTGCAATCATCAGTCTATTGTTGCTCATCCCGCAGATGCTCATCATGAATTTAGTGGATGAGAGGCAGAGCACCCGCAACGAGGCCAAGAGCGAGTTGGCCAAGAGTTGGGGCATGGAGCAGCATATCAGCGGTCCGGCCATCATTATACCGATGGGCAAGGACAAGGCGGACATCTGCCTGTTCCCCGAGAACATCAGCATTACGGGAAACCTGCAGTCGCAGGTGCTCAAGCGGGGCATTTATGACTTCAGCGTCTATAATGCGCCCGTCAAGTTGGTGGGCGAGTTTGATTGTCCCAAGGAGCTGTTGAAGTATTCGTTGGCCGACTCAAGCAAAAAAAGGGCGTTTTTGTTCTTGGGCATAAAGGATCTTCGAGGCTTGTCCAGCAATGTCAAGGTTGTATGGGATGGAAGCACGTGTGAGGCGGAGCCGGCTTCGATTGTGGCGGAGTCACCCTCCAACAACGGGCTGGTTTGTACCATAGATTTCAACACTCTTTTGGAAAAGGGGAAGATCCAGTTTGAGATCACGCTTCCGCTCCGGGGCATCGATGGCCTCTATTTTGCCCCGGTGGGCAACACTTCCACGGTGACACTCACTTCCGACTGGGGCGACCCGAGTTTCCAGGGCAATTTCCTGCCCATGCATCGCGAGGTGTCCGAAGATGGCTTCAAGGCTGAGTGGAAGGTGCTCTCCCTCAACCGTGAATATGGTCAGGTGGCCACGAGCAGCACCTCCTGGCACTCCATGATGTCTGATTCCGAATTGGGTGTGGACCTTTGCATTCCCATCGACCAATACCAGCAGACCACCCGCACGGTGAAGTATGCCCTGCTGATCATCGTGCTCACCTTCGCCGTGGTCTTCTTCGTGGAGGTGCGTCGCAAAACGAATGTCCATATCGTGCAATATATCCTCATCGGCATTGCTCTGATGTTGTTCTACACCCTGTTGCTCTCCTTTTCCGAGCATATCCCGTTCTCCTTCTCGTATCTCATCTCGGCAGCCATGACCATAGGGCTTATCACGACATTCATGGGTGCCATCCTCAAGGATTGGAAGACGGCGTTGATGGTCGGCGGCCTGCTTTCGCTGCTATATGTGTTTATCTATGTGTTGCTGCAATTGGAAAGCTACGCGATCTTGGCCGGCAGTCTCGGCCTCTTCGCAATTCTCGCCGTGGCCATGTACGCGACGGTGAAGTTGCGGAAGGAGCAGGGAAGTGAACAGTGATCAGTGAATAGAGAATAGTGATTAAGGGGTTAGTGTGAGAACTAACCCCTTGTTTTTTGGTAAGGATAGCGTTGTTTGGAGAGCTGTTGCTATCAATGTGAAGGGTTAAGACAAAACACTGTTTGCTATCTCTGATAATTGACTATAATCGTACCTCGCAAACCGTACCACGCAAATCATTGTCCCGGAGGGACACAATCTTATTAACCCCATATAAGCGACTGAAAGGAGCGCAATATGGGGAAGAGGCGCGCAACCGACAACCCTCGCGGCGCGGGAGCCGGCATCCAAGATGCCTGAAACCTGCTCGCCGCGAAAGGGGGACGTTGGACATCATCATTATCTGACTTTTTTGAGATTAATGTTGTGAACTGTGCTAATTAAACTGTTCGGACTACCACACACCCATTCATATACAATCATATTGTTATAATTGTTATAGAATTTTACTTTGTGTTCTTGATTTGATGCCCCTACCCAAAGAGATGTGTCTCCCACCAACTGATAGTGCTCATTATCGTAAAGGCCTTCCTTGTCTTTTATCAGCCCATTTGATTGAAAGACAATCCTGTCTCCTTGTTCACCTGAACAAACAGGTTCTTCATTGCACGAGGACATCCCACAAATCTGCCAGGTACCCACAATAACGTTTTTGTTATCTCTTTGACAACCATTAAGAAAGATAGCCATAGTCAAGAATGAAATAGCTATTAGTAAATTGTTGTTTTTCATAATAGTATTTATTTTAATAAAATGCAATATTTTACGGGGCAAAAATACGGATTTTCAAATATGATTCATTTGTTTCTATGTTAAAAATTTTTAGGAATTATATACCTGATGGCACAAATCAGGGCGTTTGCATCTTTTTTTTATTTGGGCGTGCCGGCGCGGTGGCACGGAATCACGTTGCATTCGCATACACCATTAAATGCCACCGCGCCGTCGGGCTTTCCGCTCTAATAATTTTGGTTTAAGACCCACCACCATTCCGCGGGACGCGAAGCGTCAAGCGGAACCTCCGTCTCGCCGAGGAACGCATTCTCACCAAAATTATTCCCGCTTCAATCCCTCACGCAGGCTCGTCGAACCCCACACCCGTTTCGCGGCGAGCAACGCACAACCTCGTCTCAAACCTCTCCCGCGCCGCGACTTTCCCGCGCACGCACCCCTCCCAGGGGTTGCAGCGCTACCGAGCTTTTGCCCCTGCCGGGGCTGCTCAAGGAAAGACATTATCCATTATTCTACCGAGCTTTTGCCCCTGCCGGGGCTGCTCAAGGAAAAATATTAACTTTTATCCCTATTGTCCCGGAGGGACACCCTCTCAATAACCCCACATAAGCGACGAAGAAGCGCAATGTGGGGATGGATGACGGTACCGATACCCTCTCAATAACCCCACACAAGCGACGAAGAAGCGCCGTGTGGGGCGGAACGACGGCACCGACACCCTCTCGCGGCGCGGGAGTCGGCATTGCTCGCCGCGAAAGTGAGGCGTTGGAAAAAAAGCGTTGCTTGGAGAACTGTTGCTACAGGCCTTGTGCCATCATGTATATAAGTACCTAAAAATATCACGTTGATATTTCTCATTTTCTTAAAAATCACTTTCATTGTCATCTAAAAAAAATAAACCAATCGTTGGGGGTGGTGTGTCAAACCAGTCGTCTGGATCCATATGCCCTTTTTGCATAATAAATGCTTTGGGAAACACCTTTGTACGAGGTTTCAGAAACCTCTGCATGACAAAAACGTTGCCCATAGTATAAATATTAAGTTGAAATTCACCGCGATGGCAAGGTTTCTCATGTATGTCCGATTCACTGGTTCCTGTGGTGTAAATATCCAATGTGCTTTCAACAACAGAGGAGTCAACTATATAGGGAGATAGCGTATATTTGTATTGACCATCCTCTATAGGCCAAACAAATAAATTGTTTTCTGCTGCAGTATACACTATGTACCCACTGGCGAAATGTTGCTCTTGAATATATTGCGGAATGTCCACCAACGCGCATTCGGGATTCGTCACAACCGTAAATGTGCTGTCTTCAAAAAAAAGATATTTCCAAATCAGGTGTTTGCCATTGTAATCAGTCAAAAAAGCATTTCTGTAAGGCAGAGGTATTATTATTGTCTTGTTTTTTAAACTGTTCGGAGACCAACAAAGAGTGTCATTGTCTCGCAATAAACGATAATAAACATAATCAAGCGCATCAAAAATAAAAAGGCCGTTTTGTACTGAATCAATATAATATACTAATGGAGCGTGAGAGTGTCTTATTGCCAATTTGTCACCTATCCGAACATTATGTTGGGTCTTCGTCGTTTGGATGTCCGGTGTAATACCAGCGGTGGCGCCAACTCTCACGGCATCGCCCCCTCCCGAGGAGGCAAGGTTCACAATTTTGGCGTACGCGCTCTGGCCATGCGACGTGGCCCGCAATATGTGGAGGCCGCGCCCCGACAGGGAGACCTCCACCGTATGGGTGCCCTGCTCCAACGCCACCGTATTCGAAGCCTTCAGCCTTCCCTGTGCATCGAACAGTTGCAGCACCACTTCCCCGTCGCGGGCGGTGGTCAGCGTCACATCGACCTTCCCCTCGCTCGGGTTCGGATAGACGGCCGACAGGGAGAAGCCCATCGCTTCAAAATCCTCCACGCCCGTCAGGTCGCAGTTGTGCAGCAGGGAATCGCTCATCGTGAAGGTGTTGCCCTGCGTCTGGTTGGTCACGGTGATGGGGAAAATGTCATAATAAGGGGCGCCTAACAAGGTCGGACGGATAAGCAGCGTGAAGCAGCTGTCCGCCTGCCCAAAAGCGACAGCCTGCAGCGATAGCAAAAGTGTCAAAAAAACTGTCTTTTTCATAATGGTACTCCTTTCTGTTTCAATTGATTTCACGGGGCAAAGATAATGTTTTCCAAATATGTTTCATTTACTTTTATGTTAAAAATTGTTTATTGCGGCAACCATTCACATTCAAAATGTAATGTGGCGGCACTATTTCCTCACAATCCGCTCACTCCTCATAGTGCCGTCCGACAGGGCGACGCGCAGCAGATAGACGCCCGCCTCGAGGCCCGACAGATCGATGTCGGACGTGGTGCCGCGGGCCGTGAAGGAGAAGAGCTGTCTGCCGGAGATGCCCGTGCCGTTGTTGGCAAACGAGGCCTCATCGACGATTACGGCGAACGGGCTGCCGGTGGTGCTGACCTCAATGGCCGTGACGAATCCGTTGAAGGAGCTGTGTGTGGCGTACGCGGCCGGGCAGGAACAGTCGGAATTCACAATGTCCCGGGAACAGTGGGTCTCCACGCGAAAACCGGCATCCTCGGCACGGATGCCGCTGCCATGGGAGTTTTCAGACGTTGTGTTGTTGAAAGTGCATCCTGTGAAGCCGACCCCCGTCACGCCCCAGAGCCTTGCAAGTTCTGAAAAGCGTGCCAGACAGCTCTCGAAATGGTGGCTGGGATCCAGTGCGAAGGTGCAGCGGGTGAAGCTGCTCACGTTGGGCTTGAGCTGGCCCGTGGCAGGTTTGTAGTCCGTGTAGGGTCTCATATCCACGGCCCTGGCACAGTTGTGGAAGGTGCTGTTCTGGGCGGTGATGATGCCGCCGGTGGAGGTGTTGTTTGCATCATCGGGCGCACTTGTGCGGATGCCGCACAGCGCGTTCTCGATGAGGGCCCCGTTGCGCAGCACCACGGGGCCCTGGTTGGCGGCGGTCTGGTGCAGGTTGCTGTGCCCCTCCACGAAGATGCCTTTCCACATCTCGCCAGTACAGGCGTTGGTCAGAGTGCCCCCGTCCACGATGAGCTTGCCGCCCGGACGGACAATGATGCGGGCCTGAGGTACAAATGTCATTGTACATTTTACTGTTAAGGTATTACCTGAATCCACAATAACATCCTGGTAAAATTTTCTATTGTAATCAACAACCCAATCTTTTCTTACATGATATGGTATCTCTCCATAACCATATGCGAAGTTCTTTAAACTGGAGACACACAATGCCCTTTGAATTCTTCCCATCTGAAGTGCTGAAATGTGGCGAGAGTCACTGGTTCCGCCCATTATATTGTTTGTACAGGTCGTTGTCGGGTCTGCTATATCACAACCCCAATTCCAATCTTGATGGTAACAGACCATAGTCGAGGGCAAATTACACCAAGGTTGGGTTGCTGTTCCGAATACATCCCATAAAAATTCATAGTGTGAGATTGTTGTTACTTCAGAATCATATGTATGGTTCAATCCAAAGTTGTGTCCAAACTCGTGAGCTATATGAATGGCGAAAGCATAATGATAACATTCGGTTTTGTTTTGCTTTAAACAGACTATGGTTGGGTATGAAGAATTGTATCCCGATGAACAACCCGAATGATTAACCGTTGTATCAAGAGACAAATGTATATTGAATCTGTGAAGTCTGTCAGGGTAGTAGCTAAGCAGATAATTTGTAAATGGGGGGAGTGGTATTTTTATGAGCAAGATAGCTGTTGTTATAATAGTAAAAAGTGTCTATTTCAAATCTGACCCTTGCTTCTTCAATAAATATGGCATTAGGTATTGTTTCACTATAAGGTTCATTGGTGGAATAAATATAATTCAGAAAGCCGAATACTTTTCGCAAACTGTCACGAAACGCCGGCGTGTCGAGCCAATAATTGCCAGTTCCATCATCCTCCCTCCAAATATGGATATCTACAGGTATTGTAATTATAGGTGTTGTGTCTGTCGGTATAAAAGACCTCATCATTAAATTGGTGTCTTGATTGTCAGATGGGAAAACCCTGTCGCAAGAATAAAGATCACGCTGACATTCATTGTTCATTTCATATTGTGTACAAACATACTGAGCTTGGCATAGACTCACCACAAACGCAAGAAACAATAAAAGAAATATCTTTTTCATCTTTCTAAAGTTTTATGAATTTTCCTGACCAGTTGTCTCTTTCCGAAGTGAAGCGTATGAAATACAGTCCTTTTGGAAAGGGTGACACATCAAGCTGTTGCGGCAGTTGAGTGTTGCTCAGGTAATGCTGTTTCCCGGTAACGTCCCATATTGTCAGAGTGCCAGCCGTCGATTCAGGCTGACCGCATTCTATCCGGATTATGTCGCACGCAGGTGATGGATAAACCGACAGCGTTAGTCGCTCGAAATTCTGCACCCCGCCGCCGATGGAACGTGCAAAACAATCGGTGGAATCGTTGTCGGTTATGTCGAACCCGGTATGGAGGCACTCGCCGTTATCGTTACAATAACAGAGCAGACGGTTGAAACTTTCGTCTGAAGTAAGATAATGCGCGGTTTGAGAGACAAAGCCGCTGCTGCTCCCGACCCCTTCTATCCAAAGAATTGTTTCGGAGGATGCAGGAAACACGTCCTCCACAATAATTCTCTTCACACCACCATCTGTTCCAAAAGGCACTATGGAATCGTTGTCCTGAAAATTCAGGAACACACCATGATGGCTCGTCGGGTGGTAGCCGGCATATATGCTTCCGAAACTTACCCTGCTCACTTTTGTGCAGATCACGTTCAGATTCTCCTCCTCAAAGAAATGGCAAGTCACAGTGTCGCCCAAGGCCATTGAGAAATCATAAAACAGCAACTCCGTGTCAGACTCCGTCACGTATGAAGAGACAGGATTCATTGTATAGATGTGTACTCCTGCAGGAATGGCAAAGTAAACCTTTTTCCCCGCAGTGTCATTACGGAAAGCACCCCAGTAGGTCGCCTGCGAGAGGTCGAAAGAGAAATTCTGATCGCTCTCCTGCCTGTATAGTTTGACATACTCCCGGTCCCCGATGACGGTGTCTCCGAAAGAACCGAATTTGAAATTGTTCACCGACCATACCGCGCCCGTCTCGAAAGATCTGTACTGATAGTCCTCCTGTCCGCGCACAGCACCGCTGCAACACAGCAGCACGAAAACTGTTAATGGTAAAAATCTCCTTTTCATAATTCTTAATATTTGTTATTAATTATTTAAGAACTCTAATTTTTCTCTTTTTCCCCACCACACCTCCAGACCCTGCGAGGTCCGTTGAACAGAGTCTGGAGATATGACGCTGCAAATTTACAGAATATTGTTTACATTTTCACAAACTTCCTCACCGCCACGCCGTTCTTATTGCGGAAACTGACCACATAGAGGCCCGGGGTGAGGTGAGAAACGTCGATGGTGACGCCACGTTGTGACGTTTCCACATATTGCACCACCATGCTGGTGATGTCAGCGACGGTAATGGTGCCCTGCGGGTCGTCGAGGCCCTCAAACTCCACATGGAGGGTGTTGGTGGCGGGGTTGGGGTAGAGTTTCATCGACACATCCTGATGATGAGATGAAATGTCATTTTCCCCGGTAGCGGCGAAATGACGGGGATCCCCCATCACGGTGAAGTCCTCCTCCTCGCAGATTCCGAAGAAGAAGCAGAGCACGCCGCGGGCCATCACCGAGGAGCGGCCCGTGTTGGCATCGGCGATGCGCTGCAGTTCCGCGATTTGCGTCCCCGTGGCGGAAGGCCAGTCGGCATGGCCGTAAAGATAGCCCGACAGGGCCTCCTTCAGGGCGTTGAACGCCATGTAGTT
>JAFPXF010000078.1 GCA_017394765.1 Bacteroidales bacterium | reverse complement strand
GAACCTGAACACGAGCATCAATGTGGAGGACCCTGACAAGTACCGCAACAACAAGCTGTTCATTTACGACCGCTGGGGCAAGAAAGTGTATGAGGCGCACAACTACGACACGTTCGCCAAGGGCGGCCAGGTGATGCGCGGCAGTCAGTTCTTCGACGGCAGCGGCCTCGCTGACGGTGTCTATTACTACAGTTTCTACTACAAGGGCAAGGCCAAGACTGTCAACTACAACGGCTCCTTGACCATCATCCGATAGAAAAAATCCTTTGCCTGATAGGTTGGCGTGTTGAGGATGAATCTCGTTTCTCTGCCAGATTCCTTCCGACACGCCAATTTTTTTTGAAATCATGTTACAACAAAGCAAATATTGTGTATATTTGCGCGCTTGATTTGATGAAATCTGTGTGCGGCGATTTGTAGGGTTGGGCCCGTCGGAAATAATGAAAACATAAACCAAAATGAAAATGAAGAAAGTTCTATCCTTTGTGATGGCAGTTTTTCTGTCGCTATCGATGGGCATGGCGCAGACTCCCGTGAATATGGGTTCTGTGGGGTCGATTACAGGCTGTAACTTCATTGTGTATGACAATGGCGGTATTAGCGGCGACTATGGCGCCAACAGGAATGATGTCTTGACCATAACATCGGACAATCCTTCCGCGGGCAGTGTGCAGATAGCCATCGCACTCTCCAACCTCAACATTGATCCCTCTGATACGCTCTACATCTACGATGGCCCTAATGTTAATTCACCCTTGCTGGGCATGATCAACGATGCGATGACCACGCCGTATGCCAGCACCAGCATCATCTATACGGCTACCATCACCAACTCTTCCGGCGCCATTACGCTGCGCTTTGTCTCCAATGGCAGTGCGAACGGGAATGGCTTCATGATAGAAACCAGCTGCACGGCACCCTGCCAGCGGGTGCGGCTTGCCTTGGATTCGGCCGCTTGCTCCCATGTGCCCGCTTTGGCAAACGACGGCTATTATTATATCAATGTCTGCTCCTATGACACCATTCATTTGGCTGTTCGCGGCATTTATCCCGACAACGACTTCAGCTACCACCAATCCGACGCAACATCCCACTTTATCTGGGATATGGGATTGGAACAGATCGACAGTATGGGCTTGAGCGGTATTGACTATCATTTTATGGCGGGCCGCGGATATGATGTCTTGATCAATGCGACGGACATAGGCGGCTGCATGTCCACCATGCCCATCTCCTTCAGAGTGCGCACCTCGCGTACACCGGTGGAGAGGTTCGCCAACCCTTCGCCGGTCTGCAGTGGCCTGGAAATGGATGTGACCTTCAGCTATTATGACGACGGTATGGTGAAACTGGACTCCGTTTACAGTGAGCAATTGGCCGTTTTGAACGTGTCGGACACCATCTTTCTGCCCGACGGTGTCAACTGTGGCGGCGGTTGCGCTTACCAGTCGCCCGTGATTTTCAACGCTTTCGCCCCGATGGCCACTATTACCAGTGCGGATGACATCCTTTACCTGCGAGTCAAAATGGAACACTCCTATATCGGTGACATCTATATTGCGCTTACTTGTCCCAACGGCCAGACAGTCAAGATTATGAATAAGTATGGCTCGTCGGGATCCGCTTCCTGCGCCGGCTCTATTCCCTTGCCGTGGGGATGGTTGCAAACCTCCAATATCTATCCTGCCGCTCATTTCGGAGTTATCGGATATGCCAACAATGCAGACTATAAGTGCGATCCTGAAAAGAATGAAATCGGCACGCCATGGAACTATTGCTGGTCCAATAACACCGATCCCGCATACGGCTACACCTATGCTCCGGGCTCCGGCCATGTGTATGATATGTCCAACATCCATAATGGCATCGTGGACTCTACCAATACGGTCAATATGACCCACCTGTATCACCCCGACCAACCCTTCTCCAACCTTATCGGATGCCCCCTCAACGGTGTGTGGGCCATCACGGTGATTGACGGGTGGAGCGGCGACAATGGTTATATCACCGAGTGGGAAATGGCCCTCGACTCCACGCTTCTCCCCGATACATGGTACTATGAAGTCTATCCCGTCTCATACGAGGTCCTCGGACCTGGCGCACACGGCACTCATGTCTCCTTTGATCAAACTGGCATGGTCAATTACACTATCCGCGTGGTTGACGAATATGGCTGTGTTTATGACACCCTGATGCCTGTTGAGGTCGTGGAGAGCCCTCGCCCCGATTTGGGAGACGACCTCTTCCTTTGCTACGGTGACATGATTACGCTCACCTTGGATTCTGTGCCTAACGGTGCGACCATCCATTGGAATACGGGCGACACGACTCGATCCATTTTCGTGCTGGCGGATGGCGACTATTTTGTCGATATGGCCACAGCCGTTGCCGATGGATCTATGATTTGCCACGGGCGCGATACCATACGTATCATTTCGGTCGAGAATCCGCGAATTGACTTTGACCTCGAACCTATGAAAGGATGCGTGCCACTCAGTATGGCTGTCACAAACAGAACGACCCCTGCCGACCTCGAACACGAGTGGCTCATCTTTGACCAGAATGGCTTGGTCGTGCAGTCCACAGCTGATGCCGAGCCCAGATTCAATATCCTTGATCCTGGAATTTATACGCTTTATTACAAAGTGACCACACAACATGGCTGTGTGGATTCCGTTTTCATGTGGAATTCCATAGAAGCGGACATGCAGCCCCTGGCTGAGTTTTCGGCGACCCCGGAGATCTCGCTCATGGCTGAAAGCGGAGGCGTCGTGCAGTTCCAAAGCTATACCGACACGACACTACAAGGATTGGAATTCAATCATGTCATTTGGGATTTTGACGATGGGGAGGTTGACAGTTCCTCCTTCTCCCCAACGCATACCTACAGTGAATGGGGCGACTATGATGTCGTCTTGCGCATTCAGACCGATGCGGGCTGCTATAGCGAGATCGCGCACACCGTCACCATTGAACAGGATCTCGTCTTCCCGAATGTCATCACCCCGAATGGCGATGGCCTGAACGACGTGTTTGCTATTGAAAATCTGAACACAAACGTGAACCTCGAAGATCCCGACGGTTTCAGGAACAATACACTCTTTATTTACGACCGGTGGGGCAAGAAGGTTTATGAAGCCCGCAATTACGACACATTCGCCAAGGGCGGCCAAGTGACGCGAGGCAGCCAGTTCTTCGATGGCAGCGGTCTCTCCGACGGGGTCTATTACTACAGCTTCTACTACAAGGGCAAGGCCAAGACCGTCAACTACAACGGCTCTCTTACCATTATCCGATAGTTTGTTTGTAAAAATATTTAAAAAATATTCTGAATATATTATAAAATATTCGGAATATTTTGTATTTTTGCGCCATGAAAAACAATATCAATTTCACGAGAGGGGAGTGGGTGGCGGCATTGGCGCTGTTGGCTTTCACGATGGCTGGCTATCTTTTTTATTATCTGTATGATCGACAACGGTTGCCGCAGATGGAGTTGGGCGTCTATGCGGCGCAGTTTGAATCGTTCAACCAGCAGCAGGCTCTCCTGAGCGATTCATTGGCTAAGACGAAAGCCGCACGTTGGCACCCGGACTGGAGTGCTCCGCCGGACACGACCCGCAAACGGGCAGTTGATGCCCGGAAACCTTTGTACGACATTGTCAGAATCGACATCAACCGATGTGACACGGACGACATTGTGGTAGTGCCCCTTTTTGGCAGCAAACGGGCTGCCCGTTTGGTGGAGTATCGTGACAGGCTGGGTGGTTTTTACTCATTGGAACAAATTCGGGAAGTGTATGTCTTGCAAGACATGGACATGGAGCATGTCGCCAAATATTTCACGCTTCGTCCCGGCGATGTGCGCAAGATCAATATCAATACGGCATCATACAAGGAACTGGTTTCGCATCCTTACTTTGATGCCTATCTTGCCAAAACCATATTGAATTTTAGGGAAAAGCATGGAAAAATCGATTCTTTTGAACAATTGCAGCAGATAACCCATGCATATCCTGAACTGATGGAGAAATTGCGTCATTACATTGTGTTCGAATAGGGGAGGGAGCTGTTTTTTTTGATACTTTTGCAGTCGTGAAATTTAACCTTGAGAAATATGAACGACACTTTGCAAACGCTTTATAATCACGTCAGTATTCGGCAATATACGGATCAACCTGTTGCGGAGGAGACGCTTCGGCAAATCTTGCGTGCGGCATGCAGCGGTTCCACGATGGGCAACATGCAACTCTTCAGCATCATCGTCACCCAGGATGACGAGATGAAAAGAAAGATGGCCCCGTTTCATTTCAACCAACCCATGGCGACACAGGCTCCGCTGATTCTGACCTTCTGTGCCGATTTTCACCGCTTCAATCGCTATTGTGAGTTCCGGCAGGCCGAGACCGAGGCCTACAGCAACCTGCAGAGCTATCACTGGGCGGTCACAGATGCCCTCATCGCGGCGCAAAATGCCTGTGTGGCCGCCGAGTCGCTCGGGCTTGGCTTCTGTTGGTTGGGCACCATCACGTACAATGTGGACAAGTTCGTCGAAGTTTTGGAACTTCCGCGCCATGTGGTGCCGGTAGCCTGCATTACGATGGGATATCCCGCAGCACGGCCCGCCCTGACGCAGAAACTGCCCGTGGAGGCCATGGTCCACCGGGAGACTTATCATGATTACGATGAAAACACCGTCAACCGTATCTACGGAGAGAAGGAATCGTCAGAAGAGACGCGTCAGATTCTCGAGGAGAATCAATTGGAGAACTTGGCGCAGGTGTTCACCCAACGACGTTATACGAAAAAGGACAACGAATATTTTGCGGAAGTGCTGGAAAATGTAATAAAAAAGCAGGGTTTTTAGTCCTGCTTTTTAGAAGCCATGCGCAGATTGTTCATCAACTCAACGTGCTTTTTCAGCAAAGTGCCGGATTTGATGGATTCCACTTTCAGAAACAGTTGAATTTTCTCGCGGGTGGTCATATAGACTTTGTTCTCATGGGAAGACCACCATTTGTAGAACTTTGTGGGCTCGTAACTGTAGAGACTTTTTGCAGCGACCTCCTGACCTTTTCCCGTGATGTCCACTAAAATGTCCAGACCGACCGCTCTGCGATAGTACTCGATGTTGTTGGCGCGCAGGGTGCTCATCAGGATGCGGTAGTCATCGCGGGCGATGAGGAAGGGTACACTGCCCATCGCCTTGTGCAAGGTCACAGGATCATAACGCACCCAGTCGTTGAGGCGTCTGGTGACGGGCGCTCCATCAACTTCGAGCGTGAGAGTGTCCTTGTGGGAATAGGAGGCGTCCGGTTGTGGGTAGTTCTCTGTGAGGGGAGCCTCTTCTTCTGCCATGTCGGTTTGGATTCCTGTGAGTATGTCGGACTCTATGGAGGAAAGGATTTTGTCTGCAAGCATGTCGTTCTTGTCTGCCATTCTGTTGTTTAATAGGTTGGTTTTTAAATTTTTGAATGATGTTTTCTTCGTTCTGCGAATTTTATGCAAAGGTAACACGCTTTTTCCATGGTTGGGCGGTCAATGTCGTTTTTTTTTCCACCGTCGGATTGTGGATATCACGACCTTTTTTCAGGTCATTCCTCTGTTATTTGCAGAGACGCGCCAGAGCACGTCTCTGCATACGGCAATTTCATGTGCCTGTGTATATTCGAAATTTATGTACATTTGCCACCTCGAAAAAGAATCAAAAAAACAAGAATATGAAAAAGATTTTGAATTTCAATGTGTTGATTGTCATTTGTTTTGCCGTGATCGCCATGTCGTTCGCAGGCTGTAGCACCAAGAATCTGGAGGCCTCGCTTCAGAAGGAGGCACCCGCCAATGTGCGCACGGTCTCACTCTCCTTCGCGGATTCCGTCTCGGTCAATGGCGTGGGCAGCGGTGTCCGCATAAAAGCTGATTTCCCCACCTACGGCAGCCCGCTCGTGGTGAACAGCATTCGCGAGTGGATCTCCGAAACGTTGGGCGGCACCTACACGGGCAGCTTGGCCGACGGACAAGATATGCTCCAGTATTACGTTAAAACGACCAATAAGGACTTGCAAAATGAACTCAAGGAGTTCGATGCTCCTGAAAATGTCAGAGAAGGCATGGCCTGGTACGACTACAACCGTTTTGCAAAGACTTACGAAACCGACCTTCTGGTGACATATACCCATACATACGAGACATTCAGCGGCGGAGCGCACGGCATGCACGGCACCGCGGGACAAACTTTCCGCAAAATCGACGGACGCCGCATGGACTGGAATGTTTTCCAGTCAGATCGGATGGACAATCTTCGCAATCTCATTAAAAATGCCATCCAAGAACAGTATTTTGAAGCGGCGGATGAGAATGCTTTGAACGAAATGATCTTCGAGGAGATGCAGAATTATTTCCCATTGCCTGAAACTTCCCCCTGTTTTTTGGAGGAGGGTGTGGAGTTTACCTATCAACTTTATGAAATTGCCCCGTATGCCGCAGGCCAGCCCTCCTGCATCATCCCTTACGAGTTGTTGGCTCCCTATTTTTCTGCCACTGGTAAATCCCTGATTCCGAATACATCCATTGCCAAAAATTAGTT
Source organism: Bacteroidales bacterium (assembly GCA_017394765.1). The sequence goes on along the minus strand of JAFPXF010000078.1, from coordinate 2,822 downwards.
TGCCATGGTCAATCGCCGCTTTGCGCCGTGGGTGCTCCTGCTCCTGTTAGTACCTTTGTTTTTTTCTGCATGTAAACGTGCGGAACGGTTGGCACCCACCGAGGAGGTGCGTTATCTGAACTCCAAGTTCGGCTGCATCAGCAACAGCTGGGAGTTTGAATTCCAGGGCAAGTGGTATCCCGCCACCGTGCCCGGCAACATCCACGATGACTTCTTGCGCAACCATCTGATCCCCGACCCTTACTACGGCACGAACGAGGATTCTGTGCTGTGGGTGGCCGACAGTGTCTGGAGCTACCGGTTGCTCTTTGACAAGGATTGCGCCGGCAGCCGCGACTTCGACCATCGGCAGTTGGTGTTCGAAGGACTCGACACCTACGCGGAGGTTTTCCTCAACGGCCAGCGACTGTCCGCCACCGACGGCACCGCACGCCCCGACAATATGTTCCGCCGCTGGATCTTCGACCTTCCCGACGGCTTGCGCGACAAGGACAACGAGCTGGTTGTGCGCTTCCTGCCATCCGTGCCCATCGAGCGTGCGGCGGCGGAGGCACTTCCGTACCGGCTGCCCGACAGCCGCGTCTTCTCCCGCAAGGCCCAGTACGAGTCGGGCTGGGACTGGGGCCCGAAGCTGATTACCTGCGGCATCTGGAAGAATGTCTATATCCGCAGCTATAGCGATTATAGGGTGGAAGATGTATATGTGCGCGACGGTCGCCCGGTGCAGGAAGAACCTGGCGTGTGGGGAACCACGGTCTGCGTGACGGTGCAATCCGACAAAGTCCGGAAGGCGACCCTTGTGGTGGAGGTCAACGATGTCGATGGCGCCAATATCTCCGTGAAGCAAAAGGTGAGGATGAAGCCAGGAAAGAATGAGTTTTATCTGCCCGTGGATATTAAAGAACCGAAGCTTTGGTGGCCCAACGGGATGGGTGAGCCCCATCTGTACTACTATACGGTCAGGTTGCAGGATGGAAAGCACCAATATGAGTGCGCGCCCGTGGCCCACGGCTTGCGCACGATAAGGCTAAAACGGGAGAAGGATGCCATTGGCGAATCGTTTGCCTTTGAAGTCAACGGCCATCCCTGCTTTATGCGGGGCGCCAACTGGATTCCCGCCTCCTCTTATCCCGGCATAATGGCCCGTCCCGAGGGCAACGATATGTATTACCAGCTGCTGCACGACTGCCAGGCGGTCAATATGAATATGGTGCGCGTGTGGGGCGGCGGCATCTACGAGGACGATGCCTTCTACAACTATTGCGACCAGTTCGGGCTGTTGGTGTGGCAGGACTTCATGTATGCCTGCAACCCCTATCCTGGTGACGACGCCTTCCTGAAAAATGCGAAGCAGGAGGCTGTGGAGCAGGTCACGCGCCTGCGCAACCATCCCTGCATCGCCATCTGGTGCGGCAACAACGAGGTACACAATGGCCTTGAAGACTGGGGCTGGCAAACCGCCCTGCAATGGTCTGAAGAGGTGAATGGGCGATTGTATGCCGATTTTCATCAGCTTTTTGAAAAGATATTGCCTGAAACGATAGACAATTTGAGCCTTACGACTCCCTATATTTCCTCGTCTCCCACCTACGGGTGGGGGCACAAGGAGTGCTGTACCCACGGCTGCTCCCACTACTGGGGCGTCTGGTGGGGAGAACTGCCCTTTACGGTGTGGCCCGAGAAGACCGGCCGTTTCATGACCGAATACGGCTTCCAATCCTATCCGGAATATGCGCTTTGGGAACAATATGTGGATGAAGGCGAACGGAATCTTTCCTCTCCTTCGATGAAAAACCACCAGAAGCATGGCCGCGGGGTGGAGATCATCCGCAAGGCGATGCAGGAGATGGGCTATACGGAGACCGACGACCTGGCCGAGTTCGCCCGTGTCAGCCAATGGGTGCAGGCCGAAGGCATCGTGCAGGCCATCGACGCGCACCGCATCGACCGCGAGCGTTGCCGGGGCACGCTCTATTGGCAGCTCAACGACTGCTGGCCCGTGGCTTCCTGGAGCAGCATCGACTGCACGGGCCGATGGAAACTACTGCACCACCGCCTCAAGGAGGCCTACGCCAACGTGGCCCTCGCCGTGCGGCACGTCAACGACACTACGATGGAACTCTTTGTGGTCAACGACTCCCTTGCAGAGGTGACCTGTCGGGTGGACTGGCGGCTCTTGTCAGCAATTCATCCTCCCGAATTGATGGAGACGGGGAGCAAGACTGTGACAGTGCCCTCCGACGGGGCCGTGAAGGTGGCGACCCTTCACCGTGGCAGCTATTACGAACTGGTGGAAGCCGATCTGATACGGAATGGGGCTGTGAAAGCCACCAAAACCTCCTTTTTTGTGATGCCCCGTCACGAATGGGTGGTCACTTCTTCAGTGTTACCCCGCAACTAATTACCAATCGCTTTGTCACAGGGGGTGCAGCGGACATCCCCCGGCTACAGAGCTTTTTTCTCTGCAGGTACTGCTCAAGGAAGGGTAGTGTTTCATCCAGTGTGTCTGGGTTGGTTTTTCGATGAACTTTATAGTCGTGCAAAAATAGTCTTTTTTCGGTTCATTCGACAGCTGGCCGCGGCCAGCTGTCGAATGGCGGTTTTTCAGCGGGGAAAAGCGTGCCGTCGGCATCTATCCTGGGCACCTGCCTGCGATAGGATTTCTTGTCCATCGCGGTCTTCCCCATCAGCAACAGCACTGACTCCTCGTTGGGCATCGCACCCCGCATACGCGTCACGCGGCGAAAGTCCTTCTGCAGGCGCTCTATCCAGTTCGTTGTGTATATCATCGACTGTATGCGCCAGTCGTAGTTCAGGTAGGT
>JAFPXF010000077.1 GCA_017394765.1 Bacteroidales bacterium | reverse complement strand
GAGATTAGCATACGGGAACGCCCTCAGCTGCATATATGCATCCCCTGATGGGGATGGGTTTCCTGTGACATACTCCGTCACCCACTCCCATACTGATCACTCTTCACTGATCACTGTTCACTCGTCTTACACCTTCTCCGCAAAAGAACGCGACGTGGAAACAGGTCTATCTTACTTTGGTTCACGCTATTATAGTAGCGATTTGAGCATCTGGCTCAGCGTCGATCCGATGAGTGACAAATATCCGTCTCTCAGCCCGTATGTGTATTGCGCGGATAACCCGGTGAAGTTGGTGGATCCGGATGGGAAGGACTGGTTTGAGAATGAATTAACAGGGGACGTGTATTATAGCAAGTACCTTTCCAAAGAGGATGTTTCTCATATTGAAGGCAAGGGATGGAAGTGGATGGGAGAGGATAATATGTTTGGCTCATCGCCAACCCAACTTACGATGGTTGATCATTTTGACAAAGCCTCTTTTGTCAAAAGTGACCAGGAAGGGGTTGAGACAGCACTTTTTGAAGGCGATAATGCAAAACAATTCATGTCAGAAATGGGATATAGTTTTAAACCAAAACTGGCCAGTGTTGTTTCTAAAGATGTTACAAATATGATTACGGAAGCGGATGGCACACCTCGATATAACACAACACATTATGATTCTTATGAAAAAATTCACACATCAGTATATGCATTGAAAGGATCAAAAGGGAACTATACTATACTAAAAGCAACTCCATACAAAGACAACCCCGGATCTTGTGTAAGCATAACCACAAGAACAGAATTAAGATTATATGATTATAATAAATCTCCGAAAGAGGAAATGAGAAATTTGGGTGAAAATATCAGCCATCTTGTCAAGTCGATTGTACCAACCCTTTTTAAAAGCATAAAGCGATGAAAATTAAATTCTTTTGTTTTGTATTTCTTTCTTTTTTGCTATTTTCCTGCTCCTCTGATGCTGAATATAATCATGATAGATATTCCCCTATACCGGATTCTATTCGATTGTTTTTCCCCAATCGTGGTAGTAAAGAACGACAAATGCTGGCTTGGGAAAAAACTTGCGTGACCAGAAGTTTTTCTGGTAATTCGGATCAGCGAGATCTCATAGATTTACCAGTGGAAATTAGTTTTAATAGTTATCCGACGCTGATCAAGGTGTATAGAATCAAACATACAAATAAAGAATCAACCGCATTAAAAAAATATTATGCGGAGCTGGCTGCATATAAGATGACGGCCGCCAATGCCATTCCAATGTTGTGGGAATTTGACGAAGTTTTAGATGCGGATGAAAAAAGTAAATTAACATTAGATTCCATTTACGACAATGCAGATGAAACATTCCTTGTGCCTAATTTTAAAGAGGAATTTGATTGGCAAGATAAATGGAGTGGAGGAACATTTTGTGGATTATCAGAAGATTTTGAATTGTATGTGCTAAAAACTGGTTCAGAATGCGTGTTACCAGACAAATGGTGTGTGTACAGGTCTTGGCTTTCTGGAAAACTGCAGCATGGGTATAGAAGCGGTGTGGCGATTAACGGCTCTTATATTATTTATTGGTGCATAGCATGGTGAATACACCTATATTGTTTTCAGTGACACGACTTGAGATTTGAAAGATTGGACCATATTATAATTTTTCGTAGCTTTGCCGCATGAATAATGGCAGATACATGGCATATTACACAGAAAATGCCTGCAATAGGACCCTATCTTGCAGTTCTTGGAGTGTGTCTTTTGATACGACAGAAAGCATTGTAAATCAATGTTTTGAAAATATATCCGCGCTTTACACCTTCTCCGCAAAGGAACGCGACGCGGAAACAGGTCTATCTTACTTTGGAGCAAGGTATTACAGTAGTGATTTGAGCATCTGGCTCAGCGTGGATCCGATGAGTGACAAATATCCTTCTCTGAGCCCGTATGTGTACTGCGCGAACAACCCGGTGAAGCTGGTGGATCCGGATGGGGAAGAGTGGGATATTGATGGCTACAAGTACTATCCGGGACAAAACTGTCCAAAAGATGCCCAACAAAGTACAAGAAATAAATGGAATGCTATGAACAATATTTACAGAACAAAAGAAGGTAAAGATGTCATTGATTATATGAATAAAGAAGGTGTGTGGTATTGCGTGTCTTCAGAAGCATGCCCATCAGGATTAGCTGGTGGAGAATATGTGCCTGATGGTAATAAAACTGGTGGAACGATATACTTAAACGGGGCAAATTCAGATGTGGGACTTCTTGCACATGAAATGTTTCATGGTTACCAAGATCAAAAAAAACAAGGTGACGCTTCTCAACATAACGAATTGCAGGCTCGACTATTTTCAGATGATGTAACCAGCCAAGTTCGATTAATAACGGCTGTTTGCATGCCTCAATTACATGTAACAGAGAAGGGAATAGCCGCAGACCTTTTTAGATATAATGTTGACAAATGCTGTCTGGTTCCTATACGGATATTAATATGAGACAGTTGGAAGACCTTTTTTCAAGTTTTGAGCGTTTTGGAGGCTACAGAAATCTCCCTGAGAAAATTGATGGACAAACTGACCTCTACGGAGAATTAAAAAACAAATAGGACATGAGAACATTTATCACGATATTATTTGCATCAGTACTACTAACTGCCAGTCTTGGGAAATGTTATTCTCAAAGCTATCCTATAATCAGGATTGATGATAATAATTATTATACTACTTTTAGGGATTCAAGTGGTTGTGCTTACGTTGTGGACTTCGACAATCCAATCTTTAAGGTAGTAATATGTTGGGATAAATACTATCCCTGTGATTTCATAAATGATACCACTTATGTCAAATTTGATTTACTTGCAGATATATCTCTTAATCATACAACCCTTTCGGATTCTATTATTATCAAAAATATCAAAGTTACAGGTTTCATAAACAATGACAAAGAAATTTTCAGATCCTATGGCGATAAATCAATCGAAGGATGTAATTTGTTTGTTGAATATTTTAAATCACTTTTATGCAATATCGACCTCTGCTACTCAACCCTAAACAACATGGAAATAAAAGATTCATCGTTGTCTATTTCCCCATTTTATATATGGGTGACCTTTGTCCCTGTTTTGTCCCATTAATCAAGTAGGAAAACGAGTAGTCGCCATCGCTCATCGGAAGACTGAGGACAATCTGAGACTCGGCGTTTTCCTGTCTTTTGAAAAGCCGTTCTGACGTGGCTTGTCGGACGAGCCTGGCGCATTCTAAAATGTCCCTTCGACATTCGAGAGCATCTGTAAACATCCCCTTTTTAGGACAGTTCTAAATTATCTTTGCAACTAATGACATAAAAAAGCGACCTTTCCGGGTCGCTTTTTTTGGTGGTCACACACGTGCTATTTCGCTTCGATGTTCTTGCCGCAGTCATCCACAATCATCTTGTACCAGTATTGCGGATATTCGGGTTGGTCGGGGAATTCACATTGCGGAATCTTGGTGTCGGTGACTTTGAACTTGCCGTTTTCCTCCTTCTTGACGTTGCCGTCGTTGTATTTCACAAGCAGGTAGATGAACAGGTCGTTCCAGGTTTTGCACACCTCCTCGGCGGATTGCACGGAATAGTCGTTCAACTTCTGACGCACCAAATCGGGATTGGAGTTATAAAGAGTGGCCAAGGTGCGGTCCATGTCTGCAATCTCTTTCACAAAACGTCCCTCGAAGCTGTTCTGTTTCTCGTTGACGTGCTTGATCATGTCGTTATAGCGGCTATAGACGAAGTTGCTGACCTTGGTGAAGGTCCAGAATGCGGCGGTGGGGGAGTACTCGACCATGGAGCCGTTGCCCTGCTCATATTCGTGCGGGATCTTGGTGATGCCGCAGAACATGGGCACATAGCAGCTGCTGGCGGCGTCATCGACGCTGAACCAGAAGATGCCGCCGAGCATGTTGGGCAGCCAGTTGCGGCACTGGGCCACGAAGGAGAAGCCGGTCTGCTGGGTGGCGGTGGCACGCTCGTGGATGTACTCCTTGCCGTTGTAGCTCCAGTTCATGGGGCGCCAACGATAGGGGCACTGGTAAGGGCCGGCGCCGAGGTCCTTGGTCATGTCCATGGAGGTGCCCTCGTAATGGTCGCGCATGGCGGCCATCATGAAGCGGACATCGATTTTGTTCTTGTCGGCGGGTTTGATCCACAAGGGGAAGCGGTGCTTGAGGTTGTCGCCGCGGGCGTAGTCTTCGTATTGGGCCATCTCGGCGGGGTTGCAGCGGTTGAAGAAGGCCCACACGCGGGCTTCGCAGCCGCGGGCGGCGCCGAAATCGACGGGCGCGTAGGTGTCGCAGAAGCTGAACTCTGCATCCGGGGCCTTTTTGGGATCGGCGGGATAGAGCCCTTTCAGTCTGGCGAAGGAGATGACGTCGTAGGAATAGACGGTCTCGATGCCGGGCAGGAAGATCTTGTCGAGTTCCTTGCTGGTGATGGAGGTCTTGCCGTCGCGCAGCGGGAAGGTGGTGATGCGCGACTGGTTGGCGTGTCCGCAGACGTAGCCGTCGGGGATGCGGCGGGCCACCCATACGGCGCCGTTGCTCCAGCCTTTGACCACCTTGCCCTTGGCATCGAGCATCTTCTCGCCCTTGCCGATGAGCTCCATAATCCAGGCCTCCTCGGGATCGACGATGGAGAAGGACTCGCCCTCGGAGGCGTAGCCGTAGGTGTCCATCAGCTCTGCGATGACCTTGATGGCCTCGCGGGCGTTCTTGGCGCGCTGCAGGGCAATGTAAATCAGGGAGCCGTAGTCGATCATCCCCTGGCCCTGTTCCAGTTCCTTGATGCCGCCGTAGGTGGTCTCGCCGATGGCCAGCTGCCACTCGTTCATGTTGCCAACGACAGAGTAGGTGTGCGCCACCTGCGGGATCTGGCCGAGCAGCTTGCCCGTGTCCCACTCGATGACATCCATCATGGTGCCGGCGGGATAGTCCTTGGCCGGGCGGTAGTAAAGTTCACCGTAAAGTTGGTGCGAGTCGGCGGCGTAGGTGATGAAGCAGGAACCGTCCCTGCTGGCGCCTTTCGTGACAATGAAGTTGGTGCAGGCCATCGTGGTGCCTATCGACATCAACCCCACAAGCAGTGTAAGCAGAAAAGTTTTTTTCATAGACAATGTATTTGTGTTAATTAATGAATATTCCAATGTAACCTTTACCGGGTTGGAAACGTAGGTGCAAAAATACACAATAATTCCAGAAAAATGCCGCAAAACTGAGTTTAACCTACAATTCCTTACAAATATTAATCATCTTATCCAACAATGCTTTCACCATCGGCAAATACTGTTGGATTTCTTCTTCGGTAACATCCACAAAGTCTTCATAATCGCCTTCTTGTCGTAATGAGAATAATTTTCTGATCAGTCGGATGTCTTCTGTTGACAATAAACTTTGTTGTACAAGATGAAGGCTTATCATAGCAATCACGCCCGTATGAGTGTGGGCAGACAATCCTTTCTTAATCAAAATTGCCGTAGAAGCATAAAATAGAGCGTAATATAAACGATTGGCCGCAATGTTCCATAACCCAATTGCCGACACCTTTTCCGCTTCATTAAAGGCATTTTGTGCTTTTTCAATACGGTAATTCACTACCGCAACTCTTTCTTCATCAGACAAACTCATAGTTCGATATGTTCTTTTAAGACATTAAATTTAAATAAGGAAGGCGGTGCCGTTTCCCATTGTTTGGTACTATATGTAAAAGCGTTGATCTCCTCTCCAATCTGGAGCCCTCTCCACCATAAGTCGTAAGAAATGTCGCTTCGTGCATCAAAATTCATATCAGGATCGTTGACCAACACAATAATATCCCAGTCCGAATCCTGACGAGCAGTCCCGTTGGCTCGCGAACCGTACAATAAGATCCGCGCGGTAGGATCCACCGACAGTACAGTCTTTCGGATAAGATCAATAACATTTTTTGTGTCAACAACTTCCATAGTTACATTTTTCAATCGGCAAAGATACATTATTTTCGATTACACGGTTGTTTCCGCACGCTTTTATTTGTAATGCCAATTCTTGTCACTGTGCTTATGAAGAAACTGCAAGATCTTTTTCATAGGGAGCGATATACGAACAACCGTTTTACAACGGCGTTTTTTTCGTTGTTATTGTGGAGGGTGATGGATTGATTAATGGTACAACAAACAGTGTACCGCATCACGGACAAAAATGACTGTCATTATACGAAAAGCCCCGCCTTGGAGATCCAAAGCGAGGCTTTTTTATTATTTACTCTTAACTTTTAACTCTTAACTCTCAACTTTGTACACGGGAAGCGGTTGGTCGATGACCTCGTGCCAAGGCAGGCCGTATCCGCCGATTCCCTTCATCTGCTGCAATACAATTTTTTGAGCAGGAAACGAGAAAATGATTAATGGATATTGATTGCAAATGATTTTTTTTTACCTTTGCCCCGACAACTATGAAAATAACCAAAAAATGAAAACAAACCCGAATTATGTTTCTTTACAGCCTAACCCCTCGCCCGCACCATTAGTGTTGTTGCATAAGTTGGAGTGGTTGGGCAAAAACCAATTCATCAAACGTCGCCACCTGCGGGCATAGCAATCCTGCAGGTGGATGTGAGTTTTTTCAGTCTATTTTCCATAAAAACAAAACACAAAATCTATGAGAAACATCAAGCGTCTTTTATTATTTATCACAGTTGTCTCCATCCTTCTCTTGGTATTCAGCGGCTGCCGCAAGGAAAAAATAACGAGATGGAGATGCGTTCCCTACGAGGGGTGTCTTATAGAGATATCCGTGGACAATGCGGCAGACTTGGCGCACGTGACGGTGGATTACGCCGAAGGTTACGCCCCCAACCCCTGTATTCTGTTTCACCATAACACCACCTATAAAATAATTGAGGAGGCCCTTCGCCGTATCAATCCAGCCACCAGCGCATTTGATTCTCCGGGATTTATAATCACCTTCCAGTCATACGGATATATGAACTTAGTGGCCGTTGACTATCGGGAAGACGACTATGACGACACACCCTATATTACGCTATATTATTTCACCAGGGTGTTTTAAAAAAAACGACCGAGCGGATAGTTTTTTTTATCTTTGCCCCGGCAACTATGAAAATAACCAAAAAATGAAAACAAACCCGAATTATGTTTCTGTACAGCCTAACCCCTCGCCCGCACCATTAGTGTTGTTGCATAAGTTGGAGTGGTTGGGCAAAAACCAATTCATCAAACGTTGCCATCTGCGGGCATAGCAATCCTGCAGGTGGATGTGAACCTTTTTCAGTCTATTTTCCATAAAAACAAAACACAAAAACTATGAAAAACATCAAGCGTCTTTTACTATTTATCACAGTTGTCTCCATCCTTGTCCTAGCATCCAGCGGCTGCCGCAAGGAAAAAATAACGAGATGGAGATGCGTTCCCTACGAGGGGTGTCTTATAGAGATATCCGTGGACAATGAGAGGGACTTGGTTTATGTGACAGCCGATTACCGATCTGCCCCACAAAATTATTATTTTCTTCTTTATGACAATTCCATCTATAGAAAGACGGGAAACACCCTTCATTATTTGGATCCAACCACTTTTACAACTGATATTCCCCGGTTTGTCATCTCATCTCAATCTGAGGAAACAATGGTAATAATAGCCTATAGTTTTATACAACATTACGACATTTGGTCTCATTATGTAACAGATTATCATTTTATTAGAGTATCATAAAAAGAATTGTACAAATGGCCGTCCTTTGGGCGGTGTCTGTCGGGTCTTATTCACCAACCGACGGCCTGTTTCATTATTATCACAACCAACACCAAACTTTGTATCAATATGAAAACATTTCATCACACCCTGTTTTTTTTCGCATTTGTCTCCATCCTTGTCCTGGCATCCAGCGGTTGCCAAAAGGAAAAAATAACGAGATGGAGATGCGTCCCCTACGAGGGGTGTCTTATAGAGATATCCGTGGACAATGAGACGGACTATGTTTATGTGTCAGCCGATTATCGAGATTTTGTTCCGCCAGATTCATCATTATATTATTATTTTCTTTTTTATGACAATACCATTTTGAAGAAGACAGGAGAAGTCCTTCGGTATATTGATCGAACCACCCATAGACCGTATTATCCTATATTTCTCATCACATCCCAATCCGAGGAGACGATGGACATAAGTGCCATTAGTTATTTGGAGGGGGGCAACTGCTATTCACATTGTGTAACAGATTATCATTTTATTAGAATACCATAAAAAAAATTGTACAAATGGCCGTCCTTTGGGCGGTGCACAAACCGACAGCCTGTTGTATTATTATCACAACCAACACCAAACCTTCTATCAATATGAAAACATTTCATCACACCCTGTTTTTTTTCACAGTTGTCTCCATCCTTGTCCTGGCATCCAGCGGTTGCCAAAAGGAAAAAGCGACAAAATGGAGATGTGTTGTGCCTCAGTGGAAATGCAATGTGGAAATCATAGTGGACAATGCTGCGGATTTGGCATACGTGACGGTTGATTATGCCGATGGTTACGCCCCCAACCCCCGTATTCTGTTTCGCCATGGCACCACCTATAAAAAAAACGGAAGCATCTTCCGTCGCATCAATCCAGACACCGGTGCCACAGAGTTGCCGGGATTTGTCATCGCTTCCCTGTCGTACGAGTATATGGAACTGGTGGCCGTTGACTATCAGGAAGACGACAATGACAGCACGGCTTATAAAACATTGTATTTTTTCACCAGAGTGTTTTAGACAAAGGAAGGCTGACTGATAAATTTGTTTTCAGCCAGCCTCCCTTGATTCTTAATTCCCCATTTTGTACACGGGCAGCGGTTGGTCGATGACCTCGTGCCAGGGCAGGCCGTAGCCGCCGATTTCCTTCATAAACGGATCGGGGTCGAACTGCTCGACGTTGAAGACGCCGGTGCCCTTCCAGGTGCCGGTGAGGATCATCTTGGCGCAGAGCATGGCGGGCACGCCCGTGGTGTAAGAAACGGCCTGTGCGCCAATCTCCTTGAAGCATTCGGCGTGGTCGCAGTTGTTATACACATAGTAGGTGCGCTCCTTGCCGTCCTTGACGCCCTTGATCTGACAGCCGATGGAGGTCTGGCCGTGGTAGCCCTCGCCCAAAGAGGAGGGCTCGGGGAGCACGGCTTTCAGGAACTGCAGCGGCACGATGTCAACGCCCTGGTATTTGATGGGCTTGATGCTGGTCATACCGATCTCCTGCAGCACGTTGAGCACGGTGAGGTACTTTTGGCCGAAAGTCATCCAGAAGCGGGCGCGCTTGATGGTGGGATAGCTTCTCACCAGCGACTCCAGCTCCTCGTGGTAGAGCAGGTAGGACTCGCGTTCGCCGATGTTGGGGTACTCCACGGGACGGTGGATGGACATCGGGTCGATTTCAATCCACTGGCCGTTCTCCCAATACTTGCCGCGCTGGGTGATCTCGCGGATGTTGATTTCGGGGTTGAAGTTGGTGGCGAAGGCCTTGCCGTGGTCACCGGCGTTGCAATCGACGATGTCGAGATAGTGGATCTCGTCGAAGTAGTGTTTGGCGGCGTAGGCGGTGTAGATGCTGGTTACGCCGGGGTCGAAGCCGCAGCCGAGGAGGGCCATGATGCCAGCCTCTTTGAAGCGATCCTGGTAAGCCCACTGCCAGCTGTACTCGAACTTGGCCTTGTCGCGCGGCTCGTAGTTGGCGGTGTCCATATAGTTGGTTTTGGTGGCGAGACAAGCGTCCATCAGGGGAAGATCCTGATAAGGCAGGGCCACGTTGATGAGCAGGTCGGGCTTGTAGGCCTCGAGCAGCTTGATGGTCTCGGGCACGTTGTCGGCATCCACCTGGGCGGTCTGGATGCGGTTGCCGCCGATTTCCGCCGCGATCTTGTCGCATTTCGACTTGGTGCGGGAGGCGAGCATGATTTCAGTGAAAACTTCCGGCACGGAAGCGCATTTGTGTGCCACGACGGCACCCACGCCGCCGGCACCGATGATGAGAACTTTTGCCATATTTATCGCTTTTTTATTGAATAATTTACTTCCAAAAGAACAGTGTTAAATTGAGGTGCAAAAGTAAGAAAATCTTTTGTACTTTTGCAGCCGTTTTTAAAAACAAGTTTTATAATGGCAGAAGAAAAGTTATTCACCGAATTCCCGCCCATCTCCACGGAGCAATGGGAGGCTACCATCAACAAGGATTTAAAGGGTGCCGATTACCAGAAAAAGCTGGTTTGGCGCACCGATGAGGGCTTCAATGTGCAACCTTACTATCGTGCCGAGCACCTCAGCGACCTCAAATATTTGGACTCGCTTCCGGGCGAGTTTCCCTACACGCGCGGCACCAAAGCCGAAAACAACCACTGGGAAATCGTGCAGGAAGTGGAGGAGGCCGACCCCGCCAAGGCGAACGCCATCGCGCTGGACGCCCTGAAGCGCGGCGCCACCACCATCGCCTTCAACGCACGGGAGATTGCCGACGCCAAGGCTTTGGAGACCCTGCTCGGCGGCATGGATCTCCTTGCGACAGGCGTGCAATTCAACCATGTGAAAAACTATATCGCCCTGACGGAGCTTTTCTTGGACTACATCGACGGGAAAGGCTACGAACGTCGAAAGATTTCTGGCAGCATCAACTTCGACCCGCTGATTTATCGCCTGAAACACAATAAGTTCTATCATAGCGAAGAGGAAGACATGATGCAGGCTGTGGAGCTGCTCCGCATGGTGGAGCACATGCCCAACTTCAAGCTCATCAACGTGAACGGCATCGTGCTGAACAACGCCGGCGCCACCATCGTGCAAGAATTAGGCTATACATTGGCCATGGCCAACGAGTACATCGCCTTCTGCACGGAGCATGGCATCAAACCCGACAAGGCTGCGTCGCGCATCCAGCTGACGCTCTCCGTGGGTTCCAACTATTTCATGGAAATCGCGAAGCTGCGCGCCGCACGCTTGCTATGGTCCACCATGGTGGAGCAATACAAGCCCGAGTGCCCCTGCGCCTATCGCATACATATCAACACTGTGGCATCCACTTGGAACAAGACCACCTTTGACCCGTACGTCAACATGCTGCGCAGCACCACCGAGGGCATGAGCGCTGTTTTGGGCGGTACCGACTCCCTGTTGCTGCAGCCCTTCGATGTCACCTACAAGGAGTCCGATGAGTTCTCCCGCCGCATCTCCCGCAACGTGCAGGTGCTGCTGAAAGAGGAGTCTTACTTCGACCGTGTGGTGGATCCCGCCGCCGGCTCCTATTATATCGAGACGCTCACCAACTCCATCGCGGAGCAGGCTTGGAAACTCTTCCAGGAGGTTGAGCAAAACGGCGGTGCCCTCAAGGTCATCACCGACGGCTCCATGCAGGCTGCCATCGAAGCAAGTTGCCAAAAACGCGACATGGACATTGCTACCCGTCGCTACATCCTGCTCGGCACCAACAACTATCCTAACATCAACGAGAAGATGGCCGACAAGATCGAGCGCGTGGTGAAAGACGAGGACGAAGGGCTGAAGACCTACCGCGGCGCGATGGCATTCGAGGAGTTGCGCATCGCCACCGAGCGTTACGCTGCCCAGAACCACCGCCCGAGAGTCTATCTGCTCAAGCTCGGCAACCTGGCCATGCGCCAGGCCCGCGCCGGCTTCGTCACCAACTTCTTCGGCTGTGCCGGCTACGAGATTGTGGAGTCCTCCGGCTTTGCCACCGTGGAGGAGGGCGTGAAAGCCACCGTTGAGGCCAAGCCCGATATCATTGTGGTTTGCAGCTCCGACGAGGAGTACGCCACCCTCGGTGTGGAGGCCGCCAAGCTGTGCAAGGCTCAACTTCCCGACATTCCCTTCGTGGTGGCAGGTAATCCCGCCGAGGCCATCGAGGATCTCAAGGCTGCCGGCGCCGATGACTTTGTGCATGTCAGAACCAACATCTTGGAGAGTCTCAGGAACTATAACAACATCGTCCTGAAGTAGCCCGTGAAAAGACTCTTCCAGATTCTCCTTATCCTCATGTTGCTCTTGGGGTCGTTTGCGGGTTGCCACCGGCAGACAGAAAAGCCCGAGTCTTCGGCATTCTTCGAATGGACCGACTCCTACGGGCGTGCCGTTGCCTTGGACACAGCCCCGCAGCGCATCGTCTCCCTCTCGCCTGCCATCACGGAGATCTTTTACATGATCGGCGCAGAGAAGAAACTCGTGGCCGTCTCCGACTTCTGCCAATACCCACCGGAGGCCACGAAACTGCCCTCCGTGGGCGGCATGCGCAACATCAACATGGAGTCCCTGTTGGAACAGCACCCCGATGTTCTGCTCATCGGATCCATGGTCTCGCAAAAAGATGTGGAGGCCATCGAGAGGATGAACATCCCCGTGGTCACCATCAAGGAGGAATCCAACATCGAGGGCATGGCCGACATGATCGAGGTCATCGGGCAAATCACGGAGTGCCAGGAGCGCGCCAATGAGGAGGCGGCCCATTGGCGCGAACGTGTTGCGCAGCTCAAGCAAGAGAAGGCCGCCCAAAAGGGCAACGAGAAGAGCGTCTATTATGTGGTCGGATTCGGCGATGCCGGCGACTTCACCGCGCCAAAAGGATCCCACATCCACGAAATCATCGAGTTGGCAGGCTGCCGCAACATCGGCGAAACCGTCGCCAACTGGAATGTGAGCCGCGAATTCCTCTTCAAGTCTGACCCCGACATTATCATCATCCGCGCGGAGGATTGTGGGCCATTTTGCAAGCAATACCCTTACACACAACTCAATGCCGTCAAAAAAGGGCATGTCTATCCCATCGAGAGTGGCTGGATCGACGTGGTTTCCACCCGCAATTTGAAGGCCATTGAATTCATCCAACAAAAAGCACGCGAACTCGATTTGTGATGCTATATAATAACATATTGTATAAAACGGCCGGTATGACAGACATCCCTGCGAGACCGTACAACTGCTGTTTTTTAACAACCTGAAACGTCATGATCAGTTACATCAAAGGAAAGTTAATGGAAAAGAACCCCGCTTACGTCATCGTGGAAACGGCTGGCGGTGTGGGTTACTACATCAACATCTCCTTGGCCACATTCTCGGCACTCCCCGATGAGAACGAGGAGGTCAAGTTGTTGACCTATTTCATTGTAAAAGAAGACGCACAAGTGCTTTACGGTTTTTGGGAGGAGGAGGAACGCGAATTGTTCAAGCTGCTGATCTCGGTCAACGGCATTGGCCCCAATACAGGACGGCTGATCCTCTCGTCCATGAGCGTGGGCGAGGTGCTGAACGCCATTGCCACGGAGAACGTCAAGGCCATACAGTCCATCAAGGGTATCGGGGCCAAGACAGCGCAGCGTTTGATTGTGGAGTTGAAGGACAAAACCAAGAAAGCGACATGGGGTGGGCAAACAAAAATTTCCACGACATACAATAATAACAAATATGATGCGTTAACTGCCTTAATTGCCCTTGGTTTTCCGAAGGCGGGCGCAGAGTCTGTCCTCGACAAGATCATTAAGGCAGAGGGAATGAATTTGAGTGTGGAGGATTTGATAAAGAAGTCTTTGAAACTGTTATAGCAAGAGAGAAATTTGGAATCGACAATTAAAAGAGCCCTATATATACTTTTCGCCATCTTCACGATGACGTGTTTTGTGGCGCGCGCAGGGATGCTCCCTGCCGGCGCGGTGTCATATACGCAACCTGTGAACATATTCCCGCCGGACACCAACCTGCCGGGCACCGTGCCCCAGCCCAACACCAACCCCTTGGACAACTCGTACCATAGTCCTTTCTGGCTCCAGAATCCGCCGGGCATCGGCACCCAGATCCAGTACGATCCGGAAACCAACACCTACAATTTCCAATACATGACGGGCAGCACGCCGTTCGGACCGGGCGCCTACATGGACGTGAACGAATATGTGGGCTATGATCTCCGTCAAAGCATCAACGACTATTGGTACAACCACAGCACATCCTACGGTGGTGGCAACCGACGGGGTGGGGGAGGCCTGATTCCCCAGCTGCACATCGGCGGCGATCTCTTCGAGGGCATCTTCGGCAGCAACACCATCGACATCCGGCCCGCCGGTAACATGGAAATCAGGTTTGGCTTGAAATATACCCAAGTCGATAACCCCAACATCCCAGAGAAACAGCGCCGGACCCCCAATTTCCTTTTCGACCAGGACATCCAATTGAGCCTTATCGCCAAAATCGGTGAAAAGATCGAGTTCAACTTGAACTACACCACCGACGAGTTGCGATTAGACAACAACATGGACAAGATCAAGTTGAAATATGCGGGCAAGGAGGACGAGATTCTGCAACTCATCGAGTTCGGTAATGTCACGCTTCCGTTGAACAGCACCTTGATCACGGGTAGCCAAAGCCTGTTCGGTGTCAAGACGCAGTTGAAGTTCGGAAACTTGATGGTCACGGCCGTGGCTTCCCAAAAGAAGAGCAATTCCGAGACCATCACCATCACGGGCGGTGCCGAGAAGCAGGAGTTCTATTTCAAGGCTGATGAATACGAGGAGAACCGACATTTCTTCATTGCCCAATATTTCCGCGACCATTATAACGAATACATGAGCACCTTGCCGTTGGTGGGGTCTCCTATTGTCATCACCAAGATCGAGGTTTGGCGCACGACCGTGGGCTCGGCCACTAATGAAAACCGCAATATTGTGGCTTTCACCGACTTGGGAGAGTCTGACCCGGAATTCAGCGGATTTACCTACAATCCCATGTATGATGGCGGGCAATATCCCGACAACTACATCAACAATTTGACAATGTTGGCTGACTCCTCCATCATTCGGAACATCGCCAACGTCTCCGGCAACATGCAGTCCATCGGACTGAAATCGGGTGTCAATTACGAGAAGGTTGAAAATGCGCGTCTTCTTTCTCCCAATGAATATACTTTCAACTCCAAATTGGGCTTCATCACCCTCAATTCGGCCTTGAATTCCGACCAAGTGCTGGCCGTGGCCTTCCAATACACGGTCATCGGTTCCGACAAGGTCTATCAAGTCGGTGAGTTCTCCAACGAGGTCACCGCCCCGAACTGCATACGGGTGAAGTTGCTGAAGAGCACCAACCTCAACACCAAGTCCCCGTTGTGGAAGTTGATGATGAAGAATGTCTATAACCTCTCTGCCTATCAGGTCTCCTCCGAGAAGTTCATTTTGAATGTGCTTTACAAGGGTGACGCCGACGGTATTGCCAACGGCTTCTTCACCCAGGGCTCCAACAAGGGCATCCCTTTGATTCGCCTGTTGGGTCTTGACCGATTGAACAAGCAGCAGGATCCCACTCCGGACGGCATCTTCGACTTCATCGACGGTGCGGCCACCACGGGCGGTACCATCAATGCGCAAAACGGCCGTATCTATTTCCCCACTGTCGAGCCGTTCGGCAAGGATTTGCGGGCCCTTTTCCCACCTGAAGAACAAAACTTGGCCGATCTCTATGCCTTCGACTCGTTGTACACGATGACCAAGACGATGGCGCAGCAGATCACCAACAAGAACAAATATTATCTCGAGGGCAGTTACCAGTCCTCATACGGTTCCGAATACCGTTTCAACTCCACCAATGTGGCGCAGGGTTCCGTCAGGGTCACGGCCGGCGGCATCACATTGACAGAGAATGTGGATTACACGGTCAACTACAGTATGGGAACCTTGACCATCACCAACCAGGGTGTCCTGAACTCCGGCACGCCGATTTCCATCTCCATTGAGAACGACAACGAATTCGGCATCAAGGACCAGCTGATGTTCGGTGCCAATTTCGACTATGTCTTCTCCAAGGATTTCAGCATCGGGGCTACCATTTTGAATCTGAAGGAGAGACCTATCACCAACAAGGTCAACTATGGCGACGAGCCCATCAACAATATGATCTGGGGCATGAACTTCGCCTATCGGACGGAGTTGCCCTTCATCACCAAGATGGTGGACTTGTTGACCTTCCACAGTACATCCGCACAGTCCAACCTCAACTTGGATGGCGAGTTCGCGCATTTTGTGCCGGGGCACAACCGTGTTGTGGGCAAGACAGGTACCACATACATCGACGACTTTGAGGCGGCCAAATCGACTATTGACTTGATGACGATGTCCAACTGGAATTTGGCGTCCACCCCGCAGGGCCAGCCCGACCTCTTTCCGGAGGCGGCGGCCGTGTCGGTCAACGACAACTCCCGGCGTCAGTTAGCATACGGTTATAACAGAGCGCGTCTTGCTTGGTATATCATTGACAACCTCTTCTACAAAAACAGCAACGCCACGCCGCGCAACATTACGGTGGAGGACCTTTCGCAGCCTTACGTCCGTGCCGTCTATGAACCGGAGTTGTTCCCTTACAAGCAGCAGACTGCCACCCAGCTCTCCACCTATATGACTGTTTTCAACTTGGCGTTCTATCCTGCTGAAAAGGGTCCGTACAACTATGATGTGGCCGGAGCGGAAGGTTTTTCGCGAGGCATTGCGGCAGACGGTAGCCTGAATGACCCGCGCACCCGTTGGGGCGGTATCATGCGCAAGTTCGACAACACTGACTTCGAATCTTCCAACTACGAGTATATCGAGTTCTGGATGATGGACCCGTTCATTGAGAATCCTAACCACACCGGCGGCAAGCTCTATTTCAACCTGGGTGACATTTCCGAGGATATTTTGCGCGATGGTGTGAAGTTCTTCGAAAATGGTCTGCCGACAGACGGCTCTGACGAAAACGTGCAGTTTACCGTCTGGGGGCGCGTGCCGACCGTGCAGATGATCGTCAACGCCTTCGATGCCGAGGATGGTGCCCGCCAGTATCAGGATGTCGGCTTTGACGGCTTGCAGGACGAGCGAGAGCGTGAATTTTTCCAGGACAACTACCTCAACCTCATTGCCGCGACCCACGGCACCGCTTCCGAAGCCTATGTCAAGGCGTACAACGACCCCTCCTCCGACAACTACCACTATTTCCGGGGTTCCGACTATGACGATGCCGATGTCAAGATCCTTGAGCGTTACAAGTATTTCAATAATGCCGATGGCAACTCTCCCACCGATGCCCAAAGTCCGGAAAACTATCCGACCAACGCCACCTCCCTGCCCAATGTGGAGGATATGAACAATGACAACACCCTCAGCGAGGATGAGCGTTATTATCAGTATGTGATAGACCTTACTCCCGAGAAGATGGTTGTGGGCGAGAACTATATCAACGACGTTTACGAGGCGGTGCCTTATACGCTTCCCGACGGTACGCGTCCCACCACCAAGTGGTACCAGTTCCGTATTCCCATCCACAATCCCGACAAGGTGGTCAATGGCATGTCCGGGTTTAATTCCATCCGTTTCATGCGTCTCTTCATGCGCGATTTTGCAGAACCCATCGTATGCCGTTTCGCCACGTTTGAGCTGGTGCGCGCGGATTGGCGCACCTACAACCTCAGCTTGCAGGAGGAGGGCGACTATTCACCCACGCAGGGCGATGGCGAAGGCTCTTTCTATGTAGGCACAGTCAGCTACGAGGAGAATGCCAACAGAACCCCTATCCCGTACCTTCTCCCGCCAGGTATTGAACGCGAGGAGGTGCAGGGCATCGAATTGCGGCAAATCAACGAGCAGGCCCTGACCATGAAGGCCATAGACCTTCCGGACGGTGATGCCCGTGCCATCTACAAGAACACCTCTTACGACCTCCGCCAGTTCAACAACCTCCAGATGTTCGTCCACGCCGAAGATGTATATCACAGCGGCGACCTTCGCGCCGGCGACGTGACGCTCTTCATCCGTCTCGGTTCCGACTTTACGGAGAACTACTATGAGTACGAAATTCCCATTGAGATCACTCCGTGGAATGTGGGCAAGGATACCAACGCCATTTGGCCGGAGGCCAACCGGATGCTCATCTTTCTTGATTCACTCGTGTCTCTCAAACAGGAACGCAACATCGCGGTGCGTCATGGCCAGCATGCCAGCAACTTGGTTCCTTATACAAGATGGTTGGACAACAACGGCCGCATGACGGTCATCGGCATGCCCAACCTGAGCGATGTCACCACCATCATGGTGGGTATTCGAAATCCAAAGAAGAAAAACCTTAACGATGGGGACGACATGTTGCCCAAGTCGGTTGAGGTGTGGATCAATGAGATGCGTCTCTGCGGCTTTAACGACCGGCAGGGCTTTGCTGCCTTGTTGCGCTCTCGTGTGAACTTCGCGGATGTGGGTGACTTGACCGTCTCCGGACGCTACTCCACTCCGGGGTTCGGAGGCCTGGAACAGTCTGTGACGCAGCGTTCCATGGAGACCAACTACAATCTGGACATCGCCGCCAATCTCGATGGCGGAAAGGTTTTCTTCCCTGAGAAATGGAGAATCCGCATACCGGTACACTATGACTACTCTTTGGGTGTCACCACTCCAGAGTACAACCCGCTCAACCCGGACGTCAAGTTGCGTGAGGATATTGCCACCTACGACACCAAAACCGAGCGTGATTCCATCAGAAGGCTGACCAACACCTTCGTGCAGCGGCAAAATGTCAACATCATGAATGTGCGCAAGGAACGTAACCTCGAAGGCGGATCGCTCAAGATGCATCCGTGGGACATCGAGAACTTCGACCTTTCGTACTCTTACTCCGAGCTTATCCAACGCGACCCGGATCTGGAACTGAACAATGAGTTCACCCACGATGGCGAAATCGGATACACGTTCAGCACCAATCCCAAGAACTATCGACCGTTCAGCAAAGTGAAGTGGATGAAGTCGAAATGGCTGCAGCTGTTCCGCGACTTCAACGTCACCCCGCTGCCCAAGAATGTGGTCATCCGAACCTCTTTGCGCCGCGAGTTGCAGGAGTTCAAATATCGGCCCAAGAGCCAGGGTAACATCATTGTGGATACCAGTTTTGTGAAGACATTCGACTGGACGCGTAACTATGCGGTCAACTGGGATATCTTCCAGAGTTTGCGACTTGAGTATCGTGCCGATGCCGCGGCGCGCATTGACGAGCCCGACGGCCGCATTGATACCCGCACGGAGAAGGATTCCGTATGGCATTGCCTGGGCCGTGGCGGCCGAACCACCGACTTCCGCCAGAATTTCGGCGCCACCTATCAACTTCCCATCAACAAGATTCCGCTCTTCAACTGGATCAATGCCAATGTGCGGTACGCCTCCACGTATATGTACACGGCTTCGGCTCTCTCTCTCGCGTATCTCGGCAACACCATCCAGAACTCCAACCAGATTCAGGGCAATGGTACTTTGAACATGGTCAATCTTTACAACAATATTCCTTATCTCAAGAAAATCAACCAAGGTAAGATAGGTCAGAACAGCAAGAACGCGCGAGGTGGGAAAGACGTTGACAAGGATAAGGAAAAGATCGAGAAAGAGTTGGCCAAGAAGGGCAAAGACCGCAACAAGAACGGACAGGATTCCCTTAAGGACCGTCCCAATGTGGGCAAGATTATCCTGGACGGTACGCTTCGTGTCTTGATGTTGGTGCGCAACATATCCTGCAACTATTCCCAAGGCAATGGTACCACGCTGCCGGGATATATGGGGCGTCCGAACATGCTGGGTCTTGATTTCGCCAACGGCTCGCCCGGATTTCTCTTTGTGTTCGGCGCACAACCCGACATCCAGGCCATAGCGGCACGCAACCATTGGCTCACGACAGACTCCCTGATGAACACCGCCTACCAGCGGACGCATAACGAAGTGCTCAACATGCGTGCCACCATTGAGCCATTCAAGGACTTCCGCATTGAGGTCACAGCCAACCGCAACTTCACCCAGAACTTCACGGAGTATTTCCATGTGGACGAGGCCGGCAATGTGTCGCACTACACTCCCATGCGCAACGGCTCCTTCAGCATGACCTACTGCGGCCTCAAGAACTTCTTCTCCGATTATGATGCGCTGTATGAGGATTTCAAGACGGCGCGTTTGGAGATTGCACAGCGCCTGGCGGCAGATAACCCCAACTACAACGGTGATGTCGATGAATACGGCTTCCCAGTCGGATACAGCCAGGTTTCCCAGGATGTTCTCATGGGCGCGTTCTTCGCCTCCTACCTCAGCAAAGATGGCTCCAAGACGGACATTTCCACTCCGTTCCTCAAGATCCCGCTCCCCAACTGGCGCCTCAACTACAACGGATTCTCCAAAATCAAGGGCGTGGACAAGGTCTTCCAGAGCCTGTCGCTCATCCACAACTACACCTGTACCTATCAGGTGGGCAGCTACGCCACCAATATCAACTATTTGGAAAACCGCGCTGCCACCAATGCTCTCGGCGATTTCATGCCGCAGTACGAACTTAACCAGATTGCCCTCTCCGAGCAGTTCGGACCGCTCATCGGCTTTGACATGACCCTCAAGAACAGCATGCTCCTCAAGGTCGATTACAAGCAGAGCCGCAATGTGGCCCTCAGCTTCTCCAACAACCAGATCACTGAAACCTCCTCTTGGGAAGTCTCTTTCTCCGGTGGCTATCGTTTCAAAGACCTCAAGGTGGGACTCATCTTCTCCGGCGAAAAACGCCAGTTTGTCAGCGACCTCAACCTTACCGCCGGCTTCGGCATCAAGGACAACAAGACCATGCTTCGCAAGATCCAGGAAGGCGGCGACCAAGTCACCTCCGGTATGCTCACCGCTACCGTCAATGTGGCTGCCGAATACCAGTTCAGCCGTATGGTGGGACTCAAGTTTTTCTACGACATGACCATCAACCGCCCCAAACTTGACAACCAGTACAAGAACTTGAACTTTGAGACAGGTATCGCTGTCACCCTCAATCTCACACAATAGTCAAAGTCGAATTTCCGAGCGTAAAAAAAAATTATTATTTTTGCAGCTCTTTAAAAATAGATACAATGGATAAGTTCAAAAAAATGTACTTGGTCCTGGGATTTGTCGCCATGGCACTCCTGATGATGCAGTGCAAAAAGGATCATCTTAACGAGGTCAAGTTATATTGCTACTATGAACAAGACACCTCGAGAGCCATCCCTGGCGTGTGGGTGGACCTTGATACATCCCGAATCTCCCCGCATCACTGGATGTCTTTCCTTGTCGATACCACAGGTTTGGACAGTCTTGGCCAATATATTATCGATACCACATTCTTGGCTCATACGAACTACTGCAACGACTCTGTGGTGGCCGCCCGCAACTACACCAACAGCCAGGGTTATGTGCTGTTCCGCTTCAACCATCCTTTAGTCATGAACTTCGTCGCATTCGATACCCTTCGCGACATCAACGGTAACGATTCTGTCTTCTTCTCGGGCACGTTGCGCGATGTCAAGGTGACGGATGGTCAGGATTATGAGGGCAAGATTATACTTATCCAACAAAATTGACGTTGCCATGAACAAACTGAATGTCATTTATCCCTGTCTCGTAGGGTTCTGCTTTGCGTTGCTGGTCTTCAACAGCTGCAAGCCTAAGGATTACAGCTGCACGATGAAAATCACATGCCAATATTTTGACGGTGTCGATTCCGGCAAGGCCGTGAAAGGCGCTCATGTGGTTGTCGGCAGGGAACGTTATGCCAACGGTCCCAGCGCCGATTATGCACGCGCCGAGGGAACGACCGACGAGAACGGTGTGTTTGTGCATGTCTTTGACTTCCCCGCATTGCTCGATGTTGTCGTGACGCACCATGATTCCATCCCCAATGCCGACAGCACAAGCTATGAAGTCAAATACTACACCGGAAATGCCCAAGTCCAGCTCTACGAGAGCGAAATGACCCACAAGGTCATCCAGATGATTGAGACCGAGGAGCTCAACTAAGCGTTGCTCCTCATCTCCATGTTGAACCAAACCCCATGTTTTGAAAAAAAAACATCTCAGCTACCTTTTCCTGCTCATAGCAACAATCCTGTTATGTGTTTTCATCTTCTCCCACGAACGTGTCGATTATTTGCCGCTTAAAGACAAACTCAAGAAGGTGAAGGAGGTAACTGTGGCGCACAGCGACACCATCTCCGCCCTTATTTTCTACCACGCCGCCGACTATTTTGTCTATCACGGCTCTGTCATCGGTTTTCAGTACGACCTTATCAAAAAGATGGGTGAGGAGCTCGGCCGTCCTATCGCCATTGCCATTGAGAGCGACCCGGCCAAGGCCTTTCTGAAGAGTTTTTCCAACGAGTACGACCTTGTCGGCTTCGATTTCGACAAGGAGATGTTCACGCCGGAGTACATCACCCAGTCGGAGCCGCACTCCTATACCTATCCGGTGCTTATTATGCGCAGGGAGAAGCATCCCGACACCACGAAGGCCCATGTTGTCCATGCCTCTGCCAAATATGCCAATCGTATTGATTTCAGCGAGTTGGACAACCCTGGCAGCTGGAAGCTGGAGCATCACCCCGATGCCACCGTGGAGGATCTCTTCGACCAGCTGGCCGACGGCGAAATCGACTATCTGGTCTGTAATTACAATGTGGCCATCACCATGCTGCCTTTCTACAAACACCTTGTGCTGGGCCCCCGCATCGGGGACAATTTCCCGCGCACATGGGTGCTCAACAGCAACAACGGTGCTCTCAACGACACCATCAACCAGTGGTTGAGCGGTTTCAAAAAGACCAAGGAGTACGACAGGCTCTGCACCCGCTATCTTTCCCGTGCCTCGCAGTTGATTCAGAACTCATTTGGCAAACAGAAGAACAGCATCTCCTATTACGACAAGATCATTCAGAACATTTGTGACAAATATGGTCTGGACTGGAAGTTCATGTCCTCCATCGTCTATCAGGAATCCCACTTCAACTCTGATGTTTTAGGCATGGGCGGCAGTTTCGGCATCATGCAGATGATGCCCGCGACCTGTGCGCGCTACGGCATCACCGACACCTCCACAGTGGAGGAACAGCTTGTTGCCGGAGCCAAATATATCAGCTTCCTTTACCGGATCTTTGATGGCAAGGTGGATGTTTCCGACATCTATTCGTTCGTTGCGGGTTCCTACAATTCGGGCCCCGGACACATCCTCGACGCCATGAATCTCTGTGAAAAGTATGGTGGCAACCAGCGCAGGTGGGAGGAGGTGGCCCAATATCTCGTCTTGAAATCTCATAAGGAATACTATAGCGATTCGGTCGTCAAATGCGGTTACTATCCGGGCAAGCATACGGTCAACTATGTTGACGAGGTGATGACGCGCTATCATGGTTATGTTATAACAAAACAAGAAGAATGAAAATACTGATCATTGGCCGTGGAGGCCGCGAGCACGCCATCGCATGGAAACTGGCGCAATCCTCTGTTCATCCGCAACTCTACCTCGCACCCGGCAACGACGGGATGCTCTCTTTGCCCGATTCGGTGCGTGTCCCCATAGAGGAGACCGACACGGCGGCGTTGCTTCAATTCGCCAAGGAGAAGGGCGTGGACCTTACGGTCGTGGGTCCGGAGGCTGCCTTGATGGCAGGCATTGCCAATGCCTTCCGGGAAGCAGGCCTCGCCATATTTGCACCCACCCGCGAGGCCGCCGCCATCGAGGGCAGCAAGCAGTTTGCCAAGGAGCTGATGGAGAAGTATGACATCCCCACGGCAAAATTCCGTACTTTTGGCGACTATGCCTCTGCCAAGAGCTACCTTGATGAGGTCGGAGCTCCCATCGTGGTCAAATACGACGGTCTCGCCGCCGGCAAGGGTGTCGTGGTGGCCATGACTAAGGAGGAGGCCGACACCGCGTTGCGCGACATGCTGCTCGACAACCACTTCGGTGAGGGCAGGGTAGTGATGGAAGAGTTTCTGCAAGGCCCCGAGTTCTCCCTTTTCGCGATGGTCAATGGCGAGCAGGTGGTCCCCATCGGCGTGGCCCAGGATCACAAGCGCGCCCACGATGGCGACCAGGGCCCCAACACGGGCGGCATGGGCGCCTACACGCCCGTGCCCATCATTCCGCAGGCACAAGTCAATTGGGCGGTGGAGCACATCATGAAGCCCACTGCCGCAGCTCTGGCCAAGGAGGGCAAACCCTTCTGCGGGATCCTTTATGGCGGCCTTATGCTCACCCGACAAGGCCCCAAGGTCATCGAGTTCAACGCCCGCTTCGGCGACCCCGAGACGGAAGTGGTGCTCGTCCGCCTTAAAAGCGACCTCCTGCAGATGATCCTTGACATCCTTGACCACAAGCCCGTCGCGGTGCAGTACGAGGATCATGCCTGCTTAGGTGTGGTGATGGCTGCAGAAGGATACCCCGGATCCTATCCCAAAGGGCTTCCCATCGGAGGGTTGGAGACTGTTCCCAACATGGTCTTCCACATGGGCACCAAACGGGAAAATGATCGTTGGCTCTCCAACGGCGGCCGCGTGCTGTGCGTCGTCGGTCAGGGCGGAACCCTCGCCGAAGCCCAAGGCAACGCGTACGACGCCGTGGCGCGGATTTCCGCGGAAGGGCTGTTTTACCGGAAAGATATAGGATGGCAAGCAGTGTGATTTTTTGTATCTTTGCCGCCTTATTTTTTACGGATGAAAAAACTTGTACTACTGCTCATTTCATGTCTTTTCTTCGGAACGGCATTTGCGCAAAATGCCGCGATGAAAGGCTTTACATACGACGATTCCAACGGAGAGACTTTGCCGTATTGTACCATTCAGGTGCTTGGCACCACATGCGGGGCGCTGTCTGATGCCAAAGGTGCCTTTATGATCAACAAGATCCCCTTTGGCAAGCAGGTGGTGAAGGTCTCTTACCTCGGCTATGAGGATGTGCTCGACACCATCGAATTCGGCAAGGATGGCATTGTCACCCGCCGCTATTCCCTGAAGCCCTCCACTAACAGGATCCAGGAGGTCCAAATCCTCGGAGAGGGCCAGCGTCATGTGCAGGAAACGCGCACTTCTGTGGTCAGCGTGACCCCGAAGGATATGAGCAAAATGCCCTCTATCGGTGGCCAGCCCGACTTCGCACAGTATTTGCAGGTGCTTCCGGGCATCATCTCCACCGGCGATCAGGGCGGCCAGATCTATGTGCGTGGCGGCACGCCCATCCAGAACATGCTCCTGCTGGACGGCGTGATCCTCTACAGCCCGTTCCACTCCATCGGTGTCTTTTCTGTGTTCGACATGGACATCATGAGCAGTGCCGATGTCTATACGGGCGGTTTCGGGGCCGAATTTGGTGGCCGTATCTCTTCGGTGATGGACATCAAGACCCGCGATGGCAACAAAAAGCGCCTTTCCGGTAAAGTCGATGTCAGCAACATCGCCACGCAGCTGCTTCTGGAAGGCCCTCTCGTCAAACTCAAGGATAACCGGAAAACCTCCCTCAGCTTCATCCTTTCCGGCAAGGGCTCTTACCTCCAGCAGGCTTCCAAGTTCTTCTATCCGTATGTGGGCGAAGGCGGGTTGCCGTACAATTTCCTTGACCTTTATGGAAAGATGACCCTCGCCACCCAAAACGGCACCAAGTTGAACCTCTTCGGGTTCCGCTTTGACGACAAAGTCAATTACAGCTCCATTGCCGACTATGGCTGGACCAATTGGGGCGTCGGCGCCAATTTCCTCATAGTGCCCGGTGATGTGCCCACCACCATCGAGGGCTCCTTGGCCTATTCGAAATACGGATGCACACTTGACGACAAGCTCTTCCAGCCCAGGTCCAGCTCTATGGACGGGTTTACCTTTAATCTCGCCTTCAACTACTATATCGGGAAGAGTCTCCTCAATGTCGGTATCGAAGCCGTGGGCTACAATACCGGTTACCGTTATTTCACCCGCTTTGGCTCAGAGGTTTTTCTGGAAGACCACACCACGGACTTGTCGGTGTTTGCCAAATTCAAGTACAACTTCCGCAACAAGTTGCTTGTGGAACCCAGCTTCCGCCTCCAGTACTACTATTCTCTTGGAGAGGCCTCGCCTGAGCCTCGTCTGGCTGTCAAGTACAACGTAAGCAAGAAGGTGCGCCTCAAACTCGCTGCCGGACTCTATTCCCAAAACATGGTCTCCGTCACCTCCGATCAGGACGTGGTCAGCTTGTTCTCCGGCTTTATCTCCTCGCCCATCGGGAACTCGCTCCTGCCTGCCTATACGCTCAACAGCTCGGATACCATCAAAGGGCATCTCCAGAAATCGCAGCACATTGTCCTCGGTGTCGAATATGATCCCATCCCCAATGTGCTCATCAACGTGGAGGGCTATTTCAAGAACTTCTCGCAGCTCATCTCTGTCAACCGCTATAAGATGTTCGACTCCGACCCGGAATTCATTTGGGAGAAGGGCAAGGCATACGGTGGCGATGTGACCGTGAAGTACGAAAACAAGAATTTCTATGTATGGCTCGTCTATTCCCTCGGGTGGGTGAAACGTAATGACGATGTGATCCAATATGCACCGCATTTCGACCGTCGCCACAACGTGAACCTCGTTGCATCCTATTCTTTTGGAAAGCGCAAGTCATGGGAGGTGAATCTCCGCTGGAACTTCGGCACGGGATTCCCGTTCACGCAGACGCAGGCATACTATCCCCATTACGATCCATCGGGTATCAACGACGATTATGTCTCCAACAACGAGGATGTCTATTTCCTCCTCGCCGATTTCAACAATGCACGCCTGCCGAGCTATCACCGTCTCGACCTCGGCGCCAAGAAGAAGTTCTTTTTGGGCGAGCGGCACTCTTTGGAGCTCAGTCTCTCCTTCTCCAATGTCTATAACTACAAAAATATTTTCTACGTAAACCGTACCACAAACGATATCATCTATCAACTTCCGTTCCTGTATTACTTTGGAATGACGTGGAGGTTTTGATGTTGGTGGTTGGTAGTTGGTGGTGCCAAAAATGATGGGAGTTGCGAACAATCTTGTCGATTTCGACAATGCTTGCATCGGGAATGATGTGGTCAAAGAAAAATGGAGTCAATATATTTTATTAAAAATCAATGATATATAAAAAGTGAAAAAAATATTTTCTGATTTGACGAGTGATTGAAAAAAAGTGTATTTTTGCGCCGTCAAAACGACAAACGGATCGGTAGTTCAGTTTGGTTAGAATACATGCCTGTCACGCATGGGGTCGCGAGTTCGAGTCTCGTCCGGTCCGCCAAAAAAGTAGAGATGCAATTTAATGCATCTCTATTTTTTTATGTGTCCAAAATAACACATCAAAATTCCTTTTTCTTAAACTGGAAATTTCGTAGTTTTGCAACCTGATTTGATTTGATGATTGAAGTATGGAAAAGACAAAGACCACTGCTGATTTGAAGATTCTGGTAGCAGAATGTACGGCGTATGACTATAAGGTTGAGCTGGAAGAGCGGAAACCCAAAAGTTGGTTGAAGAGCGTAAGTGCTTTTGCCAATACTCGTGGCGGTTCGCTTTTCTTCGGCGTTGATAACGATGGCGTTGTCAGAGGCTTGGATGATGTACAGCACGTGTGTGAAACTATTAGCATACACATCCGTGACCGTATGGACCCGCTACCTGCTTGAAGCGATGAACTTCGTGAAATCGAGCACGCGTAAAGGATGGGAAAAGTTACCTGACGGCAGAAAGAACAAGCCGGAGTATGCGGAGCGAGCCGTACTGGAAGCGTTGGTGAATCATTTCATCCACCGAGATTATACAGTGATGGGCGGCGAAGTGCATTTGGACATCTACGATGACAGGTTGGTGATTACGTCCCCCGGCGGAATGTACAACGGACAAAAGGTGCAAGACCTTGACATTGAAGAAGTATCATCAGACAGACGCAATCCGATATTGGCAGATGTGATGGCCCAGCTGGACTATATGGAGAAGCGGGGCAGCGGATTGAAGCGCATCTGCAATGAGACTCGGAGTTTGGAGTCATATAAGGAGGACCGAAAACCGAAGTTCAAGTCCTCTTCCAGCCACTTCATAACTACCATTTATTCTATGGAGTATGATCCTGCAGTAACCAAGCATTCATCAAGTAGTAACCAAGTAGAGGGGACAAGTAGGGGACAAGTAAGGGGACAAGTACTTCGACTCATTAAAATCTTGAATAAAGAGGAATTACCTGTACGCGTGTTAATGGAAAAACTCGAACTTAATAGCCGCGATAAGTTTCTTAAAAATTACTTGACCCCTGCTTTAGAGGCTGGGCTGGTTGAAATGACGCAACCCGATTCTCCCAACAGTCCTACGCAGCGATATGTGCTCACGGAGGAGGGACGGAAGTTGCTCGAATGATTCTTCGGTATTTGGCATGCATGGTTAAAAGTGACCCACCTTCCTGAAATAGAGCTTGTGTATTCGACGTTGCTCGTTCTGTTGAGGGGGTGGACCTATGATAGCTGTGACAGAATCACCTGGAGAGTCCTCCCAACATTCCCATAACCAATCGCCCTTATAATCATAACCATATTTTTCTATTAAACTTGACCAGCGGATATCGCTCAATTTTCCTCTACCTCTAATAACATACCGACCTGTAGTGTCTAACAAAAAGGGGACGGGACGACTCACCTCAAAAGTCTTATCTTTTTTGAAAACAATGGTCAAGTCCTTATAATTATCCTTCTCGGCCTCGTATTCACCCCATTCTGTCCGTTCCATGTCAATGACATATTTCCCGATTTGTTTTCTTTTTCTTTCCCGAAGAATTGGGTCAGGCAAGATATAACCACACGACTGTAGCAAACAAGCCATTAGGATGCAAAATGTCGTGATTTTTAATGCAACCCCCTTTCTCATATTAAGTATGCGTTTCTTGACTTCTTCCATATATTTTTACTCTTCTTGTTCTCGCCAAAACCAATAAAACATAGCTGACTGTTTTTTTACTAATATTCGTCGGCAAAACTACAAAAAAAGCCGTTGTTGTTTGTCTCACCGTGCATTTTTCCCCCTAAAAAAATAGGAATTATATACCTGATGGCACAAGTCAGGGCTTTTGCATCCTTTTTTTTATTTGGGCGTGCCGGCGCGGCGGCGCGGAATCACGTTGCCTTCGCATACACCATTAAATGCCGCCGCGCCGTCGGGCTTTCCACTGCAATGATTTTGGCTTAGACACCACCACCATTCCGCGAGACGCGAAGCGTCAAGCGGAACCTCCGTCTCGCCAGGGAACGCATTCCCACCAAAATCATTTCCGTTGCAATCCCTCACGCAGGCTCGTTGAACCCCACACCCGTTTCGCGGCGAGCAACGCACACCCTCGTCTCAACCTTCTCCCGCGCCG
>JAFPXF010000076.1 GCA_017394765.1 Bacteroidales bacterium | reverse complement strand
GGAAAATCGCGGCGCGGGAGAACGTTGAGACGAGGCTGCAAGTTGCTCGCCGCGAAACGGCTGTATGGTTCAACGAGCATGCGTGAGGGATTGCAGTGGAAATGATTTTGGTGGGAATGCGTTCCCTGGCGAGACGGAGGTTTCGCTTGACGCTTCGCGTCTCGCGGAATGGTGGTGGGTTTTAAACCAAAATCATTGGAGCGGAAAGCCCGACGGCGCGGCGGCATTGGATTGCGTATGCGGATGTGACGTGATTTCCGCCGCCGCGCCGGCACGCCCAAATCAAAAAAAGGATGCAAAAGCCCTGATTTGTGCCATCAGGTATATAATTCCCAAAAAATGATGTACACCACACCATTTCCGAAATGTGACGTATCGCAAAAAAAACGGTTCCCAAAAACAGGGAACCGTTGTGGCTACATCGTAGGGCCGGCACAATGTGACGGCCCTGCAAATTGTTATTGTTTCACAACCCGTTTTGTCACAACACCATTTTCTGTCACAATCTTGACGAAATAGGTGCCGGCGGCGTAGCCCGACAGGTCAATTGCGGTGGTGTTGCCGTTCACACTCACTGCATTCAGCATTTTGCCGTATGCATCATACACCTCCACATTCTGAATGCCGGATTCCGAATTCTGAATCTGGATCAGGCCAGTGGTCGGGTTGGGGTACACCGTCACGACATTGTCCAAAGTGTGGTCGTCTATGCCGACTTGTAGCGTGGTGAAATTCTGTTCCGCCCCGTACGTGGTGCCGCTTGCTGTGATGGCAAAGGCGCGGAAAGTGTAGCCTGTGTTTGGGGTTAGGTCTGTCAACAAATGTCCCATCGTTAAATAGGTTAAATAGGTGAAATCCACTATGCTTACCGCTACGTAGGTGCCACCCACAGTCTCCTTCCATTCAAAGCCCTGGTCAAGAATTATTGCTTCGGAGCCAGGTGTCACAGTGCCGTGCAGTCTGGCGGAGTTGTGAGTGATATTAGTGGCAGGATAAGTCTGCACGAAGGGTGGCACAACAGTGTCGGTAGTGAACATCAAGGTGCCCGACCAGTCGGAAATGTTGTCGGTATCGCACACGGCCTGCACGCGCACCTGATACGTTGTGCTGGGGGTGAGCCCCGTAAGGGTATGGTTGGGCGTGCCCGTCACGGCAATGGCATTCGACCAGCTGCCAGTGTCAGACTTGAATTGGAGGTTCCATTCTGTCTCGATGTTGCCTGGTGTCCAAGCAATGGTGGCACTTGTGGAAGTTACATTGACGGTATCTATATTTAAAACTGAGGTGCAGAGCGGGATCTCTTCCACAAGGATGTTGTCAATATAGGCATTGTTATATTGCGGGCATTCAAATTTGAAGGCCAGAATATGGGCATTGCCCGTGTATCGGTTGAATCGGATGCGTTTACTCTCCCACGTTCCGTTGGTGGAGACCGTTACCGTGTCATACGGAACGAAAGTGGCAGAGTTGGTGTTGTCGGTCATCGTTCCCACTACCAGTTTCGCGTCTGCAAAGGCGAACTTGGTATGGAAGGACATTTGCAAGGTGTTAAGAGGAATGGCATTGTCCAATTCAGGAAGAGAGACCATAGTTAAATACTCGCTGTTATATTGAAGAATATACAAGGAGGCGGGAGCATACGCACTATCCGTTGCGGAAACCCTGGCGTATGAGGAGCCTTGGCTCAAATCATTCCAGCAAATGGGGGTCTCGCCACTACTGAAGGTGTCAAAGTCCTCATAATACGGAATGGGTCGCTCTTGACACGAGGTCCTGAAAGGAAGCGGATCTGACCAGAGGGATGTTTCGCCGCCACCACAGTTGGTGCGCACGTATGCGTAGTATTGCGTGGCATCGCTCAAACCCTGCAGGGTTGCGGTAGTGTCGGAAAGGGACAGCAGGTTTAATGTGACTGTATCGGGGTTGAAGTCCCCCGTGCCATATACTAAATCCCACGATCCGTCGCTGGCGCTTGCTGGCGACCAAGAAAGGTCTATAGTGTTAGTGGTCGGGTTGGAGGCCGCAAATTGGGATGGCCTCAAACATTGGAAGCCAGTCAGCACCACATTGTCGATGGCACCAGCAGGATTTATGCCTCCCGAATAATCGTTGCGCCACATGAAATAGATGCGTTTGACCCCCGTGTGTTGTCTGCCGTCAATCACGACAGCGGTATGGTTCCATAACGAGTCTCTGTTCAGATTGCTCAAAATCAGTGTCGAGCCGGCGGGGGGTGTCAGGGCTGCCCCGGGTGTCGGAACGACGGGATTGCCGATATACACATTGATATAATCAAACGAGGACTCGCCATATCCTCTCCAATCAAAAGAGAGCAGGTATTCGCCATAGTTGTTCAGGTCGAAATCTCGGTAAGCCCACACGCAGCTGGCGCTGGTGTTGTTGTAGGTGTTGGACGCACCGTTGTCTTGCGAGATATACAAGGCGGTG
The DNA here is from genome assembly GCA_017394765.1 of Bacteroidales bacterium. Next base: position 79,193 of record JAFPXF010000076.1, on the reverse strand, counting down.
TGGCCGTTCGGCGTGTGATTGACGGCTGTGCCGATTACCCAACGGTTGACGGTTGAACCGTTCACCAGTGTCCAGTTGGCGTTCTCTGTGGAATCTTCAAAGTCACATTGATAGGGAATGGTGGTGGCAGGTAAACCCAACGTGGTGAAAGAGAGTGCAGGCGACCAGATGGAGGTGTCGCCGCCATAGCACAAGGTTCTCAGACGGACATCATACGCCGTGTTGAGGTTGAGGCCGGACAGGGTGTAGCTGTTTGTGGCGACACTGATATGCGGTGCCGTGTTCACATTGAAGCCGGCTGGACCATACGCAAGTTCCCATTGGGTTTGCAGGCCTCCCGGATTGTCCCATGAAACCATCGCCTCATCCGAGCTGACGGAAACCAAATTCGGCAGAGGGGCTGCACAGCTGACACATTCAATGTTCAAGACGAACCCGCTGTATTGCGTGCCTCCATCAGAAGTGAACTGCACGGTCAGGGCTGTGGCGGATGACACAGGGGGCACCGTCTGGTTGATTCCAGACCCCCTGTACAACTGGATGCCATTCGTGCCGACACCGTCATAAATGGTCAGAAAATCGTAAGAGTTCTCGGAATTCAAGGTCCCGGAGAGCTGGATGGCCGCCCCTGGCGTGGAGGGATAGAGCGTGATTACATCGTTACGGTTGCTGCCGTAGTTGCTGTAAGGCCCCCCGTCATCGTACAGCACGCCATCACACAGAGACAACGAGGTTTGGCCGCTGATAAGATACAAACCTGGCACGATGCTGACAGGCATACCGAAGGAACTGCTGTCGGAACCGCAGTCCGATTGAAGGTAGAACGTATAGTTGACGCCTGTCGCCAACCCATAGATGGTGACGAAGGTGTCGGAGGTGTGCTCCACATTGACGGAGACCGTGTCGGGATTGAAGTTGCCGGTGCCAAAAACCACCCTGTAGTTGTTGGCCATGGCCGCAGCATCCCAAGCGAGCGTGACCGAGGAACTGGTGACATCCGAAACGGTCAAATTGGCAGGCGCAAGGCAGTTGGGTATGGGTCGGATGCGAACATTGTCCATCCAATACCAATAATTGTTGTATCCACTCTGTTTGAAAACAAAATATCCCTGTCCGCTCAAGTTGTATTGGTTCAGGTTGAATTCGTAATAATGGTAAAGGTTGTCGGTAGGGCTGATGACAGCAATCGTGTCAATCACGGCCACGTTGCTTAACGAGGTTGTGAAGCCTACAAGGATGCTTCCCGAAGAGTTTCCCTCACGTTTCAATTGGAAGGAGAGTTGCAGATCGTCAGCGTTGTGGGGAACGAACGGGGTGGCGAGGATATCGTAATGTCCGGAGAATTTGAGGCTGTTGCCGCTCTCTCCAAAAGAGCTGCCGCCCGAATACGTGTGCGGGGATCCCGCAAGGGAGCTCCAACAGGGAGGAAATTCCGAAGATCCTGAAGGATAGGACTCGAAATCTTCAAAATAGGGCAATGCCAGTTGCCCGCAAGCGGTTCGGAAGTCCACACTTCTCAACCCGCTTACCAATGAGCCGCAGTTGGTTCTGATGTGTGCGGTATAAGCTGTGTTCGCCTGTAGTCCTGTAAATGTATGGAAAGTGTCGGATGCGACCATAACCCAGTCGCTGTCGGAAGGTTGTTGTCCCTGAAGTGCCACCTGCAAGTCCCAGTTGCTTTGACCTGTACTGGGGACCCAAGTCACAGTGGCCGAGTTCTCGGTGATGGAGGAGGTGACTGTGGAGATGGAAGTCACACGCTGGCAGGAGGGTGTGTAGTAGATTTCAAAATCATCCATATAAATGTTGCCGTATGTGCCGTTGGCCGTGTCCACTTCGGTCTTCACCGCAATATGGGAACCGTTGCCGGTGAAATTCGTGAGGGGGAACTCATATTCATCCCAATTGTTGGTCAACGCAATGGGGGATATGACAGTGAAAGAGGAGGTGTCGTTGGGTTGGGACATCACCCCCAGAGTTGCCTTCACCGAATTGCTGGTTCTCCGCATCTGGAAACGAACCGTCAGCTGGTTCAGCGGAATAGAAGGGTCGATGGCCGGGACTACTGCAAATGACTTGTTGCAGTTCTCGAACGTGGTCTGGTAAAAACAGAGCCCGTAATTGCCGTTGAACGCGGCTGACGAGTAGGTGTATGGGTAATTGTTTTGGCTGACCTTTGTCCAACAGAAGGGAAATTGGGTGGAACCGTAATCTTCGAAATTCTCCGTGAAAGGAATGGTGATGTGGGCTCCGCAATGCGTGCGGAAAACCGCGTGGGTTGAGTGGCTTGAATCGTTGCCGCATACAGAACGCAACACAAATTCATATTGGGTGTCCGGTGTTAGGTTGGAGACCGTAAAACCCTGATTTGTGGTGGGGTGGAGTGTCTGGACGGTGTCATTGTCACGGATGCACAGAAGACTCCACAAAGAGGCTTGGCCGTTCTCGGTCCAACTCAATGTGATGCTGTTTTCGGTCACCGAGTCGGCGCGAAGATCCGATGGGGTCAGGCAATTGGACAGATAGTCCACTACGATATCATCCACCAGCAGGTCGGCTGAAGAATGCGTGGAAACGATGGCTATGAATTGGCCGGTACCCGTATAGTTCGACAAAGGAACCTCCACATACGACCAGTCGGGCGTAATCGTGCCCGTATATAAGGTGTCCATCTGGTAATAGTTGTCCGGCGATTGCAGCACACCCACCACAAACGGGTACCCATGTCCGTAATAGGAGGAGAAACTTTTTTGATAGAAGCTGATTTGGAGACTCGACAGATTTTCCTCAAAACAGGGCAGTGTCAGATAGTTGATGTAGTCAATGGTGTTAAGGAACTCTAAGCAGTTGTTGCCCGAGTGGCCTTGGGTTGTCATCACCACAGGAGCGGTGTAGTGGGTGCCCAAGTAGTCGTGGCCGGAGTAACGGAACCAGCATGGATTGATGCTTCCTCCGCTCGTGTATGACTCAAAGTTCTCGGAGTAGGGAAGTGCGGTGTTGGGTACACAGTCGCAAGGCATAGTGAAGGATATGGGTTGCGAGAATGCGGAAGTGTCGCCTGACCCGCATACGGCCCGAACCGAAGCGGTGTATGAGGCCAGAGGGGTGAGGTTGAAAAGCGAATGTGGGGAGGAATAGACTGTCTCTTCAGTGTTGTTTAGCATGACCACCCATTCGTTTTCGTTGCTGTTGGCGGTCCAGCTCAAATCGACCGATGTGCCGGTGAAGTTCGAAACAGTTAGCTCGGTAGGCGCCATACAGGAGGGCGGATTGTCAATGCGGATATTGTCAACATAAAGATAGTAGGCGTCAATGGCAGTGTATTGTATGGCCACATATTGTGATCCGGCGGGAATAATCATGTTGTAGGTCTCCCAGTCTGTGTTGAGCACTACGATTTCTTGTCCCCAAGTGAAGGAGGTTACCGCGTTGGTGGTGGTGGAATAACCCACCTTGAAGGACTCTACATACTGGGCACTGTGACGTCTGTAAGCGAACTGTAGTTCCAAAGGTGTCTGCAGTCCGGGCAGTTGGGGGGAAATCAGGTATTGGGGCGACATAGCCCAATGGAAACTGAATCCATAAGAACCTGTTTGCGCGGCCAGTGTCGTAATGCCTGTGTTGGCTTGGCAGTCCGTCATTGTCCACGAATGGAATGCACTGGTGTCTTCAAAATCCATAGTGTAGGGAATGGACACCTGGGCCTTTAAAAAGCCGGCTGTCAAGAATGCCATTGTCATACACAACAGCATTCTGATGTTGTTGTAATAAAATCTCATAAGTGATTGTTTTTTTTGGTTTTGGTTAGTTTTGTTTTTTGGTTTGCTCTTTTGAGCAAGAGCAATTATGCGGCAAAGATAATGTTTTTTTTTAATAAAACAATAGGAGAGCGTTTTTTTGGGGGAAATTCCCGGTCTCGTCAATACAGTTGTCAGTTTTCTTCCTGGGGAATTACAAAAAAAAGGCTGGATCTCCACAAGAAACCCAGCCTTATAGCACGATTCTCAAATCTTAATTCTTCACCATTCGTTTTGTTACGATACCCTTGTCGGTCATCACGCGCACGAAGTAAGTGCCCGTGGCATAACTGCCCAAATCGAGGGTGGCGGTGAGGCCATTCACATTCATTACTTTAAGAAGCTTACCGTATGCATCATACACCTCCACATTCTGAATGCCGGATTCCGAATTCTGAATCTGGACCATTCCGCTCGTCGGGTTCGGATAGACAACCACGTTGTTCAGCTCGTAGTCGTTGATGCCGACCGTTGTCAAGGTGATGATGGCGGAAGGATCGGAGGTCACGCCGTTGGTGCAATGGGCAATCACCTGCACCTCATAGCTCGTGTTCTCGCTGAGACCGGAAAGCGTGTAGGGATTGGAAGTGGTGGTGCTGGAGTTCCAAGCCGTGGCGCCGGCCACTCTGTAGTTGACATCCCAGTTGGTGACATCGCCCTGCTGCGTCCAGGAGATGTCGGCGCTGTTGTTTGTGATGTTGGAAGCCGTCACGTTCGTCGGGGCGGCACAGCTTTCCTGCTGCTGATCAAGCGTTGTGAAAGTCAACTCGTTACCGTAGGTTGTACCGGAAGCTGTGGTGGCAAAGGCACGGAAGGTGTAGTTTGTGTTTGCTGTCAGGCCCGTGAGGTTGTAGCTCATCGCGGTGACGGTGGCGTTCACGGTGGTGTAGCTGCCGCCGATGGTGTTCTTCCACTGGAAGCCCTGGGCGGTGATGGCCTCGGTGCCAGGAGTGATGCTGCCGTTCAGCGTGGCAGAGGTCTCTCCAATATTGGTGGCAGCAGCCGTCGTTACGGTCGGGGCGACCAAAGAGGAGTCGCCAACGCAGCTCACGGTGAGGGCAAAGCCATCGTAAAAGACAGAACCATCGGAAGTGAAGTGGAGCGTGGCCGGTCCGGTGGTGGAGGTGAAGTTCACGGTTTGACCGGTACCCGAAATGATCAATGCGGGTGTTCCGGAGACACCGGCGCCGTCGTAGATTTCCAGTTCATCGTAATTGCTTTCTGTGCTCACAGTGCCCGTGATGGAAATCATGCTGCCCGGAGTCTCCGGATTGATGATGACAACAGCATCGCAGTTGCCGGTATATTGGCCATTTGCACCACCATTGTCAAAAATGGTCATGTTGCATGTGGTGATTGTGACCGAACCTAAAGTGGGCATTGTGAAAGAACCTGGCGTTGCGGAAACAGGACCTCTCCATGTGCTTTCATCCCCTGGTCCGCAGATGGCGCGGACATAGAAGTCGTAAGCGGTGGAAGTGGTAAGCCCCGTCACCTCAAACGGATTGGTGGAGGCCATGACACTTGTGCCGGCACCTGTGCCGGGCGTGAATCCAGGAGTGCCATATTCGATCTCCCAACTCGTGGCTGTGCCGGCCTCTGTCCAGGCAAGCGTAGCAGAAGTCGAGGTGGTTCCGGTAGAGGCAAAGTTCGTGGGGGTCGGGCAAGAGGGCGGCGTGCAGAATACGGTTTCGGTGAGGAACGTGCCGGAAAGCGAGTTGCCGTCCGTGCAGGTGTAAATCACGTTGCCGAACGGGTCTTCCACCGTGAAGGAGGTTTCAGAGGCGAAACTCCCCGATGACCAACTCAAACTCAGTGACGAGTTGTCGCACAATGGCACGTTGACAGTGGCTGAATAGCCGGAGGTGAAGGTTACGGCCGCAACTTGTACGCCATTGGAAAGGACGTTGATCGTGTTGCCGTTCCAACCGTCGCCATAGCTGTCGGTGAGGTTGAACACATAGTTGCACTGGTCTGTGGCGTTACAGAGCGGCACCATATAGGTTGTGCTGGAACTGTAGGCGCTGGTGTCGCCAATGCTGCAAATGCCACGCACATAGAACTTGTAGGTGTCGCCTGCGGTGAGGCCCGTCACATCGAACGGGTTGGTGGTGGCGATCACAGTGGTGCCGTTGCCGTGGGTGAAGTTGGCAGGACCATACTCGATTTCCCACTCGGTGGCCGTGCCGAGTTCCGTCCATGAAAGCGTGACGCTCGTGGGAGTGGCATCCGTGACATTCAGGCTGGTAGGAGCCGGACAAGACGGCAGCGTGGTGAACGAGGTCGTGAAGGTGGCGTCGGGCACGAGGTCGCTCACGGGGCAGTTGGTGATCACATACACATCGTATGAAGTCTCAGGATTGAGACCGGAAATCTGCGCGGGGTTGGTGTTGGCGACATCGGAAAGCCAGACACTGTCTGTGCTCTCCTTGTAGTAAATCGTCCAAGAGGTGTGCGCGGGGTCGTTGTCGGTCCAACCGATGGTGGCATCATACGTGCTCGGAGTGACCGTAACGCTGTTCTTGACGGGTGAAGGGCAGTTCGGGGCGATTTGCACAATGAAGTCGTCAAGGTTCCAAGAATCACTGGGAGAACTTGCATTCGTGTAGCGGAGGGCGATGCGTCCGTTGGTGGCAGATACGCCGTTGAAATCGAACGGTCCCATATAGTTGCCGAAGCTGCCGACAGTGGCAGAGTTGGATCCGCGGCTGCTCGGAGTGCCAGCGAGGGATACGAACTCGAAGGTGGAGGTGTCGGCCACATTGGTGATGACGCCGATCTCAAGAGTGCCGTAAGACGGGGCGGTGGAAGTGGCCCAGAAAGAGAGACGCAGGTTATGGATGTCATTGGTGAATTCAGGCAACACCAGCATGTTCATGCTGCCCTTGAACTCGGCAGAGTTGGTGCCGGAGTGACAAGAGGGGGCGTGGCCGCAATAGACGAAAGGAGCCGTGCCGTTGCTGGCCACATAGGTGACGGGCGTGCTCCAGCAGACGAAGGATTGGGCGCCGCCGCCGGGATAGCCTTCGAAATCCTCGGTCCAAGGAGTCGTTTCTGTGATGGTGATGGCACCGCAGGAGGTCATAAACGTGTAGGCGGGAGATGCCACAGAGGTGTCGGTTCCGCAAACGGAATAGATTTTGACCCTGTAGGTGGAACTGCTGGTCAGGTTGGCCAACGTGGCAGTGGTGTCATACACCACGAGCATGGTGGTGTCGGGGCCGGTGACCTCTACAATGTATTCGCTGGATATGCCGCTCCAGGAGATGTCGGCGGAGTTGGTGGTGATGTTGGAGGCCATAATGCCGCTCGGCGGGAAACAGGTCTGGCAGGAGGCGAACAGCTCGAAGCCCCATTTTTGTACGCTGCCGTCGGAGGTGAAGTGGATGGTGAGCGGGCCAGTGGTGGAGAGTACGGAGACGTTCTGGTCGTCGCTGTTGCCGAGAGAGGCCAACTGGGTGCCGCTGGTGCCAACGCCATCGTAAATGTAGAGATGGTCGTAGTTGTTCTCCACATTGCAGGTGCCCGTCAGCATCATCATTGCGCCCGGATTCTCAGGGTAGAGCACCAGAATGTTGTTGCTGTTTGCACTGTAGTTGTTGTTAGGACCGCCGTTGTCGTAAATGACAGCACCGCAAGTGGTCAGCGTGTCGTTGGCGTTGCTCATAATGAACTGGCCAGTGACAACCGTGACGGGTCCGACAAGGTCGCTGGTCATGGAACCGCAGTCTGCTTGCACATAAATGTCATAGCTGACGCCGCTGGTGAGGTTCTGGATGGTGTAGGGATGTGCGGTGGCTGTCTCGGTGGTGCCGATACCCTGACCGGGCGTGAAGCCGGTGGGACCGTACTCCACAATCCAGGAGGTGGCGTCGCCCATCTCCGTCCAGTTAATCGTGATGTTGTCGCTGCCTGTGCCGGTGGAGACCAGGTTGTTAGGATGCATACAGGTCGGGATTTCCGTGATGAGGAGGTCATCCATCATAAAGCTGACACTGGTGCCGTTGGTGGCACGGAAGGCGATGTTCTGGCCGCTGCCGGAGTAGTTCTCGAAGGTTACGATGAAGTGCTCGTAGGTGTTGGTGGCACTGAAGGTCAGTGTGTCCACGACCTCAAAGGTGGAACCGTCATTGACGTCGCTGATGACGCCCACTTCCATAATGCCGGCGGCGCCGTTGTGGCGGGCATAGAATTCCGCCATAAGCGAGCTTACAGGATAACTGTTGTCAATGGTCGGGGTGATGGCCATCGTGTAGCAGTCGGGGGTGTAGTGGAAGTCCATATAATGGGTGCCGCCGTGGGCGTTGGAACCACTTGCCACATAAGCCCAGTGGGAGGTGCTGTTAGCCAAACGGCTCCAGCAAAGGATGTAGCTGTCTTGACTGGTGGAAACGATACCCGTTTCAAAGTCCTCGCTGTAGGGAATGGAGATGGCACCGCAATCGGTGCGGGCCTGCAAGGTTCTCCAGTCGCTGCCACAAACGGCTTGCAGACGGATGTCATACACTGTGTTGGCATTCAGTCCCGTGATGGTGTAGCTGTTGCCCGTAAGTCCATACATGCTGTCCCAAATGGTGTCGGAAGCAGGCTTGTACTCTAAGTTCCAGCTGGTCTCGCTGTAACCGGGCACCCAGGTGATGTCAATCGTGCTCTCGGTGACGGCGGAAACCATCATGTTCGGGGCCACGCAGGTGGTGGTGCTGTCGCAAATACCGCCGAAGATGACATTGTTCCGGAAGTTATGGGTGGTGGCGGAATAACCTGTGGCATTATACGGGTCGTAGTTGGTGCCGTCGCTGTACACACGCACCGAGTTTCCGTTGGGGTTGTTCGTATAATAGTAATAGTTGCTGCTGACATAGTCGCCAGTGTTGTCGTCCACGATGAGCATCAGGTTGGTGCTGCCGTCATACACATAGTTGCTGTCGAAGTTGATGGTGAACCAACCTTGGGGGATATTGACAGCTCCGCTGAAGACGAGCTGTGCCGTGGCATCCACGTTTATAAAGCTGGACAGCGAAGTCGCCGTGGTGGGCATCAGATAGATGTCCCAGGTTCGGTTGGCGGCTCCCACACTGGATACCTGGAATGAGATGGAGTGGAATGTGTTGGCTCCACCCAATTCGGCAGCGGTGAAAATTTGCTCCGTTAAAGAGTATTTATAATAACTGTAAGAAGGCAAATAGATGGTGGTGCTGGTGCCCTCGCCAATCTGGATGTCTCCACCCGCGAGGCAGGGGGTATGGAAGCTCTTGGTCACCCAGCCGCCTTCGAGACCGTTGCTGCAGTTGCTCTTCACACGCACCTCATAGTTGGTGAGTGGGGAGAGACCGCCTAACAGGTAGTTGGTGCCCATAATGGTGGGCTCGGCAATCCAGTTGTTGCCCATTGTGGTGTCGCGCCACTCCAGAACGTAGTCCTGTGCGGCGCCAGCGGAACCGTCAGCCCAGGAAATCAAGGCGGAAGTGCCCGATACTTGCGAGACGGTCAGATTCGTCACGGGAGCGCAGTCACCGTATGTAACCACGATGTTGTGAGACTCCTGAACATTGTAGAAGGTGTGGCTGGTGATGATGCCTTGGGGAACGTTGTCAATCTCCACATCCATCAGATGGTAACGGGCAGTCTCGTTGAAAGTGTAGGCCGCATCGGCACCTTGGGTGGCGTTATACACACCGTTGGAGCCCCACGGGGAGACTAATCCGCTGACGTTGAGCGGAGTGCCATCGTTGAGGATGGTGGAGGCGGTGATGTGGTAGATGTTGGAGAAGAACACCCTGACATCGGCCATGGTTCCCTGCGGGTCAATCACGTAGGTGACCACAGCGCCGTCGGTCGGGTCTTCGCCGCGGACCACGGTGCCGTTGAGGGTGATTTGGGCGATATGCCAGTTGGCATCGGGTGTGATGGTCAAAGTGACTGTCTGCGAGCTGCCACAGGGCACTGAGGCAGGTGACGGGGTTACGGTGCCGTGTGTCTGTCCGTCAGGAGAAGGCATTGCCGTGGCCGTGATAGTGGCCTGCGGGAAGACGGTGACGGTGGCGCTGTGAGTGCCTGTCGCTCCGGAGAGAGCGGTACCTGTCACAGTGTAAACGGTGGTGGAGGTTGGACTTACGATAATGGATGCCGTGGTGGCCCCGTTGCTCCACACGTAAGAGTCGTAGCCGTTAGCGGTGAGCGTGATGGATTCGCCGTAGCAAATCTCCGAGTTTTGGGGTGATATGCCAGCCATATAGGACATGATCGGGTAGCCGTTGTTGATGCCGTTGTCCATCATAAAGGCATTGCCCAGAGTGTCTACAAAGTCCAACGATTGCATGTCGGTGCTGGACATAATGATGCCATCGCGTCCGGAAGAATAGGAGGTGGCAGAAGTGTTTGTGTAGCAATTCGTGAGGTTGAACTTGTTGGTGCTGGCGTGGCCCAAGATGCCGCCGTATGCAAGGTTGTCGGCAGCCACAGGGTTCATAGTGCCGGCGAAATATACGTTGGTGGCGTTGACTTTCTGGCCGTTGCCGGCAATGCCGCCCAAATATTTTCCTTTCACATGGCCGGTCAGACCGCAGTTGGTGATGTAGGTCCAGTTGGAACCATCCTGCATCTTCCAGTTGCCGCCCAGAATGCCGCCGTTGTTGTTGCCCGTGGTAGCCTCGACGCGTGCATTGACAAAAAGGCAATTGGAAATGTAAACATGACCTGTGTTCTGGGTGTATCCGACCAAGGATCCGGACATGCCGGCCGCTTTCACAACGGGATTGACCATCACCAAGGAGTCGATGGTGCAGGGATTGGTGACACATCCGAACAGACCGGCCTGAAAATAACTTGTTTTTTCGCAGTACATATTGTATATGGTATGACCGTGGCCCTTGAAGACGCCTTGGAAAGCGTAAGCGGAAGTGGAGTATGTGTCTTCACCTGTAGCACTGGCATATCCGCCAATAGGAATCCAATTGTTGGTGGAGTCGCCGTCGCTGTTGAGCCAGATGTCGGCCGTCAGATTCAACGTCTTGCCGTTGAACGTGGTCGTCTGGTTAGTCATCAGCTGGGCCACACCGGCCAGCTGCTCTGGCGTGGAGATGTCGAAAGAGTTTTGGGAAGCATCGTACCAGGTGATGTCGGCGGTGCCGTCCCAAACGTTCTGTGCTTGCACTTGCGTGGGCATCACAAAACTCAGTGCCAACGCCAGAAGTGCTGTCGCGAAAAGGTAAAAATGTCTCATTTTTATATGTTTTAGTGAATAAATAATTGAATCCTTAAAAAGGGCGGTAAAAGTATAAAAAATGAGGTTATGAAATACTTGATGTTAATAACTTTTGATAAAAAGTGGCACCAATCAGGTTTTCTGCATCCTTTTTTTTATTTGGGCGTGCCGGCGCGCTGTCGGGCTTTCCGCAATCCCTCTCCCTCACGCATGCTCGTCGAACCCCGCATCTGTTTCGCGGCGAGCAACGCATAACCTCGTCTCAACGTTTCCACGCGCTGCGGGTGGGATACAGCACCATGTTCTCTTGCCCCTACCAGGGCTGCTCAAGGAAATATTTTCTGAACATCCCCCATTGCGGCCTGCGGCCTTATGGGGACCTACCGAGCTCTTGCCCCTACCGGGGCTGCTCAAGGAAAGTGTTAACTCTTAACTATTAACTCTCAACTTGATGATTTCCTCCTCTTTGGCGGCAGGCATCGGCATATACTGATAGAACTCCATCGAATAGTTGGCTCTGCCGGAGGTGACGTTGCGTAGGGCGGTGGCGTAGCCGAACATCTCCATCAGCGGGCAGAAGCCGTCCAGCTTTTGCGAGCCCTTGCGGAAACGGCGCATATTCTCGATGCGGCCGCGGCGCTTGGTGAGGTCGCGGGTCACGTTGCCGATGTAGTCGTCGGGCGTGTTCACCTCGATCTTCATCACCGGTTCCATAATGATGGGCCCCGCCTTCTTGAAGGCCTGCTTGAAGCACTGCGCGGCGCACAGCTGGAAGGCCATATCGCTGGAATCCACGGGGTGGAATCCGCCGTCCACCAGCACGCACTTCACATCCACCACGGGATAGCCTGCCACGGGACTCTTCTCCATTGCCTTTCTCAGACCCTTCTCCACCGAGGGGATGAATTCCTTCGGGATGACGCCGCCCTTGGTGACGTCCACAAACTCGAAGCCCTTGCCCGGGTTCGGCTCGAAACGGATGACCGTGTGGGCAAACTGGCCCTTGCCGCCCGTCTGCTTGACGTGACGGTAGTTGTTCTCCACTGCGGCGGTGATGGTCTCGCGGAACGACACCGACGGCTCGCCCACCGTGACTGGCACCTTGAATTCGTCGCGAAGACGTTCCACCAAGATTTCGAGATGCAACTCGCCCATACCGGCGATGATGGTCTCCTCCGTCTCCTCGTCGAAATGGGCGTGGAAGGAGGGGTCTTCGTTGCTGAGCTTGGCCAGCGCCTCGCCCAACTTGTCGCGGCTCTTCTTGTCCTCCAGTTCCACCTTCATCTCGATGACGGCGGGGGGCACGTTGATGGACTCTAACAGGATGGGCTGGTTTTCATCGCACAGGGTGTCGCCCGTGCGGGTGTGTTTCATTCCCACCAAGGCGACAATTTCGCCGCAGCCGGCCTCGCTGATCTCCTCACGCTCCTTGGCCTTGATGCGGAATATGCGTCCCACGCGCTCGTCCTTGCCCTTGTTGGTGTTGTGGATGCTCATACCGCTCACCAGCTTGCCGCTGAAGATGCGGATGAAGGTCTGCTGCCCCACGTAGGGGTCGTTGATGAGCTTGAAGGCCAACGCCGAGAATTTCTCGTTGTTGGAGGGGTTGCGCTGGATGGTGTGTTCCTCGTCAAGCGAATCTTGGGCAATCACGGCACCAATGTCGGTGGGGGAGGGGAGATAGTCCACGATGGCGTCCAACAGCAGCTGGATGCCCTTGTTCTTGTAGGCGGCGCCGCACAACACCGGGGTGACCATCAGCTTGATAGTGGCCATACGGATGGCTTTTTTGAGCAAGTCCGTTCCGATTTCCGCGTCTTCGAGGTACAGTTCGGCAATCTCGTCGTCCACATCGGCCAGCTTCTCGATCATCACGCGGCGGGCCTCCTCGGCGGCGGCTTTCAACTCGGCGGGGATCTCGCCCACTAACCGCTCCTTGTCCGTGAAAGTGATGGCCTGCATCGTCACCAGGTCGATCATACCCTGGAACTCGTTCTCCGCACCGATGGGCAGGTGGACGGGCATAGCGTTGGCACCCAGGTATTTGTTCATCTGGCCCACCACCTCGTTGAAATCGGCGCCCGTGCGGTCCATCTTGTTGACGAACGCGATGCGGGGCACGCGGTACTTGTCGGCCTGGTTCCAGACGGTCTCGCTCTGGGGCTCCACGCCGCCCACGGCGCAGAACACGGCCACCATGCCGTCGATGACGCGCAGCGAGCGCTCCACCTCGATGGTGAAATCGACGTGGCCCGGCGTGTCGATGAGGTTGATCTGGTGCCCGTTCCAGTTGGCGGTGATGGCGGCGGAGGCGATGGTGATGCCGCGCTCCTGCTCCTGTTTCATAAAGTCCATCGTGGCCTGGCCGTCGTGGGTCTCGCCTACCTTGCGGTTCACGCCCGTGAAAAAGAGTATGCGTTCGGAGACGGTGGTCTTGCCGGCGTCGATGTGCGCCGCGATGCCTATGTTGCGAAGTTTGGATATTTGCATTGTGAATCAGGTTTTTATGTGATAATTAGACCTTTGTAAAAGGAACGGGGCAAAGATACAACCTTTTTTCTTTCTGACAAGTGCAACGTTGCCCCCCCTGTTTTTCGTTATGGGCATGTATGCATTGCCATACGAAATGTTTCACCTTAGTGCCATGTTATTATGAAAAGAAAGCAAATCCTCTCTTTTGCCTTGCGCGCCAATGCTATTTTATGTTTTGTTAGCCTGATGTTTACTGCCGTGGCGCAGGATACCGCAGGATATTGGAAGTGGTTCCGTTCCTATATGGGCCACGACCAGAATACCTCAACCTATAAAAACAGGATTATCACGATGGAGACGGATGATGAGGGTAATGTCTATTGTCTCGGTTTTTTTGGAAGCGATGCCTGTTGGGGAAATTCCCCCTCCGAAGGCTATGTGGCGGAAGAACTGGGTTCCCAGGTGGTGTCGTTAGGCACATACAATCTTCTGATAGCCAAGTTCGACACTCTCGGCAATCAGGTTTGGCACCGCATTATCAGCCTAAATGGCTATAATCGTCTCTATCCTGCGGCCATGGAGTTGCGCGATGGCCAGATATTGGTGGCGGGTAATTGCTATATGGATTATGGTGGCGCTTCGGGTTATGGTCCATGGTGCTGGTTCATAGATACGATGGTGACTGGTCATGATGTCCATGCATTGCCTGCCAGCTTGCGAAAACCGCCTTTCTGTTCTGGCTATTACGATTTTATTGTCACGCTTGACTTGGACGGTCAGGTGCTGAACAAGATTTTTATTGAAAGTTACAACAGGACAATGTACCCCGGTACGCAAACACGTGGCAAGAATTACCTTTTTATCAATCCATCGCTCTTGCATCGGGATTCGGAAGGGAACATTTGTATTATCTCCCCGTTCCAATATAACGGTAATGAGGAAGACCCTTTCACTATAGTGGTCTATTGCGGCGACAGCACCCGCACATATGATCTTTACCTGCCGGGCACCACAGGCCGTATATGCTCTTTCCAATCGACTGCATATTACAAGTTCTCCCCTGACGGGCGACTGCTTTCCCATAAACTGTTGTTCAGAGATACGGAGAATATGATGCTGATGAGGGATTATTATCTTGCCCATTATGGTAGTTTGGATTCCCTTACTGAGCAGGGCTGGGCACCCTATTTTACACTCAATTATTCAGGCTTTGCAACGGATGAGGAAGACAATATGTATTTGTCGGGCAAAATCAACTGCCATCCTACCCAATATCCTTGCAGAGTGTTTGTGGACAGCCTGCATTCGATTGCTTGTCTGAATGGAGATGAGGTGTGGACCGGCAATCCTTTTGTGGTAAAACTGAACCCCCAGGGGGAGGTTGCCTGGGTGCAGCAACCCCACTTTAGAGGAGCTCATCTTTACTATGGAGGCATCACTGTCGCTGACAATTCCGTCTATGTGCTTGGCAATGTCACCTCTGAATCCAATCAGGATAGCCTTTCGTTGGGCGATGGAGTGTTTTTCGACCGTGGCGGCGAACCGGAGGGCCTCACACACTGCTATTTTCCCTTGATAGTCCGTTATGACAGCCAATCGGGCGCTTTTATCAACTACGGTACCTGCTACTATAACGGTTGGAGAGGCATGCTCTTGGCAGCAGAGGATTATGCACAGAAATTTGTCTATGGGAACCGTGTGTTCTCTCTTGCTGGCTGGATTA
The DNA here is from genome assembly GCA_017394765.1 of Bacteroidales bacterium. The sequence goes on along the minus strand of JAFPXF010000076.1, from coordinate 63,997 downwards.
AAGACGAAAACAGCGACAAGATCTTTATCGGAGTATGGGGCATTGACGGCACTTTTATTGACACCATACCGCTCCAGGTTGACCGGGTCCAATACACGCACCTGCTCCAGCCGCAACCCAATGGCGATTTGCTGGTTGCCTTGGATATTTGGAGTAATATGCAGATTGACTCTGTCCTTTATTATGCCGGGCCCACCAGTCGGGCGGTTTTCGGTGCCTATCACCGCGACGAGTTCGCCGTTCCCTATAATGTCGGGTTGCCTCAATACGCGGAAATAGCTATGGGCGTGAAACTTTATCCCAACCCTGGCAGCCATACGGTTTACATTGAGTTGGAGGATGAGGAAGCGTTTCAAGAGGTGGCTGTCTATGATATGGGTGGCCGCCTGTTTCGCACCACTACACATCCTAAAGTGATCGTTTCAGATTTCCCCTCGGGACTATATTTGTTCCGTATTGCCACGGACAAAGGGGTGCGTTACGCGAAGTTTGTCAAGCGGTAGGATCCTCTCCCGCGTGGGAAATGTTGTGATGTCAAGTCTCCGTCCTCACTAAAACTCGTATCCCACGCCGGCGTTGATAAATCCTTTATAACCAGTGCCAAACTCCACATTGCCGAACCATCCCTTGGCTCCCGCTTTGATGCCCAATGCCGTGAGGTGGTAGGTCGGGAATTTGCCAACAAATGTCTTCCTGGGTTGGTTTATGGGAGATGACACATATTCGTCATTCGCCAGGTTTATGGTCTCCCGGCCAAGCTGTATTCCTCCGGATATTTCAGAGTATAGCGTGATGCGCGGCAAATTGAGGTAGGAGAATCTGATGTCCGCCAACAAGTTGAAGGCGACAAACCGCATCGACATATCCTGTATTCTCTGATCGGTTGTACGGTCATAATAATGGTTGTGGAGTTCCGTGAAATTGGCGGTGGCGCCGAACCATAAAAATTTCTGCACGCGGTAATGGTAACTCAGCGATATGACCGGCGTGAAATGCACTTTGGTATAGAATTTGTCGGAAGAGGTCAGACTGTTTTGCGGATAAATGATGTCTTTGAACAGGTTGGGAAACCATTTGTAAAGCAACATCCCGTCCACTATGTCAGAATGAATGCTTTGCATGTTTGGAATCCCGAAGTTCAACTGGAATTCATGACGGAGATAACGCTTCTGGTTGGACCAGCTGGGGTAAACCTCATCAAACCAAGGCACCTTGTGGAATTCTTTCTCTTTGTAGCGCTGGAAGGTATTGATATAGGATATCTGAGGATAGAAATAGTTGTTTTTCAACGAGATGGTGCCGTTCTCCAAGACCTCGTTTTCGGTATGAATTTCATAACGGCCCTGCCAAGGCTTCGACAGCGACAGGTCGGTGCCTATGGAAAACCGCAGCAGGCCATCGTTGGGCAGACGGTAGTAGAATCCCAGGTCAAGGAGCAGTTCCGACTGAATAGAATGGGCTATGGAGCGATTGATTTCCAAGGAACACTCTGTGGCGTTGTCGCCCCAATTGTTAAAGTGGGCACTGAGATGGCCGTAGTTGTAATAAGGGACGTTGAATCGGATGCCGGCGTCCGCCAGAAAATAGAAATTGTCGTTGAAGGGTATGTGGAACTCAAACTTGAGTGGAAACAAAATAGCGCCTTGGCTGAACCGATGGTGATTGGGGTTGTGTCCCCAATACAGGTCGGTGCTGGGGGAGTTTACCTGCAGCACATAGTGGGAGCCGAAGCCTACCCCTGCGGCCACCCCGAAATACTTGGCGAAATGGTAGGAGAACTCGAAACCTCCCGCGAACCCGCTGCCCATCTTGGCTTTTGGGGATCCGGAAGAGCCGTCGGCGGCGGTGAAAACCGCTGCTTGCGTCATATTGTATTGGGCTGTGTAGGCGAAATGAAACCCTTTGAAGACGTCGGGCACGAACTTCGCTGCCGGCTTGGGCACCACAGGCGTGTCTAACTGTGCAGCTGTGAACTGGTAGATGGTGTCGTGTAAATAGACAGTGTCATAGACAATCCGCTCCTCGTGGATGTAGATGGTGTCGCGCGCCTGCCCGTACAGACCGGTACACAAAAGCAGGGAGAAAAGAAAAAATGTGGTCTTGTGCATAGCGATGTTTTTATTGTCGATGGTTTTGGGGTGTTGGGGCATATACCGTGTCGTGAACCACTTTCACCACGGTTTTATATACGGTGTCGTGAATGATGATATACTCTTTCTCTTGACTGGTGTCGGCGGAGCTGCCTACCGGTGCCAGGTCCTCCCTTTGGGCATTTTGGGTGACGGTAGTCGCCATAACGGGCTCGCTTTGTGCGGCGTCTGTTTCTGCGGAAAGGGTGGTGTCGGTGGCCACGGCGACGGGAATAGGTGTTGTCGTCGGTGCTGGCGACGGGGCGACGGGTGTGCGGGATGACAGTATAAAGTAGGATGCCGCTCCCGCGGCGGTACACAGCAGCAGGCCGACCAGCAGTTTCCTGAAGATGCCGGATAGATGCATGGCGATAGTGGCCGAGGGTAAGGTGCCCCAAGACAGGGCCGCGGAGTCAAGCTCGACTGTCGGCTCCACTTCGAAGTCCCTCAAAGTGCGCCAGCAAACGTTGTCCACGGCATGTCCCTTTTTGAAAACGGTTAAAAATGGAATCATAAGCAATCTTTTTTCGTTCTTTATCTCTTTCAGATGTTGTTGCAGTTGCAATCGGGCTTGGGCGAGATGCAACTTGGAGGTGCGTACGGCAATGTGGAGTGTGTCGGCGATTTGGCGATGGCTGAATCGCTCGAAGACAAAAAGGTTGAATACCGTGCGTTGAGGTGCCGGCAATGCCGCGATGGCGTCCAGTATTTCATCCTTGGAGAAGTCGATGCGCTCCAGGTCTTCGGCGTCATCATCCTGCAGGGAATCTAAATCAGGGCCTGCGCTGTCAAGGCTGACGAGGCATTTTGCCTTTCGCAGATGCTGCAGCGCCGTGTTCACCGTGATGCGCATCATCCAGCCGTCGAAATCTCCCAAACCTTTGAATGTGTGCGATTTTTCGATGGCCGACAAGAAGGCTTCGTGGGCCAGATCTTCGGCTTCCTGCGGATCGGGCACGTACCGGCGGCACAATCCGATCATCCTGCCGATATTCCTGCGGTATTTTTTTGTCCAAAATTCCTGTGTGTCTTTCATACGCTCTTTAAGTACGATGTGGAAATTCTCCAAAGGGCAAAGGTAAAGAATGATCTTGGAAAATTTTTTCTCTGGAAAAAACGGGGGACAAGTAAATTCCAGACTGATTCTTTTTGTGCAGTCAGGAATGGGGACTGTTAGTCGGCCTTTATGCTCGCACGGAAAGCACAGCCGTTTGTGCGCTCGCCCGCGGCGGAAAGCACACGCTTGGGAGCATCGCTGCGCCATAGCACGGTCGCCGTGTTGTCTCCCATGTCTATGATAAAACCGCCCTCAATCTGCCAGTCGCAACGGGCGACATCGGAGATGTTGAGATAGTAAATCCGGGCATCCTTTTTGTCATGCTCTATTTGGACTCCACGGGTGAGTGTCTTGTAAAAGAATTTCTGCAGCTCTTCCTGGATGAAGAAGTAGGTCTTGTTGGGTTTCCCGGTGTTGTCTTCGTATGGGGCGTGCTTGCCCCCCTCGATGGGGTAAAAGCGGTTGATGACGTTCAGCGAGTCGAGGCGGTGGTGGATGGCCTTGGAACCATACATCTTGTCATACAGACGCTCTCCAATCTTGCTTTTCATGTCGGCGAAAGGATATCCCTCGTCGTATGGCACCAGATTGTCCTCGGTACCGTGGAAGGAGATGACAGGGATGCGGCGTCCGTTAAGTTCGTCGAGGTCATAAACGGCACCCCACATGTTGGCGATGGCTTTGATTTTGGGCTTGCGCTTATAGTTGTTCCCCGATGCCTCGAATCCGCCGACCTTTTCTTTTAAGCCCAATTCATCCACGAATGCGGGGTGGTCACGGTCGGACATATAGACGGTGCCGAGGGCGGTGATGGACCCGGCACTTGTGCCGCCAATGAAGAAGTTGTTGGTGTCGATGCCGTATTCTTCCGCATGGGCGAGCAGGAAGCGCAGGGCGGCATTCGCGTCCTGGATGGCTTCGTAACCGCACTCCTGGATGGAATTCTTCGAGAGTTTGAACCCCATGCGGTAATTGACAGACGCCGTGATGTAGCCGATGCTTGCGAAATGTTCGCACCATGCGGTGGAGGTGGGTGCAGCCTTGTCGCCGACAAGGAACGCTCCGCCATGGAAGAGCACGATTATGGGCCTCTGCTTGACGGTCGTGTCGTTGGGCAAATATAGATCAAGGGTCAGATTCTGCTCCTTCTTTTTGGCCGAAGCCGTTTTAAGGATGCTTTGCACCGCCACCTGTCCCATCTTCTCGTGCTGGAAGGGCTTAGAGGTCCAGTAACCTTTGGCCTTGCCGTAAACCACATCTGCCTTTTTGGTGAATGTCAGCAGGCCGGACGGACAGTTGGGTGCATATCGCTTGCTTTCGGAAACTTGGAAATCGGGTTCCCGATATTTCTCGAAAGAGAGATGTGTTTTTTCACTGACCAAACCGGCGGACTTGTACCATCCCACCACATGGTCGGCGTCCATGGAAATCTCGAACTCTATCGGGGTGTCTGTGTCCGGGGTGCAGAAGAGATACTCGTTGTTTTTATGCTCCACCTCGAATTTGTGCGCCTTGAGCTTGTTTGAGCCTTTGACTACGGGATAGAAACGCCCGGAAAGCCGGTCGTGCTCGGTGTGGTCGATGATGATGAAATAGCTGTTGTTCCCAACTTCGCCAAAGTAGAAATCCTTGGTTTTGATGGTGGACAGGTCGAAATCTTTGTCGGCCTTGAAAACAGAGGCGTCCTTGCCAAGCTCAACTTGTTGGCTGCGCTTCTCGGCCTTGGTCGCCTCTTTCTTTCGGCAAGAGGCCATCAGGCTTGTTAATGCAAACAGATAGACAAGAACCTTGGTTTTCATGACCGGGCATTATGAGAGAACTTCTATTTGGGTAGCAGTTTGACAAAGGGAATCATCATCTCCTCCATGGAAATACCGCCATGCTGGAAGGTGTTCTTGTAGAGGTTGACGTATTGGTTGAAGTTGTTCTGGTAAGCGAAGAAGTCGTTGCGGGTGGCGAAGATGAAGCGCTGGGTCATGCTCTCCTTGGGCAGGAAGGCCTCGTCGGGGTTCTTGATTTCGAAGACCTCGCGGGCAGGGTAGTCCATGCTGCTGCGGCCCACCTTGTAGCGCAGGTTGGTGTTGAGTTCGCGTTCGCCCACCATCTTGAGCGGTCTGCTTACCTTGATGGTCCCATGGTCCGTGGTGATATAGACCGGCACTTTCTTGTCGGAAAGATACTTGAGCATGTCAAGCAGGATGGAGTTCTCGAACCAGGAGGCGGTGACACTGCGGTACGACTTCTCGTCGTCGGCCAATTCGCGCACCACGCCCACATCGGTGCCGGCGTGCGAGAGCATATCGACGAAATTGAAGACAACAACATTCAGCGGATTGCGCATCAGCTGGTGGAAATTTTCGAAAACCTTCTTTCCAAAATCGGCATTCAAGATCTTGGCGTAGGAATATTTGAAATTCTTGCCATAACGTTTGAGGTACTCGCCGAGCAACTGCTCCTCGAACTGGTTCTTGCTGCCGTTGTCGCTCTCGTTGAGCCACATCTGCGGATATTTTTTCGCGATGACGGAAGGCATCAGACCGGAAAAGAGGGCGTTGCGCGCATAGTGCGTGGCTGTGGGCAGAATGCTGTAGCAAAGCGTCTCGTCGTCTATGTAATAATAGTCGTGCAAGATGGGATAGATGCTCCGCCATTGGTCGTAACGCAGGTTGTCAATGACAAACAAGAACGCGGTTTTGCCCTCTTCTAAGAATGGGAACATCTTGTCTTTCAATACGGTGTGTGATTGTATGGGCTTTTCGCTGCCACGTCCGTTGACCCAGTTGAGGTAATGTGCCTGCACGAACTTGGCAAACTGGATATTGGCCTCCTCCTTTTGTGCGGCCAGCATCTCGGCAACGCCTTCGTCCTCAATCTTCTCGATTTGCAGTTCCCAATTGACCAATTCCTTGTACAGGTCGGACCACTCCTGGATGGAAAGATGGTCGGAGATGCGCATCGACAATTCGCGGAAGGCCTGTTGGTAGTCAACCGTCACTTTGGTGGTCACTAAGCTTTTCTTGTCGATGTTCTTTTTGAGGCAGAGCAGGATCTGGTTCGGGTTGACGGGCTTGATGAGATAGTCGGCGATGTTGGAACCGATGGCATCTTCCATGATGTGCTCCTCCTCGCTCTTGGTGATCATCACGATGGGGATGTGCGGATGGGTTTTCTTGATCTGCTGCAATGTCTCCAAACCGCTAAGTCCCGGCATGTTCTCGTCTAAGAAAATGATGTTGATGAATTCCTTCTCCAAAATGTCAATGGCTTCGCGTCCGCTGAGGGCGGGAATGACATCATATCCCTTGGTCTTCAAAAATAAAATATGGGGTTTTAAAAGGTCGATTTCATCATCGGCCCACAAAATTCTCGCATTCATATAAATTGTTTTTGTTAGTTACAATATGGATAAACGAGACAAAAAGACATTTAGTATAAATCTGGGATAAAGATTGCAAATACAGTTGTTCCCTTATGGGACCAGCGGGATTCCGGCTTCAGGATTGATAGGCATGGGCATGGTGTCGGGGATGCCTCGCTCCTTTCGCATCTCGGCGATGCGGTTGGAGGCGTCGATGAGCAGCTTTTCCGCCGAGTTCTCCTCGCTGATATAGTAGTCGATGGAGCGGACGAATTGGTCACGGGTGACGTGATGGCGGTTGAAAAGCTCCTTGTAGTACAAGCGGGTGAGCAGGAGGCGGCTTACCGTGTCGGGGGCCAAATGGACGGAGCTTTCTATCAGGTAGCTTTCGGCGATGAGCTCAACCATCTTGTTGCGCCCGATGAGATCGTCAGGCTTTTCGAGCACCTGTTTTTTGCTTTTGCATGAGCCGCAGAGGAACAGGAGGGGAAGAAGTGCGAGTATGGTGATTCTTTTCATGGCGGTGCTATTCGGGTTGTTGAACGAGGGTGAGGCCCAGTTTCTCGCCCTCTTCGATCATGCGCCGGAGGGCGGCGGGACGGTTGTTCTCGATTTCGCCGTCGAGGATGGCGTTGCAGACGGCCTCCTTGATGATGCCGATTTCGCGACTGGGCTTGATGCCGAAGGCGGTCATGATGTCTTCTCCGTCGAAGGGCGGGCGCCAATTGCGGAGCTTGTCCTTCTCCTCGATCTCCACTAACTTCTCGCGCACCTTGGCGAAGTTGTCGAAGCAGCGCTGTATCTTGGCGGAGTTTTTGGAGGTGACGTCGGCCTCGCAGAGGCGCATCAGGTCGTCGATGTCGTCGCCGGCCTCGAAGAGCAGTCGTCGCACGGCCGAGTCGGTGACCTCGTCCTCTACCAGTGCGATGGGACGGAGGTGCAGGCCCACGAGTTTCTGCACATATTTCATCTTCTCGTTGGCGGGCATGTGGAGACGGTGGAAGATGGAGGCCACCATTTTGGCGCCCACGGCGTCGTGGCCGTGGAAGGTCCAGCCGATGCCGGGCGCGAAGCGCTTGGTGACGGGCTTGGCGATGTCGTGCAACAGGGCCGCCCACACGAGCCATACGTTGGTGGACGACATCGCGATGTTGTCCACCACCTCAAGGGTGTGCAGGTAGTTGTCCTTGTGGCCTTTGCCGTTGATGTGCTCCACGCCTTTGAGGGCCTCCATCTCGGGCAGGAAGCGTTCGAGGAGGCCGCACTCGTCAAGCAGCTTGATGCCGCGCGACGGGCGGATGCAGCGGAGTATCTTGTTGAATTCCTCGATGATGCGCTCGTTGGAGATGATTTCCAGCCGGTAGGCGTTGCGCTTGATGGACTCGAAGGTGTCGGGGTGTATGTCGAAGTTGAGCTGGGTGGCGAAGCGCACGGCGCGCATCATCCGCAGCGGGTCGTCGGAAAAAGTCTTGTCGGGGTCGCAGGGGGTGCGGATGATCTTGGCGTGCAGGTCGCCGATGCCGTCGAAGGGGTCGATGAGCTGGAAGGCCTGCTCGCCGTTGAGGGCGATGGCCAGGGCGTTGATGGTGAAGTCGCGGCGCAGCTGGTCGTCCTCCAGGGTGCCGTCCTCGACCACGGGCTTGCGGGAGTCGTGGCTGTACGACTCGCGGCGGGCGCCCACGAATTCCACGTCGCACTCCTCGTAGGGGAACTGGGCGGTGCCGAAGTTCTTATAGACGTTGACGTGCAGGTCGGGGGAGATGAGGGCGGCGGTTGCCTTGGCCAGCTGGATGCCGCTGCCCACGGTGACGATGTCGATGTCGGTGTTGTGGCGGCGCAGCAGGATGTCGCGCACCACACCGCCCACCACATAGGCGGTCAGCCCGAGCTGGTCGGCGGCCTTCGCCACAATGGCGTAGATGGGGTGTGTCAGATGCTTTTCGTAGGTCATCGTGAGGTCTTTTTCAGGGATGCCAAAATCGCTGCAAAAGTACAAAAATCTATATTTGCATTATCAGATATTATCACAACTTCTTCCCCATTCGAATCAACCAACTTTATTGGCTCCTTTTCAATATGAGCCATCATATTATTATATCACAATCTTTCTGTGCATAACAACTCTTTGTTGTTTAATTTTTTCTGTCTGATAATCAGTTATTTGCATTGTATTGTTGTTTTTTTATGTGCTAGGAAGGTCGGTGTAAATATTTTTTTTATTTTTGCAAATCCTAAAAAAACAAAAAACAAAATATATAACATGATGAAAACAAAAGAGTTAGTGTTTGATAAACATATCGAAAGAAGAAGGTCCCTTCTCTTAAGTTTTGATATTTCGGTTTGTTGAGGCATCTTCACCTCCTAAGAACCTGACTATCCCCATTATTCTCAATCTTCCAGTACTCCTATAATCCGGCGATAAATTCTCGAATGCCAGATTATTATCGTTGATTATGGTTTTTAGTTGCATAGATGCCTTCATTCTTGTTTAGAGCATTTGATAGCATATGTGCATGGGGATATGAAAAAAAACATAATAAAACCCCTGTTATATGATAAAAAGATTATTATTTTCTGTGCTTTTTTTGCACTCATTGGCGTTAATTGCACAAACGGTATCGTGTGAATTTAACGTTCGCATATCTGTTCAAGACGCAACCTGTTTTAACAATGGCGTTGCACGGTTTCAATTGTTGGATGGGAGTGGGAATTCCACAACTGCATCGGCATTAGGTCTATCTGATGCAAGATGTTACTATGTTAAAGAAGGATCCACTCAAAAGTATTATTCTGATTTCAACGTGGATACACTATTGTTGGAATATGGCAGCTATACTTTGGGCTTTGAGGCAGAATGTTGGAATGGAAGTGCGTATGTGTTGTTGGATACACATACAACCAAAACCATCAACACTTCATATACCCCTCCTACGGCGTCAGCGATATTTGCAACTGCTGAAAACGATGTTGGTTTCGGGCGTTGGCCCACACTAAGTTGCGATGCGACTGGACGTGTGCAGATCAAGATAGAAGGAGGAAAGTTTCCTTACACAGTGGTTCGTAAAGACCACAATACATCAGAACCTGTTGATACTGTAATTTTTAATACCTATCAATATATAGATCCTGTTACATCTACCTTCTTGAATGATAGAGATCCTTCACGTTTTGATTATAAAGACTATTATACTTTTGACAATCTACCCGCCGGGGATTGGGATTTTTATGTGAATGACGGATGTGGGTATCATCTTCCCCGTACAGGTCAGATCGTGCAAACAATTGATAACCCAACATTGAAGAAAGTGGAGGTTGCCAGGGCTTTTTCCTGCAAGGATTCCAATGTGGTGATTGTAAGGGCTTTTTTCAACAACACAACGCTGTTGTATCAATACGAACCGCTATATCGATTTGTAAATGCAGACAAGGGCACTACTGCGTGGAAGCCAATTCCCAAAACGACTTCAAGTACAGTAACCTTGTACGATACTGTAGTCTTAGCCAATCATTATTGTGACCTGTTTGATAAAAACCTCACCATTGAGTATAGGTTTGACAGATGTGATGTTACACCAGATAGTAAGACCTTTCAGATATCAAGACCTACCGCATTCTATACGGATTATTCCGATTATACAGATTCCGTTTATAGTGGTTCAGAAAACCAATGTGTGAATAAATGGTTCTACCATAGTAACTATTATTCAATCATGATGCAAGGTTATAATGATAATGCGTTTGCTAACCTATATTATACCTGTCCTCTTGTCTGGGTTTACACAGATAATGCTACCAATACGGTCATTAAGAGCGATACACTCACAGATCCGCACGGCACGTCGCACCTCTGGGATTCGGATGTTGTGGGTGTATATGGTTCTTTCCAGGATTCACCGTTACATTTGAATGTCAATCGGAAATTAGTGGATGCAAAAGGTTGTGAGCTCTATTCTACGGACGATTCATTTACTTATAAGTATGATATAGGAATGGAAAACTCGGACTGGCGTCTTGATAGATCTTTCGATAATGACAATTGTTGTTCTTATCGTAGATGGATCAAAGTGTATGAGCACTATAAATCTTCTGCATCCCAAGATGGGAACATCGTTCGTCTTGTGCGGAGCCCTTACGGCAACAAGTACAACTTTGAAGCAATCTATAGCGAGACTACCCGTTCTTGGAGGGTGAATAAGACCAGTCTTGAGAATACTGCTACAGTCCGAGGCGGGATGGACGGACGTTCGCTTACCATCGACGACTATTGCCTCCCTTCGGGACCGTATCACTTTGTGGTTATAACGAGCTGTGACACCTTCTATCTGGAAGAAAACTACTCTTTTCCGGATCGGCATAATGTTGAGTTGACAGAACCGGTTTCTTTTACACGTACGCAAGTGTGTACCGATATGTATCTCAAGCCCATATCCGGTGAAATTTCTCTTGTTAAAAGAAATACAGATGTGAATACGGGCTTGGAGTTGCCTCCTGTTGTCACTCCAATTCCGACTTCCTTTAAAGTTATAAGTGGTCCCATAGGAGGCTATGCGGAAAACTCTTTCTATATAGGAGATTCCATAAGGATTTCTATGCCAGGTACCTTTGTGGTTAAATGTACGGCAAATAATTCCACAATGGATTATTGCGATGAAATTGCCATATATGATACTGTCATTTATGAAGGAGGTACAATGGGTTATGAATACGGTATTGCCATTTTGTGCGACGCACACCAGTCTGATGGAGACGTGTATGTGAAAGCCAAGAATGGAACTCTCCCGCATACATATACTCTTTATTCCGGTCCAGATAAGACAGGGACTGTTATTGGCACAAATCAAACAGGGATTTTTGAGAACGTACCATTTACAATCAATGATATCCTTTCTTGTTCTATGCAAGATGCATGCGGCGCCCATTTTCATGTGAACTTGACTCCGACCTCTCTGATGGAAGCACAGAAGACATGGTTTGACGATGGAAGCACGACTCAGATTTCTTGTCAAGGATCTGTTATAACAGTGCACGCCCTGTCAACAGTGCCTATTTTCACATACGAGTGGAGTGGTCCTAATGGCTTTTATTCGACATCTTCGGATCCACAGGTTTTTATCCCGCGTGATGGCGGTCAAGGTTGGTACAAGGTTAAAATGACCACAAACAACTGCACAGGTGAGATGCAGGACAGTATATATTTAAGAGTCGCACCTTCTCCCACTCTGGAAATAGCGGGAGACACGACCGTCTGTCCGGGTTCAGAAGCTGTAATCAGAATCATACCCCACAGTCCGAACGGGGCGACAACGATGAACTTTACTTTGGCGGTGGACAATGCCGAGGGAATAACCTACCATTCTTACAATGACGTAGACGTCGATCTTCCGCAAACGCTCACCCTGAATGTCTCGTCATTCACGAAAGTATTTGCAGAGGCCATCTACGACGGGGTGTGCGATTATTTTTTGGCAGACGACACGATATATCTGAACTTGCGTACGGACGTGGCAAACGGTTGTACCGTACTTACTACAGACACAATGGTATGCTATGATTCCGATGCGCGTTTGTTCGCAAAATCCACTATGGGAGTACCATATACATTAAGATGGTATTCCGACTATGGGCTTACAGATATGCTGAAAGAAGAAAACATAACGGATAATGCGCACTGGTCATTCTATGATACAGCTGCTCTGAAACAGCTGACAACTCTCTATGTGGCTGTGCAGAAGGAGGGTGTATGTCCTGCCGTGAACGGGCTGCCCACGCATCAGGTGAATATGGGTAACAGCAATTCGACGCTGTATTGCGGGGATGTGTATCGTCTGTACGATAGCGGAGGGGAAAATGGCAATTATGGGACTGGCGAAAACCTAAAATATTATTTTGCAACTGACAATGGTGGTCGTGTGTCGATAAGGTTTGAAGAACTGGACCTTGCGAGTAGTAGCAAGCTATATGTTATCAGTGGACACGAATTGCATCCGGATTCGCTTCTCTACATGGCGGAGTCTGGTAGTACAGTTCCTGAAATTATACTTTCTCGTGGTGACAAGATGACGTTATGGTTCATTTCCGGCTCCAATACACCAGCGTCCGGTTGGAGTGCCATTGTGGAGCACGAGCCCGGCATCGCCATTGCCGACGTATGGTCTCGCAACCACGTGACACTCTATGATAACGTATGTCAAAATCAGGGAGGACAGTACGCAGACCCCTACGGGGCAAAATTATGGAACTCCATTACCAGTGCTGCCATTTCCAACAATGTGAAAACAGCCGGTACTTACAGCTATACCCAGACCTTGTCTGGCAGTGACATGCACGGCTGTGATTCGACAACCACGCTTGTGCTGAGCGTTGAACTTCCGCCCCATGCGGATACTGCTGTTACCATTACAAATCTTATGGGGCCATATTTTTGGGATAAAACAGGTGAGCACTATTCCACATCAGGGCTTTATAGCAAACTCTATACTCAGTCGGAGGGTTGTGACAGCCTGGCCTTATTGTATCTCACTATTTTGGAGGTTGATACTACAACCAACGAAATCTGCGTGGGCGATAGCACAATGATGGGAATCATTGTCACGGCACCTGAAATAACATGGGATAATAAATTATTCCCGAATCAAATATCTCTCGGAGACCTTTTGTTAGATGATGGAAGCATTATAAAAGTGGATAGTTTTAATGCAGCTGTGCATGCCGCCCCAAAGGGAATAGTTTTTTACCTTGATTCCACAGGGATGCATGGTTGGGCTGTTGCACTTACTAATGCGTCTTCCTCCTGTGTGTGGTCAACTAAAGCTGTGAATACACTTGTTCATAGTGCTATGGAATCTAATTTGCATTATGATTGGATAAGGGATTTGGGAGGTTTGAATAATACACTCGAAATAAAAAGGACAGCAGAGGAAGCGAGTGCAGCAGGTTTTGCCACGAATGCCCCCGCCGCCCATAATTGTTATTTTTATGATCACATAACCGGATCTGTAGGTAGCATAGCCAAAGGGTGGTATTTGCCATCAGCCGGACAGATGAATCTGTTATACGCCAATAGAGGCTATTTCAACAAAGCTATCAACAGTGGTGTCCTTACCAATGCACAAAGCATTTATTATTCTGGTGGTTTTTATTGGACTAGTACAGGCGCGGATACGAATGCTGTATATGCCGTTGTGATGAATGTACAAGGGGATATTAGATATCTTGATAAAACCGTGATTTTTCATGTTAGAGCAATTTGTAATTTTTAAAATGCTAAATTATATACGTTTCTTGTCGAAATATCAATAAAAATCTTAACAAGTAGAATATGAAAAAAGTAGTCTTTATAAATATTTTTGTTACGCTGATACTGGTTGTCTGCTCTTTACCAAAAAGTTTTGCTCAAAATGAAGGGAATACAGTACGCAAGGTAGGCGATATTATTACTTTTCGAGATGGTTCACAAGGTGTGGTCTGTTTTGTTAATCCAGAAGACCCAACCCGAGGTTGGGTTGCAGCCCTGCAAGATCTGGAAGAGAAATATACAATGGATAATGTTCAAGAGATATATTCTCAATTGCAGAAATCCCAAAATGTAACCACATTCCTTACGACCTTGGAAGATCAAACATCAGTAGGGAAGAAAAACACTGCGATTATGCGTTCTGCAGGAGTACCAGCTGCCTTGGCTGTAGATGTGTATAACGGATGGTATATACCTGACATTCATCAGTTGAAAACAATATCAGGATTGATGTCCTCACCTAAATTCGATAGCTATAGAGACCATTTTTTTACACAGACAACCCCATATTTTTGGAGTAGCAGTCCTTCTCCACAATCTACTCCAGCTCTTTATGCTCTTTATCAATACACTTCACAATCCATATACAATATTTTTACTGACGCATTTTATATCCGACCAGTCCGTGACTTCGGCAACGAGGTCCTGGCGGGTTGGGTGGACAACGACACTCTTCCCACCATGTGGGTAAAACCAGTTGAAACCACAACCTATAACGCTATTGTCATTTATGGTAAAGACACCCTATTAGTACCGGGAACGGCTTTGGTTAAACCAGCTCCCGTGTTGGAGATAGAGGAACCTGATGCAGCTTTGTGCATAGGGACGGAACTTACCCTGACTGCCCACTTGAGAACGCCAGCTATACCCAACTATAACTATACTTGGGGTGGGGATACTCCGTTGGAACCGGGTGAAGTAACTAATACGGAGGACACCTTTACGACGGTTAATACTACCATACCAGCATCCCCGGGAACTTATAGATTTTATGTCTCTATGCAGAATCAGTCAGGTGACTGTAAGGCTTCGGATACTGTTACAGTGATAGCTAAGGATTTCAGCACTCTGCCTATAACGACGGACGAATGGGTTTGTCCTGAAGAAGTAGTAACTTTATCCGGCATTACCTCAGCCGCAACTGCGGAACAGATTTATCGTTGGTATGACAGTGACTGGAATCTGATAAAAACAGATACTTTACCGGCAGGTACGCCCTCCACATATATTACGGAACCCGTCACAAGTCCTGCAACATATTATTTATCTGCATACGATGCCAACTCTTGCGCCTGGGACCCTCTTTTTATGCCTTTGATTGAGTATCAACCACTCCATACTCCCGTTGCAGCTACCGACACTCTGAATTTCACCTCCGATAAAAATGGGCTTACAACCACACTGGATGCGACAGATCGTATCGCCTTTTTTGATGAAGGCGGAATAAATGGGAATATCTCTACAAGTATTCCAGCTGAGAATGCGTGGACACACACTTTTAAAACCTCTGAAGGACAAGTGGAAATTCATTTCCATACTTTCCAAGTCTTTGATATGAATGGTAATTATGGGACTATTCGTGTCTTTGACGGTATGAGTGCAACAGGGGTGCCTTTGCTGACAATGGATGCACCACAATCTAACATTGTTGTGAAGTCAACATCAGGTTCGTTGACTGTACAGTGGTATAAAAAACACTCTGGATCAGGGGAAAGTGGTTGGAATGCGGATATCACGGTCAGTTCGCCAATTTATCATGCATCTGAGGCACACGTGGGTTTGAAAGACCCCAGTGAATGTTTGCTGTCTTCTCTGATAGTCCAGTCCAACGACTGCACACTACTATACAACGCCCAGGAGCAGACCTGCGAGTACTATACCGTGACCTATGGCGATGTGACGGTGCCCGAATGCACCTCGTGCCCTGCCGTTCCAGGCACCCACTACTACATCCTGCCCACCGGCGACACCGTGACCGTCTTTGACCCGATTTCCGTGCGCGACGTGACCGACACGGTCAACGGTTTCGAAGTCATCATCCAGAACAGTGGCAACTATAGTGACATCGACACCATCTATGGCAACGTGAAGGTGACCCCTATCCCGCTAATCATCACCACGGACAGCGATTCAAAAGAGTATGACGGCACGCCTCTTACCGACGACGGCTGGCTTGACACCCCACCTGTCGGATTAGCCCCTGGAGATACCGTGATCTTTGTGGACAACCATGGAACCATCACAGAACCGGGTGAATCATTCAACTACGCCACAACGGCCATTGTGGTCAACACAATCAGTGGCGACACGGTCACCGGCAACTACGACATCAATTACGTCTTCGGTACATTGACGATATACCCACCTATGAATGTACTCCCAATCAATGAACTCGTTCACGTCTCCTGCCATGGTGCCAACGATGGCCGATGGACACTCGTGGTGTCAGGTGGCAAGCCGGGCGTGCGAACCTATACCTTGGACGGAGGTGCATCTGTGACTCTGTCGGACGACACTATCAGGCTGACCAACCTTACCCCTGGCAACCATCAGTTGGTGGTGACCAATGTTTTAGGAACTACCATCACTATTGACTTCATAGTGAACGAACCCGATCCATTGGGCGTGGCAGTGGTTGTTCCGATCAATGTTGCAGACCGTTGTCCCAACCAAGGAGCCTACGAGGTAAGTGCATTCGTTACAGGTGGCACGCAGCCATACAGCTTCGAATGGTCAGGTGACGCTTCCAGTGTAAATAACAACACCACAATAGTGAATCAACTCGGTGCTAACGATTGCAATGTTGAGTATATGGCTGTAGTGCTAGTGAATGATTTCAACTTCTGCGAGGCACGCGACACTGCCCGTTTCACGGTTCTGGACACCGTAAAACCGACATTCACAGTACCCGACAGTATCGCTATATGCCGTACACAGCCTTCTGGAAGCTTCGATGCTTCTCCGTCGGTAACCGGATTTCCGAGCTCGCTCAACGACAACTGCACACCGGCAGCCCAACTGTTCGTCACTTTCAGAGATGAGGATACAACAGGCACGGAACCCGGCGCTCGACTTATCATGCGCAAATGGACAGTGAAGGATGCCTGCGGAAACAGTATTACCAAGACGCAAAAGATTCTGATAAAGCCGCAGACTACCCATGCAACAATCACATTCACCTGTCCTCCTGATACAAACGTGATTTTGGCCTATGGTGCGTGCGACACGTTGTTAGGTATCGGTAACCCTTCTTTCACCACGGATTTTTCTGATATGGATTACACCATTACACATGATGCTCCTGTGGACAGCATTTATAGTACAGGCACGACAGTAGTGACGTGGACCCTGACAGACGAGTGTGGATTCTCCACCCATTGTCAGCAGAACGTGGAGGTGGTTTATCCGCCGTGCGGCACACCCGCGGATTCTGTATGGGATTGGAATAACATAGCCTATTCCTCTGTACGTATTGGTTGCCAGTGCTGGACGGGTGAGAACCTGCGGAGTGAGCATTATAGCGATGGAACGCCAATCCCCAACCATACCCGTTATATGGACAACGACTCTCTGGAGATGGTCTACGGAAAACTGTACAGTTGGTACTCGGCCGCCCGCGTGGGTGAAGGTGACGACTCTTCTGTGCCCGCCGATTCGATGAGTTTCTTCGGACCCTATGTGCAGGGTATTTGCCCTGCTGGATGGGCATTGCCCACAGTGGCAGAATATTGGGAAATGTACAATGCTTCGGGCGGCCATGCTGGCTTAGTGAAGAGCCCCAGCACACTGGTGTGGCTTCCTGGCCGTGAGGGAACGGCCCCGAACTTGTTTGAGGCGTTTGGTGCCGGCTATTACGATGACAGTATCCAACGTTACCAGAACCTGTTGGGCGAGACCCGTTTCTGGGCTGCGGACTATACAACAGGTTCCTCAATGGCCAAGGTGTTTACGCTCAACTATTATTGCGAAGACGGCCAAATTGTGGAATCCCGCAAGGGCTTGGGATACAGTATCCGATGTATCAGGAAAAAGTAAAATTGAAAACAGATAACCATGTAGTAAAGCAAAATATGATTAGCCCGCGAAAGCGGGCTTTTTCTATTCATAGTGGTTTTGTGTTTTGTTTTCGAGTTAGGGTTAAAAGACAAGTGGCTGAAAACTCCAGTTTTCACAAAAAAGTTTCTTCAGGGTTTTTATCGGATGCAAAAATAGTGATTTTTTCAATACCATCAGCCAAAGGTTGATTTTTTTGTTGAAGATTGTCAATGGTTGCTGCGATTGAAGGCTTAATGCCCGTTTTCTTCGGTTATTGTCTGTGCCCCACCAGCACGCCCGACACATTCCACGAGCTGAAGCTACCCCCCTCGGGCGCGCCCTGCGGGATGGCGACGGTGATGGTGTGCCGGCCGGGCTTCAGGTCGGAGAGGTCGAAGTAGGTGGGCTGTGTAGCCGTCCCCGGACACCAGCCCGAACGCGAGTAGTCGGACGAGGACATCCCGTTCCAGAAGTTGCCGGAGGCGGGATTCAACGTACGGTAGGTGCCGCAGTCGCAACGCCACGGGGTGTAGATGAAGCGCGGCTCCCCGTCGATGAGGATGGTGTTGGCCTTGGGCACGAACTCGTCGCCGGTGTCCCAGCCCCCGTGCCCGGTGGTGATGTACCGCAAGGTGAGCTGCTCCGTCCCCTCGGGCACGTCAAAGCTGACCGTCAGCGAGTCGGTGCCGAAGAAACGTCCGTAGTTTTGCCCCGCCATCTCCATTACATTGCAGGTATTGAAGAGCGGAAGCACAAACTGCTTGTCCATCTCGGACGTGTCCCAGACGTCGCTCTCGGGATAGGCCTTCAAGGTGAGCGAGAGCTTGTGGCCGCCCCCGTCGTAGTTGCCGATGAAGGCGCCGATGAGCACCTTGTCGCCGAAGGCGGGCTGCAAGTCGCTGATGTCCTGCTTGTAGCGGGTCTCGGTGGCCCACTCGCGATCGTCGAGCGACCGGTATTGGTTGTAGTGGCGGATGCCGAAGGGGGTGAAGAAGCGGACGAGCTCTACCAGGGGCAGGTAACGGTCGGTCATAGTGATGCCTTGGTAGGAGCCGCCCTTCTTGTCGGTGAAGTGGGGCAGCACATCGGCGCTGTTGGCTTTGAGGGCGTCGAGGAAGTTCTGTTGCCGGCCGGTGGGGATGAGGAAGATGGATCCCGTGCGGTCGTAGGCGTCGCCGTTGGAGTACTGCGTCACCTCGGCGAAGAGCCGGTAGTGGGCGGGCAGCTGCCGCCAGTGGAGGCGTTTGAGGATTACCGTGCCGTTGGCAAACGACAGGGTGGTGTCGAAATCAACCGTCTGCGGCACGGTGATCTTGGGGTTGAAGCAGATCTGTGCCTCGTTGAACACCGGCACGGTGATCACTAACTTCTCCTTTTCCAGATTGTTGAGTTGTGCGCGGGTGAGCACCTCCCCGAAGTGGTGGAGGTCGTTGCCCGGGAAGAGCGGTTCCTTGAAGGGGCGCAGTTTCTGCACCCCGGCGAGTTGCACGATGGCGTTGCCGTTGCGCCGGTACTGCACTAACGTGCCCGGCAGGTCGGCGAACGAGGCGATGGGCGTGGCCCGGAGCTTCAGGTCCTGGGTAACCCACAGCTCTATGGTGTTGGAGAAGAGCACGATCTTGTATTTGGTGCACCAGTAGCCGTTGATTTTCTCCGTGCCCTCCTCGCTGTATTCGTTGGAGGGCATGCTGCTGCCGCAGCAGTGCCGCTCTTTGGGAGAATAGACCAGCTGGCTGACGATGGTGTCGGCGGCGTAGTCGATGTAGGTGTAGTGGGTGGCGGTGCCGGGGACGGGGTTCGCCACGGGGGCGTTGCCCGACTCTATCCGCACGCGCTCGCCTTCCACCAGGACTTTGGTCAGGGAGGTGTCGCCGTCGCTGCCGAGGGTGAAGGCACGATAGAGCAGTTGGTGCTGGGCGCTTGCGCCGGTCAGCCATAAGACAAGGAGTGGCAGGAGGATTTTCTTCATATTCGGAAGGATTGAAAACGGGGGCAAAGATACGTTTTTTAGTTAAGAATTAAGAGATAATAGTTTTCCTTGAGCAGCCCCGGTAGGGGCAAGAGCTCGGTAGCCAGGGGTTAAAGCGTGAGGAACGAGCGCTGTAACCCCTGGGATGGGATGCGTGCGCGGGAAAATCACGGCGCGGGAGAAGGTTGAGACGAGGGTGTGCGTTGCTCGCCGCGAAACGGGTGTGGGGTTCAACGAGCCTGCGTGAGGGATTGAAGCGGGAATGATTTTGGCGGGAATGCGTTCCCCGCGAGACGGAGGTTCCGCTTGACGCTTCGCGTCTCGCGGAATGGTGGTGGGCTCTGAGCCAAAATCATTAGAGCGGAAAGCCCGACGGCGCGGCGGTATTTTATGCTGTATGCGAATGTGACGTGATTTCGCGCCGCCGCGCCGGCACGCCCAAATAAAAAAATGCAAAAGCCCTGATTTGTGCCATCAGGTGTATAATTCCCGTCGAATTTTCAATCAGATGATTTGGTGTCGGATAATTTGTTATTTTTGCGGCCGTGATGATTGTTCATGGAGACGGAATTGTTTATAAAACCCCATTCTCTGTGCTCAACAATCAAGATACACACTTTGCTACAACTTTCAACTCTTAACTCATACTTCCTTGCCCGACACCTTTGGAACATATTACACGCTCACCGATTGGGGCGACACCCACGGGCCCTTCTTGGAGGGGGTGATCGAGGGATGCCCTGCGGGGGTGGTCGTGCCTCCCGCCTTTGTGGCGGAGGAGATGGCGCGGCGTGCCCCGTCGCGGCATTTGCTCTCCACCCGCCGCGTGGAGGACGATGCCGTGGAGTTTCTCTCCGGCCTTGACGACCATCACTGCACCACGGGCGAGCCCATCCGCTTCCGCATCCCCAACCGCGATGGTCAGCCCAATGAGGCGAACCGCTATGTGGTGAGACCTTCACACAGCTCCTACACCTATTTCAAGAAGTACGGCCATGCCGACAATGAGATGTGCGGGCGCGCCTCGGCACGGCAAACTGCCTGCCGGGTGGTGGCGGGCGCCGTGGCCAAGTGCTTTCTCCAGCCTTTTGGCGTGGCTTTCTCCTCCGAGGTGGTCGCCACCGGCACGCCTTGCCGCGAGGGCGACAGCGTCGGGGCGCTCGTGCGCGGACGCATCACGGGCCTGCCCGCCGGCTTGGGTGAACCTCTATATGACAAATTCTCCGCCCGTCTCGCCTATGCGATGCTCTCCATCAACGCCGCCAAGGGCTTTGAAATAGGGGAGGGCTTCCGCGCCGCCCGGATGGCGGGTTCCCAATACAACGATCTCCTGAATCCTGGATTCGTCTTCCGCTCCAACCACGACGGAGGCGTCCAAGCCGGCATTACCAACGGCCAGGAGGTCGTTTTTTCTGTTGCTTTCAAACCCATCCCCTCTGTGCGCTTCGACCAGCCCACGGTGGACTTCGACGGAACCCCCGCCGTGCTCAAAGGCTCCGACCGCAACGACCTCTGCGTGGCCCCGCGCGTGCTGCCTGTGGTGGAGGCAATGGCCGCGATGGTGGTGATGGACTTCTGGCTGGCAACTCCGGAGAAACAGTGGCCTACGGTCAGCAATTAATCGTGTGGTTGTCTGATCAATTTTTGTACTTTTGCACCCTCATTTATGCCATGACATCCCATCTGCTCATAGACGCCGGTTCAACCAAGACTGCATTCTCCCTCCTTGCAGGGGGGAAGGTTCTTATGCAGGCCGAGGGGCGCGGCATAAACCCCAACTATTGCAGCGAGGCCGACATCCTGCAGGTGTTCGCCGACTTTGTGCCGCAATGCCCGGCTGGTGCTGTCGTGGGGGAGATTGACTATTACGGGTCGGGTTGCGCCGCCCCGCGCAATGCGGCTTTCATGCAGGAACTCATTGCCCGTTTCTTCCCGCAAGCCCACATCCGGGTCTTTTCCGACCTGATGGCAGTGTGCCATGCGCTCAGCCGCGGTCGCAGGGCGGTGGTCGCCATCCTCGGCACGGGTGCCGCCGCCTGTCTGTTCAATGGCACCGGAATTGAACGCATGGCTCCCTCCTTGGGCTATATGTTGGGCGATGAGGGGAGCGGCACCCATTTGGGCAAACAGCTTCTGATCGCCTATTTGCGAGGTGCGCTACCCCAACAGCTGGCTCGCGAGTTGGAACAGGAATACCAGCTTTCTGCTGTGACGGCCATCCATCGCGTCTATCGCGAGCCGGAACCCAACCGGTTCATGTCCTCGCTGGCCCCCTTCGTGCGGGAACATGGCGACCAGCCGTTCATCCGCGAGATGGCTTTGAATGCTTTCCGGGATTTTTTCGCCAAAAACAAATGCCATTTTGAGGAATCGGACTTGCCCTGGCATCTCTCCGGCTCTGTGGCGTATCATTTTCGCGACCTCGTGCGCGAGGCGGCTGCACACCAGCATTGCCCCGTGGGCGATATCGTCGCCGCTCCAATGGAAAAATTAATTGAATACCATAAAACCTTACCATAATGCAAGAAATGACGGCAACGGAAAACCAATTGGACCAGGTGGCCGAAGCCATCCTCAAGGCCTATCCCGAGGAACGAGTGTTCGGCTTTTACGGTGAGATGGGTGCGGGCAAAACCACACTCATCAAAGCCATTTGTCGCGCACTCGGCGTACACGACATTACTTCATCGCCCACCTTTGCCATTATCAATGAATATTGGACTGACAGCGGCGAACCGCTCTACCATTTCGACTTCTATCGTATCGACGAACCCGCCGACGCCTCGCGTGTGGGCTTTGAGGAGTACCTTTACAGCGGTCACTACTGTTTCGTCGAGTGGACCGAGAAGGTCGAGGAGATCCTCCAAGACGACTTTGTCCCCGTCATCATAGAGCGTGTGGACGACGGCCGAAGACTATTCCGGTTCTGATGGCGATGCGATTGTCTGTTAAGTGATGGAATTGCGAATTTGCCAACGTTTTTTTTACTATTTTTGCGCCCATGCATAATTTAGACATCCTATATGACGATACTATTCTGGCCGCACAAGAGCAACAGGTGCAGGTGGAGGCTCCGGTGCGGGAATTGTCCGTCGGGTTCGTCAAGGACGAGGAACCCATGGGGGAGTTCGTGATTATGACACCTGCGGCGGTGCAGTCATTGGTGGATGACGATGTCCATGTCTATATGCAGCATGGCTTTTCCGCAGGCTCGGCCTATTTGGATGCCGACTATGCAGATGTGGGGGTGGAGTTTGTGGACAATTTTCACCTGCTGGCCTCCATGGCGCGCGTTTTGGTGAAGTTCCAGCCTTTCACTGAAGAGCAAGTGGCTATGATGCGGGAAGAACAGGTCCTTTTCTCCACACAGGATGACGCTCTGGTGAGCCGTGAATATATAGAGGCTGTCAATGCCAAGCGGATAGCGGCT
Source organism: Bacteroidales bacterium (assembly GCA_017394765.1). The sequence continues at coordinate 40,725 of JAFPXF010000076.1, read as the reverse complement.
TTGGCCATGAATTTCATTGAAGACCACAAAGGTGGACGTATCACGGACCGTATCCTCACGGAGACACTCTCGGTGACGGGCATGAATATTGCCTTGTCCAACTTCCTGCTGCCGCTTGTGACAGAGCTGGCTGCCAATACACGGCTTCGCTTCGCCCTTCAGAAGCGCCCCGTGCTCATGGAAAGCGTCTATTGCTATGCCGGACATGTTTGCCACAAGGAGTTTGCCGAGCTCCTCGGCCTTCCATATCGCGACATCGTGACGCTCTGTTGGGATCTGAATTGATTGCTGTTTCTTTTTATCATGATTGTGAAAAACAAATATCTTTTGAAAAAAATATTCGCTATTTTGACAATGGGTCTCTTCTTGGCATCCGACCTGTTTGTGATGGCTGCGCCGGTGGACACGGCAACCGCCAAGGTGGTGGCTGTGAATTTTTATAGAACCCAAAACCCGGAATCCATGGTCTGGAATGCAAAGTCCGGAGAACGGGGCGATGTTTCGGTCGCGGCCGTGGACGGGGAACCGCAGTTGGTATATGTGGCGATGATGCAACCTCGTGGTATGCGTGCGCAAACAGCTGCTTACTACGTCTTCAATGTGTCTGGCGGTTTCGTGATTGTCAGCGCCGACGACTGTGTGGTGCCTGTGATAGGGTACTCTGCGGAGGGCATTTTTAACGCGGTTGACATGCCTGCCAATATCCGGTTTTTCTTGGATGAGTATGTGCGCGAGATTGAAGAGATTCTGTCAAAACCCTCGTTGGCACGGACACCTTTGGCCGAGCAGTGGCGTGCCGCGCTCTCTTCCGAGAGTCAGCCCTCCTCGCGCAATGTCACGACGGTCACTCCGCTGCTGACCACATCGTGGGACCAGAACACCTTTTATAACAACCTCTGTCCGGCCGACACTGCCGGACCGGGCGGCCATGTCTTCGCGGGTTGCGTGGCTACGGCAATGGGGCAAATCATGCGATACTGGCAATATCCAGTCACGGGCACGGGGAGCCACAGCTATCTGGCGAATTTTTCCAATGTGGATACGTCCTATGGCGATTATGGAATGCTCAGCGCTGATTTTGGTGCCACGACATACGATTATAGCCAAATGCCAAATCGTTTGACGGCTTTTTCAAGCTCCACACAGGTCAACGCGGTGGCGACACTCTTGTATCACTGCGGTGTCAGTGTGGAGATGCAATATGGCTCAGGAGGCAGCGGCGCCCCTTCCAATCTTGTGCCGATGGCTCTGCAGGCATATTTCGGATACCCCGCCTGTTCCTTCGAGTCGCGCGCTTCCTATACGACCAGTGCGTGGATGTCGTTGATCAAGTCCGAACTGGACCGTCGGCGTCCTGTCTATTATAGCGGCCATGGTGCCCAGGGCGGTCATGCCTTTGTGTGCGATGGCTACGATGCAAATAATTATTTTCACATCAATTGGGGTTGGAGCGGCAACTACAATGGCTATTTCCTGCTTTCCAACCTGAATCCCGGCAATATGGAGTTTAATACCCAACATGCCGCCATCATTGGGCTGCGTAAGCCGCATGCGGTTTCTGCCTGTCCGGGCGCGCCCACTGTGACCGATTATGACAGCAATGTGTACAACACCATCCAGATGGGTACCCAATGCTGGATGCGGGAGAATCTCCGCACACAGCATTATAGCGACGGGACGGTGATACCTGCGGGCACGGACACGAGCAGCACGGTGGCATATCTTTATGCCCCCAATAACAACCCGGGATTGGTGGCAACCTATGGATACCTGTACAACTGGCGTGCGGTGATGCGCAATGCCGGCAGTACATCGGCCTCTCCCAGTGGCATACAGGGCGCTTGTCCGACAGGATGGCATGTCCCAAGTCGTGCCGAGTTTGTCGCGCTTCAGAATTTCATGGTGTCGGACGTCAATCTCCATTGCAACGGCAGCGACACCTCCACGGCTGTCGCCATGGCCTCCGCAGACGGATGGCATACATCGTCCGCCAGTTGCACGCCCGGCTATGACGGAACAGCCAACAACGAGTCGGGCTTCAGTGCCTGCCCGGCTGGCACGTTCTACCAGAATTCCTATTATAACACCACCTACAACACCTGTTTTTGGTCTGCCACCGAATACCAGTCCGGCAAGCCGTTCATTGCGCGTATCGCATACGATGACGCACAATTCAGTGCCGATTGGTTCTCCAATCTCTCCAATGTCGGCTATTCTGTCCGATGCGTGAAGGACGGTGGCGTTTCCGTGACTACCTCCGCTGTTTCAAGCATCCAGAACACCACGGCCGTTTGTGGCGGTGTGGTGCAGCTCTTCGCAGGCGAGACCGTGGTTGCACGCGGCCTCTGCTGGAGCAACATGGCAGCCTTCCCCACCATCAACCACGATACTGCCGTCGCTGGCTCCGGTGCCGGAATGTTCTCTTGCCCGATGACAAACCTGCAGGCCGGCACGGTCTATCGCGTGCGTGCGTTTGCGACAAACAGCTTTGGAATCACCTATTACGGCGAGCCTGTGGTCTTCACCACGACAGGACACTCCCCCTTCCTGTGCGGCACTTCCACGGTGACCGACTACGACATGAACGTCTATAACACTGTCGCGATGGGCAATCAATGCTGGACCCGTGAGAATATCCGCACAACCCACTATATGGACGGGACACCGATTCCGCAGAGTGATGTCTCCAGCAACACGGAAGCATATCGTCACTTGCCCGACAATGATGTGAGTCTGGTGGACCCATACGGCTATTTGTATAATTGGCAGGCCGTGATGCATGGCGAGTCCAGCAGCACGTTGAATCCGAGCGGTGTGCAGGGCCCGTGTCCGGACGGATGGCATGTGCCTTCTTACAATGAGCTGGAACAGTTGTACCAATATCTCCACGATAATACAGCCCTGCACTGCAACGGCAGCGACACCGCCCAGGCGAGTGCGCTTGCCTCCAGTGTGGGTTGGAGCAGCTCCAGTGTGATGTGCTCGCCAGGCTACGCGCCCATCAATAATAACGCATCGGGTTTCTCAATACTTCCACCGGGCATCTTCTATAGCGATGCACCGGAGAACTTTGGGTACAGCTCCTCCTTCTGGTCTGCGACCCTCTACCAGGCCAACAAGCCTTACATTGCCAATGCCAGTTACGACAATGCCGAGTTCTCCCCTTATTATTGCAGCAACCAGACAGGCGTCGGACGCTCGGTCCGCTGTCTGCGCGACTTGGCCATGATTATATTCTCGACGGTGACCACCAGCTATCCTTTGAGCGTTGGCTCGATATCAGCCGTTTGCGGCGGCGTCGTGACATCTGACGGGGGCGGCACTGTGAGCGAACGCGGGGTCTGCTGGAGCACTCATCCTTCCCCTGACTTGAATGACAACCACGCCATGTCCTCCAGCTCGGGAAACGGATCCTACTATGTCTCCATCGGTGGCCTCCAACCCGGCACGGACTATTATGTGCGTGCATACGCCATCAATGAGATGGGCGTGTCGTATGGTGACGACATCGCCTTTACCACCATCTTCTGCCAGAATACCGCTGTGAACGTCTTGGTAGAGGCATGTTCGCCCTATACATGGAATGGCCAGACTTATACGGAAGATGGTGTCTATTCCCAGATTCTGACATCAATTGGCGGATGTGACTCCACCGTGACCATCCTCCTTACGCTCCATGAACCCACCTATTCCGATATATATGAAAACTTTGTTGATTCATACGTATGGAATGGCGTGACGTACAGTGATGCCGGCGACTACACGCAGGTGTTTCAGGATGTCTATGGTTGCGACTCCACGGTGACGCTTCACTTGATGTCGGGTGTGGAAACCTACACGTCCAGGAATATATACCTTTACCCGAATCCAACTGCCGATAAGGTAACCTTGAAGCTTGAGACCGGACTTGCGGATCTCGCTGAAACGGTGTGGATATACGATGCCTTCGGTCGCGTGGTGATGAGGGTCAGGGTCCATGGTGAGCAGACCGAAATCGACCTGAGAGAACTCTCTTCAGGCATCTATGTTCTGAAGCTCATGTCGGGCGATGGTGTTCTGGGAGTCAAGAGACTGGTCAAGAAAAACCAGTAAGAGATTGCGCGCGCAACTTGAACGCAGCAAAGAATACTTGTTTACGTGGCCCCGAAGTATTCTATTTCTGCAAGGGCAAATAGATGATAAACGTGCTGCCCTTGCCCTCCTCGCTCTGCACCTCAATCTTGCCTTTGTGCAGGGAGACGATTTTCTTCACATATCCGAGACCGAGTCCGTAGCCCTTGACATCGTGGATATTACCCTTTGGGATGCGATAGAAGTTTTCGAAAATGTTGGCGATGGCTTTCTTGGGGATGCCAATGCCCTTGTCGGTCACCGAGAGCAGGAACTGCTTGCCGTTAGACTGCGTGTTGATGAGGATTTCCGGTGGGTTCTGTGAATATTTGATGCCGTTTTCCACCAGATTGATGATGACGTTTTCCAAATGCGATTTGTCGCCAAAAAGCTCGTGGTCGTCGGCATTGAGGGCTAAGTTGAGGGTTCCCATGGAGGAAGAGATCTGCAGTGAGATGCTGTCGGCCACCTTGTGGATGAGTTCGTGCATATCGAACAATTCCACGTTCATCTTCACCTGTCCCTTTTTGAGTTGTGCGGTTTGAAGGATGGTGTTCACCATGTTCTTCAGACGCGTGTTCTCATCACGGATGATGCTGACGTAAGCCTCGCGCATCTCTGAATTGCTGTGCAGCGTGGGGTCGGCGAGGGCCTCGCAGGCTAAGGAGATGGTGGAGATGGGTGTCTTGAACTCGTGTGTCATGTTGTTCACGAACTCGTTGGTCACTTCCGAAAGCTTCTTTTGGCGATATAGCGAAATCAGCGCCACGATGGAGATCAGGAAGCTGATGATCAACAGGCTGAGGATGAGGATGACGATGGTGCTCATCCTCTGGAGGAAAATGCCGCGCTCGGCGGGGAAGTAAAGGATGATATAATGGGGCGAGCTGACCTTCTCGTTGTATTTCAAGCGAAAGACAAATTCGCTCTGTAACATCTGTTCGGGCGTGATGTTTTGGGGTAAAATGATGAAGTCGGTGGTGAAGGCGTTGTATAGGGCAAACTCGAAGCGCGCGTCGATGTTCTCCTCCAACAAGGCACCTTGGATGATATCGTGCAGTTTCTGTTCGCTGAGGAGCGCGATGGTGGCACTGTCAAGTTGCACCAAGTTGGCGTCAGTGAAACTGAGGCTGCGGGCTGGGTTGTCCTTGGTGTTCTTCGGCGACCACGGATCCTTGTCAATGGGGAAAAGCGAACGGAATGACTGGCTGAAATATTCGGTGTCGTTCTCGACCACACGGCTGTTGTTCTCCTTGACGAAAACCACGGACTTGATGACACCGATGGGTTGGTTGGTTACCGAGTCCAGCACAAACTTGCGGGTGTGCAGCTCGGAGACCACGTCGGAGAGGTCCGTTTCCCCCGTGAGGGTGGAGTCGGCATCGGCAATGTCGAGTGTGTCGTTGAGGATGGTGGCGTCAATGCGCTCCACAATGGTCTCGCCCGCCGTCAGCACCTCGTTGACGAAAATACTCCGTTGCACCTTCTCGGCTTCCGTGTAGAGCCTGAAAATGGCGATGGTTAACAAAATGGCCGTGATGCCGACGATGAAAAACAGCGTCACGATGATTCTTTTTTTCATAGGTTGCCTAAAAATTGCAAAATGTCGATGTTGTTGTCGTAGTCGAAGAGGGTGGGGGTACAAGCTTGTCCGAACGGTGTGCCGTCCTCATGCGAGGTGATGTACATGTTGTTGTGATATCCCGTAACGGGTTTTTCGTCGGGATGATAGTATTCATGGTACACAACGGCGGTGGGTGGATTGTTTTCGGGACTCTCTACAAAGAGAAACGTTCCTGAATCCATGTAGAACTGTTTGCTCATCAGTCGGATGGATTTCTGATAATCCAAATGGTTGAGAAAATGGTTGTGTCCGGCAATGCAAAGGCTCTCCTCGTGGAGAATGTGTACGAGGGGTGCGAAGTCATAGCCTTCGGGCACATAGAGCTTGCGTATGGAACGCGGCGCGCGCCCGAAATAGAGGAAGATGTCGTGCGACAATGCTCGTAGCACCTCTTCGCTCTCTTCCCCTGTGAGCAGGGCGGCGTGGCAGAGGGGTGTGCGCAATACATGCGGGAATCTCGACAGATGTCGGGCCAGGGCTTCCCCGCCTTGCTCGGGCAGGTCTGCGATGACAGCATTGAAAGCGGAAAGCTCGTTTCGGAATGTTATGCGCCCCTGCAACGAGGGTGTCAGCTCCATCAATGCCGTCACCAAGGCGGGCAGCAAAGTGACATGCGGTTTCGTGCGTACTAAGGCGTTGTGGCCGCTCAGCAGCACATAGAGAAGGTCGCGGAATCCCGACAGGGGCGTGCGGCCATGCGGCAGAACCGCAATCGTTTGCGCGTTCTCTTTTGAAAAGGATTGTCCGTTTCTCGCGTCCAACAAAGAGTCGGCCAGATGTCCTAACGAAAGCAGGCAGAACTCCGGTGTGAACCAGCTGTGCAACTGATGTTGTTGTTCAATCGCCAGTCCGAGTGTCTGTTTCACCCAGTCAGGGCTGCGGAGGACATCTGCCCACCGCAGAAAGGAATCGTGTGGGGCATGTCCAGCCATTACAGTTCGGCACACACTTGCTTGACGATGTCCTTGACCATCTCTTCCGGAAATTGTCGGATGTAGCCCTTCTCTTGGAAGAGTTCCACTATCTCGTGGGTCTCCTGAATATCCTTGCAGGCGATGTCATAGACTTCCTGCCAGGTGCGGTTTTTGCGGGCCACGCCGTCTTGGATGGCTTGCATGGCCACATCGGCGGCCACGTTCGGGAAGAGGTCGCTGTCCATCATGGTGGGCATGATACGCTCTTGCGAGATGCCCTGCTTCTCGGCATAGTCGGCGATGCTGTGGGCGGCGCGGATGGCCATTGCGTCGGTGATCTTGCTGGCCGACACCAGGAGCGTGCCCTTGAGGATGGCAGGGAAGCACACCGAGTTGTTGACCTGGTTGGGGAAGTCACCGCGCCCCGTGGCCACGATGAAGGCACCGGCCTCCTTGGCCTTGTAGGGGTAGATCTCCGGTACGGGGTTGGCACAGGCGAAGACGATGGACCTGTCGGCCATGAGGCGGATCCATTCGGGCTTGATGGTGTCAGGGCCCGGCTTGGAGAGGGCGATCAGCACATCAGCATCCTTGAAGGCCTCCTCGGGGGTCTCGATGCATCCGGGGTTGGTGGTCTGACAGAGTTCCCATTTCCGGTAGAAACGCCGGTCATCGCGGATGTCGATGCGGTTTTTGTGCAGTGTGCCTTTGGTATCGAAGATGATGAGGTTCTCGGCCTTCACGCCGTCGGAGATCATCAGCCGGGCAATCGTGGTGTTGGCGGCGCCGGCGCCGTACAGCACCGCTTTGATGTCTGCCATCTTCTTGCCCACGATCTTGAGGGCGTTGATAAGTCCGGCCAGAGTTACACAGGCAGTGCCTTGGGCGTCATCGTGCCAGACGGGGATGACACACTCTTCACGCAGCGTGTCGAGGATGCGGTAGCAGTTGGGCTGCGATATGTCCTCCAGGTTGATGGCACCGAAGCTGTGTTGCACCATCTTGACGAACTCGATGACCTTGTCGGCCTGGTGCTCGCCGTTCTCGTCGCGACTGTCGATGCAGAGGGGGATGGAGTCCACGCCGCCGAGGTACTTCATCAGCATGGCCTTGCCCTCCATCACGCCGAGGCCGCCCGGCGGGGTGCAGTCGCCGTCGCCTAACACACGGGTGCTGTCGCTGACCACAGCCACAAGGTTGGCGCGGTTGCTGAGGTGAAAGGAGGCATCGTTGTCGTCGCGGATGGTCGTGGAAACCGCCGACACGCCGGGCGTGTACCAGACATTGAACCAGTTGAAGCCGTAAATCGGTGCCTTGGGCAATGTCTGCATCTTGCCGCTGTAGAATTGGTGGGCGGCGATGGACAGTTTTTTGTAGAAGAGCGTCTTGGCCTTGGCCTTCTGCTCCTCGGTGAAGTCTTTCGGGAAAAGTTCCTCGATGTTGTCAAGTGTGGGATTATTCATTTTGTAACTGTATGTGTTTTAATGGGATGTGTTAATAGCGCTCCTCACCGTTGCATTGGTCGTAATACATGGTCACCTTGTGAAGGAGCTTGCCGTTTTTGTCGTATTTCTTGAAATCGCCGTGTGCCAGGCCATAGTAATAGTTGCCCTCGTATGCCTTTTGACCGTTTTCGTAGTAGATCTCTATGGGACCGTGGCTTGTGCCGGCACTGGTTCCTTTCAGTATGTTGATTTTGCCGTTGGGGAAATAGTGAATTATCTGGTCATTGCCTACACCATTTTTGAACTGACAGGTATAGGCGGCCTGTCCGTTGGGATAATAGATGACAAAGTTGCCGTTCAGGGAGGCATTTTCAAAGTTGGCCACTAAGCCGATCTTGCCGTTCGGATAATAGGCTGTGATCGGAATGGCATCCTTGGTGATGACTTGGGGCTCGGACATCTTGCCGTTGCTCTGTCTGTAGCTGAAGTTGATAGGAGCTCCGTGATCGTGGAAAATCTCCAGAAGGACAGTGCCGTCGGGGGCGTAGATATAGGAGGCTCCATGGACATCCCCTTTGAAGACGGTGCTTTCCTGAAGTTTCTTGCCATTGGGATAGAAATTGATGCTCGGACCTTGCGGAGTGTTGCTCAAGCCGGCGTATGCAATGGATGTGATATTCCCCAAAGGACTGAATGAGCAAACATATCCCTCTATGTTGTCGAGAATCATGGAGCAGGAGTCGCTGACCTCACCTGTGGGAAACAGCTCTTTTTGGATGCCATTCAAATTGTCACTGATATAGACCCCGGAATTAATACGTGTTCCGTCAAAAGAATATTCAATGAAAGGACCGTCAAGGTCTCCGTTTTTGATTTCACGGACGGTGCGAATGCTGCCGTTGGGATGATAGTAGTTGCTGTAGCCGTTGCCAAAAAGAATAGTGTCGCAGTGGATGAGCTTTCCGTCCGTGTTGAACGAGTTGATGAGCACAGGCAAGCCGTTGTAATAACGGAGCTCGCGAATCATCTTGCCATTGGGCAGGTAGTAGGCACAATAGACAAGATCGCCGTCAGGAGCGTATAACAATTTGCTGTGGAGGGTCCCGTCGTTGAAGTAACTGTAGAAGGCACCCGTCAGGGTGTCGTTTCGATACATGCACTCTTTCTCGATGGTGTGAGCCTCATCGTCGAAATAGTCGATGTGTTTGCCGTTTTGGGTTCCATTCTTGTATTCGTAATACGAGCGGACACGTCCTGAAAGATAATAGTATTTTGAAACGCCCTCCTGAAGGTCGTCTTTGAAGTTGCTCTCACTGAAAATTTCACCAGTGGGGTAATATTGGTACTGGACACCGTCGAACTTGAGGTCCAGTGTACGGTTGTTTGTGCCGAGGAAAGTGCCGTGTGAGGAGTACAAGTCAACAGTGATGTGCTTGTTCTTGGGTGTGACTGTGGCCCGGACACTGCCGTCGGGCATGTAGGTCTCGGCATCGACGACCTGCCCGTTTTTGACATGATAGGTGACAAGGGGCTTCCCGTCATAATCGTATTCGATACGGTCGCCATCGATTTTGCCGTCTTTGTAGAGCATCTTGGACTGTATGTTGCCATTGGGGTAATAGTTTATGCTCTCCCCGTCGTATTCCTCATCTTTGTTGTAACTGTATGTGGCCATTGGCGTGCCATCGGGATACCGCTCTGAAAACTGTCCGGTCAGCTTGTTGTCGGCAATGAAGCCTTGGGTCTGAACTTTCCCGTTGGGATAATAGCGGACGAAGGGGTTGACGGTGCCGTTGTCGTCGGTGTCGTATTTCACCTGAATCTGTCCGTTGGGGAAGTAGGATTCCTGATGGCCGTAGTTCACACCGTCTTTGTGGTTCTCGACGCTGGCGAGGTGCCCTTGGTTGTCGTATCTCCGTGTCTCTCCATTCAGACCTTCCGGCCCCACCGTGCTTTCGAAAACGAGTATGCCGGATTTGTTGTACTCCTTGTAGGGGCCGCTGATGACGTCATCTTTGGCGGAGGCCTCCAAGGTGGTCACCCCTTTTTCACTGAAGGGCGTGTAGGCGTAGGTGCGGATGAATCCGTTCTTCTTCCCATGAGAAATCTGGAGCTCAATCATCTTTCGGTTGTCTGCGAAGCCAATGCTCATTCCGTTGACTGCACCATGGTCGAACTCATTGATCTCGTCAATTTGGCCGTGGTCGTTGAGAGCGTGCCAAAGGCCCTGCTCGGAGTCTTCGCCCTTGTCGTTTTTCGCGACCTTGCCCCACGAGACGAGCTGGTATTTGTTGTAAGAGTAAAAGATGTTGTCGGGATTTTCTTGGTTCAAGCCCTGTGCAATAACTCCGTCAAGCTGATCGATGATGGCCTGTTGCATGGCTGCAATAGACTTCTGCATCTTTTCGGCTTTCTTGGAGACCTTGTTGTTGTCGATGTCCGTGCCGGAGAATTGGTAATAGGCCAGTGTGTTGTACAGGTTTGCGTCAAGCACCGCTTTGAAGAAGGGAATGTAGAGCTGGTCCTCCACGGCGTGGGAGTTTGGACGCACTTGCACGTTCTGGAACACAATCTGGTTGCCCCGCGTGATGGGATGGTCGAGTTTGGTGAGCAGTTTCTCTTTCTTCTGCGAAATGATGGCGATGTTGAGTTTCGTGACGACATCTTCATAATATTTGTTCAGTTCTTTGAAGTCGTCGTGAAGCTCGCAGTGGTTGTCGGCGTTATAAGAGCCCACCCCGGATTCGTAGATTTCGTTCAGTGTGTTCAGGGCGAGCAAGGTGTACCGATGTGAGGGGTTGATGAGCGTGCAGTAGTTGAGCGCCATGATGCCCGGCACCGTATAGCCGAGTTTGAGGCAGCACATGCCATATTGGTAGTGGCTGCCTTGGTGGGCAGGACTCAGGAACATGGAGGTCTTGAGGCATTCGAGGGCCTCCGCGTATTTCTCCTGACGCATCAGCGAAACACCCTTGTTGAAATGGAGATGGAAATAGTAGGGGTTCTCTTTCAGCCCCTGCTCGTACATCTTCACGGCATTGTCGAAATCCTCCATGTCGTCGTAGCAGTTGCCCAGCTCTGTGTAGATATTGGCCTTCGGCTGGGTGCAAGACGGGTTCTCCAGCAGCTCCTTGAAAATCTGGATGGCTTCGAAATATTTTTCCGACATTTCCAGGGCCAACGCTTTCTCGTATTGGGCATATTCGTAGTTCGGGTCGCCGTAAGGCACAGTGTTGTACTGCGCGATGGCCTCGTCATACTTGCCTTGGTCAACCATTCTCATGGCTTGGCGGATGACTTTGTAGGAGTTGTCCATGATCTTGAGATTCTTCGTGTTCTGCCCGGACAGACTGAGAGCAAGCAGGCAGAAGAGGAGAAGGAACATATTTTTTTTCATAATAAAAGGGTTTGATATAAAGGTGTAAACTATGTTTTTGCGGTATGTCTTGTTTCGACTTTGCCGCCTGCAAAGATACAAAAAAGATGCGCGGGTGACTGCCTCCTGTAAGATATTGTGAGATTATTTCCCCACCATGCTCTTTACACGCTTGACGGCGGCTTTCCAGACAAAGAGGAAGAAGATGAAGAACCCGACGCCGAGGAATCCGGCAGTGGAGGGGGCGGCTTCTGCAATTACATTCTGGGTCATCAGGATGCCGTCATAGATGCCGTGCAGGATGACGGGCACGATATATGCCAATAGCAGGTAGGAGCCTTTCTTCCAGGGCTTGAACTTGGCCATGGAGAAAAAATAGCCCATGAAAATGGCGAAGAAGAAATGGGCGGGCACGGCGAATAGAGCACGTCCCACGGCCACGCTGACGCCACCCTGCAGCACATACATCAGATTCTCCAAACCGGCGAAGCCCAGGCCCACGAAAGCCGCGTACTCTACACCATCGTAGTACTCGTCGAAATACCGGCTGTTCCAAATGAATAGATAGAGGAAAAACAGCTTGCACAGCTCCTCCGGCATGGCGGCCATGCAGAATGCCTGATAAAGCGCACCTTGTAATCCGTTGGAAAACACTGGATTGATGAAGAGGTTGACTACGGACAACAATATAATATCCAATACAGCGGCCAACACGCCGCCCAGCAGTGCTTTCATGAGCTGACCAAACGGCTCTTTCTGGTAACGGTCTTTCGCGTAGATGTAAAGCAATAGGATGACGACAGGGGCAAGGGATGCGATGAGGATGATGGCCATACTGTTGAGGTGTTAAACGGTTGTCTGTTATTTCTTTTCTACCGAGCTCTTGCCCCTGTCGGGGCTGTTCAAGGAAAACTAATGTTTCTATATTTCTACCGAGCTTTTGTCCCTACCGGGACTGCTCAAGGAAAACTCTTAACTCATCCACTTGTCAAAATCCTCCTCACTCACCAGTCCCAACTCCAACGCGGCCTCGCGTAGGGTGGTGCCGTCGGCGTGGGCCTTTTGCGCAATTTTGGCGGCATTGTAGTAGCCGATGTGGGGACTGAGCTTGGTGACCAGCATCAGCGAGTTGTTGAGGTGCATGGCGATGCGCTCCCGGTTGGGCACGATGCCTTTGAGACAGTGGTCGTTGAAGGAGTCGATGACATCGGCCAAGAGGCGCGAAGACTGCAGCGTGTTGCGCCCGATGAGAGGCATGAAGACATTGAGCTGCAAATGTCCCTGCATGGCACCGGTGGTGATGGCCACGTCGTTGCCGATCACTTGGCAGCAAACCTGTGAGAGCGCCTCGCACTGCGTGGGGTTTACCTTGCCGGGCATGATGGAGGAGCCGGGCTCGTTGGCGGGCAGCACCACCTCGCCGATGCCGCAGCGCGGACCGGAATTGAGCAAGCGGAAGTCGTTGGCGATTTTCATCAGTGAGACGGCCAAGCGCTTCAGCGCGCCCGACACCTCGGCCATCGAATCGTGCGTGGCCATCGCCTCGTATTTGTTGGGCGAGTTGGTGAAGGTCAGGCCCGTGAACTCGTTGATGTACTTCAGCGCCAACTTGTCGTATCCGTCGGGCGTGTTCAGGCCGTTGCCGACCGCTGTGCCCCCGATGGGCAGCTCCATCAGATGACGCATGGCGTTACAGATGGCCTCCTTGCCGTGCTCCAGCTGGGAAAGGTGCCCTGACAACTCCTGGCCGAGCGTCAGCGGTGTGGCGTCCATCAGGTGGGTGCGTCCGATTTTCTTGATGTCGCTGTATTCGGCGACCTTCTCCCGATAGGTGGCCATCATGCGGTCCAAGGCGGGAAGCGTGAGCTCCAGCAGCATCTTGGTGGCCGCGATGCGCATGCCCGTGGGGAAGATGTCGTTGGTTGATTGCGACTGGTTGACATCGTCGTTGGGGGAGAGAAAGAGCGGGTAGTCGTCGAGCTCCCCGCCGTGAAGCTGCTGCCCACGGTGCGCGATGACCTCGTTGACGTTCATGTTGGTCTGGGTGCCGGAACCGGTCTGCCAGATGTGCAGGGGAAACTGGTCGTCCCATCGGCCTGCAAGGATCTCATCGCAGGCTTGCACGATGAGGTCGCGCTTTTCCTGCGGCATCACGCCCAAGTCGCAGTTGGCGCAGGCCGCGGCGCGCTTGGCGATGGTGATGCCGTAGATAATCTCAATGGGCATCCTCTTCTTGCCGATGACGAAATTTTCCATGGCGCGTTGTGTCTGTGCGCCCCAAAGCTTGTCGCTCTCCACGCTCATCTCGCCGAGCGTGTCTTTTTCAATTCTGTATGTCATTTTGTGTTATATAATTACAATTGTTGTTGAATCCAAAAACGAGTGCATGAATGGAAGGGCTAATCGTAAAACTTCCAAGAGATGCCGAGGGCTACATTGCGGCCTTGCATCGGGTAGTAGGGTGTGGTGAAATAATGGTAGCCGATGATGCCGTCCAGCAGGTTGGCACCTCGCACGAAGAAGGAGAGGCGGCTTACCTGCAAGGTGAGGTTGAGGTCCCAATAGAGGTAGTTGCCCACCTTGCCTTTCTCCTGATGATAGAATTGGTGCAGGATGGGATTGTAGGCATCGGCGTAATAGGAGGTGTTGTACATCAGGTTGGTGCCGATTTGGATGCGAAGCCGTTTCTTGAAGATGCGGAAGTGGTATGCGGCCCGCAGCTTGCCCGCAAACAGCGGCACGGCCACGACGGTCCCGGTGGCGTGCTGTAGCGACATGTTCAAGTCCATGGAGAAGTTCTTGATGCGCACGGGTGCCAACAAGTTGAACTGCAACACATGGATGTCGCGGTCAGCCATCGCAGGCCAACGATGCTCGTCAAGGTAGAAATGCTTGTTGAGCAGGAAGTAATTGAAGCTCAACTTGTAACCCAGCATGGTCCAGTATGCGCCCAACTTCATGGTGTTCTCCTTGGGCCATGTCAGGTACCACAGACTGTTGTTGCCGACATAGTAGCTGTAGAAATAATCGGGGGAAACGCGGTAGAAATCGGCGGAGAGACCTATGAAATGCTGCGATTTCCGGCTGATGGCGAAAGTGGCTGCCAAATTGGCGATGGCGTCTCCACGGTTGTAGTTGTTGAACGAGTAGTAGATGTCGCCGAACAGGTCCCAGACAGAGAAGAGCCTGATGTTGGTACGGGCGAAGAGCGTGTAGTTGTTCCCGACATAGAAGGGCATGGCGGCATGGACATACTCATGGCGGATGCCGCCCGCGATGCGGAAGAAGTAGTTCTGCTCGCTTTGACGTTCCAATGGCTCGAAATTCGACCACTGCAGCGTGTTGACAATATTGTAGTATTTCAGCGTGTCGCGCGTGGTGTCAGTGTCTATGTAATATTGGTTCTGGTAAAAGTCGTTGTTAAGGTTGTAGTCGAAAAAGATGCTCTTCGCATGCTTGAACTGGAAGGTGTGTGTGAGTGTCCCGAAATAGTGACCGCCCTTGGCCCTGAAACTGACGTATTGCAACAGCTGCGCGTCATGGGTGTTGATGGTGCTCAAGGCGTTGTTGAAATACACCGCGAACGACATCGGGTTCACGGCAACGATGCTGTCAAAAAGGGTCTGACGGTCTATGAACGAATGGTGGTCGGATAGCCCGCCGTTCTCCTGGTATTTGGCGTGGTTGATGATGTAGGAAGCGATGAACCCATAGATGTCCTTGGGCGTGGAGTAATGCACAACGGCGTTGAGGTCGAACAAATTGCAGGCTTGGTGCAGGAAACGGCCCGAATTGTTGTAGCCTTCCAGCTCCGCATTGAACTCCACACGTTTTATCTTTTGGGCATGCGCCACATGGATGCGTTGCTCCGTTGTGAGTCCAAAGGAGGCGGCAATGTCGGTGAAAGAACTCTTGACATCGTAGTAGTGCAAGTCGTTTTGTGTCTTGAAATAGAGCGGGTAGGGAAGCGTGATCATGGTAAACCCGACATCGCGCGTATAGTCGAATACCATCGGTTTGTGTGCCTGTGAGTAGATGCCCAAGGTCTGAAGGATGTATGTGGAACGCTCCAATGGATCGTATTCGGAAGTGTAGAAAAATGTCGTGTCAATGGGCTTGTAAGTCAGGGGCACGAAGAATGCGCCGGAGAGTTTGGCCACGGAAACCGGCATGTAATCCGGCGAGATGGCCATGGTCGAGTCTATGGTCTGCTCTTTGGGACGGCTATCCGACTGCGAATGCCCCACCTTGGCGCCAAGTGCGAGAAGGAGGCACAATAACAATAAGTAGGGTCGTTTTCTGCAAAACATCGGACGGGTTTTAGAACCTGCAAAAATACAAAAAAAAGTGGCTTGCCATGAAGATGCGCAAACACCGCTGGAGGATGCGTGCCAAAAAACGAATGCCCTGCCAATCTGTCAGTCGTTTTGACTTTGGCAACATTCTTGCTTTGACAATTCGTCTAATTGAAATTAAAATGAAAAAAGAAAGGATAAAAACATCATGAACCCGAACAATTTGACCATTAAAACCCAAGAGGTTATCTCCAACGCCCAGATGCTTGCCATGCGCAACCAGAACCAGCAGTTGGATACCCTCCATATCCTCAAGTCCATGCTTGAGGTGGACGACAATGTGATTCCCTTCTTGCTCAAAAAGCAAGACTGCAACCCCAAGACCATTGCCACTGTGGTGGACCGTGAAATCGCGCGTCTGCCCAAGGTGACAGGCGGGGACCCTTATTTGGCTGGAAACACGCAAACCGCGCTGCAAAAAGCCATTATCTTCTGTCAGGATTCCGGCGACGAGTTCGTCTCCGTGGAACACCTGCTCTATGGAGTCTTCAGCACCGGCGGATCGGCATCGCAGATCCTCAAGGATGCCGGCATGACGGAAAAGGGCTTGAAGAGTGCCATCAATGAGCTGCACAAAGGCAGCAAGGTGACCTCTGCTTCCAACGAGGAGACCTACAACGCCCTTAACAAGTATGCCAAGAATCTCAACGAGATGGCCCGTCAGGGCAAGCTCGATCCGGTCATCGGACGGGATGAGGAAATACGCCGCGTGCTGCAGATTCTGTCGCGCCGTACCAAGAACAACCCTATCCTCATTGGCGAGGCCGGTGTCGGCAAGACCGCCATCGCCGAGGGGCTGGCACAGCGACTGGTGAGTGGCGACATTCCGGAGAACCTCAAGACCAAGAGGCTCTATTCTCTCGATATGGGAGCGCTCATCGCGGGTGCCAAGTACAAAGGCGAGTTCGAGGAACGTCTCAAGAGCGTCATCAACGAGGTGATCGGCTCCAACGGCGAGATTATCCTCTTCATTGACGAGATCCACACTCTTGTGGGGGCTGGAGCCTCCGGCGAGGGCGCCATGGACGCCGCCAACATCCTGAAGCCTGCCCTCGCCCGTGGCGAACTGCGCTCCATCGGTGCCACAACCCTCGACGAGTACCAGAAGTACTTTGAGAAAGACAAGGCCCTTGAACGCCGTTTCCAGCCCGTCAAGATCGAGGAACCCGACAAGTACTCCGCCATTTCCATTCTCCGTGGCTTGAAAGAGCGTTACGAGAACCACCATCAGGTCAAGATCCTTGACGAGGCCATCATCGCCGCCGTTGAGCTGTCACAGCGTTACATCGGCGACCGTTTCCTGCCCGACAAGGCCATTGACCTCATTGACGAGGCTGCCGCCAAGCTCAAGCTTGAAATCAACTCCGTGCCCGAGGAACTCGACGAGGTGGAGCACAAAATCAGTCAGCTCGAAATCGAGCGGGAGGCCATCAAGCGGGAGAACGACACTGCCAAAGTGGAGTCGCTCAGCCGGAAAATCGCGGAATTGCAGGAAAAACGCAACGTCATATCCACCAAATGGCGCAGCGAGAAGGAGATTATGGACAAGATCCAACATTGCAAGGACGAAATCGAGAACTACAAGCTGGAAGCCACCAATGCGGAAAGGCAGGGCGACTACGGCCGAGTGGCCGAGTTGCGCTACGGCCTCATCAAAAACGACGAGGATGAAATCGCCAAGCTCCAGAAGGAGTTGGAAGCCCTGCAGGGCGATTCGGCCATGATTGACGAGAAGGTCGGTGCCGACGATATCGCCGAGGTGGTGGCCCGTTGGACGGGTATTCCCGTGGCCAAGATGATGCAGAGCGAGAAGTCCAAGCTGCTCCACCTTGAGGAGGAACTTCACAAGCGCGTGGTGGGCCAGGACGAGGCCATCGGCGCCGTGTCCGATGCCATCCGCCGCAGCCGCGCCGGATTGCAGGACGCCAAGCGCCCCATAGGCTCCTTTATCTTCATGGGTACCACCGGCGTCGGCAAGACCGAGCTGGCCAAAGCACTCGCCGAATACCTGTTCAACACCGAAGACGCCATGATACGCTTCGACATGAGCGAGTTTCAGGAGTCCTACTCGGTGTCGCGGCTCATTGGATCGCCTCCCGGCTATGTGGGCTATGACGAGGGTGGACAACTCACCGAGAAGGTGCGCCGCAAACCCTATTCCGTCATCCTCTTCGACGAGATTGAGAAAGCCCACCCCGATGTGTTCAACATTCTGTTGCAAGTGCTCGACGATGGCCGATTGACCGACAACAAGGGCAGAGTGGCCGACTTCAAGAACACCATCATCATCATGACATCCAATCTCGGCTCCAATATTATCCAAGAGAACTACTCCGACCGTGCCAACTATTCCGACCTTGAAGTCTTTGAACGCACGAAGGCGGAAGTGACGGATCTGCTGAAGAAGACGCTGAAGCCGGAGTTCCTCAACCGTATTGACGAAATCGTGATGTTCCAGCCCCTCTCCAAGCGCGAGATCAAGGAGATTATCAAGCTGCAACTCGGACAACTCGAGGAATTGCTCGGCCAACGCAACATCAAGCTGGAGTTCAGCCGCTATGCCATGGACTTGTTGCTCGATTTAGGCTACGATCCGCTCTACGGCGCCCGTCCGCTCAAGCGTGTGATACAGAAGATGATACTCAACGAACTCTCCAAGATTATCCTCGCCGAGGAGATCGACCACGACTGCACCATCATGGTGGATTCCGTGGAGGACGGCAAGTTCGTGTTCTACAAGAAATAATTGTAACATCCTGTGTTGATAATAAAGGCGGCGAGACTTGATCTCTGCCGCCTTTTTTGTTTATCTTTGCGGTTTGAAATTTTTGAGATTCTCACATTGAAATCGGGAATACTATAGGAAATTGAACATTGATCTTTGCCAACTAAAAATAGAGAACACATGACCGACAACTATCTACTACTGGGTGCCAAAAAACGGCTCATTGAAGGGCTTCGGCAGAAGGGCATCACCGATGAAAATGTGTTGCAGGCGTTCGACAAGGTGGAACGTCACCGTTTCTTGGAGTCTTTCCTGTGGGACAAGGCATACGACGACATAGCCATCAAGCTTCTGAACGGGCAGACGATATCGCATCCGTCCACGGTGGCGTTCCAGTCGCAGTTGCTGAAAATCAAAAAGGGCCTGTCTGTGCTTGAAATCGGCACGGGCTCCGGCTTCCAGGCGGCCATCCTCAGCGCGATGGGTGCGCATGTGTATTCCATCGAGCGGCAGGAGATTCTCTATAAACGTACTTCCAGACTGCTGGCCGAGCTGGATGACCGTATCGTCACCTGTTTCGGCGATGGCTACAAAGGACTGCCTCGGTTTGCACCATTTGATCGCGTGATTGTTACCTGTGGAGCCCCCTGTGTGCCTGATGCCTTGGTGAAGCAGCTCAAGGTGGGCGGCATCATGGTCATCCCCGTCGGCGATGAGTCACATACTATGAAACGGTTCACCAAAATGGACGAGGACAACCTGCAGGAGGAGGTCTTCGGGGATTTCCTTTTTGTGCCGATGTTGAAGAACGAGGAGAGACATTGATGACAATAGTGTAAGGCCGTGGGCCAGTTTTTTTTGAATTTCGATTTGCTATGTTGGACTTGAATAACCTTACTGCTGTGATTTTTGCCGCCGGATTGGGTACGCGGCTATATCCGTTGACGGCCAGCCGTCCGAAGGCGATGGTCTGTTACGATGGAAAACCGCTGTTGCAGCATGCTTTGGAGAAGGTGTCCGCCGCAGGCATCCGCGACGTGGTCGTCAATGTGCACCATTTCCCCGATCAAATCATGGATTTTGTACGCACGTTCCCATTCGACGGACGGGTCCGAATCTCCGACGAACGCGCTTATCTGCGCGACACCGCCGGCGGGCTCAAGTTCGCCGAACCGCTTTTCGGCGACAGTGACATACTATTATTATATAATGTGGACATCTTGTCATCCATAGATTTGCGGAAGATGGTGGCACGGCATGTCAATTCAGGCGCGGAGGTGACCCTTGCCGTGCGCGACAGGCAGACCGCCCGCTATTTTGTCTTTGAGCGTGAAAGCATGCGTCTCTGCGGGTGGAAAAACATCAAGACCGGCGAATCCATCATGCCCGTTTCGCCACACGACCCGGTTGCCCTCGCCTTCAGCGGCATCCATGTGATGAACCGTTCGTTCATAAAAAAACTGACAACTGTTGAAAAGTCGTCCCTGACCCCGATTTATCTTCAACTTATAAACAGTTGTAGTATATATGGTTATCAACATCAGGATGATAATTGGATGGATGTTGGGAAATATGAGGAGTTTCGTAATATATTGACATAAAATATGTTAATATTACAATCGGGGTTATTGCAGGCTGCAACCTATACACATTTTTTCTAAAAAATCAAGTTGAAAAAAATATTTTTGTGAACTTTTTTTTCCTATTTTTGCCATCTCAAAAATTGACACTTTTAATTTGTTAATTTGTTGAGAATGAGAAAAGATTGTTTTTAATTGCAGCGTATGATGAATAAAATTACAAAAGACTTCACACAGGTTTGGAACAATTGCCTGTCGATGATACAGGACATCGTGGAAGAGGATGCGTTTGAGACATGGTTCACCCCCATCGTGCCTGTCTCATTGGAGGATGATACGTTGGTGTTGCAGCTGCCCAGCCATTTGTTCTACGAGTTTCTCGAAGAACATTATGTGAATGTTCTTAAAAGTGTGATTAAGAAAGAGATAGGTCCGATGGGGAAATTGAAATACAAGGTGATCATGGAGCAGCAGCCGGACCCGGGACTCTCGCAGTCCATCACACTCCCGTCGCACAACCGTCCGGCGGTCAGCAACCCGCCGACGCTTGCGCCCATCGACGTGTATCAAACCTCGAACCGTGACATCCCGGATCCTTTTGTGCTTCCTGGCATTCAGAAACACAAAATCCCATCCAACTTGGTGGACACGCTCACGTTCGAGAACTATGTGGAGGGCGACTGCAACCGTCTGGCCCGCTCTGCCGGCTGGGCCATCTCCAAGGCGCCGGGGCAAACATCCTTCAACCCCTTGTTTATTTACTCCGATGTGGGGCTTGGCAAGACGCACCTCGTGAACGCCATCGGCATCCAGACCAAGATCAATTTCCCCGACAAGACGGTCGTCTATGTGAGCTGCGACACTTTCTACCAGCAATACATCGAATCCATCAAGAACAAGAATATCAACGACTTCATCTGGTTTTACCAGTCTGTCGATATGCTCATCATTGACGACATCCAGTTCATTGCCGGCGGCAAAGGCAAGACACAGGAGGTCTTCTTCCACATATTCAACTCGTTGCATCAGCATAACAAGCAGATTATCATCACGGCCGACAAGTCGCCGGTGGAGATTTCCGGTTTTGAGGCTCGACTGCTCAACCGCTTCAAGTGGGGCTTGACCGCCGATCTGCAGGTGCCTGACTTGGAGACCCGTATTGCCATCATTAACAAGAAGCTGGAGAACAACGGCATCACATTCCCCAAGGAAGTGGTGGAGTATCTGGCGTTGCGCATCACCTCCAACACCCGTGAACTGGAGGGCGCCATGATCGCCATCCTCGCCCAAGCCTCCCTCAACCATCGCGCCATCACTGTCGAACTCGCTAAGGAGATGGTTGACAAGTATGTGAAAACCAACGCCAAGGAGATCTCCATTGAATACATCCAGAAGATTGTATGCGAGTATTTCAAGATTTCCATCGATGCCATCAATGCCAAGACGCGGAAGCGCGATATTGTCCAGGCACGCCAACTGAGCATGTATTTCGCGAAGAAACACACCAAACTGCCCCTTTCGCTCATCGGTGCCTATTGCGGCAATAAAGACCATGCAACGGTGCTTCACGCCTGCCGGACCATCAACAATTTGTACGATACTGACAAAAAAATGAAATTGTACGTGGATGATATCGAAAAAAAGATGAAAATTTAAAAAATGAAAAATGTGCTTGCAAATATAGATTTAATTGTTTATTTTTGCAGGTTCTAAAAAAGGCGACTATGAATAAACGGTGGATTTGTCAACAACTGCCCAATGATGCGGCCATAGAGAAGCTGTCGGTGCAGCTTGCTATCGAAAAGCCGCTCGCGGCTCTTTTGATACAAAGGGGTATCACGACTCCTGAATCCGCTGCCGATTTCTTCAATCCCGATATCACCAAACTTCACAACCCCTTCTTGATGAAAGACATGGACAAGGCTGTGAAGCGGTTGTCGCGTGCCATCATCAACAATGAGAAAATACTCGTTTACGGCGACTACGATGTCGATGGCACCTCTGCCGTCGCACTGCTGTACTCTTTCCTCTGTGAGATTGTTGGCACCGAGTCCAAGGATCTCGTCGAATATTATATCCCCGACCGCTATACCGAAGGCTACGGAATATCCGACCAGGGCGTCGAGTATTGCCATGAAAACAACGTCAGCCTGCTTATCTCCCTTGACTGCGGCATCAAGGCCAACGACAAGGTGGAGATGGCCAACAAGTTGGGCATCGATGTCATCATTTGCGACCACCACCTTGAAGGCGACGAGCTGCCTGCGGCGGTCGCCATCCTCGACCCCAAGCGCAAGGATTGCCCCTACCCCTACAAGGAACTTTCCGGCTGCGGTGTGGGCTTCAAACTCATCCAAGGCTATTGCCAGCAATACAAGCTGCCCGACCAGCTTTGGCTCTCCCGCATGGACCTTGTGGCCATCAGCATCGCATCCGACATCGTGGCCATCACGGGCGAAAACCGCATCCTTGCCCATTTCGGCCTCGAGATCATCAACAAGTTCCCCCGCATGGGCATCAAGTCCATTCTTGACCAGGCCGGAATCAAAATCCATTATCCTTTCAAGGAGGAGACCATCTTCTCCCGTGTGATTTCCATCTCCGACCTCGTTTTCTACGTCGGCCCGCGCATCAATGCCGCCGGCAGGATGAAGAGCGGACGGGAGTCCGTGCGCCTCTTCATTGTCGAGGATGAAGACAAATCTGCTGAAATCGGCAAACGCATCAACACCCAAAACGACCAGCGCAAGGAGCAGGACCGCAACGCGACTGAGGAGGCCATCCACATGATCAGGAGTTCCCATGAGTACATCGGGCGCAAGAGCATCGTGGTCTATAACCCCAACTGGTTCAAGGGTATCATCGGTATCGTGGCTTCCCGCTTGGTGGAGGTGTTCTACAAGCCTACCATCGTGCTTACCAAGTCGTCGGACGGCCTCATCACCGGCTCCGCACGCTCTGTCAAGGAGTTTAACATATACAACGGCATCGACTATTGCTCCGACCTGCTCGAACATTTCGGCGGTCATAAATTCGCCGCCGGACTCTCCATGAAGGAGGAGAATCTCGAGGAGTTCATCGAGAAATTCGAGTCATACGTGAACGACAACCTCGAGGAGACCGCCACCGTGCCTGAAATCAGCGTCGATATGCCGCTGGACCTCTCCGAGATCACCCGTGACTTCATGACCCATCTCAAACAGTTCGCCCCGTTCGGTCCCGGCAACATGGAGCCCGTGTTCCAATCCAACGGCGTTGTCGATGAGGGCGGCGGCCGCATTGTCGGCGACAAGCACCTCAAGTGCCGCGTCCTCTATCCCGACCGTGATGTGAAACACCTGGATGTCATCGCCTTCAACATGAAAGACAAGCTGCCCCTCATCCAGGACGGCAAGTCGTTTGATATGCTCTATCATGTGGAGGAGAATGTCTGGAATGACATGGTGAACATCCAGCTCAACGTCAAGGACATCCGGTCCAGCAACGACAAACAATAAAAAACCATTGCGGTGAAGATCGCTGTCAACACCCGCCTTTTACTGAAAGACAAGCTTGAGGGAATCGGATGGTTCACTCACGAGAGCCTTCGTCGCATTGTCACCCAGCACAAGGAACATCAGTTTTTTTTCCTCTTTGACCGTCCGTATGACGAACAGTTCGTCTATGGTTCCAACGTCACCCCTGTTGTGGCGTATCCGCCCGCCCGGCATCCTTACCTGTGGTATCTCTTCTTTGAAAAGGGAATTCCCGCCAAGTTGCGGAGCATCTCGCCCGACCTTTTCCTGTCAACGGACGGATGGATGCCACTCCACCTGAAGGAGTCCGTCAAGAGTGTCAATGTGATCCATGACCTCAATTTCGCACATCACCGCGACTTCATCAAGCCCATGGTGCTGCGTTACTACGACCGCTTTTTCCCCCGATTCGCACGGGCCGCCGACCGTCTCGCGACCGTGTCGGAGTTTACGCGCAACGACATTCACGACACATACGGCGTGCCATTGGAGAACATCGATGTGGTGTACAATGGCTGCAATGAGTTGTTTCATCCTCTTTCTGAAGAGGAACAACAGAGGGTGCGCGACCAATATGCGGGTGGCTGCCCCTATTTCCTGTTCGTGGGCTTGATTCACAAGCGCAAGAATCTTGCCAATATCTTCAAGGCTTTCGATGCGTTCAAGTCGCACGAATGTTCCAATGCCAAGTTGATAGTGGTGGGCGACAAGAAATGGTGGGAGGGCGAGATCCAGGACACCTACGAGATGATGCGTTTCAAGGAAGAGGTCGTGATGATGGGCCGCCAACCCATGGATACGCTTTATCGGCTGTATGGGGCGGCCCGGGCGTTGGTTTATGCCTCCCTCTTTGAGGGCTTCGGCATTCCCATCGTGGAGGCCTTCCATGCGGAGACCGCTGTCATCACATCCTTGGTGACCTCCATGCCCGAGGTGGCTGGCGATGCCGCATTGCTCGTGGATCCCAACAGCGTGACGCAAATTACCGACGCCATGCTCTCCCTGTGGAATGACGATGCCCTGCGCAATGATCTCGTGGCCAAGGGCCGCCTTCGCCGTGAACAGTTCAGCTGGCAGCAAACTGCTGACCGGCTTTGGAACTGTATTGAAAAAGTGTTTTGATTACCCCACGTTTTTACGACTTATGAAAAATAGAGTACTGCTTCTCGCCCTGTTTCTGCTGGTTGGATTTGTCTATGGCCAGGACAGCAACCAGGTGCGGAAATACATCTGCGACCTCACATCGCCCGCTTTTCATGGACGCGGTTATGCCTATAACGGCGACAGCATCGCGGCGGAGTATCTGCGCGCACAGCTCCGGGATATAGGTGTGGAACCCTTCGCCAAAGACTATTTCCACCACTATGGATTCAATGTCTATGCCATGGAGGGACCGGTGAAGGCCTCCCTTGACGGCAAGATGCTGCAACCATGGACGGATTTTGCCTTGGCTCCCTTCTCCCATCCGGCAAATGAGACGTTTCAGCTGCTGCCCATCAAGCCTGCCGACATCCTCAATCCCGACAAGTTGTTGGCTTTTTGCCAGCGTAACAGCAAGTTGCTTTCCAGAAGTCTGGTTTTTGTGGATATGACCAAGTGCAATGATCCAGAAGTGGTCAAGAACCTCAACGGTGTCTTTCAGCGACTGTCTCTGTATAATGGGCAGTTGCCTTTCCGGGGCTTCTTGGTGGCGGTGAAGGATATCCCGGTGTGGTCATTTGCGGCAGCACAAACTCCTTGCGACTATGTGATGGCGTACATTCATCCCCGGAAAATGAAGAAACATCCGAAGTTGTCACTCTCGTACAGCAACGTGTTGTCATACCATCCCACGCAGAATGTGTGCGGCATGGTGCGCGGCACGGTGGCATCTGACTCCCTTGTGATCATCTGCGGCCATTATGACCATCTGGGCCAAATGGGGGAGAGCGTCATGTTCCCAGGCGCGCATGACAATGCCTCCGGCGCGTCGTCTGTGCTTGACATGGCCCGCCACTTCAGAGAACACCCGCCCTATTACACCACACTTTTCCTGCTTTTCAGCGGTGAGGAGGCCGGCTTGATGGGCTCGATGGCCTTCGTGAAAGATTCTCTCTTCGACTTCTCCAAGGTGAAAATAGTGCTCAACGTCGATTTGATGTGCGGCGGCAACGACGGCATCATGATGGTGAACGCCACCGGCGACAACACCAGGGATTTCTATCAAGCGATGGTCGCCTACAATGAAGAAGTGCATCTCGTCAAGGAGATCCGTTCCCGCAGCAATGCCGCCAACAGCGACCATTATCCGTTCACCGCCAAGGGAATGCCCGCCGTTTTTGTCTATACGTTGGGCGGGCGTGTCGGCGGGTATCATAATCCGGACGATGTGTGCGACAAGTGTGGACTGGAGCCATACGAGGGCATCGTGAGGCTTCTGATCCATTCGCTGGAGGAGATCCGATAGCCTTTTTTTCTTTTCGGAACTCTCGGGTATTCCAATTTTTTTGACTATTTTTGCAGGTTGTAAAAATAGAAAACCGAATATGGATAATTTCATAGTTTCAGCCCGGAAATACAGGCCCACCACGTTTAATTCCGTTGTGGGACAGGAACATATAACCTCCACGTTGAAGAATGCCATCAAGACGCAGCAGGTGGCGCAGGCCTTCCTTTTTTGCGGGCCGCGCGGTGTGGGCAAGACCACTTGCGCCCGTATCTTTGCCAAGGCGTTGAATTGCAAACATCTCACGGAAGACTGCGAACCCTGCAACGAATGCGACTCCTGCCGGGCCTTCAACGATTCGGCCTCCTTCAATGTTTTTGAGCTGGACGCCGCTTCCAACAGCTCCGTGGACGCAATGCGTGCGCTTGTCGAACAGGTGCAGATCCCGCCGCAAGGGGCCAAGTACAAGGTCTATATCATCGACGAGGTTCACATGCTCTCCGGATCGGCTTTCAATGCCTTTCTCAAGACATTGGAAGAACCGCCCGCATACGCCAAGTTCATTTTGGCCACAACGGAAAAACACAAGATTCTGGCCACCATCCTGTCGCGTTGCCAAGTGTATGATTTCAAGCGTATCGGTGAAAGCGACATTGTCCGTCATTTGCAGTATGTGGCGGGGCAGGAGGGGGTCACCGCCGAGGAAGAGGCTTTGCGGGTGGTGGCTTCAAAGGCTGACGGCGCCCTCCGTGACGCACTCTCCATCTTCGACCAACTCGTCAACTTCACGGGCAAGAATGTTACCTACAAGCAGACAATCGAGAGCCTTAATGTGCTTGATATAGAGAACTATTTCAAGATCACCGACAATCTGTTCAGTGACGATGTGGCACCTGCCTTGCTGCTCCTCGACGAGATTCTCGCCAAAGGGTTCGATGCGCAGCACTTCATTGCCGGCATGGCTTCGCATTTCCGCGATTTGCTCATGGCCAAGGACCCCGGGACGGTGCAGCTGCTTGACTGCTCCGAGGCCGTCAAACAGCAACTCCAGCAACAGGCCTTGCGCTGTGACCGGTCACTGATGGTCAGGGCTTTGGAACTCGCCAATCAGTGCGACTTCAACTACAAGGCCTCTAACAACAAACGACTATCCGTGGAGCTGTGCCTCATGCAGATAAACGCCAACTATCTGTTTAAAAAAGCGAGGCAATCGCAGGAGCGGTAACCCCCCAGAGGGCGGGACGGCGCCCGCCACGGAAAACTCCTCTCAGAGAGAAGCCATTTCCGAAAAGCCGAGAATCTCCAACAGGACGTTCTTCAACCCCGGCATGAATCCCATCAAGACGATGCCTTCCATCAAGGAGGTGATGAGCGTGCGGAAAGTGGAGGAACCAGCAGCCCGGTCGGCAGGCGATACCCCTGCGCGCTCAGGCATGGACTCCGCATCCCAATCCGTGGATGAGACTTCCACCGCCCCGGCAGTGCGTGAAGAAACAGTGCCGCAGCCCGCAGACGAATCCCCTGTCTCTTCGGGGGCCGATGAAATGCCTGCAACACCTTCGTCACCCTCCGCCATGGATACCCCTCCTCACGCCTATCCGGGCGAATTCGATGACATTGAATATGAAGAGCCTAAAAGTGACGATGTGGACGAGGATGACGATGAGGATGACGATGACGATGAAGACGTTGTGGCAACCCCCGCACCTGTCGCAGAAGAGCGTGTCGAAGAAAAGGCCCCGGATTTCGCCACTTGCTGGAATGAGCTATTCGAGACAATGTTTGCCAAGAATCACCTCATTTACTTCAGCTTGAAGGATGAAGTGCCGAAATATGAGAACGATGTTATCTATATAGAGGTGAAGAACAACATCCAGAAAGAACAGTTTGAGATGAACAAACGTGCGATTTTGGAGTTCTGGCGCAACCATTATGCTCTCAATGTGGATGACATTGTGATCACGGCGAATGAAAACAAAGAGACCAAGAAAGTGATCATCAATGCCGAGGACAAGATGCGCAATATGATAGAGCAGAACGCTTCTTTGCCCGAATTTTTGAACATTTTAGGATTTCATCTTAAAGAATAATACATATTTAATAACTGCAAATATTTCATGGTATGAAAAGAATTTTATTGACTATCAGTTTATTGGTTTTAATATGGGTCGGCAAAGGGCAGGGCTGGCTGGACAAGGCTGTGCTTGATGGGCGCGTGGACAGTGTCTGGAACGCGATAGATTTGCCGCAGGCCTTCAATGGCGAGGGTGTCATCATAGGCTTTGTGGATTGGGGTTTCGACTACTCGCATCCTGTTTTTTATGATACAAACATGACACAATACCGTGTGTTGCGCGCATGGGACCAGTTCAAGACCTCCGGTCCGGCACCTGCCGGGTACGACTACGGGACAGAGTATGTCGGTCCAGGAGAGTTGTTGACAGCCCAGTGCGACACGTCCAACTGCTACGGTTATCACTATCATGGCACGCATTGCGCCTCCATCGCCGCGGGTGCCGGCGCGGGTACCAAGTACCGTGGTGTCGCCCACAAGGCCAATCTCCTTTTCGCATCCCTCTATCTGGATTCCATTCGGCGCGTGATGGATGCTTGGAACTGGATGTATGAGGTGGCGCAGGCGGAAGGCAAACGTCTGGTCATCAGCAATAGCTGGGGCCTGTATTACATGGACAACATGGATGGCACAGGCCTGTTGGCCAACGAAATGCAAAGGCTCACCGATCTTGGTGTGCTCTTTGTGGTCAGTGCCGGCAACAACGGCGATGTCAACTTCCATATTCACCATGACTTCACAGGTGCTTCGGACACGGTTCGTACGCAGTTCCTTTTCCCGTACAACAGCGGTACCGGTTGGGGATCATCCATCACGATGATGAATTCCGCCAACAGCCCGTTCGAGTTTTCCATGATGGTGATGAACGCCGACTTTGAGACGATTGAAGCCACTGCCTTTATCCAGACGGCCGGAAATGATGGCTTCGTGGATACGTTCCTGGTGGTCAACGGCGACACGTTGATCTACACCTACGACATCCAGTCATCCAATGCATTCAACAATGCGCCAGTGGTGCGTCTGCGGGTCAAGCAGAACAATACCTACAAGTTCGGCTTGGCGGTGACGGCTCCGTCAGGCTCGTTCCATGCTTGGAATGTGGCCGAGGTGACTCGTGCATACGGCAACTGGGGCGCCGACTTCCGTACGCCGCCTGCCCATCCCGACTGGCTGGCCGGTGATATCGAATACGGCATCAGCACACCCGGCAACATCGATTGCGCTGTCACAGTGGCCGCACATGCCAAGCGCTATGTCAACAACGGAGGTCATGTGGTTGGTGGGCAGATTGCCGATTTCTCCTCCTCTGGACCGGGATTCCATGATGTGCGTAAACCCGATGTCTCCGCACCGGGGCGTAACATCGTGGCCGCCATCTCCTCTTACAACAACGACTACACGGGCACATATACCAAGACAGTTGAGTTCAACGGCCGCACATACGGTTTTGGCTCCCTGTCGGGCACCTCAATGTCCGCACCGTTTGTCTCCGGTGTGTCCGCTTTGGTGCTGCAAGCCAACCCTTATCTTACGCCTGCCCAGGTGAAGGAGGTCCTCACCAGCACGGCGTACAACGACAGCTTCACCGAAACGTCCGGCATCAACCGCTTCGGCTATGGCAAGGTGGACGCTTACCATGCTGTGCGTCTGGCTTTGACGATGGTGGGACTTGAGGACAACACAGACAACCTGCAGACGCAGTACAATCTTTTCCCCAATCCTGCATCCGACCAGTGCTTCATCACCGCCACGACGGGATCGGACCAGGTGCCCTGCCAGCTGTTTGACCTTTCTGGGCGCCTTGTCCGCTCTGAAATGCTGGCCCCCGGTGTGAACACCATCTCTTTGACAAACATGCCCGCAGGATGCTATATCCTCAAAATTGTGGACGACAACCGTGTTTACAATCACAAACTCATTGTACAATAAATATATTCATTCATATCGAAAAACCTTTGACCTATTATGCCTGACTACGTACCCAATGAAGTTCTGGAAAACAAAACCATTGTCCGGAAATACCGCGAACTGTTGACGGTCCTTTGGCCCAAGACGGATGTCGAGGAACGGAAAAACATCCGGAAGGCTTTTGTCTTAGCCACCAATGCCCACAATGGCACGCGGCGTAGAAGCGGCGAACCCTATATCTATCACCCGATTGCGGTTGCCTTGATTTGCTGCAAGGAAATAGGCCTCGGCTCCACCTCCGTGATCTGTGCGCTCCTGCACGATGTGGTGGAGGATACCGACTATACCCTTGAGGATATTCGTGACCTTTTTGGAGAAGTGGTGGCGAATATTATCGACGGGCTCACCAAAATCGACGACCTTGTCTTCGACAACAAGAGCCAGTCTATCCAGGCCGAGAACTTTAAGAAGATATTCCTCTCCATGTCAAGGGATATCCGTGTCATACTCATTAAGTTGGCAGACCGTCTGCACAACATGCGGACCCTTGACTCCATGCCGCCGGAGAAACAGCTCAAGATCGCCTCCGAGACCTCCTACTTCTATGTGCCTTTTGCGCACCGGCTCGGCCTGTACACCATCAAGAGCGAGTTGGAAGACTATGCGATGAAATATACCGACCCCATCGACTATTTCTCCATTGCCAACAAGTTGCAGGAGACCGACGAGGAACGTCGCCAGCTCATCGCCGAGTTCGCCGCGCCCATCCAGGAGTCCCTGAAAGCCAACGGCATTGAGGCCACGATGTCTTCCCGCACGAAGTCCGTCTATTCTATCTATCAGAAAATCCTCAACAAAAAGGTTAACTTTGAGGATATATACGACATCTTTGCCGTGCGTTTTGTCTTCGACAGCCCCGTGGAACAGGAATTTGAGATATGTTGGCGCATTTACAAGATTGTATGTCTGCTCTATCCGACCAATCCGTCGCGCGACCGCAACTTCCTGACGCATCCCAAGCCCAATGGCTACCAGTCGCTGCACCTGACGGCCATGAGCAAGGCCGGCAAGTGGGTCGAGGTGCAGATCCGTTCCAAGCGGATGGACGAGATTGCCGAGAAGGGTCTCGCCGCCCATTACAAATACAAGGAAGACATTACCGCAGAAGCCGATCGCGAGATGGATAATCGCTTGGAAGATTGGCTGATGAAAACCCGCGAGATTCTCAAAAGCCAGGATTCTGACGCACTTGAGTTCTTGAAAGAGGTGAAACTCAACCTTGGACTCAAGGAGATTTATGTTTTCACGCCCAAAGGCGACATGCGCACGTTGCCTGCCGGTTCCACGGTGCTCGACATGGCCTACCAACTGCACACCAACCTGGGCAACCATTGCATCGGTGCCAAGGTCAACTACAATATCGTGCCCTTCGACAGAGTGCTCTCCAATGGCGACCAAGTGGAGATTATCACCTCAAAGAAGCAGATTCCCAAGGCTGAGTGGCTGGATGTTGTCCGCACGGCACGTGCCCGCCGCTGCATCCGCGACTTCATCCGCAACAAGCAGACCGGCATCAACGCCGCCGGCGAAGAATTGCTCAAGAGCTATTTCGAGGAATTCAACGTCGAATACGGCCAGGAAAACATCGACAAGATCTATACGGCCACCCTTTCCAAATCAATGGACGAGTTTTGGAACAATATTGTGACCCATAAGATTTCCAAGAACAAGATTCGCAAGATTCTGGCCATGAAACAGCCTAAGGAACTGGCCGAGTTCCAGAAGAAGATTGAGGAGGAAATCGCCAACAAGTCCCTTGATGAACTCATCGATGAGCAGTTCACCACCACGCCGACCGCGTTCTTGCTCGACAACGACTACGAGCGTATCAAGTATGTGCTTGCCGATTGTTGCAACCCATTGCCGGGCGACCAAGTGGTGGGCTTCCAGGTGACAGACGACAAGATTGTCATTCACCAGACTTCCTGTCCAAACGCCATCGAACAGATGTCCAAGTTCGGCAAACGTATCATCAAGACCAAATGGCGCAAGGGTCAGGACATCGCCTTCTTGTCGGGCATTCGATTCTCCGGTTTCGACCGCAAGGGTATGCTCAAGGAGATTATAGAGATTGTCTCCTCTCAGATGGACCTCAATATGCGCTCCATACACATTGAAGCCAAGCAGAACATCTTTTCCGGCACCATGATGCTATACATACAGAGTGTGCGCGCCCTCACCGACCTCATTGAGAAACTCCGCGGCATCGACCAGCTTGAAACAGTCGAGCGCATCGGATACGATGTGGATTGAGGTGCTGACGGAAGCGGTGGATTTTTATTTGAAATGAAATTAGCTCGCACCCTGTTTCATTCGAAAATTTGTGTACCTTTGCCGTCCCTCCGATTTTGGAGGGATTTATTTTTAATCTACTGATAATCAGTTTTATATCTATGAAAAAGTACGCTTTCACCACTTTGTCATTGGTACTTTGTTTTTTTATTCTCACAAGTTCCACGACTATGACGACTAAAAAGAAACCCAAAAAATTGAAATCCGGCGTGACGTTGTCCAACCTTGACAACACGGCGGCCCCCAACTTTGACTTTTACCAATACGCTTGTGGCGGCTGGATGAAACTCAATCCCCTTGGGGCTGAGTATGCGCGCTACGGCAGTTTTGACGCCCTTGGCGAGAATAACCAGAAGCAGCTGCAGGACTTGGTGGTCAAAATAGCGGCGCAGAAACACGCGCAGGGCACCGTTGAGCAGAAAATCGCAGATCTCTACAATATCGGTATGAACACCGACCAATTGGAGAAACAGGGCAACCAGCCCATTCAGGCTGAATTGCAGGATATTGCCAGTTTGCAACGCAACAGATTCTCCACGCAGTTGGCTGAGATGCTCCTCGAAGGCCATTCCTGCTTCCTGGGTATCTATGGCTCCGCCGACCCTGACAACAGCAGCATGACCATAGCCCACTTCTGGCAAAGCGGCCTCGGTCTCGGCGACCGCGACTACTACCTCGAAGCTGAACAACAGCATATCCGCGATGGCTATGTCAAGCTGATGACGGACATGTTCCGCATGTCGGGTTACAGCAGGATTGCCGGCTTTGAAGGCGATGAACAGGAGATGGCACAGCGCGTGCTGGCCCTCGAAACCTGCATGGCTGATGCTTTCATCGACAAGGTGACCCTTCGCGACCCCTACCAGAGCATCCACAAATGCACGGTTGCGGATTTCCAGAAGTCCATCCCTGCTATCGACCTTAACGCTTACCTCAAGGTGCTGAAAGTCAACCCCGACACCGTCAATGTGGGTATGCCGGCTTATTTCAAGTCCCTCAGCCGTATCTTGACCATCTCCGATTGGGAGGTGATCAAGGCTTATTTGGCTTGGCAGGTTATCAACTCCGCTGCCTCTTACTTGAGCGATGAGTTCGTGAATGCCAACTTCGACTTCTACGGCAGGGTGCTCTCTGGCAAGCAGGTGGATCGTCCGCGCTGGAAACGTGTCATTGGCACGCTGAATGGCACGATGGGGGAGGCGCTTGGCCAGATGTATGTGAAGGAGTATTTCCCCGCCGAGGCCAAAGCCCGCATGGAGCAATTGGTCAAGAATCTGCAGTGGGCTTTGGGCGAGCGCATCAAGAATTCCACATGGATGACCGCGGAGACCAAGAAGAACGCCCTTGAGAAGTTGGCCGCCTTCCGCGTGAAGATCGGCTATCCCGACAAGTGGCGTGACTACAGCGGGTTGCAAATCAGCAACGACAGCTATTACGCCAATGTGGTGCGCGCCCGCCGCTTTGAGACCATATACGAGTTAGCCAAAATCGGCAAGCCCGTCGATCCCACGGAGTGGTTCATGACACCGCAGACCGTCAATGCCTATTACGAACCCAACACCAACGAGATATGCTTCCCCGCTGGCATACTCCAACCCCCGTTCTTTGACATGAATGCGGACGATGCTGCCAATTATGGTGCCATTGGTGTGGTCATTGGCCACGAAATGACGCACGGATTCGACGATCAGGGCCGCAACTACGATGCCAAGGGCAACCTGACCGACTGGTGGACAGCCGAGGATGCCGAGGCTTTCAAGTCCCGCGCCCAGCTCATTGTGGATCACTTCAACGCCATTGAGGTCGCTCCCGGTGTCTATGGCAACGGTTCGTTCACCCTGGGTGAGAACATTGCCGACAATGGTGGCCTCAATGTCTCCTATGCTGCCCTCCAGAAGGCCAAGCAGGATGGCGGCATCCAAGGCAACATGGACGGTTTCACCCCGGAACAGCGTTTCTTCCTGGCGTATGCGGCTGTCTGGGCCAACAACATCCGTCCCGAGGAGATATTGCGGCGCACCAAAACAGACCCGCACTCGTTAGGCAAGTGGCGCGTGAACGGCACCCTGCCGCATATCGACGCTTTCTATGAGGCTTTCGGCATCAAACAGGGCGATCCGATGTGGCTCGAACCCTCCAAACGTGCTAGAATTTGGTAATTAATCACTGGAGTGATGCAATGGCGTCCTCCCTAAATCCTATACATTTTTTATGACACAAAACAAACTCGCCGTTATTGCCTTTGGCGGCAATGCTTTGTTGAAAAGCAATCAAAAAGGCACCTACGCTGAACAAATCCAAAACGTGACAGAGACCTGTCGTTGCCTGGTCCCGATGATGAAGGCCGGCTACCGTATGGTCATCGGCCACGGAAACGGACCGCAAGTGGGCAATGTGATGTTGCAGCACAAGGCCGGGTCGGAGACCTACGAAGTGGCGGACATGCCCCTGAATTTCTGCGTGGCCGAGACACAAGGCTCCATCGGCGCCCTTATCGAGGAGGGCTTCCGCCGCATCTTCGCCGAGGAGGGCTGGGACCGCGACACTGTGACGCTGCTCACCCATGTGGAGGTGGACGCCAACGACCCGCTTTTCAAGAATCCCACCAAGCCCGTCGGCCCCTATTGTTCCAGAGAAGAGGCCGAAGCCTACCATCGGGAGACGGGTGATATCTACAAGGAAGACCCTAAGGGTAACGGATGGCGCAAAGTCGTGGCCTCGCCCAAGCCCATTCGCATACAGAATATCAAACTCGTGCGCCAACTCGCCAACCAGGGCATTATCGTTATCACTGTGGGCGGCGGCGGCATCCCGGTGGCCAATATAGACGGATATCTGCAGGGCGTGCAGGCTGTCATCGACAAGGATTTGGCCTCCGCCATCACGGCCGTGGAAATCAACGCCGACGAGTTCTATATCCTCACCGATGTGCCCAAAGTCTATATCAACTTCCGCAAACCTGACGAGAAGGCTCTCGATGTGATTACGGTTTCGGAAGCCAAGCAATACTTGGAAGAGAAACAATTCACGGAAGGTTCAATGGCGCCGAAGATGCGTGCCGCCATTATGTTTGTGGAGAAGACGGGTCATACCTGTATCATCACCGAAGCAGGCCGCTTGGGCGATGACGCCTGTGGCACACGAATCGTCCCTGACGGGGAATAAAGCAATATCTTGCCTTATTCTTTCGCAAGCTTGTTTGCCAACGGTCGTCCGGTATCCCTGTTCCAACTTAACAAAGACAGGAACAACGCTGCCAAACTGACGGCCAGAAGACGGTAAGTGAACCACCCGTGCAGGTAATCGTGCTGATACAGCACCATATACCAAAGGAGTGGCCCTGTTGCGACAGCCAAGTACAACACGGCCATCTTCCATCGTGACCTGCAGAACCGGAACAAGGAGATTCCTGCAAAAAATATCAGTGACAGGCACACCATGTCCAAGGGCAACATTTTGACATTCCATACGATGGTGTCCCAACGGGTGTGCTCCTCGGCGGTGATGTGACGAATGGCGGCACCGGATGCGTCCCCAAAGACATTCTCCCCTAACACAATGGTCCCTATTAACCACTTTGTGGCGAAGGTGAGGGCATAGCCGACACTCCATAGCAGGCAAAACAATGCAATCTGCTGAATTGTTTCCGCCATCTTTTGCTCTTTGGAATCATATAGGGACAACCAGACCAGCAACGGCCATCCCAATGTCAGCACGGGAGTGGTCAGCAGGTCGAAATAGCAGGTCAGCGAGGCAGTGACGAAGAATATCATCCCAAGGGATGGTGTGCGGGGACCGGCACGAATTACAAGAATGGAGGCGGCCAGCGACAATGCCCAGACAGGGAAGAACTGCATGGAAAACTGGGTTGCGAAGCCGTTGACCAGCACCCAGCTCACCACCCAGACCAAGGTTTTCCACAATCCCGCACGCGGGTAATAGCAACAAATGAAGAGCGCGAATAACAGCGCAATGGTCAGGGACATCAGCCGCTGAAGCGTCGTGTAGGAAGTGACAGCCAGGACAATCCGGAAAAGGAACGTGCTGCCATGCCAATAGCGTGCATAGTCGATGGGGACAAGTGTCGTGTCATGTTGCGTGAGCTTGTACAGGGCGCCGGTCTGGTCGTACATGGGCATCGTGTTCATGCGTGTGACGGCCGCCGCCGACCGAACGGGATGTGTGCGGTCGATGGTGTGGATTTGGTTCAGAATCAGGGCGTCGGTGAAGTTGTCGCGTCTGCAGGACTCTTCGTCAATGAGCGCGCGCGGATAGTTGCCTTCCATGAAAAGGGTGACGGCCGCCTTTTCGACATGGCGCTTCACGGCACGGTCGGGCAACATGCATGACAAAACCGCAAAAAGGCAGTACAAAGCTATCAATATGAAGAAAACAACAAGATACTTAGCGATCTTTTTCATCCTGACATTCAAATTGGATCACTTTTAGTTCGTAATTTTTCTTGTCTTTTTTAATGATGACATCCAGACATAGCCCTGTGAAAAATGTCATCAAACCGGCTATGGCCAGGAAACCGGCGCAAAACAGTGTCGGGAAACGAGGCACCAAGCCTGTTTTCAAGTATTCCACGAAGACCGGCACGAGCAGAGCGATGGCCACCACGATCATGATGATGGACAAGGTCCCGAAGAAAACCAGCGGTCGATATTCCATGAAAAGGGAAAAGATGGTTTTGAGAATCTTGTATCCATCCTTGTATGTGTTCAGCTTGGAATCGCCGTGTTGGCGGTCCATGTATTGCGTGGGCAGCTCGTGGAGGGTGAACCGCTTGTCCAGTGCGTGGATGGTCATCTCCGTTTCTATCTCGAAATTGTCGGACATGACTGGGAAAAGTTTGACGAAGCGCCGGCTGAAGGCGCGGTATCCTGTCATGATGTCATGCACGTTGGCATGCCACAATCCGTTGATCAGACGGCGTACCAAACGGTTGCCGAAGTTGTGGAAAGGTCGTTTGTTTTCTTGGAAATAGGTGGTGGAAAGTCTGTCGCCGATGACCATGTCCACGCCTTCTTCGATTACGGTGCGCACGAACATTGGGGCGTCGGCGGGGTCATAGGTGCCATCGCCGTCCACCATCAGGTAGCAGTCGGCTTCTATCTCGCGGAACATCCGTCTGACGACATTCCCCTTCCCCTGCGCGGGTTCCTTACGGACGACGGCACCCGCCTCTTCGGCCAAGGCCGCCGTCCGGTCTGTGGAATTGTTGTCATACACGAAGACGGTCGCCTCGGGCAGCGCGGCCCGGAAGTCGCGCACCACGCTGGCAATGGCATGTTCCTCGTTGTAGCAAGGGATAAGTACGGCAATGGAGGGCATGGATCAACTGTGTTTTATAGGTCGCTGTAATTACCCTGGAAGGTGGTTCCGCCGTTGATGTCGCCGGTGGTGAAGCCTTTCTTGAGCCATCTCATGCGTTGTTGGGAGGTGCCGTGGTTGAACGATTCGGGAGTCGCATAGCCGCGCGCCTTCTTTTGCAGGTAGTCATCGCCGATGACGGAGGCGGTGTTGATGGCCTCCTCCAAGTCACCGTCCTCGAGGGACCCGAACATCTGGTTCTCGTGATGCGCCCACACGCCGGCATAGTAGTCGGCTTGCAATTCGATGCGCACGCTGATCTGGTTGCTCTCTGTCTGGCTTACCTGTGCCATCTTCTGGTGGGCCTGTGAGAGGGTGCCGCGCAGGTTCTGCACGTGATGGCCAACCTCGTGGGCGATGACGTAGGCGTAGGCAAAGTCACCGTCGGCACCGAGCGTCTGGCGCATGGAGGAGAAAAAGGAGAGATCGATGTAAACCGTCTGGTCGGCAGAGCAGTAGAATGGACCGACAGCGGCAGTGGCGTTGCCGCAAGCCGACTGCACCTGGTCGGTGAACATGACTAATTTGGGTGGAACATACTGCTGGCCGATCTTTTTGAACTGCGCACTCCACACGTCCTCGGTGCTGGCCAAGATTTTCTTGGTGAACGAGGCCAGTTCCTCCTCCTCTGCAGTGGGCGTGTAGTTGGTCTCTGTGCTGGCTCCGCCGGCGTTGATGTTCTGCATCACCTCGGCAGGGTTGCGGCCCATGAGCAGCGCAATGATTCCCACGATGATGGTGCCGCCAATGCCCAAGCTGACGCCGGCGGCTCTTCTACCACGTCGATCTTCAACGTTGGTACTTTCTCTTCTTCCTTCTAAATCCATTGTTTTTAAGTTTTTAAGTTAATAATTGAGTTGGTAATTGTCGGGTTAGGGCAGAGGGCTCTCCACACATTCCACGATGCCATTGCGGGTGGCCGTGATGCGGAAAGAGCGGTATTCGGTCTGTTCGTTATGGATGAACTGCAGTACGATATGCAGCGGATAGATGCGCTGGGTATGTATGGTCTCCAGCTCCCCCTGTTGGTTGACGGCATCTAACGCCAGGTCGGGATCGTCCATCTTCAGCATGAAATGCTGGATGTGGAGGCGCATAATGTCGTGGATGCCGGAGAAGTCGTAGCGGTATTGGTTCCGGAGCTGCTCGTTGTCGATGTGGACCTGCTTGCGGTAGAGCAGCGTCTGCTCGCCAAGAAGAGTGTTGTCGGCCTCTAAGTTGGAGCGTCTGCGCAACGCCAGCACCTTTTCGGGAGTCTTTGTCTCGTCAATATAGTCCACGCCCTCCTTCATCCATCCTATCTGCGTGCCTTTGAACTGGATAAGGGTCTTGATGTCGAAATACTTGTCCTTGAGCTTGTAGGCGAAACGGCCCCGGAAATACTCCTTGACGCGGTCTTTGAGGATGTAGGATACGACAAGGATGAAGAGGATGAGCATGGGGGAGTTGCCTAAATGGGCCTGCAGCGGCAGGGTGATGAGCACGTATATGAACATCGCGATGCCGGCGGCGATGCCGAAGACCAGCTGTTGGGCGGCCTGACTGTCGGGTTCGGTGTCGGCTTTCAGGTAGAGGGCGCTCTCGATGTTCTTTTTCAGCAGGCCGTGGCGGAGCACCAGCTCGCGGTTCTCGGTCTTGCCGTCCTCTTCCAGATGGCTGTAGCCCTGTTGGGTCTTGTAAGCGCGTTCCTTCAGGAGAAATGCTGTGAGCTCGCGTCGTACGGTGACGGTCTCCTCGGAGGATTGGCGGTGCAAATGCCGCACCAGACGGGTGATATGCACGTCGGTGAGGTGGCTCATATACTCGTCGGCGTAGGCGAACACATCCACCTGCGGGCGCGGAGTCTCGGCGGAGCGGACAGCCCGGTAGCGCTGGAGCACCTGCGTGACGGAAGCCTCTAACTTCCGGCAGCCGTCGGCCAATGTCGTGGGGTCCTGTTGTGTCGCGAGGGCGACCACCTCGTTGCGCAGGGCGCTCTTGAAGATGGCCGCGAACAGGCGGACGTGGAAGTTGTACTCGCTGAGGTTGCCCTCCGTGGGTTGCTCGATGTATTTCTGCAATTGTTTCCTGACGTTCTGCAGGGGGATGGCCTTCCCGTCTGTCATCTCCGAAAGGCGGAAACTGGGGGTGATCAGGCGCACGTTAGACTTCACGTCGCGGTAGAACTGCTCCTTGCCGTAGGTGGCAGGGTTGATGTCTAAGCTGTAAGGCACGAAAATCCACGAGTTGACGGTGAAGTCGTTCACGCTGTCGTGCTCGCTCCCGGCGAATCCGACCTTGAATTCGATGGAGAACTTGTCGTGGATTTTAGTGGTTACGTTAATCATAGGTGAACCTTCCGTTTCGAAACCGCAAAAATAATAAAAATTGCGAAAACATAAATGAACTGGAGAACTGTTTTGAAAGGGTGAAAAAAAGGAAATTATATACTTGATGGCACAAATAAGATTTTCTTCGTCTTTTTTTTATTTGGGCGTGCCGGCGCGGCGGCGGAAATCACGTCACATCCGCATACGCAATCCAATGCCGCCGCGCCGTCGGGCTTTCCGCTCTAATGATTTTGGCGTAGGACCCTCCACCGTTCCGCGAGACGCGAAGCGTCAAGCGGAACCTCCGTCTTGCCATGGAACGCATTCCCGCCAAAATCATTCCCGCTTCAATCCCTCACGCAAGCTCGTCGAACCCCGCATCCGTTTCGCGGCGAGCAGCGCACACCTTCGTCTCAACAAGCTCCCGCGCCGCGACTTTCCCGCGCACGCGCCCCTACCAGGGGTTGCAGCGCTACCAAGCTCTTGCCCCTGTCGGGGCAGCTCAAGGAAAATGATTACCTCTATTGTCCCGGAGGGACACACTCTCAATAACCCCACCTTTAGTTTTGCAGCGTCAAAAATTCAAGGAATGGAGTTGTTGAAAAATATGTATTTTTGTATCACATGAATTAATCAT
>JAFPXF010000075.1 GCA_017394765.1 Bacteroidales bacterium | reverse complement strand
CCAGGGGTTGCAGCGCTACCGAGCTCTTGCCCCTGCCGGGGCTGCTCAAGGAAAACTTTTAACTATTATCTTTCCTCTATTGTCCCGGAGGGACACCCTCTCAATAACCCCACATAAGCGACGAAGGAGCGTTGTGTGGGGTGGAACGACGGCACCGACACCCTCTCAATAACCCCACACAAGCGACGAAGGAGCGCGGTGTGGGGAGGACCGACGGCACCGATACCCTCTCGCGGCGCAGGAGTCGGCATCCAAGATGCAAGAAACCTGCTCGCCGCGAAAGGGAGGAGTTGGAAAAAAACGTTGCTTAGAGAGCTGCTCATGCAGGTCTGGTGCCATCAGGTATATAACCACCCAAAATAGTGACGTTTCTCCCAATAACAGGAGTTGGGGATTGTTTCCTTTTATCTCGACAATGCGATGGCACCGCCGCCCGACTGGATCCAGTCGGCAGCTGTTTCAATGATGTTGTCTTTGCCTTGCGCCACGGCTGCGGGGTCAAGGATGACCCTCACTTCAGGCGGAACGCCGTTCTCGTAATTGCCGCCGTCAAGGGCAATGGTTCGGGTGCAACTGAAACGGTAACTCCAGCCGTTAGGTAACATGCCGC
This sequence comes from Bacteroidales bacterium, assembly GCA_017394765.1. The sequence continues at coordinate 56,218 of JAFPXF010000075.1, read as the reverse complement.
CATTGGGCAGGCCAGTGCCGCCGCCAGTGTAGTCTCCGAAAAGCTTCACATTGTCGAATGCCTGCGTGCACAGGGCAAAATAAGAGGTCGCACTGAACGAGCCGCGGTCGATGAGCACTGCCACTGGTTTGATATAGGGATTTTTGCCTAAAATGCTGGAGTCAGGGGCGTAGCAGACCGTTGGCGTGGTGAAGTCGTTGTGGCCGGGCCCTGCTTTGTGCTGCACCGAGTAGAGTGGCTGTCCGTGGCAGTCGAACAGTCTCACCAGCTGGGTCAGGTTTGTGATGCTGCCGCCGCCGTTTTGACGCAAGTCGAGAATCATGCCGTCGCAATCTTTGTACTGATTCGCAACGTATTTGAGGTCTTCGTCACTTATATCCGAAGAGAAGGAACTGTAACGGATGTAAGCCACTTTGCCGTCACGTATGGCGTTGTGTCTCAGCGAGCCGGTCTGATGACCCTGCAGGGTCAGATAGTGAAGCAAAATGACATTTCCATCGAAACAACTGTTGGCACTTCCCCAATATGATATTGTGTCACTGTGCATGACGTCAAATTCACTCCAGAGGTTGGTGTGCCCGTCTCTCAAAACATTCAACATGGCGGCGCAAACCCGGAACAGGCTGTCGTCGCTCATCTCGTCATAGACCATCGGACGATATACAGTGCGTATGGAATCCCAATTCACCCCCTTGACGTCGAAAAAGGTGTATTGTTGGTCCACCCGGTTCCAAAGATATTCGAATACATTGGTCGGTGTCTTGAGTTCGTCTTTCTCCATAAATATGCCGCTGCAAGAGGAAAAGACAATGGCAATAAGACAAAATATGATGAAATTGATCTTTTTCATGACAGTATGGGATTAGATTTTGAACATGAATTGAATATACGAGGTGCTGAGGATGTTGTCGTAACGGTAAACGCTTTTTTTGCCAGTGGTGAGGAAACTGACGCTGTGGCCGAAGGAGATACGGTTGCCGTTGCGCAGGTTGACGGCAAAGCCCAAATCAGTGGCATACCCGGGAAACATCTTGAACGATGTTTCATTGGGAGACATCAGTATGCGGAAAGTCTCGGTCGCGCCAAGTGAATCATGCACGTATGCGAATCCGGGGCGGGAGGCTATGGTGAACAAAGGCAATGAGAACCTGAAGTAAGCCGTCATCCATGGATGGGACTTGTCTTTCTTGTCGTAAGCGAAGTCGCACTGCACCAACTCTTCCGCAGCAAAATTGCCGAAGACTGAAAATGTTGCTTGCGCATTCTGTAAAATGGGGATGTTCTTAAAATCCACAAGGCTGCTCACAGACACCCCCGACCAGAAATGCCATCTGCTTTCGGAGGGCTTCAGGCAACTGTAGAGGAACTCCAGCTTTGGAGCAAAGCAGTTCATGCTTCCCGATGGGCTTAAAAAGTTGGTCTTCGACCACTGGAAATCGAATTGTATGTGACAACGCTTCCATTCGTCGGTGAAACCGCCATGAAAACCTGTTGTAAGGCCTGAGAAGGAATACGGGATAATACTTCTGTCAACGCACCGTGCGATGCCGATACCTCCTTTGAAATTAAGATAGAAGGAATTTCCCTTGCTGGCACCGGCGTTTTGCGCCTTGCCATCAAGGACGCCTGAAAGCATGGCAATGGCAAGTGTAAAGGTTAGAATTTTTTTCATATCAGAGCAAAAATAAATGAAGCGGCAAAAATATACAAATTATGAATGCAATTGACAAATGATTCTTCCGCTGTGGTGGCAGTGTGCCTTGTTTTTGCAAATATCTGAGACAGTGAAAGATAAGGTCGCAAAATTGCAAAAACTGTATATGTTCCAATATTTATACGACAAAAACAGGATATACTCTTGTGCCGTATGAGATTCCGCTAATAGCAGAAAATACCTGTTCACTTCCGCATAAGGTATTCCGCCACGGCATCCCAGTTGGGAAATTCGGGCGCCCCAAAATGGATTAGTTTTCCTGCATCCTTGAACTTTTCCGTTCCGTTCTTGTCGTCTCGGTCATCAATCAGGTAGTCGCCATGGCATAAGCAGAGGTCCTTGTGATGCGAGAAGATGACGCGTTTATAGAACACACTTCCCTCTTCGGCACCGAAGTGTTTCTTCACCCACGACAGCTTGTCTTTCAAAGCCGTGGGGTTTTTCCAGGGTGCAGTGGAGAGAATATACACATCGTACTTCTCGGCCAATTTGTGCACGGCCTCGATGGCGCCCGGCATCGGGTCCATTTTTGCGAAGATGCCCGGCACATCGTCGTAATGCGCCTCGTGCTTGGTGCCGTCAGGGTCGCAATACTCGCCATATTGTTGTTTTTCTGCTTCGTCCAGCTTGTTGATACCGGACTGGAAATCGACAAGGACGTTGTCCATATCGAAAAAGAGGATGGGTTTTGTCATATCATTTGGATTTTTATGAATTCTTCGTAGTTTCGTAGATCTCTCGGACTGCAATAGACGGCAAATTCAATGGTTTTGAAATGGTTCAGGAATTGTGGCAGCACGTGTTGGTAGGCGGCGGCCACCACGGCGGGGTCGTTGCGGAACGCGCCGCAGCCGAACGCGCCGAGAATCAGCACCTCAGCCCCGTTCGCGGCGGCAGCGGAGAGGATTTTGCGGGCGCGTTTCACGTGCAACTCCAAAAGTTTTTCCGGACTGATATGCACCGCCTCACCATCATTCCGATTGTATCGGTTGGAAGGGCTTTCCCGCAGATTAGGGGCGGCGCAGGTGATCACATCCACGCGGAACGGCGAAGACAGGACATTGTAGTCGTCGTCTTTCAGCACCACCACGTCTTTAATGTAGATAATGTCGTCGTTGTGGAGCGGATTGTGGGCGGCACGGTGCGGAGCATAGAATTTCTCCCACGCCGCTTGGGTTGTCAGGCACGGGAAGAGGGTTGACACGCGGCAGAGGCACTCCTCCTGCGCCGAGGCACCGGTCGCCACCCCGCCGCCGGGAGAGGTGGAGGAGGCGAAGTTCAGCACCGCCACCTTTTGTCCGGGGTATCTTGCCGCCGCCTCGAAAGAGCGCAGACGGCTCACCACCACCCGGGCCTTTTCGGTATATGGGGGTGCAGGAAGGTCTATATTGTCGGCATCGCCGATATACTGCTGGGAGGCGATGCTTTGGCTGACAGCGGCTTGCAAATCCTGGCTGCTGCCAATACGCTGCAGGGTGTTGTTAAACACAGCCACCAACTGTTTTTTCCGGTCGAGATAGGATAAGTTTGTCATAATTCTTCTTTCTGTAATTATTCCTCCTGTTCATAATAATAGGAATAGTCGATGCCTTTCATAAAAATTTCACGATCATCGATCTTGTCGGTCATTGCCCCTTTCAGCAAGGTTCTGATGGGTTCGGCGTCCGTCACACTCCGTCGCATGGCTTCCAAATAGTCGTTACATTGTGCCGCCTTTCGAGATGGTCTTGGTGCGTATCTTTCGGCAAAGTTGTAGAGCCCGCCGAAGAGGTAGGCATGAATCTGTTGGAGGCATTCCACCGTGCCGGGCTTCATACTGTCGAGGATGCCGCTCTCAAACAGCGTGTAGGCTTTCTTCTTACTCTGACCGTCGATGGTGTTGTCGCTATAGACGAACCAGTCGAGGAAGGCGCTTGCACGGTTGTTGGGATAGTTTTTGGCCAAGGTCTGAACACATTGGGCATCCAAAGCATCGGCGGCACGTTGCTTCCCGTCGGGAGCCATGAATTTGAAGTGGTTAGTGACACTAACCAGTTGGACACCATCTTTGGCCATCTTGCCTTTCAGGTATTTCCAATAGTTGCGGCCTTTCGTGTAGTCTTCCTCGTCGTTAATGGCGCGCACGATGTCCGTGGCCGAGAACCACCATTTGGAGTTCTCCTCATCCCAAACCGCACGAACCACGTGGTCATTGTAGAATCTTATAGATTTCTTGCTCATAACACTGTAATAATTTGCTGGCAAAGATACATCGAATATTTGAATTTGTCAAGGGATTGGCGTTTTTTTATTCCTTGCTGTCAACCAACATATTGCAATCTTTAATTTAACAATTAAACTTTGAATAGTAAATTTCCCAGATCGGGTTTGGGAATGAAAACAGCGATGGGGCGAAACCGCAATGGCGACGTGGTTTACGTCCCCGTGCGCGGCGCACCATTCCGCAAGGCACGAAGTGCCGAAGCGGAATCTCCACCAGTTTTCAACCGTACAGGTCGCGAAATTTCATGTCGAATCCGTCTTTTTGATACGGGCGACAGAAGGGAGAATGGCAAAAAAAATGCCGTTCCCGCAAACTTTGGAGAACGGCAGATTGGTGAAAATGAATGGCAACTATTTGTTCCCTTTCGCCCGATTGTGGGTTTTGCACAGCATCTGGCAGTTGGCAATGCTGGTAGCGCCGCCTTTGCTCCATGCGGTCACATGGTCAGCATCCATCTCCTCGAGTTTCCATATTTTTGTGCGAGTGGCATCATGACCGAGAGCGCACAACGGACAGTTGGACTCGCCAGCAGCCTTTGCCGCAGCAGTTTGACGGTGATAAACCGTTGATTTGTCAGCGTTACTAAAAATTCTGATTTTCAAAAGTTTGGTATCTTTCTTTCCTCCTAACACATATTCAAAAATTCCCTTTTTGTCTTCCACGCTGTCATCAGCAAACAGTCGGGCGACTTCTGCATCTACAGCGGAAGGACTGTAAGGGTTGGCGTGGTACGTGTCGTAAAGGCGACCCCACTCCAACCCACACATTTGGTCGTAATAAGTTGGGAAAACACTTTCTATCCATTGGATAACATTTTCGAAGTGGAGCTTGATTGGGTCAATATTCGTATCGTGGCGGTGACGGCTCATATAGCCTTCAATGTCACCTTTGCTTACCCAGTCTAATGCACGTTCAAAAATGGCCTGCCGATTCACCTCACCACTAACGTATGCCTGCCACTTCTGCATGATGTGCAGCTTGCGGTTGCTGAACACTTGCTTGCAAAGTGTGACAAACGAGCCTGAATAGATTGCATTGAGCAGTTCTTGAGGTTTTAGTGGTTTTCCTTCGATATTAATGGTTTTGAACCACTCCTTGATTTCTTGTTCTGAACCCTTGCAAACATAAATCAAGAGTTTGCTGTCCATAATCAAATCTTGGAGATTGACAGGTAAACTACTGAAATATTGTGGTACGCCATGTGCATCAATGATTGAGAATCTGTCTGTCACAAAACGTCCAATGCTGGTTATACGTTGCTGACCGTCAAGCACTTCCAGTATACTATCCTCTCGTTCATTAAAGTATATGAGTCCAAGCGGGTACTCTTTAAGGAGGGAATCAATGACCGCCACGTCTTTCTTTCCATCCCCATAGATATAGTTTCGTTGGTATTCCGGCTGAATGACCAATTTGCCAGAAAGACCATACAGGCCTTTTTCTTCTAATTCATTGTAAACAAATCCGTTGCAAATATCGCGCACGGTGATGTTGGTTTTTAATATGGTTTTCATATTGATGATGATTTTGGTGAGATTATTTTTTGCGGATAAGGATTCTGTGATATGTCTTCTGACATAGAATACCATTATGTATCTTTTGACGAGATGGAATTTCTTTATAGACACCAGTATTTTTTATGTTTTTCAACGATATGCATGGTTCGCAGCAATCCATTATTTCAAATTGATTTGGATTGTATTTATCCATAAATGTGATAGGAACACCCATGATGCCAAGGTTGTCATCAGGAATCGAATCTGTGAAGCGAATATCTATCGCATTATAATCTTCATAATGAAGAAAATTAGTTTGGCCTTTCAATTCCTTATGTTTGCTGTATTTGAAAATATCAGAAGTTTTCATTAAACTTAACATTTCATGTCGCCGACCATGTTCTAAATTTGTAAGCCAAATAACTCCTGATACCCGAATCATTCCTTTAATGTGATTTCCTGCAGTGGCATAATCTGTATAACTGCTGATAAAATGCCCGGCACCACCTTTAAATCCCTTTCCTAACCATACTTTGTTTCCTTTAATCAAAGGGAACACTTCTTTGTATATTATTGCATTCTGGTGACCGATAATTGCAAATTGCTTGTTTGCCTCCATAATCCAAGTAATAAACTTTCTGAACAGAGAAAAAGGAGGGTTTGTAATGATAATGTCTGCTTCGTCACGGAATTTTCTCACTTCATCGCTGTCAAAATTTCCATCCCCTTGAAGGTATTCCCATTGAATGTCTTTATGATCAACTAAACCATCAGCGTTCAAATCTCGTTCAAGTATGAAAATTTTGCCATTTGTTTTAGACTTATCGGCATCAAATTGCGGACTACCTGTCTCAAAAAGAGTTGGCTGCCAAGTTTTGATTTTCTTGCTCTCAGGCGCATAACTGGTCGAAATCAACTTTTTCAACCCAAATCGCTCAAAATTCTGCGCAAAGAAAAGAGTAAAATTACTCCATTCCGGATCGTCACATGGTAGAAGAATGGTTTTGTTACGGAACACGTCTGGATTGTAATCCAAATAAGCGTTCATTTCGTTTTGAATGTCGGCGAGCTGAGTGTAAAACTCATCGTTTTTGGCTTTTTTAGCCTGTGTTAAAGTTTGTTTTGCCATACGGATTGAATTTTTGTAGCGCGACTACCAATCACTCACGGCAAAAAGAAAGGTGCGAACCTCTCTACTCGCGTTCGCGGGAAGCGTAGGAGAAACCCGCTGCTCATCTATAGATTAGTTCACACCCTATCGGGCAAACTTTATAGATGAGCATTGCAGACTTCCGCCTTACGGCTTCGCCGCGAACTTTATCCGTTTTTCAAGAAAACAGTTTCCTACGCTTTTTTCTTTGAACGCGAATAATAGTTAACGCTATGGTTTATACTATGTTAATTACTCTATTTCTCTAATATTTCGGTTTTTCGTTAATGATTCTTTTGAAAGGGCAAAAATAGCAAAAAAATCGGAACCTATCTCCCTTATTTCTTGGCCGGGTGCGCGTCCGCCCAGCGCACGCCTTCAAGGAAGGCTCTCCCGTATGCGCCGTGTATCTCGTGCGGTGCAATCGCCTCGCACACCGCAATCGCCCGTCGGTCGATATGCAGCATCTCGGCAAGACGCTCGTTGCTGAGCGGTGCGCCGTTCAACTTGTAACCACCACAGAAACAAGTGACAGTGTCGTTGCCTTTCACCCACTTGTTACCCCTCATAAAGTAGTGGTACATGGTCCATCCATCGTTCTGGAAAGCCTCGTGGACAAGCATATAATTGATGTTATTGATCTTTTCCATATTTGATTCTGGTTGCCTTTACACCAGCAGGTTCCAATGTCGGAGATCCCGTTTGGCCTGTCATCACACCTCAAACGGCCACTTCAGCACGAAATCGTCCGGGGTGAGTTTTATGCCGTAGCGCGGGTTGCCGTAACGGTCCGTCCCCATGATTTCAACACTGTAGCATTTCTCCCATTTGTACTTGATGACATAGTTGTCGTAAAGCTTGTCGAAATACTTCCGGACGGAGGCGGTGGCGTTTGCGAAGTTGTTGGACACCGTGCCCTTCTCCAACCACGATTCCACCTCCTGGATGTCCCCGCGCTTGCCGCTGACGTTTTGGTAAATGAACATCAACTCCTCCTTGTAATCTCCCATCTCAAATTGCGAAAGACAGCGCGGAATCGTGTTGTCCTTCGTAGCTCGCACAATTTGGCGAAGGAAAAAGACATACAGCGTTTTCGACAAGTTTCCCCGCCCGAAGGTCACCTTTTTGAGTTTTTGGTCGGGAAGTTCGACAAAGATTCCATTTTCTTTCACTACAATACGGCACGGATCTTTCTGTTTGCTTTTGTTGTTCAACCTCCGCAACCCCTTTTTCATCAACGTGGCCGCAAGGTCAACATCCCCCTGTGTGCGCACAGCAAGCCATTCCAGCAGTTCTTCCACCATTTGGTTTTTAACCATTGACTCATCCACCAAACGTTCCAAATCCCCCATAGTCCTGATCTTTGAATCAATAATAATGGGTTCATCATCCCCTTCGGTGTAAAACACGCCATTCCACGGTTCGCCCGTTTCGTCGTCATGCGATTCTTGGAGGTTGCCGGCACTTTCCATCTCCTCCGACTTCTTAACATCTAACTTTTTCTGTGTATCTGATTCCATTTGGGTAAAATTGTTTTGTTGAATTGTATTTACACTGCAAAAATAAGAAAACTTTTATTTTCAGCTTCCCACACACCATCCGTCGCGCACCATTTCGTCCAGCGAGTCGTATTGCGCCACCACGACGGGGGTGCGTTCCTTTTGCATCAGCATGAAGTCCACCTTTTCATCGGGGAGGGCACACACGACATACTTGTAGTCCACCAAATCCTGGATGGCGATGATGGGGGTGAAGCTTTCTAATTCAGGCGTGAGGTACTTCTCGTTCCAGCGCAGTTGCGGCGAGAACATCGGCTGGTCGTAACATTGGGAGAAGTCTCTCTTCCTGTCTTCAAACACGCTTTTCGCGTAATCTTCTATCATCTTGTCGATGAGCCGGTCAAACTCTTCCCATTGCTGCTTGCGCTCCCATTCGTAGAGGTCGTCCTCATAGAGCAGATAGCCGTCCTCGATGGCACAGCGGTACATTCCCCGCCGCTCTTCTTCCGAGGCGGAGGTGATGGGGAAGAAGTAGTTCCACAAATAGTCTTTGACTTTTTCCTTATCCATAGCTTTGTTGTTGTTTTTCTTTTGGTTTATCCTCTTCTTCTGATGACAGTGTTCGCAGTTTCCTTTTCACAAGATCTCTTATGTACGAAAGTAAGTATAGCAAGTCTCCACGGCTGGCTTCAGGGGACATCTTCAGCTGGAATGTGGTTCCCTCTATTTGGAAATATTCGCCTGTCGGCTTGAAATCCTCGGGTTTCATTTGTGCGATTTTTCCCCTGTATTTGTTGAGATTCTGAAGTGTTTCAACCAATTCAGATTCAGTAATACGATTTTGTCCGTTTTCTTTCTCGTTCATAATCAATCGGAATTATTCTTTACAACCATGACGGGTTTTTGCTGGCGAACGAGTTCAGGTTGCTCCATAAAGCCGTAGCATTTCCTCGTATTTCGCTTTCAGTTTCTCCCGCAATGCTTTCGGCACCGGCTTGGTGGGGCGGAACACCTTCGGCGATTCGGGGTGAAAGTGGGTGTCGCCCTCGCCTAAGGAGTAAACCAAGTAGCAGTCGTCGCTGTAGTCCCAATGGAATATGCAATTCTCCTCCTTGACTTCAACGCTTTTGTCGCGACATGACTTTTGGCAATCCTTCATGCAATCTTCCCAGCAACGTTTACGAAAACCGGCGTAGTCCTCCGTGGTGGGCTGTGCGTGACCTACCACACAGAGCTCCGCTCCCCATTCGTCAATCACCTCCACGATGTCGCCAGGCCGGAAGCGAATCTGCTCGGGGGTGCGGCCCTTGAAATGGCGTTCGCATTGGTAATCCAGCAGAGATTCGTCGTTGGGCTTCCCATTGGCAGTGTAGGTGCGCACCGACTGGGTACTGCTACATTTCCACACCTCTGTGTCAAGTTTGTATTCCGTGATTCTGTACGCCAGCACGACGTCATGCCCGAACCGTTTCTCGTCGTTACGGTATTCTTCCTTCTCCGCAATGTCTCTCAGGCGTTCCTGTTCACTCTCGTAGTATCCTTCCGCGTCTTGAATCATTTGCGCTTCCGCTTTGGCTAAAGTTGAAAACAACCCCATCGTGTTTATCTGACTTTTCCGAAGTGGATAGCGCGTTTTGCTGTTGGTGTAAATCCTTATTAATTCAAAATTGGTTTTCATAACAATCTTTAAAAATATCATTTGCACAATGCGACACATACTTATCGCAACCACGAAGGATCTTTACAAGTGAAGGTGTCAAAGAACTCCATTCCAAACCATTCGCGGAACAACTTTTGAGGATACGCGAGGGTCGTGTCGCCCACAACCGTTGCGAATATTTCGTCAAAAACGCGATCTTTTTTCCACATAGACGAGTTCCGCTGTTGCCTCAACGCTTCTTGGTACTCCGAATACAGCGCTCGGATTTCCTGTTCCCGACCCTGCAGGCAACGGCAATCCTCATAACCCTGCAGCAACAGTTCCCCGGGTTTTCGGACAAGTTCGCTTTTCCAAATAAGGATTCCGTTGAAAGGCGATGTCATTTTCACCCAGGTTCTCGGACAGCTCTGTTCGGTCAGGACACCTTTCAGCAGCGTGCCGTCGGCGGCTGTGGCCTCCACCTCTTGCGAAAGTTCCTCCTTTTCTTCTGTCGCCTTCAGGATTCCCCAGCAGAGCACCTCTGTGGTAGCCTCGTCGAAGGTCTTCTCTACGATAATCTGCCGGCAAGCCGCCAAGAGCTCCGGGTCTCCCATCCCTGCGATGTCGTACCTGTCGTATATCTCTGGCTTGTAGAGGTCGGTGATATGCGGCATAAGGCACACCAAGGGCTCCTTGCGGGCCATCTCCGAGAGCGGAAGGTCCAGCCAGGCCAACCGTTCCACCCACGCCTCCGCCGCGCAATAAACGACGGTGCGGAAGCCAAGGCTGATACCGCACATGTCAATATACGCTTCTGTCAAAAGCCTCAGGGCTTTCATCTCATCCCGATGCTCACCCTTTTTTGCATAGTCTTCAATTCGTTTCATTGTCTTGTTTATTTATGACACTCATCAATCTGTTTCTGTAGTGGTCCACCTCGTCTTCCACATCATTGAACTCCGGTCCGAGACTCCTGAAGAAATTGCTCCGCTCGGTAAGGTCGAGCAAAACGCACGCTTCGTCAAACTCCTTGCTAACCGCCACGATGAAATAGGCGGTCCCGTTTTCTATCGGGGTTCCGACTTTCACGGTGTAGTATTCCTTGAATCTTGCAGTTTGAATATCTTTGAGAATCTCGTTCTTAAGCAGCACCAGCTCTTTTTCTCTCTTGGAGTTTTTAATCGTTGTTTCCCAATATTCATCAAAATGATTGAGTGTGGAAATGAAACCGGCTTTTGAGAACCAATTGTCTCTGAGCTCAAACTCCGTGGTTGGGATTTCGGGAAACAGGTGCACAAGCGCTTCCTTGGCAAGGGCGATGCAGTGCTCTTCTTCTGAAAGTCCCGAAAGGGATGTGTTTTGCGCGGGAACATAGACATTCGGGGCTTCGAGCCATTCAGTGCTTTTCCGCTCGCGCTCCGCTTCGGGCAACTCGTTTTTGTCCACCACGCGGATGATGTCCGTCTTTTCTGCGATACAGACAAAGCCTTCCATCGGCTTTATTGTCTGCATCAAGTAGATGCCCTTTGAGGCGGAGATCACCGATTTCACGAAACCATAGTAGGGTTCACGCTCGACATCTTCCTTTTCAACAGCCTCGCCTCCAAACATTTCGCACACGTGGGCTTGCGGTTCGCTGGTCATAAAAAGCAGAATGTCGTCTTTTTTGTATGTCGCAAGGTGTTTTCGGATGATGGGCAACACCACATTTTTCACCACCTTCTGGTTCATCCGGTGCTCGCCGTCGAAAGTCTGCACGTTGGGATAGTAGCGGGCAAACTCCTCGCGGCAGTTCACGGTGGTGTCCCGTGTGCCGAACAATCCTATGCATAAGATGTTCTCGGGGGCATCCGCCTTCCACTGGTCGAACTGGTGCGCCTCCATCTCGCGATAGTGCTGGATGATCTCCTCCGTGATAGTGTACTGCGTCTGCCCGTCCTTGCGGGGCTGGAAGAAGTCGAAGGTGCCCACCTTCATCACATCGGTGATTTCAGAGAGGTGGAGTGCCGGGTTGACGCAGATGCGCACGAAGTCGGCGGGCAGTTGGTGGGCGTACATGCCGCCCATGCTGGTGCCGATGATGACGCTGAAATGCTCCTCCTCGCAAAGATGCTTGAGGAACGGCAGCGCCTCCGCCGGATCTACGGGAATGTCGGGGGCTTCGATATGATAATAATCTGGCAGGGACTTTTTCAGGTATTCCACGGTGCTGCTCTGCCCTGACGAGCCGTATCCGTGCAGGTATAGGATTTTCATCGTCGAATGTTTTTTTTACGCGGCAAAAATACAATGGCGACGAACACGGTCTAAAATTCTGCTATTAGCAGAAAACAGGGAAGCAGTTCTTGCAAAATAATGGTGGGTCTTTCACCCAATAAAACTTCTTGCTGGGGCGGCTTAGTCTTCGGGGGAGAAAACGGGACGCACGAGATACCCAAAAGCACGGTTGCCAAAAGCAGAGGTCGGTTTGGGCTCTGATGAACCAAGAGCCCATACGCGTGTTTCGGAAGGAGATCCTGCTTCTGAACAAAGTGAATTTGTCAAGTACTCCATAAACTCACCTACGCCGTTGCGAGTACCATCAATACGGTTTCCGCCCGCAGGTAAAAAAATACTATTGCCATTAGGCCCCGTAAACAAAAGGCCAATTGTTCGGTTCAGCTTCCTCCACCCGCACCTGCAATTGTCTATCAATTCCTGTATTTCCGTTGGAGAGGGTGTTCTCCATCCATTGCCCAAGTTGACTGTTGCGGCATCATCACAGGCTTCCAAGGTCGTTAAATTATCCGTGAACCCTTTGTCACCACAACTTGTTTTGTCACAGTATTTTGTCAGTTTGTTCCATGCTTTATTGCACCACTTGTAGGTTCCCCAACTGTAGTATTTTTTCGGCTGGATCTCACCCCAAGCAAAATAATCGCCGTAATCTCCGGCACTGTATGCTCCAACATTACAAGTCGCCCACAATGTGCCACTTGGCAACCCCAAGTCAACAAATTTGTTTTTATTATCTACTTCTTTTGCTTCGATTTTTTCCATATCTTATAACTGTTCAGGCCGCAAAATTACAAAAAACACATACGTTTCAATATTTATATAGCAAAAATAGGAAACACTCTCGTGCCGTATTAGATTCTGCTATAGCAGAAAAACACCTGTTCACTCCCGCATAAGGTATTCCACCACGGCATCCCAATTGGGGTACTTAGACGAGCCGAAGTGGATTAGTTTTCCCGCATCATAGTACCTTCCCGTTCCGTTCTTGTCGTCTCGGTCGTCAATAAGGTAGTCGCCATGGCATAGGCAGAGTTCCTTGTGGTGAGAAAGGATGAGCCGTTTGTAGAATACATCGCCCTCTTCGCCACCAAAGTAACGCTTCACCCATTCCAATTTGTCGCTCCAAGCCGTGGGGTTGTTCCACGGTGCAGTGGAAAGGATGTAAAGTTCGTAGCGTTCGCGCAGTTTCCGCACAGCCTCTACCGCGCCTGGCATGGGTTTCATCATCGCAAAGATACCCGGCACATCGTCCAAATGGCCTTTGTATGCCAGTTTGGTCTGTTCGTCTAATTGGTCAATGCCCGATTGGAAGTTGACCAACACGTTGTCCATGTCTATGAAGAGGGTTTTCTGGGGCATAGTATTATTTCTTTTATTCTTTCAACAAATTTTTCTGTACTTTCATCAAATTGTGTTTTTCTTTTTTCGTAGTCTTCTTTCAACTGTTTGTCCTTTTCCTCCTTTGATATGTTTTTCTTAGTCTCAGATTTTTGGTCATTAGATTCGTTTTCTTCGGGCTCTTCCCCAAAACAGATTCCATCCACTATGAAAGTGGTAGTCCCGATAATCGACCCGAACAATTTTTCTTGTGCACCGATGCGTCTTTCTTCAATCTCCGAAATAGGATAAAGCAGACCTCCCGCTATAACATTCAGTCCTTGCTGCTGATAATACTGAATATAGGTGTGAATCTGGAAGAAATCGGTACGATCCACATCATAACCATTGAACTGCATTCGTTTCCACTTGGCATCAAACACCATCACATCGTTCCCATGTCGCATTACAATGTCTGGAATGATTTTTCTTTTGAAGAATGTTGTGCTATAAACCTCGATTTCCGGACTTGAGACATTCCAATCTGGAAACGCTTTCTGTAATTTGGAGCGCAAAAACATCTCCCATATTTCTGCCATATCCACGAACACCCCAAATCCTTTGTCTTGATCGGATTCTTTTTGTGAAAAATCGTGGTTTTGAATGATTTGCCACGAGAAGTCCACCACATCTCTCCAAGTTTCGTAGATGGATTTATAACGAATGTTCTCGTATTGTTTGAGAGAAATTTGGGTTAGAGGTATGTTTGCGTTTTCAAAGTTCAACAGAGCGTTAAAGGCATTGTCGTTCAATTTTTGTCGGATGTTTTTGTCCATTTTCCGTTTTATAATGTCGTATGCCTGTAAAATGATGCGACAAATGGTGGCATCCACTTGTTTTTCTCTGGAGGCTGAAATCACTTCACTTTGTTTAAAGAATGGTAGGATGGATTTGCGCACTAACAAGCGACCTTTTACACCAGATTCTTTGTGCAAGACATCTACATTAGTGTGTGGTATGCCGTATTTGTTGGCATTTCCAAGTTTTTTCGCCCAGATGAATGGAATAAGTTTTTGCAACAAGTTGTCTATGGTTAACTTATCCCAATCACTGTTGTTGTTCAAAACATTGAGAGAGAATAACTCATCCAACAGCACAAAAAGTGAAGCGTCACCGAAACGCGGAGAGACCTTGATAGTATATGATTTCTCGTCCTTAATAATTGTTGTGGATCCAACCCACCTCCCTGCAAACAGTTTCCACTTGTTTTCGTCATTGGTGTCCCGCAACCACTGGGCAAAAGGCACACCATCTTCTTTATTCCTCCTATCAGCAAAAAAATGGAAAACACTGTTGTCGCTGGATAAGAAGTCTTGTGAGAAGAACTGTAATATCTCAATACTATTTTTTTCAAGATTATAGAAAGGACTACAGTCTTTCGCACTAATTTGTTTTGGGTTTTTCGTTCGCCCCATCACTTATTGTTTTTAGAGGGAACACCAAATGCCTCCTTAAATGGATTTAATCTATTATTATCACAATTCCCTATGTAGGCTTCAATCATGGGTTTAATGGAAATGTTCCATAACACTTCTTGAACATACTTTATGTCTCTTCTTGGAAACTCTTTCCATATATCCACCAGCTCGGCAAAGAAGGTATGGCCGATTTGATATTGTTCGCCTAAATCAGAATCTTTGTCAATCATAGCGTTAAGTGCTGTGCAGGACTTTAAATATTCTGATTGAATGTCATCGTCAAATTTGCTGATAATCTTTTCATCAGAATCCTTTTTTTTGTTTTTGTCACTCAGAATATCGTTGAGAGTGTCTTCACTATAACCATAGGGGAACCACGCAAATCTCCGACGCAAGGCGAAATCAACCCTTTCCAACGAAAAGTCTATTTCGTTCATAGTTCCTATAATGTAAAGGTTTTCAGGAATGATGATTTGAGAAACCTTTTGGCCTAGCACTGTTTTCTCTTTTAAACCATCAATAACTACAGGCAAATCCACAGCTTCGTCTCTGTTTTCTATTGCAGAAAACAGCTCTCCAAACAGTCGAGACAAATCCACACGATTGATTTCGTCCAAAATCAACACATGAGTCCTCTTGCTTTTCTCGTTTTTCTCATTTTCCTCATTTTCTTTGCTGATTTCATCTATCAATCTCAAAAAATAGCCTTTCCTTGGCACGGTTTGATTGCCTACACATACAACTTCTTTGTTTTTATTCTTATACTTTTTATTTTCTATCTGGTAACCCCAAATAAAATCCTCATAAGTCCAGTTGGGGTGCAACTGAAGTCGATGTACTTGGGCTTTTGCAATATCACCTTTTCGGGCAAGAAAAGTTTTGACAGCATCACTTTTGTCCTTTTGCGCACTTAAATCTTTTTGAAATATCAGATTCATTGCTAATGCCTCGGCAGAATATGTCTTGCTGGTGCCTGGAGGACCATACAAGATAATGGCTTTCTTAAACTTCAGAGCGTTTATGCCCGAATACTCTTTGTTATCACCAATATTCCATAATGATTTGTATTTATCATCGTATATTTTCACAGAATTGCCAATCACGCCATCCTCTGATTTTCCATTCTCTGTCCAAAGATTCTTATCTTCATAATTTGTTTCATTTGCATTGTTCAGCTTATTTAATTCGTTCAGAATGATGTAATACATCTTATTGTAATTGTTATTATCATCCAAAATGGCTTCTGCACGACTCAAATCGTATTCATCTTTATCATCTTTTTTAGGAATCAAAACACTAAACGTTTCCACGATTTTTTTCTTATGCCCTGAAACAGAAATGTCATCATAATACTGGGGGTTGCACAAGTGGAGTAACATGTTGTGGATGGGAAGCAGGTCAGAAGGGGGAGTGCGCCCTGAAGCATTAGAGGCATACGCTTGACTTCTTATGCCATTTTCTGAATCCTCCTCACCATTATTTTTGTCAAGAATTGTCTCTTCGGCAGGCAAGTCCAAGCACCATTTAATAATGTAATCTTCTATTTGATTTAATTTTTCATTATCATCCACATCGGATTTCTGTTTGTTCCATTTTTTATTCACATTCACTAATTCGTTGAACAATAAAATCAAGTCTGTCAAGTCCTCATCCAGACGCATTGCAGCCATCCCATATTTGGCTCGGCCATCGAAGGAATAGGAAACATTTATTCCCGTAATATCTTCTATCTGTTTGCATTTACTTGCGCCGTATGTGCTATCTTTTTTTGGCTTTCTTGCAGGAAGGTATTGCAACCACATCAGATTAGCGAAAACAGTTTTGGCAGCTTTTTCAATGTTTGCTAACTGTTTTTCAGCTTTTTCGACAAATTTTAAATTTTTATCCTTGTTTGGTGCTTTTACATAGGAATCAACAATGACTTTTAACTCTCTTGGTGTGAATGGTATGGAAACTTCCTGATTCTGATTGTTTTCATTAGAAAAGAAACATTCTTTATTAATGACACTTGTTTTGAGGAATTCATCAAACACGCCATAAATGTCATTTCTTTTTTTTGTATTTTCGTCTGTCATAATATATTGGTTTTAGTATTTCTACATTAAACTTCTAATTAAACTTTTCTCTGCTCCTTCCCCGCTTTCTGCCGAAGTCCATTAAACAAAGTCGGGAGAGTTGACGCGGCAAAGTTACAAAAATATCATACATCCGGCAAGATATGACATTTTTTTGCGCTCGGAATCGGAAAAAAGGTTGTTTTCGTCAGTTTCTGCCCTCGCGAGCCAAAGATTCCGTTTGGCCGGTCAGTCCCTCCGTTCCCGTCAGCGCGGTGAGATCCGCCAGTGCCGCCGCCCTTCGTTCCCGCAGATTTCTTGTCCTGCAACTGCGAGACGCAGTTGTCTCCATACCTCCCTGCCGCCGCCCGTTTTTTCCCCTCTCTTTCCCAATCGCGTTGCACCATTCCGCGAGACGCGTCAGCGTCGAGCGGAACCTCCTGCTCGCAAGAGCACAAAGCGGCGTCAAGCGGAACCTCCTGCCCGCAAGAGCACAAAGCGGCGTCGAGCAGAACCTCCTGCTCGCAAGGGCACGTGGCTACGCCAAACGGAATCCCCTTCGCACGAGAGCATATTATGGATGGCCTTGTACCACTCCTCGCTGAACCAGATGTTGTCGGGGATGTCGCTGGCGGAAAGGAAACATTTCATCATCTGTGCGCCCGTGTAGCCGCACAAGGTCCGCTGGTCGGGTTGGTTGCGGTAGGCCTCCATGAACCGCTTGTCCGGCACCTTCCTCGCCACCTCGTAAAGGCGACGCACGTTGTCAGTAATCTGCTTCCAAGGTGACGCGCGGCCACCCTTTGCGCATCTCAGTGGTTATCAAGGCGTACGACTGTCCATGCAGGCCGTCGCCCTTGCCGTACTTGGCACCGAACTTCTGGAGGGCGACCTTGGCCGAGCCCGCGCCGTGCTTTCCTTTCGGGTTGCTCCCGAACACAAAGATGATGTCCTTCCCTGGGGTGATGTTTCCTGTATAGTGGTCCATAGCATTAATTATTTGGTATAATTTGCGGTGATATTCTATTGATTTGACAATTCTTCTATCGGCAGGATGTGCTTGAACACGTCCCATTCCGGGTCCTGCCGGTACTGTTCCACGAGGCCTGCCGGCACATACAGGATTGCATTTTGCAGAGGGATATCATTATCCCATGCGCCAAAACTGCCTTTACACTCTAGCTTTTGGGGCGACCGTAACACAACGTTTCTCAGATTAAAGCAGTCCACAAATGTTTCCAATCCCAAATCAATAAGTGTGCTGGGCAAATCAACATTTGTCAAACTGTCGTCTTCCATAAAACTTTGTATTCCACATCTTTCAAAACCTTCGGGAAATATTACGCTTCGGAGTTTCGTACAACAACTGAAACTATTGTCTCTCGTCCTTAACAAGGTGCTCGGCAGGGTGAGGGTCTCCATTTTTATGCAACCGCTGAAAGCATATTGGTTGACCTCTTCCACACCTTCGGGAATTACGACGTGCGGGCAGTTCGTATAAGCAGCCAACAATTTCTTCCCGTCCTTTGACAAAACCATCCCGTTTTCATATTTTATATGCGGGTTGCCCTTGTCAATGTGGAAAATACGCGGTTTGTTGCAATGGCAGAAAGTCCAGTCATCTAAATAATCCAGCCCTTTTCCAATATGCACGGAACGCAAATTGTTGCAAAGAAACGCCCACTCGTCCACATAGTTGAAAGTGTCGGGCACAATCAAATGTCGGAGTGTACGCGGGCGGTTGAACGCCCCCGCTTCCACACTCTTAACAGTATAGCGTTCCCCGTCAACCATCACATGGTCGGGCAGGCGATAGCGGCGGCACCGGCCGATGTGCCCTTTCGCAATCCACGCTGTTTTCTCTTCATCATCAAGCAGATAGACGAACTTGCCCTGCCTGTATTCTCTTCTGGAATAAACATCTAAGCCCATAATCTTATTTTTCAGAGTTTTATCTTTGTAGCGTGCCGATGGAACGCTGATGAAAAAAATGTCCTCATCTGGGGAGCGGGCCATCCGATTCGGACTCCCCATCGGACAATGTCAGTTCTTCTATCACGAGTAGCCCTGCCGATACAGCTCGTGTCTCGAAGAACCCGTTTTTACCATCAACGACAGTCATCCTCCGGTTTGGGACGCACAGGATAACGACACATGAGCAAAGTTGCCACGTCTTTCTTGAAAATCTCGCAGACTCTGTTCGCAATGTTCTCATCGCTGATGCAGTATTTCAGGCATTTTCCCAAAAACACCCCATACCCGTCACCGTAGGGCTCAACGTAAATGTTAAAATCCTTGTCGGGATTCCAAATCCAAGAGTTGGTGGAGGCGCTCGTGGAATAATTGTTTATGTACGACTGCAGTTCATTGTGGACTTCCATCGATGTCAGGTTGCACTTGTGAAGATCTATGTCGGTGTATATTCGGTTGAATTCGTCCAGCATAAACGTCCATTGCTCTGATGTCCTTCTGTCAGGTTTCAGCACGTACGTAACATTCTTGTGCTTGAGATAGGTTCTCTCATTTTCACAATTGTGCGACTTGACGTGCATTTTCCCGTTAAATCGTTCATTTCCAAGAACAACATCTCCGTTGAGAACAATATCCCTTGCTGCATTCGTTTGGATGTGGTTCACCTTGAAGAGCACCTGCACGACATTTCCTTCAGGTTTAGTGGCGAAGAACATAAAGCGTATGTCCTCGTACGGGGCTGGTACGATTTGGATAGAATCCATGATGATTCTAAAGCCTTTTGACTGAGGCTTTTCATCCACATCGTTTATCTTTCGGATATTCTTTTCGATGATTCGATTCAGTTCAGCAACTGTTATTTTTTTAATTTTAGCCATAATGTATGTTGTCTTTCAAAACACACCAGAAGTGTGCAATTCCAGCATTGATTTAACAAAGTCTTCTTCCGTTTTTTTATTGATTGATGTTTTTTACGGTGCAAAAGTACAACATTGGGAAACATGGAGGTGATTTTTGCTATTAGCAGATTTTTCCTGCCCTCGCGATGGCAGGCATGGAACCTACCACGAGGCCGCCGTTGGTCGTGCGCTGCACCATTCCGCAAGACGCGCCAGCGTCGAGCGGAACATCCTGCCCGCGAGGGCAGTTGGCGCGCATCGGAGCCAACAGCCGAATCCTCAGCACGCAAACCCGATCGCGTTCCCGCCCTTGCGCGTCAGTTTCTCCCCGCGGCACCACGCCTCTAACATCGCCACGTCGGGACGGTTGCCGCTCAACACCTCCTCCATCATGCTCTTGCGCACGATGTTGTCGATCTCGCCGCCCGAGAGGTCGTATTTCGCCGCCAACTTACTGCAATCCTCTTCCGTGAGCCACGGGAGCTTGCTCTTCCAGATGGACTTCTTGGCATCGGTGCTGGGTTGCCCGAACTTCACCTTGAAGAGGAAGCGGCGCTCGAAGGCGGTGTCGAAATTATCGCACAGGTTGGTGGTGGCGATGAGGATGCCGTCCAGCGTCTCCATCTCCTCCAACAGGATGTTCTGCAGGGCGTTCTCGGTCTGGGCGCAGCTGCCGGAATCCACATCGCGGCGCTTGCTGAAGAGCGCATCGGCCTCATTGAACAGCAGGATGGGCTTGCGCTCTTCCGTTTCGCACATGCGACGGTAGTCGGTGAAGATTCTCTTGAAGAGCTTCTCGCTCTCGCCGAACCAGCAGGTCTTGGAGGCGGCGATATCCACGTGATAGACGCTGCGGCCGGTGGCCTTGGCGATCATATCGACCGCGGCGGTCTTGCCGGTGCCGGGCAGCCCGTGGAAGAGCATGGCCACACCCTTGGGCAGCGAGTTCTCCTCCAAACGTTTCTGCAACTCCACGAATTTCTCCTCATGCAGACTTTCCTTCACGAAGTCGAGGTCCGCCGACAGTTCCTCGCTGAAGAAGAGTTCACGAGCAGGAATCTTGTCGGGTGTAGTCAGCCGCTTGTCGGTGCCGCCCTTGCCGCAGAACAGGTCGTAGTCATCCTCCAAGAAGAGACGCTTGCCCTTTTCAGTCAGCGCGAGTTCGGCCTCGGCAAGGAAGCGGGCGGGGAGCAACTCCACCAGCTCCGACTGCATGAGCGGATGGCTTTGACTCATGATGTTCTTGGCAATGTCGAAACGACAGCGCAAGTTGTCGTAGATGTCATTCAGTGTGCATTCCACCCCCGTGTTGCGCCGGCGGTCGTGGACGAAATCGTCGCAGATTTCATAAAAGAGGGTTCTGTCCTCAATGTCGAGCGAAAGTTTCCGCAACTCTTTCACTAATTTGATGTGGGGGTTGGCTTCCTCCTCCCTTTCAACCTGGATGAAAAGCTCACGCGTGTCAAAGTCCTCGTTGCTGCGGCACTCGATAAGTCCGGAGACGAGGTTGCAGAACTGGAACTGGTCCATCTCCTGCGCTTTCATCCGTTTCACTGGTTTGTTTAGAAGGAGCGAGTGCTCCACGGTATCGGCCACGATATAGTCGTTGGTGCTGCGCCGGCGGTTCACCACACGGATCAGGCGTTTTTTCAGCAGCGAATGCAGCACGGGCTTCAGCGGCAGGAAGTCCAGCCCGTTAATGTCAAGGTATCGGCTGATGTCGCGGGTATCGACGCTGTTGTTGCTGATCAGCTGGATGGCAAAGATTGCCACGAAAAGCAGCGTTTCCAACGGAGTGGTCTTCAGGAAGCGGCCGAGCTGGTCCACCTGTTCGCGCAGTTGCGGTTCCATCGCGCTGATGAGCTGGCTGTCCTGTTTCCGTTTAGAGCGTTCGTCGGCATTCCCGGAAGCGGTGAACTCGGGATCGTAAAGCCGGATCATCCTGTCGGTGGAGTTCTCCATAAGTTTGGCGACCTCGGTCAAGGTCTTGAGGGCGTTGAAATTCTTGTTATTTCTCATGATAATATTTATTTGAATTTGACGCCGCAAAGGTCGGAAATCAACGAATTGGGGGTTGTTTTCTGCTAATAGCAGGGAAAGGGAGAGAATGACGTCGAAAATAAAATTGAAATAAACTGCCTTAATCCAATGTTTTTTTGCTAATTTTGCCGCGTTTTTTGCCACGAGTCAGAATTGTGTCAAAAACAAACGGAAAAGTGTAATTAATTGATTAAAAATACGAAGAAAAGGTAATAAAATAGAATTATAAACATTTGAGCTTTACGCTCTTATTCCGCCAGTCGAAAATCCCCAAGTAAACAAGCGCAGGAATGAGTGCAAAAGTTCACGTCATAGGGCGTGGGCTATTTGTATTTGTTATGCGCTTTAGGGATGGGGATCCCGCGACTGGGTAACAGGACAATGGCTTCGCCCTTATTCTGTTACTATGGTTCAAGAGTTTAAAGCCATAAAAATAATTTGAAAACTCTTGAACAATGCAACGAATAGAAATGATTGATTGCGTAGGTAGAAAGTACCATTCGGCAAATCTGGAAAATGGTGAATTTAGTTACGCAAAAGCTTTGGACAACAACATACAAGGACACAAGTTTCTTGACATCCGTTTCTATGATGAGAAATCTAAAACGGCTGTACTTATCGAAACTAAACAGAGGTTTAAGCCCAACGACAAGCAACAACTGTTTGATTATGTCGCTCTTGAACGTCGGTTGTCGTCAACAATAAAAATTGTCGCCATTCTCGCCAACACCAATGACGACAAAATAAAAGTATGGAAGATTGTTGACGGCAAGGAAACAGAACTCGACGACAAAAAACTGAAATCGTTTGAAGAATATATCGATTATTTCAAGCCAAAGAATATCAACGACAAAACAACGGTTCTTGAAAACACGTCGAAACTCAACCGCCTACTTCACGACAATGGCATTGCTGAAAAACTTCGGAGCCAGTTTGTAGGAACTTGTCTTTTGGCATTAAAAAATGGACTGACCTACAAAGGGTTGACTACAAGCCAAATTATCGCTGGAATAAAAGAGGTACTTGGCACTTTGTTGGAAGGCAGCGTTGACAAAGCCGACAAAATCGTAATTCTGCACGAAAACATTTTGAAAGACCAAAATGTGGAGAAAATCAAGTCAGAAAAATTTGAAAAACTACTTGAATATATCGAAGAAAACATTGAGCCCTACATCAATGAGGCAAGCCGTGAAGGTCATGACATTTTGAGCTATTTCTTCACCACATTCAACAAATACGTTGCCCGAGAAGATAAGAATCAAGCGTTTACGCCAAATCACATTGCGCACTTTATGGCAACCGTGGCAGGAATATATAAGACATCGCGCATTTTAGACCCCACGTGTGGTTCAGGAACATTCCTCGTGCAGGCAATGACACAGGCTCTCAACGATTGCGAAACCGATGCGGAACGCAACGAAATCAAGAAACATCAAATTTACGGCATTGAGTTCGACAAAAACGTATATGGACTTTCCACAACCAATATGCTCATTCACGGCGACGGAAATTCCAATATCCGCTGTGGTTCGTGTTTTGAAAAAGGAGATTGGATTCAACAAGCCAATGCCGATGTGGTACTAATGAATCCTCCATATAATGCTTCGAAAAATCAAGTACCAGAAAACTTTGCTAAAACATGGGGAAAAACAAGCACCGACCCTTCAAAAGGGCTTTGTTTTGTGGAATTTGTGGCTGGGAAAGTCAATCGCGGACGCTTGCTTACATTGCTGCCAATGGCGTGCGCCATACAAACCGATGGCGTGATTGGCAACTTCAAACAAAAGATGCTCGAAAAGCACACGCTTGATGCTGTTTTTTCGTTCCCTGCCGAAATGTTCTATCCCGGAGCAAGTGCTGTGGCATGTTGTATGGTATTTGATTTGGGCAAGCCACACAAAAATGGCAAAGAAACATTTTTCGGATACTTCAAAGATGATGGTTTTGAAAAGCGAAAAGGGGTCGGTCGTGTTGATGTTCGCGATAAATGGAAAACAATTGAAAAAGAATGGCTTGACTTATACGAACATCGCACAACGATGGCAGGTAAATCAGTTTGCCGCCATGTGGAAGCCAACGAAGAATGGTGCGCAGAAGCCTACATGGAGACAGATTATTCAACACTTTGCGATGAGGATTTTGAAAGAAAAATGAAAGAATATATCGCATTCAAATTTTTGAGCGAATGAAACGTTTAGATGAAATATTTGACGTATGGTATGGAGTAAACCTCGAAGTCGTTAACAGTGAAGTTGTAGATAAAGATATTCCATTCGTATCTCGACAATCTGTTAATAACGGAATTGTTTGTCATGTAAAAAGAATGCCTAATGTAGAACCAAACCCTGCAAATACATTAAGTATTGCTGTAAGTGGCAGTGTGCTTTCTACCTTTTATCACGACTACGAATATTACAGTGGTCGGGATGTTTATGTGGCAAAACCAAAAATCGAATTAACCAAAGCCGAGATGCTTTATTATTGTTATGTAATTGAACAAAATAAGTTTCGTTACAATTATGGTCGAGGTGCAAATAAAACGTTCAGAAACATATTAGTTCCGTCATATGATGAAATACCTCGAAATGTCAAACAAAAAACGACAGAAATGCCGTTTAATCCAACGCCGCTATCACCCAACAAATTACAACTAAACACAAAAGAGTGGCAATGGTTTAGAGTAGGAGATTTGTTTGGTAATCAAAAAGGCATAATTAGTAAATGTAAATGCAGTAGTGCTTCAGAATTGTTAGAAGATGGTAAGGATATTGCATATATTGGTGCAAAGAAATCGGATAATGGTATAATGAAATGTGTGCAGTTAAAGGAGGATTTAGTTACCAAAGGCAATTGCATGGTATTTATTGGTGATGGTCAAGGTTCTGTAGGGTATTCGCTGTATCAACCAAATGACTTTATAGGTTCTACCACATTATTTGCAGGCTACAATGAGAATCTCAACAAGTACAATGCGATGTTTCTTATCGCAGTATTAGATCAAGAACGATATAGGTATTCTTATGGCAGGAAATACAAACCATCTGATACAAAACTTAAACTCCCCGCCATCCAAAACGTCCACGGCCAATATGAGCCCGACTGGCAGTGGATGGAAGACTATATCAAAGGCCTGCCGTATTCGGGATGCCTATAAACTACCCCCTGCCAAAACACACCCCCGCCTCGTAAAGCGGGACGTTCGTCATTCGCTCCTGCTCGCGATACGGACTCATCGAGAACCGTATGCCGTACGCGTTGGCGTTCTGCCCTAAGAAAGCACTCAGCGACTTCGATTTCAGATTCTCTTCGGACTTCACTTCTATCGGAACAATTCTCGAACCATCTTGTATCATAAAATCTATTTCCAACCACCCGCACGGCCTTCAGTGCCTCTTCAAGCATAATTCAGGATTCTTTAGAAAATAATCCCGTATCTCATTTATTTTCGTATCTTTGCAGCGTTTTTGTTCAATAACATTTATGTGTTCAATATTTTTGAACAAGGCTTTAAAACTGAACTGGTTATGAATAACGCGGAATTGAAAATCGTCTTCTACTTGCTGCAAGACAAACGTAATGCAGGCAAGACTTTCCGGCAAATAGCGATGGAGACTGGCACTTCTCTCGGATCGGTACACAGCACGATGACCGACCTGACCGAGCGTGGATATCTCATCGACAACGGTATGACACGTTTGCTGCGCAAGAGGTCGTCCCTGATTGACCGTTGGGCTACGTTTTATGGAGAGAACATGAAGGACAAACTGTTCCTCTGCCGTTTCAAATTCCTCACCCCGGAAGTAGCCGACCAGTGGCAGTCCGTCGTTTTGCCCGACACCCTCAGTTGGAGCGGCGAACCGGCGGCAGCACTGTTGGACGGATATTTGACCCCTCAACGCTGGGATATCTACACAGTTGACACCGCCAATCCGCTGATTTCCACTGGACGGATGATTCCTTACTCACAGGGCGACATCTTCGTGTATCGGAAATTCTGGAAAGAACAAGGCACGCCTTTACTTATTATTTACGCCGACCTCTTAGCCACTCAGAACGACCGCTGCCGCGAAGCCGCCGAACGCATCAAACCCCTCATTTGATAATGGAATACGCTGTTACTAAAGAAGAACTGATGAACCCGCTGTTGGCGGAAACACTTCACGCACTGGCAGAATGTTATTCCACTTTGAACATGGAATTGTACGTTGTAGGTGCCGTTGCGCGTGACCTCGCACTACGCCTACTCCAAATAAACGACCCATATCGGGGAACATTGGACTTGGACGTGGCTGTTCTTTTAGCGGATTGGGAGCAATACCAACAACTTACAGAGACTTTACTGAATC
The DNA here is from genome assembly GCA_017394765.1 of Bacteroidales bacterium. The sequence continues at coordinate 30,075 of JAFPXF010000075.1, read as the reverse complement.
ATCAATTTGTAAAAGCGGCTGAAAAACAACGCTTTTACTACCTTGGCACAACTGGAAACTACCGCTATACGGTTGACATTATGCCATTCGGTTCTATCGCGCATCAAGAGTTTCTGGCCTGGCCACCTGACGGAAATCCGATTATGTCAGTTCGTTGCTTTGAAGATGTTATGGCTCATGCCGACACGGTGTCAGTGGACAATACTTTCACTTTTCATTTAGCGTCTTTAAGCGGGCAGTTCCTCATCAAGTTGAATGCGTGGTCTGACCGACATTTGCACACCAAGAAGGATGCTTCGGATATGGTGCACATTTTACGGAACGTGTATATGGCGTATGCGCTATCGCGACAAGTGTTGCCGCCCGAAATCAACATTGAAGCCAGTGAGTTTGATATTGTAGTGGCCGGAGCGGAATGGATTGCCTCTGACCTGCGCATGATATTGTCGAAGGAACACCGCCGGTATTACGCGACGATGCTCCAAAAAGAAGTGAACCAAGAGGAAAACAGTGCGTTGATTAATGATTTGCTTGATGCATCCGACGCACAACAGTACACGTTATTTCGTCGGGCGATCGGCCGTATGGCGCAACTTCTGTCTTCTGATCCCTACATTGAGAACCCTGTCGCCTGACTTTTTCTCTTTTCCTGCCAAACGGAACCTCGTACCCGCAAGGGCACATGAGCACGGTGGCACTCCCTCGCCCCATTACACCATCCCGTCGTACGGCCACCCCAACTCAATGTCGTCGGGGTCGAGCTGGATGCCGTACAGACTGCCCAGCTTGCCGTTGCCCATAATCTCTATGGAATAGCATTTTGGCTGAATGCTTTTGACATCAAAAATGTCGTCGAAACTCCTGCGGATGGACGACAAGGCATTCGCGAAATCATTGCTCCCATTGTCCCACACCGACTCGATGTTATGCATGCCGGCATCCCATCTGGAACAGATTCCCTGGTAAATATATAACAAATCGTCTTTATAATCCGCGAGATTCACTTGCGCGACACGCGTCGGCGCTTTGGGATCTTTTTCCGCCCGCTTGAGCTGAATCAGGTAAAAGACGTACAGCATCTTGGCAATGCTGCCCCTCCTGAACGATAATTTTTTCAGTTCGTTTTTCGGAAGCTTCAGGTAGATGTTCTCGTCCTTGACTTTTATCTTGCACGGTTCCTTCAATTTGTCCTTGTTGCGCATCTGCTTCAGAACCATGTCCAAAACGGAGATGGCCTCGTCGTTATCTTGGATGTTCCTGTCAATCCAGTCCGACAACGCTTCGGAGCGACGCAGCATATCCTCTGTAATCTCCTGCTTGCTCTTCTCCCTGACGATAAACCCCATTCCAAATCCGCCGGATCCTGGCCGGGTTTCCCGAGCAGGAGCCGGAGGGGCAATATATTTCTGGTACGATTCACCGGTCAGACGATAGAAGTTCCGTTCGGCGGCCTTCTGGGCAAACCACGCAACTTTCCCTGCGGCATTCTCAGGGGCGGTGAGACGGAATCCCGGGAAGGTGCAGACGGTGTTGTCGTCCTCGAAAAAGTCGCCCCTGGAGAAGGTCGGCAGACAACGGGCCACCAGCGTGCCGCCCTGACCGTCCGACAAACAGCGACGGAAGTTGCCGACGGTCTCCTCCGACAGCGTTTCGCCATATTCGGGTATCAAGGCCGCGCGAAGGGTTTCTTTATCCAGATCGGACTGTGCAACATACTGAAGTCTAAACGGATAGGGCTGGATTTTTGCATCATCCAATAGCGTGACATCTTGCTTCGCCAAATCGCGCATGGCTGCATTCAACGGTTCGTTTTCCGCGCTTTCCACATAATAGATGACATTGCACGCCAACGGGATCTCGTTGTCGTAGCTATTCATAAACACATCGGTCTCGGGATCAGGGACATACGGCTTCACACTCATATTCTTCGGTTGTTTGGTTTTGAAAGTGCAAAATTAACAAAATCTGCAAAACCTCGCGTTCACGAGCCAGTTCACTGATCACTGCTCACTATTCATTGCCCACTGCTCACCATTCACAAAAAAACGTATCTTTGCCGCCCGAAAGTTGAACCCCTGATTTCAAGAAGAAAGGAGCGCAACGATGAGAATAAAGATTAACAACATCCGATAAAAACAATTCTGTATCAAATTTTTACAGATATTGTGGCGAACATTGAACGTGTCCGCCGTTTTCACATATTATTTTTATTAACCGATGCGGAATGACATTTCCGTGTCAATAATCTGGCCAATAGCCAATAGCTAATGGCCAACAACAAGAATATGGGCAATTTAAAGAAAGAACTTACCAGAATGGGGGTCACCGACAATGTGTTCCGCAGCCGGATGTTGGAGTTCGTGAAACAGGAGGGCAAACACCTCACCGACGAACAAATCTTGTTGCTGCTGCAGGACTTCATCGCGCACCCCGAGCAATACAAACAACACCAAAACCCGCGCTGGCGGGCGTTAGCGGAACTGCTGTCGCCGGAAGAGACGACCGAGCGACACCACGACCTGCGGGAGAGTACCCTCCCTTACGCCGTGTTCGGGCGCGACATCATCGACCCGCTGGCCTTCCGGCAGATGGACACGGCCATGCGGCTGCCCGTCACCGTGGCGGGCGCGCTGATGCCTGACGCGCACGCGGGCTACGGACTTCCCGTGGGCGGCGTATTAGCCACCCGCAACGCCGTGCTCCCCTACGCCGTGGGCCTCGACATCGGCTGCCGCATGTCGCTCACCCTCCTCGACGCACCCGGCAGCCACATCCGCGACCACCACGGCCGAATCGAGAAGGCGCTGTGGGAGAACACCGCCTTCGGAATGGAGGGCGTGCTGCCGTTCAAGCAGTACCACCCGCTCTTCGACCGCGAAGAGTGGCGCACCATACCGGTTCTCAAGAAGCTGAGGGACAAGGCCATCTGGCAGTTGGGCACCAGCGGCGGCGGCAACCACTTCGTCGATATCTGCGAGGTGCATTTAGATGCCGACAACCCGCTGACGTTAGCGGCGGGAAGCTATACGGCCATCCTGTCGCACTCCGGCAGCCGGGGCCTCGGGGCAGCCATCGCCGAGCACTTCACGACCATTGCCAAAGCGCAGTGCCGGCTGCCCCGCGAGGCCGGACCGTTCGCGTGGCTCGACCTCGACAGTGAGGAGGGCGTGATGTACTGGCGATGTATGGAGATTGCCGGCGAGTATTCGGCGGTCTGCCACGAGCTGATACACCGGAACGTGGCGCAAGGGATGCGGCTGCAACCGCTCGCCAACGTGAGCAACCACCACAACTTCGCGTGGCGGGAAACGTTGGCCGACGGTTCGGAAGTGATCGTACATCGCAAGGGCGCCACCCCGGCGCACGCAGGCGAGCTGGGCATCATCCCCGCCAACATGACCGACGCCGGACTGTTGGTGACCGGTCTCGGCTGCGAGGAAGCCCTCTGCTCGGCCAGTCACGGGGCGGGAAGGGCGATGTCGCGGCAGGAGGCGCGGAACAGCTTCAGTCGTTACGCCCTCAACCGGCAGTTGGCGCAGCGGGGTGTCACGCTGCTGGGCGGCTCCACCGAGGAGGCCCCCGACGCCTACAAATCCATCGACGAGGTGCTGGCCGCCTCAAAACAATTAATCAAAGTGGTGGGGAGAATTCATCCCCGCATCGTAAGAATGAACCAAGAATAAAAGATTATGCAAAAGACTTATATTCAGATAACATCGGGTCGCGGCCCCGAGGAGTGCTGCCGCGTGGTGGTCTTGGTGATGGAGAAACTCATCCAGCAGGCCAAAGACCAAAACATTTCGTGCAAACTGATTGACTACGAACCCGGACCGAGCAACGGTTGTATGTTCTCAGCCACGCTGTCGGCGGAGGGCGACGAGGCGGCATTGTCCGCGTTCGCCGCCGCGTGGGAGGGCTCGGTGTTGTGGGTGGCGCAGAAGAACCCCTTCCGCCCATGGCACCGCCGCAAGAACTGGTTCGTGGGGGTACACTTCATCGCCCCGATGCAGGCGCAGCAGGTCGATGAGCGGCAGATCGTCTATGAGACGCACCGCGCCTCCGGTCCGGGCGGGCAGAACGTCAACAAGGTGGAGACGGCGGTGCGGGCCACCTACCTGCCCACGGGTCTGAGCGTGACGGCCTCCGACGAGCGGTCGCAGCTGCGCAACAAGCAGTTGGCGAAAGAGCGGCTGCTGATGCGCCTCGCCGCCGACCACGAAGCCGCGAAAGCCCAGCGCGAGCGCGACGTCTGGATGAACCACAACACGCTCGAGCGGGGCAATCCGGTGAAGAAGTTCAAGGGGGATTTGTGAGGGGGGGCTGGCTGTTGGCTGTTAGCTGTTAACTGTTAGCTATTGCCTTTGCTAATGTGATAATGCCAAGGGCTAACAGCCAAAAGCTAATGGCCAATCCTGTAATTGAACTGGTCAAGGTCGAAATCATCCACGTCAATGTCCACTCCATAGCGGCGGCCGCCTTTTGGACCCTTGTCATTTGGAATGGAGCAAAAGTAGCTCTTGTTGTATTTCTTTTGGAGGGTGTCAACATCGAACTCTCTTTCAAAATATTTTTTTATGCAAGAGATGGCGTCTCGGAACATAAAACCTTTTGAAACGTCCCACATGTCAGAGATATCTTCAATACGGCAATTGACCCTTCCTGAAAACCACTGATAAATTTTAAACAGTTCGTCCTTATATTCCTCAAGTTCTATTTGCGAAAGGAACTGCGACACTCCGGGGTTCTTCTTGGCACGCTGAATTTGTCGCAAATAAAAGACATATAAGGCTTTTGAGGTTTCGCGGCCAAATTCAATTATCCTTTCCTCCGTATCAGGAACCTTGAAATAGAGCTTGTCATCCTTGACGAATAACTTGCAGAAGGTGGCCATTTTTCCCCCGTCTTCCAGTCTTTCAAAATCCGCCTTCAGCATTTCAATAACATCATCGTAGTTGGTCTGTTCATTGATAGTGCCGTTGATTTCGGCAAGACGCTCCTCCATTTTCCGGATGATTTCCTTCGGATCCGGGGGCACAACGACAAAACCCATCCCTCCGCCGCCGAAGTGGCGTTGCGGGCGGCCGTACTCCTCCTTGGCACGTTGGTATGTGTAATAGGTCTCTCCGGACAATCGATGGAAGTTCTCCTCCGCCACATCGCGAGCAAACTGTCGGGCGGTCTCCAACGCCTTTTCAGGGCGGGTACGGCTGAACTCGGTGGAGGTGCAGACGGCGCGATCGTCCACGCGCACCATGCCGGAGAATTTGGGCATGCAGCGGGCGGTGAGGGTGCCGCCGGTGTCGGTTTGGAGGCACTCGCGCAAGGCGTCGATAGTGTCGTTCACCAGCTCGGAGTCGAAATCGTCGGCGAAGCGTGTGCGGAGGCAGTCGGCGGCGAGCTCCTCGCGGGTGAGGCACAGCAGCTTGAACGGGAAGGGCTGCATCTCGGCGTTCTCGAACAGCGTTCGGTGCGAATGCTCGATCTGCCGCATGGCCTGGTTCAGGGGTTCATTGTCGGGACTCTCGACAAAATAGACGGTGTCGAAAGCGAGAAAGGGTGGGGTGGGGAGGGAAATGAGAGTGAACATTAAGAATTATAAATGATGAATGACAAGTTTGTTTTGTGAGAAGGGGTTGAGAATTCGAGGCGGCAAAGTTACGAAAATATCATACGTGGGGCGCGATATTGCATTTTTTTGGACTTACACATCTTTTTTTTATTTGGGCGAGCCGGCGCGGCTTAGGGGGCGACGCTTCCAAGCGTTGCAAACACACACTCACGACCCAACGTGGGGAAACGTTGTCCCTTCCCGCCGCGCCGTCGGGCTTTCCGCTACAATGATTTTGGCCCAAGACACATCGTCATTTCGCTCGACGCGCAGCGTTGAGCGGAACCTCGAACTGGCAACGGCACACCATCCCCGCCAAAATCATTTCCGCTTCAATCCCTCTCGCGCGCCCGTCCGAACCATATCCCTGTTTCGCGGCGCACCACCCAATTCCCTCGCCCGGAATTTTTCCCCGCGCCGCGACCCCAGCGACCCGGACCAGCCTGTGGGTAACGGCAACGCCTCCGTGCCCGGCTACCAACCCCCGCAGTCCTAACGGACTGCTTTCGCGAATGTAGCACCCTCAGTCTGGCCAAACGGAATGGTGCGAGCCGCCGACATCAAACGAGATCTCGTACTCGCAAGGGCACACAACAAAAAATCCCCCGTCGGGTGGGCAGAGACGGGGGATAGGATATAAATCAACACTTATCAAGACACATCAGTTCAAGTATCTTTCAAAACAAGAAATCTCTACAAAGCCGAGCTCAAAGCATTGAATAAATATTTTTTCCTCTCTTCATAAAATATATCAAAATCAGCAAGATCAAGGCTGATGCCAGTTGGTAAATATGTTTCAGAATTAATATTCGGCCTTTTAACCAGCTGTCCGGTTACCCAATCAACAAGAGGAGTGTCTCCCTTACTCTTATTTTCAGAAGACTCTAAAAGCTGTAGATTGACGATAGAATTATATTCAGCCCATGATTTCTTACCTCCAGCTGCTTGATATTGATGGAATGACGCTGCAGGATGTAGATGATCTTTATCAAACTTTGTAACAGCAAAATTACAATTAGGATAGAGTAATGACAAGATGGAGAAAGCATAGGGATCGTCCTTTTGTACATTTAATAGGGAATCAACCCATGCGGGGTCAACCACATTCGGTTGTCCAATGTTTGTTGAAATAGTTGTAGCAGGGAACAGGCTTTGCCCTTTCAAATTTCTAATGGCATTTTGAAGAGCGGTATCCGCAGAGGCTCCAAATGATCGGAACAATAACGTTCTCAGCAGCCATTTCCGTATAACATCGCGGTCAGTTGCATGTGAGATTGCAGTAGCGAAATTCACATATTTTCTATTCCAATATAAGTAGCACAAGATAGGCATTGTAGCATTGTACGACTTTAACGTAGAATTGTCTAACCCAAAACTTTGCAACAAATCAAATAAACAAACTATGGCTTCTTTAACGTCGTTCCAATTTGTTTCAATTGTTTGGAGAAATGCAGAATCAAAACTCTGTATCCTGTTTTTAACTGACGCATGGAACAAGCATAGAAATGCTTTCAGAATATAATCATGATTAAGGTAGAATCCTTTTGCTGAAATTTGGTCACTTAAATCTTGAAATTCCTTGCGCGCATCAACGTTATTCCATCCAGCTATGGTAATAGACAGCATGATGTCTGAAAGTGACAAAGGACGACCACCAGCATTAGTCCTCACGAAAATATTCACAGCTTGATCAGGACTGACACTGTCTTCCAAATAGTAATTTATATGCGGTTGTACACAAATGACTTGTCTAAACTGATCGATGATGGCAAACTCTTGAGACACATTGTTAGAATTAACGAAGCTTGCAAAAGCTGCCGAATCCTTAAGATTAACTATTTCAGCCACCTTTAGCCATTTCTGGCCCACCATGTCTGTATATATTGAAAGGCATCCTGTGTCGGAATCCTTCAAAAACGAAAAATCATACATTTTTTCACCTTCACCTGCATTAGGGTTTATCGCTGAAATATTCAAATACAGATGCCTTGGTGGAAAATTTTTCGTATTGTTGTCCCAACTCATATATTTGTTATGATACGCATAGGAGCCATATAAGCCTATATACAACGAGGTCAGTCTCTGTTGTCCATCCAAAACGGCATAAAAATTCCCATAAAATCCATTATGTGCCACATTGTGCGTTTGATATGACTGAATATAGGAGGTTAAAAAATCATAAAAGGTAAAACGATTGAAGGCACTTTTGTCAACTTCCCAAAACAACATTGAGTTAATCGGATAACCACGCATTAAGGAGTCGAACAGATTTTCAATCCGGGGAGCATCCCATACGAATTCTCTTTGAAAAGCGGGGAGGAGATATTTCCTGTTGTTAATGTTGTGCATCGCTTCAAGCACTGTAATTGGTGTTTGGAAACCACTCATAATGAATAAATAAGGACCTCTATGTACAACTTACATTTACCAGCACGCTTCCCCCTCACTCTGCCGAAGTCCATTAAACAGAGTCGGGAAAGAATGATGCTGCAAAGACACAAAAATATCATACAATATAACATTTTTTGCGCTCGGAATCGACAAAAAGGTTGTTTTCGTCAAACACCGCCCTCGCGAGCCGGAGATTCCACTACCTCCAGTGGTCCGCTTCTATAACGCAGGTCGCCTCAGGGTACTTTTTCTCCAAATAGGCGATGGCCGCCTCCAAGGTCCTGGCCTTGACATACTTGGTGATACAAGAACAGTGTGAAAGATAAACTTCACATTCATACGTGTTCAACTCCTCTTCTTTGAGATTGTTCTTTTCCATTTCTTCAATTTTTATTGGTTCTACGCTGCAAAATTAGGAAGAAATGAAATTGGGGCGCGTCATTTGCTAGTAGCAATTAAAAAGCCGCTCCCGCAAACTGTATAAGAATGGATCTTTCACCAAATAGACCTTCTTGCAGGAACGGCTTGTGCGAGTATGTCTATTCCTCCTCCCTCTTGAAATACACCCCGTTTTCGATCAACCAGTTGTCAATCAGCTCAATGCCATTCTCGCTACCGAAGCGTTTTTTCATCTTCTCGAACAAAGCGGTGTTGTTCTCGCAGTTCAACAGGCGGCGCACGGCGAGCGTGTTTAAAATTGGCATATCGTTAAATTTTTAATGACAAATAACTTTTGACGCGGCAAAGTCACGAAATTTGACGCGACAAACACTCAAATCCCCCTTCTGTCAATGCTGTACCAGCCGAGGTCAAAATCGTCTATGTCGAGATCAATGCCGTAACGCGGGTTGCCGTATCGGTCTTTGCCCATTATCTCAATGCTGTAGCACTTGCCGTAGTTTTTCTTGAGTTCATCGGTGTTATAGAACCGACCGAACCATTTGCGTATGAGAGAACCTGCATTGAAAAACGTGTTTGACTGAGAACTCTTCTTAAACCAAGATTCAAGGTCGAATGGTTTCTTGCCGCAGGAGTACTCGTGGATTTTCCGCAACTCATCAGCATAGTCTTCCATCTCCTTTTGCGACAGATACGGGGAGACCTTGCTGTCCTTGTTTGCACGCTCAATCTGCCGCAAAAAGAAGATATATAAAGTTTTGGCTTCACTACGTCCAAAAGAGATTTTTTTTGTCTTATGACCAGGGAGTTCTATGCTTAAATTATCGTGCTCCATCAGTAAGGGGTAAGGTTTTCTCAGTTTTTCCTTGTCAATCTGCCTTTTCAGCTCCCGCTCCAGCAAATCCGCAGCAAGGAAATTGTCTCCCTTGGTGAACTGGTCGATCCAGTCGGCGAGTTTGGCAAGCCGTTCCTGCTGGTCATTGCCTCCTGTCTCATCTGTCGAAGAATCATCTGTCGCGTTCTGCGATGAGGTTTTGTCAGCGTTCCGCTCATTCATAATGACGGTCAGATTCACCATAAAATCTTTCAAGAAGCCAAGGTAAGGGTATTCCTCCTTGTTGTCTTTCAGCTGTTTGAGCAGCGTTTGGGCATCGTGGCGCAGTTCGGTCATTCGGATGGCATAGTCGTGGTCGTGACAGAACTGCTTCATCACAGTAAAGTCATAGTTATGGAGATAGTCGCTCACTTTGTCGTGGATGGCCTTGAACTTCGGGCTGAGATGGGCGAGGTGCTGGAACGAGCAATCAGGCTGGTCGATCAGCAATGCCAGCAGGTCGATGTACTCCTCGTCGGTGAGGTCCGCCGTAGCCGGGAACAGCCGTCCGTTCGCGTCGCCTTTCCAGTCGAAGAGGTGGATATCAAAGTGATACAGATAGATGTAATCGTCCAGGTCGATGTTGGTGAAAATATTGTCATCCGGCCAGGGTTGCGGTACATTTTCGATGTCATAGCCGATTTCACAAACGCGGTCGCTGAACTCATCGGCACGGTCTTCGTCGTCTTTCAGTTCAGGATCGTTGCGGATTTCCTCCTTCAGGGCTTGCACGCGGGCAACGATATCGTCGGCGAGCGGGATGAAGAATTCATCCTCCCAGCCGGTTTCCGTTTCTTCGGTGTAGCAGTGGTAGCATTTGTTCCGTTTCTTGCTTTGCAGAAACTCCGCCGCCTTTTGCTGGCGCCACTCGTGGTATTCGTCGCTTCTTTTCCTGTATTCAGTCAAGATTTCCTCGTCGCTGAACTCTTTGTCTTTAGTTATTATAGGCATAATCTTAGGGTTTTTGATGAAATTTTTACGCGGCAAAAATAGGAAGAAAAACAAAGTGAGGGCAAAATTTGCGAGTAGCAAAAAAGCCGCCAATTTGCAGAAGTTAGCGGCCTTAACGCTTAGTAATAACCTGTATTATTGTGTGTTAGAATTTTATCTCCGCCAAATATCCCAGCACTGAGTAATATATAAGCTTTGTCTTGACAGTCATTCCGGCAGCCACCAATGCATCTTCGTATGCCTTGAGCTGCGCTGCATACTTACCGACGAATTCTTTACTCGAGCTATCCAAAACCTTGCTCATAATTCCGGGGTAATTCTTGAAGTCAATGAGAACGCACTCGGTTTCAGCAGTGAACCACAACAAGTCCATCTCACCTGTGAAGACTTGCCCGTTGTTTTCGTGACGGAACGGCACCTCGTGTTCCACTTTGACAGGTTTTCCATACTGGTTTTTCAAATATTGGTAAAGTTCAGCTATGGAATCGACGATGCCTTCCGCATCCGGCAACATCTTGTCCATACCAAAGGCATCCACTATCTTTTGAGCTTTACCGATCATCCCTTGTCTGTCAGCCTCAGGTCGGTAGATGGCAAAGATATTGTGAATGCAGGTACCCATAACATCGTATTCGTCACCGGAGCCGACCTTGATGGGACGCGGCTCCTGGTTCTGAACAGGATAAAGCACCTGTGGTTTCACCTGATCAGCCAAGACTCCATCCACCAACTTGCTCGGTGAAAGATATTTCACATCAAAAACCGGGGATGGCAGATTATCCTTGCGACAGTAATAATCCGTCGGTTCTGGTTTGCTCACATATTTCCCATCATCAACCACCTGCACAAACTTCGACAGTTCTATGCCTGTTCCGTTGCCCCAAACGGCTCTGTAGTCGGCAGAGCCACTAATATCCGGTTGAATGCCACATTCGAGTAGCCATTGCATCTTTTTCCCTTCTAACGAAGTGGTGATGAGATAGTCGCGCGCCCGCGTGACGCCAACATATAAAAGGCGTTGTGATTCATAAGACAATCTGCTTGCATAGTTTTTGTAAGTGTTTAACGTATCAATATCATCCATCATATCTTCGGGCAAATTGCTTTGGGATGATGAAAAGAAAGAGGGAAGACAAGTGAGATAATAATCGGAATAGAGTTGGCCAGCCGAGGGATCGGTTGTTCTCACATAATTGACTCCGAAGACAAAGCGTTTTTTCAGTTTCTTCACGTTCAGCGAATCATCATCCAAAGAGCAGAGAATAACGATGTTCCATTGAAGCCCTTTTGAGCGGTGGTAGGTCAACACATGGACGCCTTCACGGAAGAAACCTTCCTTGACAACAACACCTTCTTCGTCAAGATGTTCAAGATAATGCTCTATAGAGGATGCTTGTCCCAAAGCGATGGCGTTGTCGTCGAAAGTCTTAGCATCTTCTATTACGGCCTGCAGGGTGCGTTGGCGTTTCGCGGCTTTGCCCCATTTCTGGCAACGGTTGAGAATATCCAGCTCAACGACCAACGTCTTCACAATATCAGTCACAGGGAGTGTTTTCAACCTGTCTTTCAAAGCCGTCAACTTTTCGAAATCGGTTGAATCCAACACTTTCTGTTTGTCTTCTATCACCTCGGTGGTGTTCGTACCGAAGAGCAGATGGGCGATTTCGGCCTTGAGAAGCGGAGAGTCATCAATCATGTAGTTGAGAAGCAACCGGACAAGCCGCAATTCTTTACAGTTGACATCCACAGTACTCTCCATTACTACAGGAATATCCTTGGCTTGCAGAGCACTCGTAATGGCATCGACATCCGCATTGCTTCTTGCCAAAACAGCGATATCTGAATATTGGGCGGGTCGGAGGACACCAGTGTCTTTGTCGAAGACATCTTTGATTTCGCTTTTACCGTCCACAATGTCACATATCTGACGCGCGATGGATTTGAAGAGTTTTTCTTTGTTGGCCGAAGCTCTTTTTTGTCCGGGGTCGAGGTTTTTTTCTTGTTCCCAATGCCAGAGTGCAGGAACATTGTTGGGCAATAATTCTTTCCTATGGGCTGTAAGCACAACCATGTCAGGGTCCAAATTGTCAAACACCTTGGTAAAAACAGCCGAAGTAGTGTCCACTAAAGGCTTCACCGAGCGGCGCGACTCTTTCAACGTGTCGAAGTCCATGCCTGGGACTTTGTTTTTTGTATCATTGACAATTTTGTCCGTCAAGGCCTGCACCAGCACCGTGTCGCAGCCGCGGAAACCGTAGATGGCCTGTTTGGGGTCGCCCACCCAGTAGCTGTGTTCCACCAAATCCGACAACATGTCGAAAATCTGGACTTGCTTCGGGTTGGAATCTTGGAACTCATCCACAAACACATATTTCACCGACTGCGAGATATCTGCCTGAACTTCCTTGTCCTGCAACAGCTGGATAAACTTGCTCTCCATGTCGTTGAATTCAATCAAGCCGTGTTCCTCCTTGAACTGTTCGAACAATTTGGACCAGTCTCGGGCAATCTTGAATATGCGTTCAATGCATTTGTAAAACATTGTGCGCATATCGTTTTCGCTCTTAGTCGGGTTTGCCATGAAGGAAAAACGTCCATTGGCTCCTAAAAGCAATTGAGCCATCTTTTTGGATTCGCATTCAGATGTTTTCAGATCGTTGATGCCAAAGGCATCGGCCGTTTCCACCATGTCCTGAACCAAGGGTTTCCAGAAATTATAGTTATATTTGCTTGACCTAATTTGTTTGATGCCAAAGGTTTCGGCATAATCTCTGAATGCGGCCACATCGGCATCTGTGACAACTTTGGTTAGGGTACGATTGAGATAGCTCGTTTTGGCTTCGTCGGTAATGGTTTCGACCGAAGCGCTCAGCCCCAGTTTGTACCAATATTTTTTGATATATTGCAAGCCGATGGAATGTACTGTTCCGATGGCTGCGGAATCCAGTTCCGCCGCCGCGGAAAACAATTTATGCTGCAGGAATTTCTCACGGGCGTTTTTCTTCAAGTCGGCAGCCGCATCGGTGGTGAATGTGGAAGCGATGATCTGCGACGGGGTGCAGAGTTTATGTTCGACCTTGTTAACCATTTCATCGGTAAGGCGGTAGGTCTTGCCCGAACCGGCTCCGGCGTTGATATAGGTTATGTTTTTCATTATTCAAGTCCTCCTTTCAATACGATGTTTTTATTGCCATAACCGGTGGCTTTCAGAGTGTTATCATTGTAGTCGCCTCTAAGCGGATAGAGTTGCTTGCTCAAAGTATCCTTCACATACTGCAAGTTGGCGAGTTCCATGCTCTCGCCTTCTTCGATAAGGCCTGATTTCAGTTGCTCCATCCTATAAGAGTAGGAATTGGCGGCCAGCGGCATCAAGTCGTTGCTGCTATCTGGTACGACTATTTCTATGTTTATGTGTTTCAGATTGTCGTAAACGGTGTAAAGGGTATGTCGTGGCAAGGCATAGTAGCCCATAAAACAGACCTTGTGTTTGTCATTATTGTCTTCCAGATATTTTTCCACTACAGCCTTGTAAACCGCCAGTTGAAACGCATCATTTTGTGCGAGTTTCTTTTGGTAAGTTGTGCTCTCGTTCCATTTGAAATCGATAATCACATAATCGCCGTTGTTGTCGGTAAGCACATAGTCGATGCGGGCGTTCATTTTCCCAATGACAGGCACATCGGCTTCGTAATATTGTTCCGCCCCAACAATGGTCAGATGGTTTTGGTCTATGATATCAAGTAAGATGCCGACACTTTTTTTCAAAAGACTCTTGAAACGCTTGAATTCCAATTCATTTTCTTCTAAAAGCAGTATGGCTCCCTGTGTTTCGGCCAAAAGGTTGATTTGCGTTTCAAAATCAGTGCCATGCAGCTTTATCATATCCGCTATCACACTGTTTCCGTTTTCCGTCAACTTTTCCATGTATGCGTGGGCCACATTTCCCTTCACGGTGTCCATGTCGGCCATTGCAGCCGTGCCATATTGGTGCAGGCCAAGAATATAATCCATCACATAGTCGAATGGCCTTTGGATGAGTTCGTCGAGGCTGCTGTAGCTTTCCATCTCCTTCTTGAGACCACCGTTAGCCTTCTCCGTGTCAAGCAATTTGAATACCGAAGGCTTCACCTTATACTCCCCTTGCTTGGTGGAACCGGACATCACATTGTTTTTTATCCAGCCTTTCAAGTTGGGAGCTTCGGGTTTTATATTGAGTTTTCCTGTGAGTCGCAACTCCGTGGCGACAGGGTCTTCAACAGGGAGCGAGCCTCCGATGATGTCGCATTCGAGTAGGAAAATCTGCTTCTTCACTTTCGACAAAACGCCTAACATAACCTCGCGTCGGGCTTTTAGCACTGTTTCCCGGCTGGACACCTTAATACCGTTTTGTTCAAGAATGGATATTTCGTTAGGATTAAGAAATTCAAGGTCGTACCTGAAGTTGTACTCTGGAGTGGTGCATGCCCAATAAAGGGTGTCGGGGGCGGTTTGGATGTCGGCGACGGAGTGCGTAACGTTGATGCAACCTACCCGAGCCGGCTGGTTGAGCAATGTCACAGGTCGTGTAATTTGCGAAGTCCACAGCAAAAGATCGCTGGTGTTGATTACATCAGGCTCATCTTCTAAAATCAAATTCATTGTATCGCAGTTATCGGCCACCGCATTGAACTGCAGGGCTTTGTTCTCGTCGAACAGATTCTTTTTTGCCCATTTTTTCATAGCATCGAGAAAATCCACAACAATTTTCTTCTTCACGGTGTACTTGCCGCCAATTTCTTCAACCTTTGTCCATTGGTTGATGAACAACAAAGCAGTGGCTCTTTGGGGCGATTTGGAAATATCCTTACCTTCGTGGTCGTACACCGCTTCATTGATAAGCGTATTCCACGCTGTACCAATGCCGTTGTCTTCCAGCAATTGATCAAAAAGAACACGGCGTAGCGACGGGTAATAGTATGTACCATCCTTCTTATTAGTTCGTTTCACGCATGTCGAGGCGAGAGGCGTTGACGGCAGTTGCAGGTATGCCAACAACGTGTTGAGGTTGAGTGGCTTATTGAACAGTTGGAGCCCTAACGTGAAAATCTGCATCACGGCGCCTATGGCATTGCTCTCATCACCGAACTGGGGCTTTCCCTCCAATGAGAGGTTGAGGTTCAGAATGGATGCGTCATCGCATACCACCACATCGTTGTCGCCCAACTTCTGTTGCACCAGCCATTCGGCCATTTCGAGGTCGTTTTTGAACGATAGAACTTTGGCTTTTTGGTGCAGATTGTTAGCAATGTCCATCGGGGCGTAGCTAATCGTACAGCCGTTTTTTTCCATATTTTCGAACAGCTGTCTGTAAAGCGGTTCCAAGTGTTCCTTCTTACATGCAACCTCGATGCAGTCGTCTTTGTCCAACAGAGGCATAGCTATGGAAAGTTCCAAGATGGCACGCCAGCGGTCGGCTTCGCCTTTTTCGGTGAAAAACTTTTCCACAGCAGCCAGTCCGTCGAGACGGCTACTGCCCGTAATTGTCTTGTTCCAACCTGCTTTCACAAGGGCATCGCGCCATCCTAACACAACGTAGGCCGTCCTGATTTTGTCTTTGGCAAACGACTTGGCGAAAAACAGATCTTTGTTGCCGGCAATGGCTTTTTTAATGGAGCGTGCATAGAGGATGGAGCGTTGGATATCGTCGGAATACCTTCCGGTGAGTCCCGCCCTCAGCTCCAATTCGTCCAACAAACCGAGCGGTCCGACATACTTCGTGCCGAGCTCGCATTGTTTTTTGTCGGGATTTCCTGCGTAACAGTTCCCGTCATAATAGGGGCTGAATATTAGTTTAAGCATAAAATATGATTTGACTATTTTGAAACGGCAAATTTACAAAAAAAAACGCGACAGGCATGTCGTCCAATCACTTTTTTGCTATTTTTGCACTTGTTTTTAACACTACTGTTTACTCTTATATTATGTTAGAGGATTATTCATCGTTCGGTCCGGCGTATCGCAACTTCAAGGTCAGTGAAGGGGCGTATGTCCCTGAACCGTCCGAGATTTTCTCTGGAGACGACCCGTTCAAGAAAATGGCTCCCATCCGGGGGAAATGCAAGGATATGAAGTTCGACGGGACGTACCCCTATCTTGACAAGTCGCTGAAGTTCAAGATTTGGCACTTTATTATATATTGTATCACCTGGTTTGTGGCTTTTCCGGCCAACCGCATCCGGTACGGACTCAGGATTGAGGGCCGTGACAAGATTCGCAAAAACCGCAGACTCTTCGCCAACGGCGTGATGACCGTCTGCAATCATATCGGCAGATGGGATATGATTTCCGTGTTGCAGGCAATGCGCTACCGCAAGGCATGGATCCCGATGTACTCCGAGCCGTTCAAGGGCCAGGACGGATTCCTGATGAAACACATCGGCGGCGTCGCCATCCCGGACAACTACAGTGGCCTTCGGAAGTTTGACCAGGCAATGGATGAACTGCACGCTGACAAGCAATGGATCCACATATTCCCCGAAAGCTGCAGCTGGAAATTCTATGCTCCGATCCGGCCTTTCAAGATTGGGGCCTTCAATATGGCCTGCAAATATGCCCTTCCCGTTGTTCCAATGGTGATCTCGTTCAGGCCGCGCACCGGGTGGCGCAGATTCTTCAGCAAGGACGAACCCCTGCTCACCCTCCATGTGGGAGACCCGATCATGCCTGATCCCAGCACCCCCCGTAAGGAGGATGCGGCCCGCATACGCGATGCGGCGCACAAGGTTATGCGTGACATGGCGGGCATAGTCTCCAATCCATGGCCATCCAGTATTGATTGACAATAATTTATCACGATGAATACCATAATTGATCCTGTACCGGTTGAACTGCTGAAGGCAGAACTTACCAAATCCAAGAAACTGGAAGACACCAACAAGGGGCACAATGAGCTCTACATCGTAACCTGGCAAGATTCCCCCCATGTCTTGACGGAGGTCGGAAGACTGCGCGAGCTGACTTTCCGCGAAGCCGGCGGCTCCACGGGCAATGCGGTGGACCTTGACGAATACGACAAAATGGAGAACCCCTACAAGCAGTTGATTATATGGGACCCTGACAACGAGGCAATTGTAGGCGGCTATCGCTTCTTCTATGGCTCTGATGCAAAGTTTGACGAGAAGGGTCAGCCAATCATGGCAAGTTCCCATCAGTTCCGCTTCTCCCAGAAGTTTATCGATGAGTACCTGCCGCATGTGCTGGAACTCGGACGCAATTTTGTGGCCCCGGCATATCAGAGTTCCAAGAATGGTTCAAAGTCCATTTTTGCTCTTGACAACTTGTGGGATGGCTTGGTGGCCATTATCATGAAGAACCCCAATCTGCTCTACTTCTTTGGAAAGATAACCGTATATCCGTCATACGACCATATTGTCAGGGATCTGATTTACCATTTCCTCTGGAAACACTATGGTGACAAGGATGAGCTTGTTCGTCCGTGGGATGACCAGACCATCATGCCGGATTCTGATCCGGGATTGATGGACCTGGTTGTACACAAGGAGGATCTGGCGGAAGACTACAAGTTGCTCCGGGAGGCGGCCAGAATGCGCGGGGTGAACATCCCGCCGAATGTGACGGCGTATATCTCCATCACCTCCCAGATGCTTATGTTCGGCACGGCCGTGAACCATCTGATGCACAACATTGAGGATACCGCTGTTCTCATCCCGTTTGACCTGATCTACCACGAAAAGAAGATGCGGCACATCGGGGCATATCTTCGGTTCATCAATGCGAGAAAGCGCACGAAAGAGGATGCGCCCATGACGGAAAACGAAATGATAGAGAACTGGATGATCCGGCGTCATCGCAAAGTGATGCGAATGCTCAAGAAGGTGGGAAGGAAGATATAGGTGTGAATCTGCAAAAAAAGAGGCGCTCCACAAGGGAACGCCTCTTCTCGTAAAAAAAAACCGAAAGGGGTTATTTTCTTCTTCTTCTGGGTTTGAGGTTGTGTTTTGCGACGAAATCGTCCAAAACTTCCTTCAGGGTCGGGGTGCCGATCTCCTGGAGTTCGTAACCAACCTTCACAACGGGTTGTTTGATCTTGATGAAGCGCGGCAGGTCGATCGGGGTGCCGATGACGACGGCGTCGCACTTGGTGTTGGCG
Organism: Bacteroidales bacterium; assembly: GCA_017394765.1. The sequence continues at coordinate 11,703 of JAFPXF010000075.1, read as the reverse complement.
ATGGTCTTCTCGAGGTCCTTCATCTGCTGCTCGCCATAGCCCATAGCGGGAAGGAGGGTGCCGATGTTCGGGTAGCGCTCGAAGGTGGTGGTGAGCTCACCAACGGTGTAAGGACGAGGATCGACGAGCTCGGCGGCACCATATTTCATGGCGGCAACCGTGCCGGCACCGATCTTCATCTCACCGTGGGTCAACGTAGGACCGTCTTCGACCACGAGGACGCGTTTGCCCTTCAGGAGTTCGGGTTTGTCAACCGTCAGGATGGAAGCGGCGTCAATTTGCTTGGCGTTCGGGTTGATCTTGGCGAGGTTGGCACGCACGGTGTTGATGTTCTCGAGGGAAGCGGAGTCGATCTTGTTGATGACGATGACGTCAGCGATACGGGCGACCACTTCACCGGGATAGTAGCTGACTTCGGCGCCGGGACGCAAAGGATCGGCCACGCCGATGGTCAGGTCGGGTTTGTAGAAGGGGAAGTCGTTGTTGCCACCGTCCCACAGCACGATGTCGCAGCCGTCGGGATCCTTCTCGGCGCCAGCCATCTCAACCCACTTGCCGGTTTGAGGATCTTTGGTCTTGCCGCCCTTGAGGATGGCTTCGTAGTCCACACCAGCGTAGATGACGTTACGTTTGGTGACCACGTGCGGTTCGTACTCTTCCATCTCCTCGATGGTGCAGTTTTGATATTTGAGGTCGTCAACGCAAGCGAAACGTTGGACGATCTGTTTGTTCAGATCGGGATCGTAAGGCATCGGGTGACGGACGGCGACGACTTTGAAGCCCATACCGACGAGGTATTCGATGATTTTGCGGGAGGTTTGGGACTTACCGCAGCCCGTACGGGTAGCGCCGACGGCGATGACGGGCTTCTTGGAGGGGATCATCGTGTCCTTCGGGCCCATCAGCCAGAAGTTGGCGCCAGCGGCGTTCACGATGGCGCTCACGCCCATCACGTAAGAATAGGGCTTGTCGCTGTATGCGAAGACACAATCGTCAACATCAAACTTTTGGATCAACTCGGTCAGCATGGATTCGGGGTAGATCTTAATGCCCTTCGGATACAAATCCTCGCCGGCCAGTTCCTTCGGATACAAACGGTCGTCGATACCGGGGATCTGCTCGGCCGTGAAAGCCACTACGTTGTAGTTTTTGTTGTGGCGGAAGAAGGTGTTGAAGTTGTGGAAGTCTCTTCCAGCAGCACCAATGATGATGACATTTCTGACTTTTTTCATAAAATAATTGTTTTAAGTTATTAAAATAGAGTTTGTTTGTTGTTTCAATTTTTGCGGGGGCAAATATAGTAAATTTTCTCTAGAAAAACAAAAAAAGCAGATGTCAATTCAACATCCGCATTTTTTTTATTTGGTCTTGGTCTGGTTGGCCACACTCTCCTGCAATTCCCTCAATTCCTCTTCGGAGAGGCCGATATACTGGTCGCTCACCACTTGCATCTCCTCGTCCAGTTCCATCAGATAGGGAATGCCCGTCGGGATGTTGAGTTTGACGATTTCCTCATTGGACATGTTCTTCATAAACTTGATGATGCCGCGGATGCTGTTGCCGTGCGCCACAATCATCACCTGCTTGTATTTGCGGAGACTTTCCACAATACTCACGTTCCACAAGGGGATGATACGTCTGGTGGCGTCTTGCAGCGACTCGGTGCCGGGGCGCGCATCCTTGTATTTGATGTCTTGGTAGCGGATGTCGAACTTGGGATGACGTGGGTCATCGTCTGGGATGGGGGCGGGCGCCACGTCATAGCTGCGGCGCCATAGGCGGACTTGCTCCTCGCCATACACGGAGACGGCCTCTTTTTTGTTCTGGCCTTGCAACATGCCGTAGTGCTTCTCGTTCAGCCGCCATGTCTTCTCTACGGGCAACCACATCCGGTCCATCTCTTCCAACACATAGTTGAGGGTCTTGATGGCACGTTTCAGGAAAGAAGTATAGGTGAAACGGATGTCCAGATCGGAATCGCGAAGGATTCGGCCGGCACGCTTGGCCTCCTCCACGCCTTGAGCCGTCAGGTCAACGTCAGTCCAACCCGTGAACTGGTTGGAAAGGTTCCATTCGCTTTGGCCGTGGCGGATAAGTATGAGTTTGTACATTATTGAATATTCGATTAATGATTATACGACTACAGGGGGGACGAGGGCATCCTCGCCTGCGATTAAATTTTGTTGCCCTCCTTCGGGAAAATGATCCAGGGCTTGAAGCTGCGGGCCTCTTCAACGGGCATGGAGCAGTAGGAGATGATGACCACCACGTCGCCAACGCATGCCTTGCGGGCGGCGGGGCCGTTGAGGCAGATGATGCCGCTGTCCTTGGCACCCTTGATGACGTAGGTCTCCAGGCGTTCGCCGTTGTTGACATTGAGCACCTGCACCTTCTCGTTCTCAATCAGATGGGCGGCCTCCATCAGCGTCTCGTCAATGGTGATGCTGCCCACATAGCTGAGGTTGGCCTCCGTGACGGTAACCCTGTGTATTTTGGATTTTAGCAGTTCTATGTTCATGGGATGAGTCTCTTTAGGGATTAGCGATAGCGGATATTGTCAATCAGGCGCACTTCTCCGACATATACGGTGATGAAGCCCATGACGCCGGAGGCGTCGTTCATGGAGTGAACGGTCTGCAGGGTCTGGTCGTCGGCCACTTCGAAGTAGTCGAGTTTGAATTCCGGGATGCGGGCGATCTCCATTTCCACGAAGCGCTTGATCTCGGGCACGTCGGGCAGCAGTTTGGAATCCTCCAGGATGCGATGGATCTGGGCGGCAATTTCGAACTCGTGCGGGGAGAGGCGGCGGTTGCGGGAGCTCATGGCCAGTCCGTTGGCTTCGCGAACGATAGGGCAGCAGACGATTTCAGCCGGCACCCCGATCTGTCGTTTGAGTTCGCGGATGACGGCAATCTGCTGGTAGTCCTTTTCGCCGAAATAGGCCTTGTCTGGGTTGACCCATCTGAGCAGGCGGCCCACGATGACACCCACGCCATTGAAGTGACCGGGGCGCGCGGCACCTTCCATCACCTCCTCCACGGGACCGAAATGATACTCTTCGGAGGGTGGGGTGGGGAAGACCTCCTCCACGGAAGGCGCGAAAACGAAATCGGCCAAGTCGCCGATCAGCTCCAAGTCGCGGTCCAGCGTGCGCGGGTACTTCACCAAATCGTCTTGGTTGTTGAATTGTACGGGGTTGACGAAAATGGAGACGAACACAATGTTGTTCTCCTCGCGGGCACGTCGTATGAGAGAGAGGTGACCGTCGTGCAATGCGCCCATGGTGGGCACCAAACCGATGCTTTTGCCTGCGCCCTTTGCGGCAGAGGCTTTTTCAACTAATTCATTGACAGTTGTGATGACTAACATTTCAAATAATTTTCAAGTTTGAAAAAAAGCGGGCAAAGATACACTTTTTCACCAATTTATTGAATGTTTTCCTGCACCATTTCTTTGAGCGACGATATCACGTCCGGGTCGCTGATGGGCATGCCGTCAAGAATTTCATAGACTTCGTCGGTGTCAAGCGTGTAGTCCACCTCGTCATCGCGCTTGTAGTGGAAGATGAAGTGAATCTCGGGGTGGGCGGAGATGGTGAGCACCATGGTGCCGGCCAGGTCGCCCATCGGCGGCGTGTCCAAGTGGGTGAGGCCGAACACGGCGGTGACGGTTGTGCCCACGCCCACCTGCGACTGGATGTCAAGGGAGCCGCCTGTCTGCTCGGTATTCTGTTTGAGCAACGGCAATCCGAGCCCCACCTTGCGGGTGGTGCGGGTGGTGAAGAAGGGGTTGATGACCTTCTGAACGGTCTCTGCGTCCATGCCGCAGCCGTTGTCCTTGAATATGAGCGTGAGGGTGTCCTTGGCGGAGTCTTCGAGGACCTCCAGCGTGATCTCCGTAGCCTTGGCGCGTGTGGAGTTCTGCAGGATGTCCATGATGTGCATCGACAGGTCTTTCATCGCTATGCGTTCAGGAATTGATATATCTTTCCGGCCACTTCGAAGGTCTGCTCGTTGGTGCCGAGCACGGGGATGCCCTCGTCCTTGGCCTGCTCCAGCATGTCGTCGTCAGGTTTGTTGCCCTTCACGAGCACCACGCATGCCAGCTCCTTGAGGGACGCGATGGCAATGACGTTCTTGTGAGTCTGCAGCGTCACCCAGACGTTGCCCTCTTGGGCGAAGCCCATCACATCGCTCAGCAGGTCGGACACATAGCCGCCCTTGATTTCGTTACCTACGTTCTCCTCGCCGCAAAAAATGGTGAGGTTCATTTTCTCGATAAGATCTTTTACTGTCATTGTAATATTTTCTAAACTATTAAATATTAAACTGTTAAATTATCAAGTTTTACTAAACTCTTACCCCTTCGGGGCCGCTTAATGTATTAAATTCTCCATTCTCAATTCCTTTCTAACATCACCTCCCTGCCTTCTTCCTGACGGAACGCTTTGGCTATTTCCTCGAAACTGCGGGTCTCCAGCTGGAGGTAGCACGGCGATATGCCCACCCTGTCGGGTATGTGCGCATCGGAGCTGCGGGTGAATGTTTTGTTTTTGAGATATTTGTGTACTTTTAGAATCTCGTCCTTGTTGCCGTGCTCGGAGAGCTCCACGGCATCGTATTCGAGGTCGAAGGGGATGAAGCCGAGTTGTGCGATGAGACTGTTCTTGGTCTTGTCGATATGCGCCGGCACGAAGAGACCGCCGATGGAATGCACGAAATCCGCAATCTGGTTGACCGATTGGTCGATGGCAGAGGTCAACAGGCGTGGCTCCTCATAGACGATATTGAAATCTTCATCGATTTGCACTTGGTCGCCGAAAAAGTCAGGGTCGTTGGGGATGTCGGGGAGATGTTTGTCAAGATACTCTTGCAACATGTCGAGCCGCTCATGGTCGGGCATATAGCAGAGACAGTGGGCCTCCTCCTTGGTGGTGACCTCGGCGCCGCAGAGCACAAAGATGTCGCGGTTGGTGGAGTAGTGCTCCGCAAGGCGACAATGGCGCGTGGAGTTGTGGTCGGTGATGGCGATGACATCCACCCCGCGCTCAAGGGCCAGGGCGATGATGTTGTCGGGCGTCATCTCCAAGTCCCCGCAAGGGGAGAGCAGTGTGTGGGTGTGCAAGTCGGCTTTGTAGATATTCACGGGGTCCGTTTTTTTGGGGCTGCAAAAATAATAAAAATTCATCGTGGGCCATTGGCAAGAAAACCGGGCTGTGCTCACGATGCTTCCAATCTGTCGCTTCCCGGAATGGTTGGTGGACTACCTGCTTTTCACCACCTTGTCAGTTGCCACGCCATTCTCCGTCGTGATGCGCAGAAAGTAGGTGCCCGAAGGGTGCCTCGACAGGTCGATCACTGCGGTATGGCCGTTCACGATCACTTTGTCCAACACTCTTCCTGACACCTCATATAATGCAACAACTTGGATTCTGGATGCTGAATGCTGAATCCGCACTGTCCCGCGAGTTGGATTCGGATACAATGTAATGTTGCCCAAGGTGCGTGTGCCGATGCCAACTCGGAGTGTCAGGTGCATGGTCACGGTGCTGTCGCAGCCGAACTCGTCTGTGAGCACTTGCGTGTAGTCGCCGTTCGTGCAGTATTCGGTGCCGTTCCAGATGTAGCAGTCGTCGGGCACTTCCACGGTGAACTCGCTCTGCTGTGGCTGGTGGAGTGTCAGGTGCAGCGTGTCCACCTGCGCGCAGCCGTTGGTGTCAGGGTGGCTGAAAGTGTAGTCGCCGCTTTGCGTGTATTCGGTGCCGTTCCAGGTGTAGGCCTCGCATTCGCTGACGGTGACCGCCGTGTGCATCGGGTTGTGTATCGTGAGGTGCAGCGTGTCCACCTGCGTGCAGCCGTTGGTGTCGGGGTGGCTGAAAGTATAGTCGCCGCTTTGCGTGTATTCGGTGCCGTTCCAGATGTAGCTGCCGCACGCTGATAAGGTGATGCTTACGGGTGCGGGACACCATTTGGCCCAGAACTCTTTGTCTCCAGTCGAATGGGTGGGAATATCCGTGACAGGATTGCCTGTATATTGAGCATCCGAATACCATCCTCCAAATATGAAATCCGCTCGAGTGAGAACGGGAAGCGTGACCATGGGAGAGTCGTATGTGTAGGTGTCGGGTGCATCGTTGGGCAAGGTCCCATAATCGTTGTGATAGGTGATCATGTACGTGTCGTATTCCCATTGGGCATACAAGGTGGTGTCGGATGTGGTGGAGAATGAGGCCCCGTCTGTATATTCCACCGAGCCACTTGGCGTGCCGGACCATCCGGCAAAGTGCATGCCGATCCTCGTAAAGGTGTTCGGTGAAAGGTTTTGGACCGTCTCATGATGGAAATGTTGATAGGGCATCGCCCCCAAGCCGCCATTGGCATCGAAAGTGACCTTGTAGCCTGCATATAAAATGTTTGGCGTAAAAGGAGTGCCCATGATGGTGTCGTTCTCAAAAATAAAGACGGGCGACTTGTACCAAAATGATTGTGAGGCATTGTCCCAGACGCAAATTTGAATTGAATCGCCGCTTTGTCCATGAATCATGAGAAAATAAAAGTAGGCGTTTTGGCCATTGATTGTGTGTGGATTGAAAAACGGCACATATCCTCTGCATTCTGTTCCGCTGAAGGCGACAATTTGCAGGCTGTCATTGTTTACGGTATTGGTGTCAAAGTCGAAAATGGCGTTGGTGACAGTCATGTTTGATTCAAACAGGTGCGGATTCACATCCCACTGCGCAAAAGCGGAGAAACAAGATAAGACCAAAACAAATGTGATGATTTTTTTCATGATTTTGAATCTGCTTGTGGCGGTGTTAGAATCTTATTTTCAATATTTTATAATAACATGACTGCTGAAGAGCAGGGCATTTTGAACAAGATTGCAAAGATATACATTATTGAAATATAAAGTATGGTTATTGTTTTTATGCAACAATTATGCTGGCAGATGCAGGAACCCCATGTTTGTTTTTTTCGCCCTTCTTGTCGTGTTCGTGCATAAATTTTGTATCTTTGCCCGCTTTTTACAATAATGCGTATTATGAAAAAATATCTCTCCTTCATCATCTTGGCGGCCTTCTGCATCACGGCCCTCGTCTCTTGTAAACCCGACGACGAAATCTATAACCGCAAGTGCAAAATCAGCAAGATTTGGTACCTGAGCAATGTGTATGAGCCCAATGAGGTCTATAACTACGACAAAAAGGGCGTGCTCACCTCCATTACAATTGATTCTTTGGAGACATACGATTTTACCTATAACAAGGACAAAACCGTCTCCGAAATTGTCCACAAGGGAAAGGATTACACCGAGAAGATTGTGATGACCTACACCGACCGCCTGGTGGACAAGATGGTCTATTCCGTCAACGACACCGTGCGGCAGGAGATCACCTTCACCCGCGACGAGGAGACCACCCGCATCACGAACATCCATGAGGTTTATGACAAGGCCTTCTATGACAGCTTCAGCATCCTCAACAAGAGCAGCCTCTACAGCTCCTTTATTGGCGACCCGAAGCCGGTCATGGAAATGATCCGCCAGAGTGGCACCAAGGACCTCGTGCTGCATTGCGACAAGACCATCACCTACGATCCCGGCAAGCACAAGAAATACGACAACATCTCCACGATTGTGGAAGAGTACCCCGACCTTCGTCAGGAGATCACCCGCACCTACCAATATGATTTGGAGTCCTACAATCCGTTCTATGGTTTGCAGTTTGCATACGCCGGCTATGCGGGCTATTATTTGAACAACAAGCTCACGGAGACAGAAACCACCAAGACGGCAGGCATCGTCACCCGCGAGATTGTCTATACCTACAACTATTCGGGCACGCACTACATGAATGACAAGATGTTCCCGAGACAGTTTGTCAAGATTTCCAGCGAGAACAATATTCCGCGTAACACCTATATCCTGTACGTCAATTAATTGTTGCGCGCATGAAGTTCCACGAGGCGGGCAAAGTCAGCATCTTCATCACCCTTTTGTCGGTGGTGCTGCTTACGGTGTGCTATGTGCTCTTCTTGGCCAATCTTTGGTGGGTCAGTGTCCTCTTTTTCGCCGTCATGGTGGTGATAACCTTCATGATTGTGCGTTTTTTCCGCGTGCCTTACCGCATCGTCAACAAGGTTGAAAACGGTGTGCTGGCACCTGCCGACGGCACCGTTCTCTCCGTCGGTCCCGCTTTCGAATACGAATATTTCAAGGATGAACGGCTCAAGATATCCATCTTTATGTCCGTCCATAACGTCCACGTCAACAGCTATCCCATAGACGGTAACGTCGAATATATTGCCTACCATCCCGGCAAGTATGTGTTGGCCAAGTTGCCGAAGTCTTCCGTCGATAACGAGCACACCACTGTCGTGGTGGCCAAAGATGATCACCGGAAAGTTCTTTTCCGCCAAATCGCCGGCTTTGTGGCCCGCCGTATCATCTGTTATCCCAAGAAGGGCGACCATGTGTTGCAAGGCGACGAGGTTGGCATGATCAAGTTCGGCTCTCGTGTGGATGTCTTCCTGCCCCTCGATGTGCAGGTGGCCGTGCGCGTGGGCGACAAGACGGTCTCCAAGAAAACCGTGCTGGCCTATTTCTAAACCGTTTCCATGAAACTCAGTGTCGTCATCGTCAACTATAACGTCTCCGCTTTCCTGGAGCAGGCCCTGACTTCTGTCTGTAAGGCCCTGCGCAACGTGGACGGCGAGGTTTTCGTGGTTGATAATGACTCCTCTGATGATTCGCTCGCCATGGTGGCAGCGAAGTTTCCGCAGGTCAAGCTCATCGCCAACAAAGAGAATGTAGGCTTTGCCAAGGCCAACAACCAGGCTATCCGCATCTCCACGGGTGAATATGTGCTGCTGCTCAATCCGGACACGGTGGTGGAGGAGGATACCTTCGAGAAGTGCATCCGCTTCATGGACGAGACACCCGACGCGGGTGGCCTTGGCGTGAAGATGGTCAACGGCAAGGGTGAATTCCTGCCCGAGTCCAAACGCGGCATCCCGCTGCCCTCCGTGGCCTTTTACAAGCTCTTCGGTCTCTCCAAGCTTTTCCCGCGTTCCCGCACGTTCGGAGCCTATCACCTTTCTTACCTCAGCGAAGACGAAATCCACTCCGTCGAGGTGCTCGCCGGCGCCTTCATGATGATGCGTCGCAGCGTGCTCGATAAAGTCGGCCTCCTCGACGAGGACTACTTTATGTACGGCGAGGACATCGACCTCTCGTATCGTATCCTCAAGGGCGGCTATAAGAACTACTATTTCCCGGAAACGCGCATCATTCACTACAAGGGCGAGAGCACCAAGACAGGAAGTCTTAATTATGTGCATGTCTTCTACAAGGCGATGCAGATTTTTGCCCGCAAACACTTCTCTCAGGCGAATGCGGGGTTCTTCAATTTCATGATCAATTGCGCTATATGGCTACGGGCCTCGTTGGCAGCTATCAAGCGCATCGCCCTCAAGTTGTTGTTGCCTCTCCTCGACTTCATGCTGGTCTATGCCGGCATGCTTGTGTTGGCGTTGTATTGGTCGCGGAATGTCTTGGTGCAGCGTAACAGTTCGTACCCCGATTACTACTATTATCTTGTCATCCCCTTGTATGTGCTGGTTTGGCTCTTGGCCATCGCTCTCTGCAAAGGCTACCGGAAGCCCACGCGACTTACTCACGTCAACAAGGGCATCGCACTGGGCACTGTCGCCATATTGTTGGTGTATGCGCTGTTGCCGGAGACGTTGCGTTTTTCGCGCGCCGTGGTGGTGATGGGTGCCATGTGGACCGTCATTGCGGTCGATTTGGTGCGCTATGTGCTCAAACGGCTCCATGTCAAGGGTTTTGATCTGGATACGACCAGCCGTCGGCGCATCGCGGTGGTGGGCAAAACTGCGGAGAGCGCCCGCGTGATGGAGCTCGTGCGCATGATGGAGCCCAAGTGTGAGTTCGCCGGTATTGTCGATTGTGACGACAATGCCCTGCAAACGGAAAATCTTATTGGCAAATTGTCGCAAATTCGCGATTTGTTGCCGCTGTATCGCCTCAATGAGGTGATCTTCTGCGCCAAAGACATGCCGACGCATGAAATTATCGATTGGATGCAACAGTTGCGCTCCTTCCGGATTGAGTACCGCATCGCTCCTGAGGGCACCAACACAGTCATTGGCAGTAACTCCATATTCGATGCCGATTCGCCATACATGGCGGCCGAGGATGCCATCACGCAGCGTGCGCACCGCCGCGCCAAGCGCGCTTTCGACATGGCGGCTGCGTCTCTACTGCTCATCTTCCTGCCCGCGGATATCTGGCTGGTGAGCAACAAGGGTGGCTTTGTCCGCAATATCTTCGCCGTGCTCGCGGGCCGCAAAAGCTGGGTGGGATGCCGCCTGCTTGACAACACATCCGCGGCACAACTTCGCCCCGGTGTCCTTTTCCCCACCGACGCGTTGCCGACTACCGACATCCCCGACGAGCTTGTAGCCGCCGCCGACGACCTCTACATGCGCGACTACAGTGTCCGCGTGGACCTCCGAACGATGGTGCGGGGGCGGAAAATGCTGGGAAGGATTTGATGATGATAATTACAACATCAACTTTCCAATAATAATCTTTTGATTATCTGGCCGATGTGCTTGGTGATCCTATTGTTCCATCCTTTTCAAATCCCTTACTTTGAACCTTGCCCAAGAGAGATAAGGAACGTCAGGGTCTTGGATGGTGATGTCTTGTTGTAATTTGCGGCCCTTGAAGACATAGTCGTCGATGAACTCGTTGATGGCGCGTGTGTCGCGGATATAGGCTGCGGCGACCTCATGGGCGACGCCCTTGTAGCGGCGGATCATATAGGGGTAGTCGAATTTCTCGAAGCGGCGTGCGAGCGTGTTGCTCCCGAAAAAGCCGATGTTGAAGATCTGGATCTGTTTGTAGAAGACCAGCTGGTCGTCGGTGCCGTGGCAGAGCAGGGTGGGGGCGGGCGGCTGCACGCGGTATTTGACGCTGCCCTTGTCGGAGAAGATGGCGCCGGCGAAGGACATCACGCCCGCATAGCGGAAATCTTCCGGCAGGGCCTTCGCACCGCCGAAGCGGTTGCCAAGCATGTAGTCTGCCTGCAGTGCCGTGATGGCGCCCGCACTGCTGCCCAAAGTGACGATGTACTTGGGGTCGATGGTGAATTGCGGGGTCTTCAGCAGATTCTTCAGGATGTAGTCTGTGCAGGCCAGCAGGTCCTCCGCCGCCATGTCAATCGCGTTTTGGAATTTCTTGATGCCGGAGGCGATGGAGTAGTTGTGCTCTCCCTTCAATCCGAGGCGGTAGTCGAAGGCCACGAGCACAAATCCGTTCTGGGCGGCCCAGCGCACCATCGGGTTTACCTGCGTGGTGTCGTTGCGGGAACCGGAGACGAATCCGCCGCCGAAGGCGAAGATCAGACATGGATGATGCTCATCTTGCACGGGAGGCACGTAAACGTCCATTTTGAGGGGCGCACCGTCGCGTACCACAAAATCGTATGTGAGCTTCTGCTGGGCCGCCAGTGTCAGTACGGCGGCGACAAGGGTGAGAGAAAGGAGAGTTTTTTTGAACATGGAAAGAGATTTGGATTGTTGTATTGTATATGAAGAAGTCCTCCTTAGTCGATTTTCAGACGTTTGATGTAGTCTTCAATTTCATTCACTAAGATGTCTTTGCGGATGACTTTCTTGT
>JAFPXF010000074.1 GCA_017394765.1 Bacteroidales bacterium | reverse complement strand
CTACGGGGATGTGGGGACACGCGGGGGAACGCCATCGGCTACAGATATGCATCCCCTAACGGGGATGGATGGGCGGTTGTAGCCACCGCAGCGCATTTCCTTACCCAATCCCCTTCTGATCACTCTTCACTGATCACTGTTGGTAACACGAATTACTTCTGCGTCAATGAAGCTGTGAAACCCAAAAAAATCGATTAATAATGTAAGCATACTGAAAATAGTGTGCCTCAATTTTATTATAACAAGCTGATATTCTATTTGTCCTTGCCCTTGTCCCCAAAAATGATCCACCAACCTCCAACCACCGCCAAATCTATCCCATCAGATACTCGTCGATAGCCTTGGCGGCCTCTTTGCCAGCGCCCATGGCAAGGATGACGGTGGCCGCGCCGGTCACGATATCGCCACCCGCGAAGATCTTCGGATGCGAGGTCCTTCCACGCTCATCGGCAGTGACGCATCCGTGGCGGTTCACGTTCAATCCCTGCGTGGTGGAAGCCACCAACGGATTTGGGGAAGTACCCACGGCTATGATGGCCATGTCTGCGTCAAGGGTGAATTCAGAGCCCGGAATGGGAACCGGACGTCTTCTGCCGGAGGCATCGGGTTCGCCCAACTCCATGCGAATGCAGGTCATACCGCGCACCCAGCCTTTTTCGTCGCCCAATATGCGCACAGGGTTGCAGAGCAGGTTGAACTGCACGCCCTCCTCCTTGGCATGGTGCACCTCCTCGGCGCGTGCCGGCAACTCCTCTTCGGAACGACGATAAACAATGGAAACCTCCGCACCGAGGCGAATGGCCGTGCGCGCGGCATCCATGGCCACGTTTCCACCACCGACCACGACGACATGACGTCCCACGAAGTTGGGGGTCTCGTAACCCTCCTTATACGAAAACAGCAGATTGTTTCGTGTCAAAAACTCGTTGGCCGAGACCACACCACATAGATTCTCCCCCTCCACGCCCAAAAAGTTCGGAAATCCCGCACCAGTGCCCAAATAGATGGCATCATAGCCCCACTGGGTCAGCAGGTCGTCCACCGTCACAGTGCGCCCTATGACAATATCGCTCTCAAAGCGCACGCCCAGCTTCTTGACATTCTCGACTTCGGGTCGGACCACCTTTTTCTTGGGAAGACGAAACTCGGGGATGCCGTACACCAAGACGCCGCCGAACTCGTGCAGGGCCTCGAAGACGGTGACATTGTAGCCCTTCATCCGAAGTTCCTTGGCACAAGTGAGTCCCGACGGGCCGCTGCCGATGACAGCCACCTTGCGGCCGTTGTCGGAAGCCGGCTTGGCAAAAGTGAGCTTGTGCTCCCGTGACCAGTCGCCCACAAAGCGCTCCAACTTCCCGATGGCCACGGGTTCGCCCTTGCGACCGAGAACACACTTGCCCTCGCACTGTGTCTCCTGCGGACACACACGCCCGCAGACAGCGGGCAGGGCGGAATCCTCGTTGATGATGCGCGCAGCCTCGGCGAAATTTCCTTCCGCCACAGCGTGGATGAAGGCTGGTATGTTGATTTGCACAGGACAACCGGATACGCACTGCGGCCTCTTGCAGTTAAGGCAACGCTTGGCTTCCGCCATGGCTTCCTGTTCATTGTATCCGTAGCAGACCTCCTCAAAGTTCTGGCGACGTTGCTCAGCAGGCTGCTCGCGCACCGGCACACGGCCCTGGGTTTTTGCAGATTCCGGCACAACGGGGGATGTCTCCCAGCACTGGCAATCTTTGTGCTTGTGTTCCTCTATGTGGTCGTACATGGCCTGACGGCGCATGCACTCGTCGAAATCAATCAAGGAGGCGTTAAACTCAGGTCCATCGACGCATGTGAATTTGGTTTCGCCGCCTACGCTGACGCGGCAGGCACCGCACATGCCCGTGCCATCCACCATCAAGGCGTTGAGGCTGGCCACGCAAGGGATGTTCAGAGCTGCGGCCTTGCGGGCCACGAACTTCATCATGATCATCGGACCGATGGCCGTGATCTCGTCATAATGACGTCCCTCCTGTTCCACCAAATGTCCCAACATGTCTGTCACATTTCCCTTGAAACCCGCACTGCCGTCATCGGTGGCAATGTACAGGTTGGGATTTATGGCACGCAACTTCTCCACATAGAACAACAATGATTCTATGCGGGCTCCGATGATGACATCACATTCCAACCGATGCTGTGCCATCCATTTGACCAAGGGGAATATCGGCGCGATGCCGACACCGCCCGCGATGAAACAGTAACGCGATCTCCGAAGCTCCTCCATCGGCCGGTGTATAAACTCCGACGGCCGGCCAAGAGGACCTACCACATCCTGAAAAGATTGTCCCACTTCAAAAGTCACCATCTTGCGAGTGGAGTAACCTATGGTTTTCACCACCAAAGCGATAGTTCCGTCCTGAAGATCGGCATCGCTCACCGTCAAGGGAATGCGTTCGGCGTGTTCATCAGCCTTGACGATGACAAACTGGCCGGGAAGGGCGGCCAAAGCGATCTTCGGGGCTTCAACTTCAATCAAATAGGTGTCTTGTCCGAGTTCTTGTTTCTTGACGATTTTATACATGATGCCAAATATTTAGTTGGGATACGAGGGTGCAAAAGTACGAAAAAAAAAAATAGGGTTCAGAGCCGGATCCACACTCCCGGGCTGTCGCTTGAAAAAAGGGAATGATATAGCAGTTGACCTGAAGAAACAACAAAGACGGGCTATTCCAACGTTTATTATGTTTGCGGCATCCAGTGCCGCACACACTCTCTACAAACTGGCCAGGCAAGAAATCTCATCGGGCAAGGCGATGCCCTCCGAAAAAGGTGCGACCATGGCCCGATTTCTGGTGTCGTCACCGGTACCGAGGTCCAGTTCATTGGTAAAGATGACGGGTATGTCACTGTCGATAAAGCCAAACTGCTGATAGTATGGCTTCAATGCCGCCTCGGCAGGAATAAGCATGGCGGCGGCGAAACCGCAACTACGGGCAGCCGTGACGGCTTCGTGAATCACCTCGCGGGCAAGTCCCTTGCCACGATACCCAGGCAGCGTGGCGATGCCGTACAAGTACGCAGTGGGGCCCAACTCCGTGATGCAAGGGATCACGAATGCCATGGAAACCACATGCCCGCCGTCACGACGCACAAAAGTGCAATCGGGAAAATAATAGCGGACAAGGAAGCTGTGCACAAAAGTGTCCTCGTCACCAAAGCAGACTTGCCACACATGGAGGATGTCGCGCATGTCGGATGTCAGATGGAGAGCCAGTATTTTGGGAGCCATATTGACAGGCATGTAGGAAAGCTTGGCCTTGCGCAGGCCGGGTAGTCCCAAGTCCTCTTCCCGGTTGACAAGCGTATATTGAGGCGGCAAATACCGGGCGAAAAGGTGGTTGATCATGGCGTACGCACCGTCGTATGAAGTGTCGGCCTTCTCCACATGCGTGCAAAAGGTGTGGTCATTGAGCCGGGAGCCGTATGTAAAGGCCACGATATGGCCATCCACGCGCAGCACACCGCCAAGAAGCTGCAGCTCCTCGAAATGGTCGAAGGCATGGCGGATGGCCTGCTGCTCGGCTGAAGGCCCGTCGGAGGAATCACCATGCTGCCCGCGCCATACACTCTCCAAACGGAGGCACTCGTCAAAGTCCGCACGCGTAAGAGCTCCGTAAGTATAGTCATAAAGGCGCGTGAACTTGTTGACATGGTTGCGTTTGGGCGCAAACTTCCGCCCACGCAACTCGGCCAGTTCCGCGCGGCTATAGACATAGTCCTCCAAATCCCGATTGCGGTCCAGCACAAAGGAGTCGGGGCACTGTGACAGCAGCTGGCCGCACTCGCGCTCACTGAAGCTGACGAGCATCAGGGGGTGTCCGTGCTCATCCGCCTCCTGCGCCAACAAAGGTACAATCTCGCTGTAGGGATGCGTGTCATCAATGTCAATGACCATATAGCCGATGCGGCGTTCGCCATTGAGATGGCAACGGATAATCAGCCACGATTCCCTTTCCGCCCATTCCATCTTGTAATGATCCTGCCAGCAAAAGAGATTGGCGAAGGTCCAGTCACAAGTGGTGCGGTCATCCTGAAAATATTTTAGGAAAATCGGGCGATCAGCAATAGTGATGGGATGGAAATGCATGATTCAACGATTGGACAACGCTTGCGTTAACCCTGTTTTGAGTTTTGACTTTGTTATCCCAATGCTTCCACCAACTGATCGACTTGCCCCATCTGTTCCTCCTTCATAGCGGACTTGAGGGTGACGATGGGCTCCACTATCGTGTTGGGTTTCATCTCGGAGAATATCTTCTGAATCTCCTTGGCAGCCACGGGTGCCCAAGTGCCATTCTCGACAATGCCGAAGGTGCGTCCGGTCAGGAAATGAGCCTTCAAATCCAGCAGATAGTTTTCCATGGGAGGATAGAGACCGCCGTTGTAGGTGGGGGCCACCAACACGATGTGACTGCAGCGGAAAGTCTCCGACACCAAATAGGAGACATGCGTGACAGCGACATCATACATACGCACATCTCTGAAGCCCTTTTCGCCCAACTTGTTAGCCACGACAGTGGCAGCGGACTCCGTGTGACCGTACATCGATCCGTAGATGACAACGGCGGCCGTCTGCTCGGGTTCATAACGGCTCCACAGGTCATGTTTTTCGATGAAGTAGCCTATATCCTGACGCCAAACAGGACCATGCAGCGGGCAGATCATCTTGATGTCAAGATTAGCAGCTTTCTTGAGCAAAGTCTGCACCTGAATGCCATATTTGCCCACGATGTTGGTGTAGTAGCGACGAGCCTCGTCGATCCAGTCGCGATCGAAGTTTACCTCATCGGCATAGAGGTTGCCGCCAAGAGCCCCGAACGTGCCGAAAGCATCGGCGGAGAAGAGAATGCCGTATTCAGACTCGTAAGAGACGACCACTTCGGGCCAGTGTACCATTTGTGCAGTGACAAAGGCAAGCGTGTGTCTGCCTGTGTTGAGTGTGTCACCCTCTTTCACTGTCTGGATGTTGACTTGGAGGCCGTGCGGGAAAAATTGCTGGATAAACTTGCCAGCCATGGCGCTGCAGACCACGACAGCCTGCGGATGGCGCAACAAGACCTCCTCCAAAAGAGCCAGATGGTCAGGCTCCACATGATGGACGATGATGTAGTCCAAAGGGCGTCCGGCGAGCGTGCCTTGCAGATTTTCCAGAAACTGCGCGCCCACGGCATTGTCTGCCGTGTCGAGCAAGGCGGTCTTCTCATCCATCAAAACGTATGAATTGTAGGAGACGCCGCGAGGCACGGGCATCATATTCTCAAATTGGGCCAACCGACGGTCGGAGGCTCCTATATAATAAAGGTCGTCTTTTATTTTACGGGATGTATTCATTGGGGGGTGTTTTTTGTTTCTGCAGTTGGTTTTTTCTGGATTTCCCTGTTTTCCATGCGCAACAGGACCACCTCAAAGATGGAATAGAGGAAATATATGACGAGGAACGCAATGGCAAAACGTATGGCATCGGCCCTGTTGAGGAACAGGTAGAGCAGGAGGAAAAGCAAACAAGAGAGAAGCTTCACGACTCGCGAAAGCATATAGTTGGAGACAAAACGCTTGCCCTCCTTCCCTTGATCGTCGCGCATGACGACAAACATCGTGAAAAGCGTAATGACGAAGAAAAAGAGCACGATAAACGGCAGGGCGGGTGAAGCATATTGTGGGAAAAGCCATTGGAACAGCACCGTGAGACCGGCGATGACCACGGAGAAAATAATAATGCGAAAGGAGAACTTTCTAATGGGTATCTTTTGGCTCATCTTTTTTTTCGTTTTTGGAATGAAGCACCGATTTGATCATCACATACATGGCAATGGCCACCGCAGTCAAAGACAGGATGACCGTGAAGGCTGGAGAAGAGTTCAACTTCTCGTCCAGCTTCACACCACCAAACACGCCCGCAGCAATAATCACGCCCATCTCTATCCCCATGTTGGAATAGTAGGCGTAATTATGCAGGGCGCGACCGTTAGATGCTCTCTTGGAGGACATCGGATGTCCGAACTATCTTTTCTCTGATTGCGGAGCGGCAGCGGCAGCGGCGCGCTGGTTGTTCATCTTGCAATTGCCGGAGAATTCAGCACCTGGCTCAATGGCAATCTTTCCCGCACTGATATTGCCCACCACATTGGCGGTAGCCTTGAGGAAAACCAGATCGCTGACATTCAGACTTTCCGCACGAATGGTACCCTCAACCTCAATGTTGGTACAGGTGACATTGCCGTCCACCTTGCCGCTACGGCCAATGATAATCTTGGCCTTGGAGGTGAGATTTCCTTTTACCACACCGTCAATGCGACAGTCGCCGTTGGTGATGATGCTTCCCTCTACTTGGGTGCCTTGCGCGATGACGTTGATAACGCCAGTTTCACGAGTATCAATTTCTTTCATAATATCAAAGTTTCGTTATTATTTTTTTTAAACCAGTTCAAGATCAAGGTTCTTGAAGATAATGTTCTTTGAAAAAATCGTCGTAAAAGACACGTCCATCCTTGTTGTTGTAGAAGGAGGTGTAGTTGACGGCGGAAATGGCATAAGGTATAATGGTTTTTCTATTGATGTCCGCACTGAACATCTCGTCCTTGACGAGAAGATTATAGTAGTTCATGGCCGACTCGGCATTGGTGAATTTCGCGATTGTCACCATCTGTTGGGTGTTGTTCACATAAAAACTGTTGACATTGAACCGCTGCAAGCTGAAATAGGTCTGGTTGAAGGTGGCCACGTTCTGCTTCACCGACTGCACAGGGAGATCGGCCGTGGTAACCAACAAAATGATGTAGTGCATCTCATCGCCATTGTAGTTGAACGGGTTGGTGGGAACCTTGGGCGCTGTCATATTTTGAGCAGCGCTCTGCGAGCCGGCTGCAGAGTCCGCAGGAGACACAGGATTGAGGGAGGCAATCTTTTGGGCATCGAAAAGGGAAAGATAGGTGCGGGCCAAGTCGGCCACCTCTGTGGTCGGGAATTCACTGATGATGTGTTGCAGTCCCTTGATGAGGGTGTCCTCGTTGAACACCTGCCCGGCGGCAACCGTGCGCAGGTAAGTGTACTTGGATTTCAGAACGGGATCGGAGCATTGAGGAATGGCAACATCAGCCGCTTGCACGACTGCACCCCACTGTTTATTGTTGAATTGGGCATAGAGGTTCTCATATTGACGCTCCAATGTTTTCTGTTCCTCGGCCAAACGTTCATAATAGTGAGGATCCTTTATCAGTCTGGCATAGTCAGTGTCCGCATACTTGGTGAGCAAAATATCCTTGTAGTGGTCCGATTTGGCCTGATCCACCCCTTGGTAAAGGGTATAGAGCAGATAGGTTGCGGGCAGTGTGTATTCGCCGTCCGGGAAACGCTGCAGAAGGGACTCGAAAGAGGCGCAGGCGCGGGGGATGTCATGGAGCAGGTCGCGGTAAATAAAACCCGCCTCATACAGATTCTTGGCAATAATAGCGTTGGAGGTGTCTATAGCCCCCGGGGTCAGCGGCAAGTCCTGCAAATAAAAAGCCTCCTTCTTGGGGTCGGTCTCGCGCTTGGGAATGGGGTTGCCGTCGTCATCATATTCAACAGAGTCTGGAGCCAAACTCGGATCGTTCATGAGGGCCATGTCGTCGAAGGAGATCTGTTGCTTGTTGCTGATAAACCAGTTGTCCTCCAACTTACGGTTGCCCCAACGGCGGTAGAAGTCCTGCTGTCCGGATGTCACCAACGACTGGTTGTAGAAATACCACTTGCCGTTGGAAGAGGTGGTGTTGATATTGGTATAGGAGGCCGCGTTTTGCATGGCCAGCATACGTTCAGCCTCCTCGGCAGCGGCCTTGCGCTCCGCTTCCGTATAGTCGGCAATCATCTTCTGGACCCACGCCTTGCGCTGTCCATCCGACATCTTGGCAATGCGCTGCAGGCTGTCCTGAAGGTCGATTTCGTCAAGCTTGTCCACCAAATCCTTGAGCACTCTCGACTTTTGGATCACATGGTCGTAGTCCGGATAGTTTTTGGGGATGCTGAGAGCAGCAGTGTCGTAGTAAGCCTGCGCCTTGCGATATTCGTTCTCGTTGAAATAAAGATCTGCGAGTGTAAGGCTGGAGAAAGTGCGCTGATAGTTGTTCGTGGTCGAGGTGGCCACCGACTTGGCGAGATAGTTCTTGCGCAGAGTGTCGTTTTCGTCAATGCGGGCAATTTCAGAGTAGGCGTAATAAATCTGGTCTTTGAAATTCTCGTTTTTTTCCTCCGCAAGCATCTTCTTGAACTGTTTCGTAATGGCATTCCGCGCAGAGGGAGTGCCATCGTAGTTGGAGGCCAGATGCATTTGGGCACTGAAAACCATCTCATAGTTGGAGGACTTCTTGATCACCTGCTCAAAACGCTTCTGGGCTTCGGACTGTTGGTTCATCTGCTCATACAGTTGCCCAAGAATGAGGTTGAGACGGGACTTGAACTCACGTTTCGGATGAGCTTCTATGGCGTTGTTGAGGTAATCGATGGCCTCCTGACGGTCGCCGTCGGGAGCAGTGAGGTGATATTCGGCCTTGGCGGCGTTGAAAAGAACGTTGAACTTCTTGTTCTTCTTGCTGGTGGCCAGATAGTGGAGGTTTTCCAACTGTTCGTCAGCCGAAGAGAAGTAGTTCTGGCGCAAAGCCGTACGCGCCAACATGACCGCCGCCTCATTGTAGGTGTTCGACTTCGGGAAATTATGGGTGATATAGGAAAACACACGATGTGCTTGTGTATAGTCCTGCTTGTAGAAATAGGACTTGCCCATGATCAAATAAGCGTCATCAATGGTCTTCACATACTCCTTGCCTTTGAAGAGCATGGAATGCTTGTAAATGGCCTTGGAAGATTTCTCGATGGTGCGGTCCAAGTGTGACAACGCTGGACCCAAGTCACTTTTGGCCGGATAATAGTAAACGGGCAGAATGGTGGTGTAGTTGTCCTTCGACAACTTGTTCAACTCCGTTTCTGCCGACTTGAAGGCCTGCTGGCCGTTCCAAAGCACATTGTACTTGCAAGTGACGTTGTGGTATGCCCTGTTGATGGCGGTGTTCTTGGAGGTGGAACACCCCGTCACCCCTATCATCGCAATGACGAGGAGCATAAGAGCCAATATATTGGTTATGTGTGTTTTCTGTTTCAAATTCAAAAAATTGTCGTTATTCGTGCCAAACTAAAGAAAAAATATAACGGCGTTTTGGCTTTTTTATTTTTGCTGTTGTGCAAAATATTCTTCGATAAGATGCTGGACATATTTGCCGAACACATCGAATTCGATATTGACCACGGTGCCGGGCCTGAAATTGTGGAAATTGGTAACCTTGTGGGTGTAAGGGATGATGGCCACGGAAAAACGTCCCTTCTCGGAGTCCACCACCGTCAGGCTCACTCCATTGACGGAAATGGAGCCTTTCGGTACGGTGAAGTTGTTTTTCGAGGCATCGTAGGTGAAATAATAACGCCAGCTGCCATTCTCATCGACCACCTTCTCGCAGGTGGCGGTCTGGTCCACATGCCCTTGCACGATGTGACCGTCGAAGCGACCGTCCATGCGCATGCTGCGCTCCAAGTTCACCTCATCACCCACTTTCCAAGTACCCAGATTGGTCTTCAACATGGTTTCCTCCATGGCCGTGACCACATACTGTTTCTTCTCCTTGTCCAATTTGACCACCGTAAGGCAACACCCGTCGTGCGCCATACTCTGGTCAATCGACAATTCGTCCGCGAAATCCACCTCGAGCGTAAAATCGTAGTTTGTTCTATCTCTCTTTATATCAATTATTTTTCCTGTTTTTTCAATAATTCCGGTGAACATGATTTACCATTTTCTAAAAACGCGCAAAAATACAAAAAAAGGGAATAGACTCAAGTGTCAAGAGACTATGAATTTGCAATTTGTAGCCAGTGGACGGAATTTGCCAACGCGCACATTCCACTCCACATGGGAAGAGCAGTCATCTGTTGCAAAAACGTGTCAGTATGTTTCCGTCGTGATCCCTTTGGCCCTGACTTTTTCGGCGATCACCTCGAGTTTCTCCTTGTCGAATTTATGGAGTTGCAGGGCAGGTGTCTCACGGTCGAGGGAATATACCATCACTTTGCGGGGGCGGATGTCCACCACACGCTGAAGCCATTTCGAGAAGTTGGGTTCCTCGCTGTTGTCGAAGGGAACGCCCTCCTTTTCACCGCTGAGGAACATGGATTGGATGATGAGATTGCCGTTAAAGGATTCGAGATGTTCGACAATCTCCTCGATATCAACGGGCACAATGGGTGCGTTGATCGTATCGAGCATCTCTTGGGTGCCGGCATCAAGCTTCAGCAACGGGTTCTCGATGCGCTGGAGGGCGGCACGCACTTCGGGGCGTGTCAGCTGCGTGGCATTGGAGAGGCAGGAGATCACGGCATTGGGATAGTATTGGTCGCGCAGGGGAATGAGTCTATCGATGATTTTATCGAAATGCGGATGAAGGGTGGGCTCCCCGTTGCCGGAGAAGGTGATGCTGTCAACAGGAACATTGTTGTCCCTGCATCTTATAAGCTTGTATTCAATAGCTTGCAACACTTCCTCCACAGGGTAGTATTCACGGGCGGTCAAGCTTTTCTCCAAAGTCCATCCGCACTCGCAGTAGAGGCAATTGAAGGAACAGATCTTGACATCGATTGGCAGAAGGTTGATGCCGAGGGAATGTCCCAGTCGGCGGCTGTGGATGGGTCCAAAGGCAATGGACTCCCAAAGAAAGGTGGACATGTTTTATGGTTTTATTGATTGCTGTATTGGACCACTTCGTCGGAAAAAAACTCGATTTGCACGCCGGCCTTGGCGAACATCTCCTCGGATTCGGCGCCGGCGTGGTACTTTTGGGCGCACACCACGCGTGTGATGCCGCAGTTGATGATGAGCATGGCGCAGACACGGCAGGGTGTCATCCGGCAGTAGAGGGTGGCGCCGTTGAGGGCGATGCCTAACTTGGCGGCCTGGCAGATGGCGTTCTGCTCGGCATGGACGGTGCGCACGCAGTGTTGCGTCACAGTGCCGTCCTCATGAACCGTGCGTTTGAGCTGGTGCCCCACGTCGTCGCAGTGGGGAAGCCCCTTCGGGGAGCCCACATAGCCGGTGACGAGAATCTGGCGGTCGCGCACGATGACACAACCGCTACGCCCGCGGTCGCAGGTGGCGCGCTTGCTCACCGTGTCGGCGATTTCCATGAAATACTCATCCCACGAGGGACGCACATATTTTTTTGTCTCTTCCATAGCAGTCGTTTTTGAGGGCGCAAATGTACATAAAATTATGAATCACACCGACAACTGAAATATTGCCTCTTCAATCCTTGTCACTCGACCCTATTTCCATTTTTTTGTATTTTTGCCGCCTGTATATAAAAACCACAGATGGGAAAGTTCGAGAGGATAAAATCGATTTGGAACAAGGTGAAGAGCGAGTGGAAAACTCGTTACCGGCTCGTGTTCTCCAACGAGGACACGCACGAGCAAGAGTTCGTCATACGCCGCATTACCATCCAGCGCATGTTTGTGGTGGCCGTCATCGGCGCATTCGTCATCATCCTGCTGACCACGCTGCTCATCGCCTTCACGCCGCTGCGCCTCTATATTCCGGGCTACACCGACCAGAAAGACTACAAGCTCTACAAGCAGACTGCCGCCCGCGTGGATTCGTTGGAGCGACTTGTGGAATACAACCAGGTCTTTATTGACAACTTCACCACGATGATTGAGGGCAACGCCCCCACCATAGAGGAGACCAAAGAAAATGCCGAGAACACGCCCAACACACACACCACCATCCGCGACAAAAAGCGCATGGCCGAAGCCGAAGAGATGGAGGGGCAGGCCGACCTCATCTTGGGGCGTATCAGCGAGGACAACTCCTCGCAGGGCAGCACGCCCGGTCTCAGCCAGGCCAAGATTTCGACACTCTCCATCTATCCTCCCTCCATCGGTGCCGTGACCCGTCCCTTCGACGCCTCCAAGAACCATTACGGCATTGACATTGCCTCCGCGCGCAACTCCGTGGTTGCCTGCATCGCCGACGGGGTGGTCATCGCCGCCCACTACAGCGCCACCGACGGCTATGTCATCATTGTGCAGCACCCCGGCAACCTCATCTCTGTATATAAGCGCAACGCCGCCCTCCTCAAGCAGCCCGGCGCCCGCGTCAAGGCCGG
Organism: Bacteroidales bacterium; assembly: GCA_017394765.1. Next base: position 97,074 of record JAFPXF010000074.1, on the reverse strand, counting down.
CGACCCCATCGCCGCCATCGGCAACTCCGGCTCCGGAGAAGGCAGCACCCCGCACCTCCACTTCGAACTGTGGTACAACGGCTTCCCCATTAACCCACTCGACTATCTCGTTATTGAATAATGCAATGGAAAAAATTATCACGATAGACCCTGACATTGTCGTCGCACTCTACGGCCGACAAAATGCCAACATTGACCTGTTGACGCACATCTTCCCCAAACTCAAAATCATCGCACGGGGCAACGAACTCAAGTGCTCCGGCGAGGACAGCGAGGTGGAACGTTTTGCGGAGCGCATCCATCTCCTCGAACAGCATATCGAGGAGTTTGGCAAGCTCACCGAGACTGACATCCTCAACATCACCTCCCAGGAAGACGACAGCTTTTATCGCCTGCGCACCACTGGCGACGTGCTCGTCCACGGCCGAGAGGGCAAGTCTGTGCGCGCCATCACGCCCAACCAGAAGCGGCTTGTGGAGAGTGCTGACAAGAACGACATGGTCTTTGTCATCGGCCCTGCCGGCACGGGCAAGACCTACACGGCCGTGGCCCTCGCCGTGCGCGCCCTCAAGAACAAGCAGATCCGCCGTATCATCCTCACCCGCCCCGCCGTCGAGGCCGGCGAGAATCTCGGCTTCCTGCCCGGCGACCTGCGCGACAAGCTCGACCCCTACCTCCAGCCGCTCTACGACGCGCTTTGGGACATGATGCCCATGCAGAAGCTCGTTTCCTACATGGAAGACAAGGTCATCGAAATCGCGCCCCTCGCCTTCATGCGCGGACGCACCCTCGACAATGCATACGTCATCCTCGACGAGGCTCAAAACGCCACCGCCGCCCAGCTCAAGATGTTCCTCACCCGCATGGGCAAAAATGCCAAGTTCTTCATCACGGGCGACATCACCCAGATAGACCTCCCCAAACACCAGCAGTCCGGTCTCTTGCAAGCCAACCGCATTTTGGGCAAGATTCCCGGCATCGACTTCATCTTCATGGACGAAAAGGATGTGGTGCGCCACCATCTGGTCACCAAGATCATCAAGAGCTATGAGGAGTACGAGAACACTCAAGCCCAGAAGGTGCAGGAGCGGCGCGAGCAGCGGGCCGCTGAAAACGCAAACACCAATTCCGCCGACCATGAGCCGGCCCTTTAAGATACGGCATCTCCTCATACCACTCGGGTGGTTGTTCGGACAGCTGGCGCGGCTGCGCCGCCGTCTCTACCAGCGTGGCGTGTTCCGGTCCTACAAGGCCTCCGTCCCCACCATCTGCGTGGGCAACATCGCCATTGGCGGCACGGGCAAAACCCCGCACGCCAGTTACTTGATCCACTTGCTGGCGCAACAGCGTCATGTGGCCATGCTCAGTCGAGGCTATGGCCGCAAAAGCAAAGGCTTCGTGCTCGCCAACACGGCACCGGAAGGGACTCTTTCCGCGAAGCTCATCGGCGACGAGCCCCTGCTGCTGCACAAACGATTCCCGCAGCTGCCCCTCGCCGTGGACGGTGATCGCGAACACGGTGTCCGCAAGCTGCTGGAGTTCGACCCCGGTATCCAGGTTATCGTGATGGACGATGCCTATCAGCACCTCTCCTTCACACCGTCGGTGAAGATGGTGCTCACAGAGTATTATCGCCCCTATTTTCGCGACTACCCGATGCCCGCCGGACGGCTGCGCGAGTTTCCCGATGCTGTGGACGCCGCCGATCTGGTGCTCGTCACCAAGACGGACATCCCCGACAAGCAGGTGGATCGCGACCAGTGGCGCCGCGACCTTGGCCTGCGCGACAGCCAGCCCCTCTTCTTCACATGCTACCACTACGGCACGCCCGAACCCGTGACAGCTCCCGCCGCCAACATCGACCCTCGCACCGCCGACGTGGTACTGCTCTCCGGCATCGCGCGCCCACAACCGCTGGAAGATTACCTGCGGCAGCACTACCGCTGCATCCGGCATATCAAATATCCCGACCATCATAACTACAATACACTTGAGATTAAAGAATTACGAAAAACATTAACCGAGAAGGGATCCGCTTCCAAAGTGCTCTTCACCACCGAGAAAGATTGGATGAGACTGCAGTCCGAAAATCTTCAAAAAGATGTATCTTTGCTGCCCGTATTCATCGTCCCCATCGAAGTGGACTTTTTAACGGAAAACGAAAAAATAGAGTTTAACCATATTATCGAAAACTATGTTACAGGAGACCAAACAACAGATCCTTGAAACCGTTGAATATCTGAACAATCGCAAAACCATTAATCCAAAAGTGGGCATCGTCTTAGGCTCCGGACTCGGTGGATTGACCAAGTCATTGGATATCGTGGACGAACTCCCCTACAAGGAGATTCCCAACTTCCCCGTTTCCACGGTGAAAGGGCACAAGGGCACGCTGATTTTCGGACGGCTGAACGGTGTGGAGGTGGTCGTGCTGAACGGACGTTTCCACTACTATGAAGGCTACCCGATGGAGGTGGTGACCTACCCGCAGCAGGTGTTCTGTGGCATTGGTGTCAAGACCATCATCCTCTCCAACGCGGCAGGCGGCATGAATCCGACTTTCAAGGTGGGTGACATCATGATCATTCGCGACCACATCAACTTCTTCGGCACGAATCCGCTGCTGGGCCCCAACGACGACGAGCTCGGGCCCCGCTTCCCGAATATGAATGAGGTCTATTCCAAGCGACTCATCAAGTTGGCGCACCAAAAGGCCGCCGAAAACAACATCCACTTGCAGGAGGGCGTCTATATGGGCGTGACCGGGCCGTGCTTCGAAACCCCGGCGGAATACAAGGCTTACTGGATCTTAGGTGCCGATGCCGTGGGCATGTCCACCGTCCCGGAATCCATTGTGGCGCATCATCGAGGCATGGAAATCTTCGCCCTGTCTGTCATCACAGACTTGGGAGTCGTCGGCATGAAAGCGGAAACTTCCCACGAAGAGGTGCTGGCCGCCGCCAACAGCGCAGAACCTAAGATGGTGAAGTTAATTTGCGAGATGCTCCACGAAATATAACCACGAATCACAACCGCAAATGGCACGAATTGTATCGGTGAAATCACATTTGTGGCATTAGTTTTGTGGAGAGAGAAGGATCAGGAATAGATGCGGAGGCGCGCGCCATCGAAGCGGGTGGCATAACGGCGGGCCGGATAGATGGCCGGACCACCCAACACGTTGCCGTCAAGAATGTTGAAGGTGGACCCGCACAGCGAGTCCACAAGCCGCAAGCCGTCAGGGGCTACCCAAAGCCACGACTCATGATCCTCCCAGTCGTAAGAACACGCACGGTCATAGGCCATGAAAGTCCATTCGTCAAGACGATAGACCACAATGCCGTTGACACCGCCCGTGAAATACTCGTAACCGCCATACGTGTTGAGGCGATAGTACATCACATCATTGGGATAAACGATAAAATCGACCTTCGCATTCGGGATGGTCGGATGGTTGTACATGTCGCAACAGACCAACAAGGGTGCGGCAAGACAAAGTATGATGAGCAATTTCCGCATATACAATCTTATTCAAAAAACTACAATTTTCAATAAATGCCCGGAAAAATCTTGTACCGTTTCTGGGTGGTAAACTCCTCGCCGAAAAATTGGGTGTAGCGTTCATAAACAGCCTTGGAGCGCGGCACGATATTGGCAAACGTCCAAATGAGAAACACCAGTCCGGGCACAGACCATGTGAGGATGGCAAAGCCGAGCCACTCGAGAACTTCACCGAGGTAGTTGGCGGAGTTGATGCGACGGAACATCCACCCGTCGGGAAGATAGTAATTGTTGTCCATGTCGTTCTTGCGCAGCTCGCGAATCACGCGGTCGGCATAGATGTTGACCACCATGCCGAAGAGGAAAATGCCTGTGCCGATGATGAATTGCGGCGACCAAAACCACGAAATGGGATAGGCATTCATGGGTGCGAAAAAGAAGAGCCAGCCACCTTGCATGATGGCATTGAACGTGTTGAACGTGACACCTGTGAGGATGATGGACAAAGGCATCTTGCTCTGCCCGCGCATCAGCAACGGGAAGATGAACGATCGCTGGAAATAGTGAAACTCGAAGAAGATGAACATCACGAAAGTGACGACATTGAATGGCCTGAGGTGATAGTAGAGAGAGATGAAGTATAGAACAAGCATCGAGAAGAAGACCGGCGCCTCCATGATGAACCATCCTAAATTACTCCGAATCGACGGTCCCCAGCGATTGTTAAAGGTCATCCCGTAGGCTGGAGTGATGAATTGCAAAAGGATGAATACGATCACACCCAAAACGGTCATCACAATCAGCATGATGTCATAAATATGGTTGAAAAGTTCCATGATGAGAATCGTTTAGGAGAATGATTTTCCGTCAAATATTTTTTTGCGTTTGAAATAATGCAGGAACACCACCGACTTGGGGTAGGTGTCCGTGAATGCAAGCTTGGGCAGGGTGTTGCGCTTGGACTTGCATTTTTTATAGTTGGCATAGAAGTGGATCATAGCTTTATAGACGGCTACGAAATCCTTGAAATGGCCTTGCAACAGAAAGAAGACAGCTGCCACCTGGTCAAGAAAGAATTTGACTATCAGAGTTTTGGCGATACGTTCTTCGGGAAGGTTCTTGAGCAGGAGGTAGAGGTTGTTGCGGAAGTTGAGGTAGGTCTTGAAGGAGTTGTTCTTGGGAAGGGTGCCGCCGCCGATGTGGTACACGACCGATTGGGGGTTTACCTTTATCTTATAGCCGGCATTCTTGATGCGCCAGCAGAAGTCGATTTCCTCCATGTGGGCGAAGAAGTCGGCGTCAAGTCCACCCATGGCGCGAAAAACGTCGCTGCGCACGAAGAGTGCGGCGCCGCTGGCCCAGAAGATGTCCGACACGTCATCATATTGCCCATGGTCGTCTTCCACGTTGCTGAAAACACGACCGCGGCAGAAAGGATAGCCGTATTTGTCCACGAAACCGCCGCTTGCGCCCGCGTACTCGAAATGGTCGCGTTGGTAGTAGGAGAGAAGCTTGGGCTGCACCGCCGCAATGCGCTCATCGGCGTCCATCTGCTCGATGACGGGCTCCACCCAGTGCGGGGTCACTTCAATGTCAGAGTTGAGCAAACAATAATATTGGGCTTCAATATGCTCAAAAGCATGATTATATCCCCTTGCAAAACCCTCGTTCTCAGAGTGCTCCAAAAGACGAACAGAGGGATGGTTCTCTCTCAGGAAAGCCACAGACCCGTCGGAGGAGGCATTGTCCGCCACGACAATCTCCGCATAATCGGGCAGATATTGTTCCAAAACTGGCAGAAACTGTTCCAAAAAACGCTTCCCGTTCCAATTGAGTATGACTATCGCTAATTTCGTCATCAAGCTCTTTTTTTTGAATCAAGGCGCAAAAATAGTTTTTTTTTCCAATCAATGAAACTATCAAGAAAAAAATGTATTTTTGCCGCCGGAAAAAAATAAGGAAAAAACATTAAAAATTAGACGCTTATTATGTATTTAACGACAGAAGTAAAAAAAGAAATTTTCGAGCAGTATGGTAAGAGCGCTACCGACACTGGTTCCCCCGAGGCACAAGTCGCCCTCTTCACCCACCGTATCAAGCACCTGACCGAGCATGTCAAGGCCAACGGTGGCGACCGCGTGACCAAACGCGCCCTCATCAACCTCGTCGGCAAGAGAAAAAAGATGCTTGAATACCTCAAGAAACAAGACATCGAGCGCTACAGAGCACTGATTAAGAAGTTAGGTCTCAGAAAGTAATTTTCCGAGTCGTCTTATATCAAAAAGGCAATTTTCACAATTGCCTTTTTTGATTTTGCTTTGTACTCCACCTACCAAGTATCAACATTTATTTAACTCAGAATCACCATGTTAGGAATAAACACATCTTTTGATTTGGGTGATGGCCGCATTGTGACTATTGAAACCGGCAAGTTGGCGAAACAGGCTGACGGCGCCGCAGTGGTCAAGATGGGCAACACCATGATTCTTGCTACCGTGTGTTGCAAGAAAGAGGCCGTTGAGGGCACCGATTTCATGCCCCTCCAGGTCGAATACCAAGAAAAATACGGCTCCCTGGGTCGCATCCCAGGTGGCTTTTTCAGACGCGAGGCCCGTCCCTCCGAATATGAAATTCTCATCGCGCGTCTTGTGGACCGCGCCATCCGTCCCCTCTTCCCGGCCAATTTCCATGCCGAGACGCAAGTCATCGTGACGTTGATTTCCGGTGACAAGAACCAGCTGCCCGACTGTCTGGCATGTCTGGCCGCCTCTTCCGCCATCGCCGTCTCCAACATTCCCTTCGAGTGCCCCATCTCCGAGGTGCGCGTGGGCCGTGTGGACGGCAACTTCATCGTCAACCCCACTGTGGAGCAAATGGAGAATTCCGACATTGACATGATCGTCGCCGCCTCCATGGACAACATCATGATGGTTGAGGGTGAGATGAAGGAGATTTCCGAAGAGGACATGGTCGCCGCCCTGAACTTCGCCAAGGACGCCATCAAGGTGCAGTGCCAGGCCCAACTCGACCTGGCCGCCAAGGTTCCCACTGCCTTCCCGAAACGCGAGTACTGCCACGAAACCGATGACGAAGAAATTCGCGAACGCATCCAAAAGGAGACTTACGACAAGGTTTATGCCGTCGCCAAGTCATTCAAAGGCAAGCAAGAACGCAACGCCGACTTCGACCAGATATTGGCGGACTTTATGGAAACCATCCCTGAGGAGGAGCGTCCGGAAAAAGAGGTGATGGTGAAGCGCTATTACGACAAAATCCAGTGGCACGCCATGCGCAATATGATTCTTGATGAACGTATTCGTCTTGACGGCCGTGGCACGGAAGACATCCGTCCCATCTGGATCGAGACCGGCTACCTGCCCTCCGCCCACGGCTCCGCCATCTTCACCCGTGGCGAAACACAGGCCCTCGCCACTTGCACGCTCGGCACCAAGCTCGACGAGCAGACCATCGACGGTGCTGTGGTGGAAGGTTCCAGCCGCTTCATGCTGCACTACAACTTCCCGCCCTACAGCGTGGGTGAAGTGAAGCGCATCGGCAGCACCGGCCGCCGCGAAATCGGCCACGGCAACCTCGCCAAACGCGCCCTCGCCCCGATGATCCCCTTCGATGACCTCTCTTTCCCCTACACGGTCCGCATCGTCTCCGACATCCTGGAATCCAACGGCAGTTCCTCCATGGCCACCGTCTGCGCCGGCACCCTCGCCCTGCTCGACTGCGGCGTGAAGATGAAAAAACCGGTCTCCGGCATCGCTATGGGCTTGATCACCGACGAGAACAGCGACAAATACGCCATCCTTTCCGATATTCTCGGTGACGAGGACCACCTCGGCGACATGGACTTCAAGGTCTGTGGTACTGAGGACGGCATCACCGCCTGCCAGATGGACATTAAGGTGAAGGGACTCTCTTCAGAAGTGATGGCCGAAGCATTGGCCCAGGCTCATCGTGGCCGCATGTTCATCCTCGGCAAAATCAAGGAAGCCATGCCCGCACCGCGCGAGGACTACCGTCCCTTCGTGCCGCGCATCGTCCAGATGCAGATCCCGCGCGAGTTCATCGGCGCCGTCATTGGACCGGGAGGCAAGATTATCCAAGAGATGCAACGCGAGACCCACACCACCATCAACATCGAGGAGGTGGGCGAATTCGGTGTCATCGACATCGCCGCTCCCAACCTGGACGACATCAACGCTGTTATCGAGCGCATCAATCTCATCACCACCAAACCTGAGGTGGGCGAGATTTACGAGGGCACGGTCAAGACCATCACCGCCTTTGGCGCTTTCGTGGAGTTCCTGCCCGGCACCGACGGCCTGTTGCATGTCACGGAGATCGCCTACCGCCACATCGACAACGTCGAGGATGTGCTCAAGGTCGGTGACAAGATCAAGGTGAAACTCATCGAGATTGACGAGAAGACCGGCAAGTTCCGTCTCTCCCACAAAGTGCTGCTCCCGAAGCCGGACGGCTACACCGAGGCCGAGTCCCGCCCGCGTGGACCTCGTGGCCCGCGAAATGGCGGCGGCAACAGCGAACGTCGCAATGGCGAACGTCGCAACGACAACCGCCCCAAGGGTGGCAATAACGAGCGTCGCGACCGTGGCCCGCGCAACAATAACAACAACGAGCGCCGCCACGAACCCCGCCCACACAACAACGACGAGCGTCCCGCTGAAACACAAGCCAACGATCTCCCCGACTTCCCGGAATTTTAAATCTATATCTTGATAATGTAAGACGGACGGTGTGAATGCATCGTCCGTCTTTTTTTGCAACAAAAAGGTGGTTATATACCTGATGGCACCAGACCTGCATGAGCAGGTCTTTAAGTAACGCTTTTTTCCAACGTCTCCATTTCGCGGCGAGCAGGTTTCTTGCATCTTGGGTGCCGATTCTCGCGCCGCGAGAGGGTATCGGTACCGTCGTCCCGCCCCACACGGCGCTCCTTCGTCGCTTGTGTGGGGTTATGGAGAGGATGTCCCTCCGGGACAATAGAGGTAATAGTTAAGAGTTAAGAGTTAATAATAGTTTTCCTTGGGCAGCCCCGTTAGGGGCAAGAGCTTGGTAGAAAAAGCCCTGATTTGTGCCATCAGGTATATAATTCCCCCAAAAAAAACGGGCGCGAAATTCGCACCCGTTATCTTTTTTTTTCTGGATCCTCTCGTTCCGATTACTCAAGGCTGATGGCCTCGCACGGGCAAACATCGGCGCAAGCGCCGCACTCGATGCAGAGATCAGGGTTGATGGAATAAGCAGCACCTTCAGAGATAGCTTCTTGCGGGCATTCGCCAATGCAAGTGCCACATGCGGCACAGAGATCCGGGTTGATTTTGTAAGCCATTTTTTTAAGTTTTAGTTGTTGTTTTTTCGGCGGCAAAAATACACTTTTTTTTGTACTTTTGCCCACTAAAAATCAACCCTATGGAAAAAGCCAAAGAGACCCCTTTAATGCAACAATACAACCGTTTTAAGGCGCAGCATCCCGATGCGATTCTCTTATTCCGTGTGGGCGATTTTTACGAGACATACGGTGACGACGCCGTCACCTCCTCCAAGATTTTGGGCATTACCTTGACCAAGCACGGCAAAGGTCTCACACAGACACAATTAGCCGGGTTTCCGTATCATGCTCTCGATGTCTATTTGCCCAAACTCGTGCGCGCCGGCATGCGCGTCGCCATCTGCGAGCAGCTCGAAGACCCCAAGTTTGCCAAAAAGCTCGTCAAGCGCGGCATCACCGAAATGGTCACCCCCGGCGTCTCCATCAACGACAAGGTTTTGGAACAAAAGGAGAATAATTTCCTCGCCGCCATCCAATTCACCGAAAAAAACTGCGGCATCGCCTTCGTCGATATCTCCACAGGCGAGTTCTATTTGGCCGAAGGTGACTATGACTACGTCGATAAGCTTTTCCAGAATTTCAAGCCCTCCGAATTAGTCATCCAAAAAGGGAAAACCAACGCTTTCAAGGAGCAATTCGGCGAAAAAATCCTGCTCACACCGTTAGAGGATTGGGTCTTTACCTACGATTTTGCCAACGAGTTGTTGCTCAAGCATTTTCAAACCACATCCCTCAAAGGCTTCGGGGTGGACAACCTGACGCAGGGCATCATTGCCGCCGGTGCGGCCCTACAATACCTTTATGAGACTCAAAATCACAAGATTCAACATATCAACAAGATCACCCGCATCGAGGAGGAACATTACGTCTGGCTCGACCGCTTCACCATCCGCAACCTGGAGTTGGTAAGCAGTCCTAACGAGAACGCTGTCACGCTCCTGCAGGTGCTTGACCAGACCCAAACCCCCATGGGGTCGCGAACTTTGCGCAAGTGGATGCTCATGCCTCTGAAGGAGAAGGTCTTGATCGACGAACGCCTCTCCTTGGTAGAGTATTTCATCAACCAGGAGGAGCTGGCCGACGAGCTGGGTTCCACCCTCAAGCGGGTCGGCGACCTGGAGCGCATGGTTTCCAAGATTGCCACGGGCAAGATCAACCCGCGCGAGGTGCTGCAGCTCGCGCGTGCCCTGCGCGCCATAGAGCGCATGAAAACATTGTGCGACCAAGTGGAGCACCCCGCCCTGGCCAAAATCGCCGAACAACTCAACCCCTGCCTCACCATCTGCACCCGCATCGAGAAGGAGATACAGGAGGAGGCTCCCGTGGTGGTCAGCAAAGGCGGCATCTTCAACCGGGGCGTCGATGCCGAGCTTGACGAACTCTTCGCCCTCGCCACCAACAGCCGCGATGTCCTCGTTGACATCCAACGACGCGAGTCGGAGCGTACCGGCATCCCCTCCCTCAAGATCGGCTTCAACAACGTTTTCGGCTACTATATTGAGGTCACCAACACCCACAAGTCGAAAGTGCCGCCCGAGTGGACACGCAAACAGACGCTCACCAACGGCGAACGCTACATCACGGAAGAACTCAAGGAGCTTGAAACGAAAATTTTAGGCGCACAAGACAAGATGCTCGAAATCGAAACCCACCTGTACAACAAACTATTAGTAAGCTTGTTGGATTATATTCCGATGATCCAATTAGATGCCCGCTTGGCCGCACGGTTGGATGTTCTGCTCTGTTTTTCCACTGTTTCCAAGGAGAACAACTACACCAAGCCGACCATCAACGAGGGCACGGCCCTGGACATCAAAGGGGGGCGCCACCCTGTCATCGAGCAGCAACTCCCGCCCGGCGAACCCTACATTGCCAACGATGTCTTTCTCGACAACACCAAGCAGCAGATCATCATCATCACCGGTCCCAACATGTCGGGCAAGTCGGCCCTGTTGCGGCAGACGGCCCTGATTGTGCTGATGGCACAGATGGGCTGTTTTGTGCCCGCCCGCCGCGCCGACATCGGCATCGTGGACAAGGTGTTCACACGCGTGGGCGCTTCCGACAACATCTCCACCGGCGAATCCACCTTCATGGTCGAAATGAACGAGACGGCCAGCATCCTCAACAATATCTCTGACCGAAGTCTCATCCTGCTCGACGAGATCGGGCGCGGCACCAGCACCTACGACGGCGTTTCCATCGCCTGGTCCATCGCAGAATTCCTCCACGAGAACGTCCGCTATCGCGCCAAGGTGCTCTTCGCGACCCATTACCATGAGCTCAACGACATGGCCAAGCAGTTCCCGCGCATCAAGAACTATCACGTTTCCGTAAAAGAGATCGACAACAAGGTGTTTTTCCTGCGCAAGTTGGAAAAGGGCGGCAGCGAACACAGTTTCGGCATCCACGTGGCGCGCATGGCAGGCATGCCTGCCCAGGTGTTGCGCCGCGCGGAGGAGATTCTGAAACAACTCGAGAAATCGCGCTCCGACGCCAACGGCAACAAGATGACCATCGAGAAATCCGCTCCCGGTTACCAGTTGAGCTTCATCAACCTCGACGACCCGCTGTTGATAGAGGTGAAAGATTTGATCGTGGGCCTCAACATCAACAGCCTGACACCCGTGGAGGCCCTGATGAAACTGAATGAAATCCAACAGATCCTGACAGGAAAGAGAAAATAGGCGGTCAGCCGTTTTGCAGGGCATACCTCTTGCCAGGCTTGCAAACGATGACCCCCTTGAGCTCCAGACAAAGCAGCAAGGCGGCAAGCTTGGAGGGCGAAAAGGCGGACAGTGTTTCCGAAAGCTGATCGATGAGGATTTCGCCGTTCGAGCGGATGAGATCGACCACCTGCTGCTCCTCCTCCGTCAAATCCACGAAAAGCGATGTCTGCACCTCCCTCGGGCGCGAGTCCCAATTCATCATCTCCAACAAATCCTTGCCGGAAGTGAGCAATCCCGCCACATTCTGGCGGATCAGGGCATGACAGCCCTCGAAATGGGGGTCGAAAATGGAGCCTGGGAAGGCAAAGACATCCCTGTTGTACGACTGGGCGATGTGCGCAGTGATGATGCTCCCGCCACGCAGGGCTGTTTCGACCACCACCACGGCATCGACCATGCCCGCCACAATGCGGTTGCGACGAGGGAAGTTGAGACGGTCGGGCGGGGTGGCAAAACTGTATTCACTCAGCAACGAACCGCCATGCTCCACAATCTGCTCCGCGAGACGCCGGTTCTGATTAGGGTAAATCGTGCCAAGACCGCAGCCCATCACGGCATGGGTCTTCAAACCGCACTCGAGGGAGCGTGCATGTGCTTCGGTGTCAATGCCATACGCCAATCCGCTCACAGTGGCCACCCCAGTGTCCTTTAGCTCGGAAAGCAGCTTGCGCACGGCTGAACGCCCATATTCGGTCGCCTCGCGCGTGCCTACAATCGCGACAAGCCGAGGCACATTGAAGTCGGCCTCCCCTTTATAAAAAAAAGCCATCGGCCCGTCCGAACAACTTTTGAGCCGATAAGGGTACTCCTTGTCAAGATAAAAACACTGCCGCACTCCATTCCTCTCCATCAGACGGAGCTCCTCATCGACCGAACGACGCAACTCGTCGCTGATACGCGGCAATGGAACGCTCTTGGCGCGCTTGCGCACATGAGACATCCATAAATCCTTTTTAGTAAACACGTTAGCCGCCGATCCAGACAATTGCAGCATCTTTTTCATAGTGGCAATCCCATATCCTTCTATGGACAACAAAGCAATACGATAAAACTCTTCTGAATACATTCGTTTTTTATTTTTCTATAATACTATTACGGACCTTTTCACGTTGTTAATATAGATTGCAAAAATAGCAATAATTTATTTGTAAACTTATTTTTAATAAAAAAATAAATTACTATGAAAAACAGGCTTTACATTTTGCTGGCATTTGCCCTATTAGCTGTTACTTCCTGCAAGCAGAAATCAGTTCCCGCCTTCAAGGTGGACAATTTTTCCACCGGGAAAGCGGGGGAGATGATCTTGGCCATCGACACCAATTATTGGACAAAAGCGGCGAGAGCGGAGATCTACAAGGTGATCCAGCAACCGCAACCTGCCATCAATCAGACAGAGCCGATGTTTGATGTCATCGAGTGCGGCAATCGTGATTTCCTTGCCTCCTTCACGAAACATCGCAACATTCTGCAATTCGACATCAACAAGGACCATGCGAACAACACGTTCGAGCTCAAACGGAACCCCTACACCAGTCCACAAATACAGACGACCATCCGGGGCAACAATGCAGACTCTTGCCTGGCGCTTTTCCTCGCTCATCAGGACGAGATCATCGAGGCCATGTATGAGAACGACATCAAGCGTTTGCAGAATGCACATCGGAAGCTCAACAAACCGGACCTGGAGAAGAAAATCCGTGACAAATTCGGCATCTCGATGACAGTACCTGACGGTTACTTTGTCGGCCGTGAGGAGGAGGATTTCCTATGGCTTTGTTTCCGAACGCCGAAAAACGACCGTTTTGTGATGATCTACAAATCGCCGGCCTACGAGCTGACCACCGACAACATTGTCTATGAGCGCAACCGCATCACGAAGGCCTACATCCAGGGAGCGGTACAAGGCGCTTATCCTGTCGTGGCCGATCTGGAAGGTTTCCCCCTGATGCGAGAAATGAAATTGCACTATCACAACGGTGTGGAACTCAGGGGATTATGGTCGTCCGTCCGGGACAAAATGGGGGGGCCCTTCTACAGTTACACCATGCTTTCGCCCGACCAGTCCTCTTGCATCACGGTGGATGGTTTCGTGTATGCGCCCCAGGAAAAGAAGCGTGATTATCTTCGCGAAGTGGAGGCCATTGTGAAATCCATAAAATAATTTTTTTCTTTGTAGCATTTTTGCACAGAAGTGCATCTATAGTGGGCAATGCACGGTGATTCAAAAACGCAAAAGCTCATCGAGGGGTGTCTGAACAATGATCGGCAGTCCCAGCGCGCGCTATACGAGGAGTACGCACCGAAAATGTACCCGGTGTGCATCCGCTACGCGGGCAATGAGGCCGAGGCGGAAGACATCCTTGTGGAGGCTTTTCTCAATGTTTTCACCCACCTGCACGAGCTGAGAAAGCAGAGTTCATTGAACAGTTGGATCTATGCCACCGTGGTGCGGACTGCGCTGATGCATCTGCGCAAAGAACGGCAGCAGCCCTTCGCGGAACCGATCGACGCCACAGGGAACAACCACCACCCCTTCATTGAGGGGGAGAATGCGATTGTCGCGAAAATAGACGCAAAAGAGGCGATGAACATAATCGCCCAACTGCCGGAAATGCACCGCATCATCTTCAACATGCACGCCATCGACGACTTCAAATTCCGGGAAATCGCGGATGAACTCGGGCTCAACGCAAGCTCGGTCAGGGTATATTATCAGCGGGCACGGCAATGGATTCTATCTGAAATGGAAAAACTGAAACTATAGGGACATGAAAGAGCTAAAGGACTTATTGGACAACTACACGCAACAGCCGCCCGCCGGCGGTTGGGAGCGGCTGAGCAGCCGGCTGGACATGCTGGCGCCCACGGGCGGCGAATCCGCGGGCGCGGCCTCCCCGTCCGGCGCAGCGACAGGCGCGGCAGCCAAAGGTGCGGCCGTGTCCGTTTCCAAGATGCTGCTCATCGCGGGCGCAAGCCTGTTGAGCGCCGCCGCCGTGATCACCGCCATAGTGAAAGTCCATAACTCAAAAGCCGAAACCCACGGCGCTGAACCATCGGATGCCCAACCCGCCATTGTCCTGACAGACAGCATTCCACAAGTTGAAACAGAGGCTAAGGAGAAGACTTTCACCGTAAACGGAACTCTTCCCTCCGATCCATCCGCCACCCCCGCATCCAATGACGACAACAGCAGCGCGCCGACGGCCTCCGAAACGAAACCTGAAAATGTGCCCCAGCCGAATGTGCCGGCAACTCCATCTGCCATGGTCCCGATATCCAACAACGCGGAAGCAAGGACGGAAGCTCCCAAGCCTGCCATAGCCCCGAAATCCGCCGTCTCCCACCCCGTTGTGCCGCCCTCTCTGCACAATCTCCCCCTCCCCGACCAATCCACCCTGCTACGCCAACAGCAAGAAGACCCGGTGGTCCAGAACATGAATCCGGAGGAGATGACGTGGAGCCTGCCCGTGAAAATCGAAATCCCCAACGTCTTCACCCCCAACGGGGATGGCATCAACGACAACTTCGTCATCCTCGGCCTCGACAACTGCGTGCGCCGCGAGCTGATTGTCCGCAACTATGGCGGCACCATCGTCTATCACAGCCGCTCCTACGAAAACAACTGGAATGGCGACAATTGCCCCGACGGCACATACCGTTATCAGTTCCTGTACAGCAACAACGGCATTGAACAGGAGCTTGTCGGCACAGTGAGTATCATCCGGAAATAATATCCCATGGCGCACGGCCGCGCGTCTCTACCGACGATACAGAAACAAGATATTCGACACCCCGCGTTCCCCTTTGTGGTCGTAAAGACCATTATCGGAGGGGTGGTTGACGATGCCGTTGTCGGGATAACCGTTGACATACATTGTGGTAGATCCGCCGCCATCGAGATTCAGGGCATCACAGCAACCGAGCCAACGCAACGTGGCGGAGAGCTCGTCAAGCGTCATGCCCTCCGATTGGCGTGTGCGGCCGTCCACCACCAACAGCAGCACCGTGCCATCGGGGCGTATGCCCACCGCCGTGCGGTTGTGCCGCCGGTTGACAAAGGATAGATCGTTGCGCATAGGCTGCATCGAGTCTTGATAAATCAACAACGGCCCGGCCGTCATGATATTACTGTCGGGCAGCATCCGTTCCCAAAGGCGCGCGCTGTCGGTGCGCAATATCACCGGACGTCCGTCGCGCAGCACCATCGTGCCATACTGGTAATATTTGCGATGCACCGTGTCCTTGCCCGGCTCATTGACACCAAGTTCCACACCGTCGATACGGAGATAGCAGACGGGATTATGCTTGTCCATATCAAAAAAAGAACCGTTCACCGCCGCCAGGGCACCGTGTTGCCGGGCAATGACGGTGGTGGGTGTCCGCTCTGCGGCGTGCGCATACCGGAACAAAGCCGCCGACTCGACAGGGATTTCCAGTATGGAGATAAACTGGTTGCTATGAAAATACTCGCCGTTTGAAAAATGCGCCGTTTTCAACACGACACCTTCTATGGTGTCAACACTCCACGGCGCGCACACCAACGTCAAAGAGTCCTTCTGCCCAAAAACAGACCCGCAAAAGGAGAGGCAGAGAAACCCGAATAACAAGCTCCTGAATCGCATGATATTTTCTTTTAGCTGGAGGCAAAAATACAAAAAAAGGTATCATCTTTTTTACTATCTTTGCGGCTTGTTTTACTGGATGAAAAAACTACTCTACACATTACTGCTACTCATTATCTCTCAAATTGTTATGGGACAGAACGGCATCTTTGGCATTCCGTGCGAAGATGCACCTACTGTCACCGATCACGAAGGAAATGTGTATGCGACAGTCCAGTTTGGCCCGCAGTGTTGGATGGCGGAGAACATGCGCTGCATGTCCTCGCCCTCCGGCAAGGATTGGGTGCGGAATCCGGTTTTTTACCAAGACAGGCCGGTCTATAAATCCTATTTCGTCGCCATCCGCGACGCCTCCTACGGCAATCTCTACAACTGGTCGGCGGCCATGGACTTGAACATCAACGAGTACAGCTTTTTTCACACCGAGAAGCAGCATCGCGGCATCTGCCCGTCGGGCTGGCATATCCCGTCCAGCGACGAATGGGCTTTGTTGCTCGAGTCGTTAGGCGGCTCCAACAAGGCCGGTGCGGTGATGAAATGCCATACATCCAAATGGATCAAGCCTGTCATTGCGGAACAGGTGAGCGGTTTTGGCGCCATCCCCGCCGGCATCTACACCGAGGAGGGCCTTCGCCACACCGGCAACTACGCCTACTTCTGGAGCGCCACCACCTACGACCGCCAAAACGCATGGGGCTGCGGCCTCTTCAGCTACAACAGCGATTGCTACAACATCTTGGACTATAAGTGCTACGGGCGCTCCGTCAGATGCCTGAAGGACGAGCCGGAAGAGCAGCTCACCAACTCGGACCGCTAAATTTCAGTTGCAGATTCCTTGAAATCCAACGTGTCGGCAGTTCCCTCGGAATCCTGCCATTGATATGTGTCGGGCTCAATGGCCTTAGGCTTCGGTTGTGCCCAATACCGCTCTACACGCTCTTCGTCCCAATTTCTCCAATGGCCGTAGTCGTATTTCCGGGCCACATTCACACCCGACACAATCATCGTGACAATGCTTGCCAAGAAGAGCACGAACATGGTCCACAAAGACCATGATGGAATTCTGGAGTCACGGCTGAAAAGACGCACGCAAAGCATCACCAAGGCAATGGCTGGAATCAGCAGGAAGAGGATGACGCTGACGAGCAGAATCACTTCCCATGTGCCGAAGGCCAGTCCCGGCAGCATGTCGAACAACAGCAGGCAAAGGGCCGCGAAGACGCCCAGCACCCCCGACAGAAGCGATATGCCCACGAAAGCCAGGAAAATGACCAACACTATTTTGGCGACGGTGCCCAATGCGTTGTTGCTGTGCCGCTCCTGCGGATCATCTTTGGGCTTGAAGTTGCGGATATTGTCGATGGTAGGTTCGACACCCTGCATCTCAAGCTGCTGGGAAACGCTTGTGGCTTCCGGGGCGATGATCCAGACCAGGATATAGCCTAAAAACGTCCACCCCACGCTGATGACGAGCAACAGAAGGAGCAGCACGCGCACCAAAGTCACGTCCCAGTCGAGATAGGCCGCGATGCCGGCAGCCACGCCGCCAAGACGTTTGTTGCTGCCATCGCGGTAGAACTTGCGACGCGGGGCTCGGCCCGGCTGTCCCACTGCGGCATCCCTGGGAGCACTCTCTCCCCCACCCGACTTGGCATCCTCGTCCGCGAACTGGTTGGGCGTGCCAAGCGTCTCGATCACCTCCTCCACATCCCGGATCTCCACCACGTTGCGATGCTGCAACTTCTGGTTGAAAAGCTCCGCAATGCGCGCCTCGATGTCGTTCATGATCTCCTCGCGCTCACTTTCAGGAAAATGATGGCCCAATTCCGCCAAGTAATTGTTCAGTTTGTGGTAGGCATCCTCATCAATATTGAAGACCATACCACTCAAGTTGATTGTCAATGTTTTTTTCATTGTAATGTGTTTTTTGTCCTTGATTCATAAACTACTGTGCGACAACAATGGTGCTGTCAACGCTGATCTTCTCGATGGTATGCCGGATATCATTCCAGGCGTTCTCCAACTCCCGGAGAAAAGAGCGGCCGTCATCGGTGAGCTCATAATACTTGCGTGGAGGGCCCTGCACAGACTCCTGCCATTGGTAAGAGAGCAGCCCGCCGTTCTTCAGACGCGAAAGTAGCGGATAGAGCGTGCCCTCCACCACAATAAGGTGAGCCTCTTTCAGCTCCGAGATAATATCCGACACATAAGCAGGTTTCTTGTTGATAATAAGCAAGATGCAATACTCAAGAATGCCCTTGCGCATCTGTGATGTGATGTTTTCTGTTGATATGGCCATAGCATTGTTTTTTTTGCGCGGCAAATATACATTTTTTATAATACCTTGCAATGCAAAATACTAAAAAAATCGGAAATTATATACTTGTTGGCACAAAGCAGATTATATGTATCACTTTTTTCATTAGGGCGTGCCGGCGCGGCGGCGGAAATCACATCGTATCCGCATGCGCAATCAAATGCCGCCGCGCCGTCGGGCTTTCCGCTCCAATAATTTTGGTTTAAAACCCACCACCATTCCGCGAGACGCGAAGCGTCAAGCGGAACCTCCGTCTCGCCGGGGAACGCATTCCCACCAAAATCATTTACGCTTCAATCCCTCACGCATGCTCGTCGAACCCTGCCTACGTTTCGCGGCGGGCAACGCACAACCGTGCGGACACCTCACAACTCCCCTCACACCTTCTCCGCAAACATGCAAATCATACCTTATACCGATACCCTTGCAAGTTGGCCAGCTCATCGTTGGCCTTGACAATCTTCTGCTTGAGGCCTTGCTTGTGGGCGATGACCTTCTCGAACAGCTCGGGGTCGCCGTTGGCCATAATCTGCATGGCGAGGATGGCGGCGTTCTGCGCGCCGTTGATGGCCACAGTGGCGACGGGAATGCCCGGTGGCATCTGCAACATGGCCAAGGCCGCGTCCATGCCTTCCAATGAGGACTTGACAGGCACGCCGATGACCGGCAGCGGCGTCATGGCGGCGATAACACCCGGCAGGTGGGCGGCCATGCCCGCAGCCGCGATGATCACCTCGATGCCACGTCCGTGCGCCTGTTTGGCGTAATCCGCCACCTCATCGGGCGTGCGGTGCGCCGACAGCGCCTTCACCTCGAATGGAATCCCATTGCTCTCGAAAAACTTGAAGGCAGCCTCCATCACCGGAAGATCCGACGTGCTGCCCATGATGATACTCACTCTTGCATTCATGTTAACTGTGATTTTTAAGGCTACAAAAATAGCATTTTTAGGGTTATGTACACAACACGTACAGGTCGTCTCTCTGGTTGATGCACAACACGGGAAACTGCGCCGCGTTGCCCACGAGTTTCTTCTCGACAGAGCCCGTGAGGATGTCGGCAAGCGTGCGATAGCGGGTCATCATCGTGACCGTCAAGGTCGCGCCGACCGTGGGGGCGAACTCCAGGGCGTAATGGTCGATGTTGGACTGCGGGGCCACTTCGTCCAGCTGGTACTTCACCTCCAGATTCTGGTAGAGTTTTTCGACAAAAGCGATATTGTCGGCCACCTGCCGGTGCAGTCCCTCGTCGGTGTAGTTGCAATGCAGCACATGAATGGTCGCCTCATAGAAACGGCTGAAATAACCCGCCCACAGCGCCTTCTCCTTGGCCTGCCGCTCAATGTCGATGGGCAGCACCACCCGCTGGAAGGCGTTTTCCACGGGCCCTTTGCGCCCCACCGTGAGCACGGGCAGCCGCGAGGGCTTGATGAACCGCAGCGCACGACGCCTGTTGAAGAGGGCTTTTCTATCCTCGTCGTCCACACCGATCACAAACATGATGGTGTTCTTCTCATCGGCATAGCGATAGAGCGTCTCTGGAAAAAAATAGCCGTCAGGAACGAGATGGCCAGATTCGGGATCCACAGGCGGCAAGGACGCTTGTCCCTTCTCCACATACGAGAAGCCAAACCGTGCGACTACCGTGAGGGTCGCGCCAAAGACCTCGGTCAGCTTCTCCCCGAAACGCAAGGCGTTACGTCCGCAGTCGGATTCGTCCACGACAGCGATGATGTTCAGCCGCTTCTGCTGGTCTATGGGTTCGTGTATTTCCATGATGCACGGTAGCTTATAATCCTTTTACATGGGGTTTGGCCGCCACATATTCCTTGAGATAGAAAGGCTCGAAATAGGCGGTGTCGGCAAACTCCCGGGCTTTCCAGCGACGCAAGGCGGGCACCAACAGATGCCTTGCGGAGATCGGGAACTCCGCAAAACGGGCGTTGGCATGCTGCGCCAGCAGCTCCCTGCACTTGGGCATCCCGTTGCCGCAAAACACCACAATGCTCTGCGACAATGGCTCATCGTAGGCATGTTCATCAACGATGAGCGCGGAAGGGACCGCTATCTCCTTCAACTCACCATCATATCGGGCCGTGAACACCTCCATGCGCCGCGCATCAATCATGGATGCTATTTGAAAAGGAGTAGAGGGTGACTCTTTCAAGAGATCACATTCCGAAAACGCACCGTTGGCGATACTCTCCAACGTGCCGACAGCCATAACCGGCACATTCAAGGAGTAGGCGATGCCCTTGGCGGTGGAGACGCCGATACGCAGGCCCGTGTACGAGCCCGGCCCAACGCTTACACTGACGCCGTCAATGTCCTGCAACGTGATCCCCGCAGCGTGGCAAGCCTTGTCAATATAGGGCAACAAGTTCTTGGAATGCGAGTTGCCATCGTCGGATTCACACACCGACAGCAGGCGGTCGCCCTCCGACAACGCTACGGAACAGACCTCTGTGGCCGTCTCTATATGCAACAATATAGGATTATCTTTCATGTAAGTCTTTGTTTTTCGTCATTTTCACCCCCTCATAAATCAGCTCGTGCGCCTTGAGGCGGATACCGCTTTGCGACAATTTGTTGGGATAGCAATCGGGATAGACGCGGTTGGAGAGGAACACGAAGGTCAGCTTCTCGGAAGGATCGCACCACACCACAATACCGGTAAATCCCTGATGTCCAAAGGTCTCCTTGTCGGCGGTCTGCGGCACGATGGAGCTGGTGCCGCCGTGCTTGGGGGTATGATAGCCCAAACCGCGCACATTGCAGTCGTGCATGGGATACGCCGCCGTAAAGAGACGGACCGTCTCCTCGGAGAGGTAGCGTTTGCCATGGTAAATGCCGCCGTCAAGCAACATCTGGAAAAGCGCGCCCAACTCCGGGCCGGTGGTGAAAAGGCCCGCGTTGCCCGCATTGCCGTTCATCAGCGCGGCCGTCTGGTCGTGGACATAGCCACGCACCACCTGTCTCCTGAACTCGACATCGTTCTCCGTGGGGGCGATGGCCTCCTGATCGAAGCCCTTCTCTAACGGGTTGAAACAAGTGCGTGTCAATCCCATGGGCTTGTAAAACTGCTCATCCAAAAGCACTTCGATGGATTTCCCCGTGATCGTTTCCACCATATCTTTCAACAGCAAGAAATTGAGATCGCTATAGACATATTTCTTAGCACCTAATTTGCAGTGGGCCACTCTATAACGAACCGTGTCAGGATATGTGGACAACAGATAGATGTCATCGGCCACCTTGACGGAATATTCGGGACTTTCCGTCTTTTGGAAATAGGCAGGATTCCCCTGTATGTCCTTGTAGAAAGGAATGTAGGCGGGCAGGCCGGAAGTATGGGTCAGCAGCTCGGAAATTGGGATATTGGCCTTGTTGGTGCCAGTCAAGTATGTCAGATACTTGCCAATGGGGTCAGTGAGCCGGATGCGCTGTTCATCATACAGTTTCATCACAGCAAGCGTGGTGGCGGCGGGTTTCGTGAGCGAGGCCACGTCGTACATGGTCTGCAAGGTCACAGGACGGGTCGTGTCGTAGGTCAAATTGCCGAATGCCTTCTGATAGACGGGATTTCCGTCCTTGAGGGCGACCACCACACAACCGGGATAGATCTGGTCGCGGATGCCGCCGGCGAGCAGTGCGTCAAGGCGTTCCGTAATGGATTGCGGCAGTGCGGAGAAGTTCTGCAACTCCTCCGTGGCACCCAAGCCCGTGCCGGAGACATACTCTTTCGTGGACACCGGCAGCAGTCCCTCGCATCTGATCTCCCCGAAGCAGGCACTCAATGCCGCCTTGACCGTGCTCGGCGTGAACTGGTACGCCACCATCACGGCCTTGAAAGGCGCGGTGGTGCCCAGCTGGTCCAAGGCATAAGGATTGCCCAGATGCACCAGCACAGCCGGCTTGCCGCGTGCCAGGACGCGCAGATGCTCCGCCACCTTGCTGTCCACGCCATAATTGGAGCCGGAAAGCTGGTTGGAGCCGCCAAAGAGCACAATGACGGATTTGAAGGGTTGCAGGTTGGCGATAACCTGAGGGTAATCTTTGGGGTTGTATTTCTTAGGCAACCAAAAGAAAGGAAGATTGTATTTGTCCGCCAATTTGCGGTATTCACTCTTGTATTCGTCTCTGCCGACACACAGCACAGCCACCTCGTTGTTGAGGGCCATCGAGGGCGGGATGGGCAGAAAATCCTCGTCTTTCAGAAGTGTCAGGGCCTTGGCCTCGATGGCCTCGTTCAGGGCCACGCCGATTGGGGTGTTCAAGCGGGCATACAACTGGAGCAAGTCAGCGGGTGGCTGGTGCCAGAACCCCTTCATCTCCTTGAAGCTAAGCACGCGCAAGCAACGCTCATTGATCAGCGACATGGGAACAAGGCCGCTGTCCACAGCATTTTTTATCGCCTGGATGACCGCTCCCGTCTCACCGGGAAGCAACAACAAGTCAGCGCCGGCAAGCAAGGCCCGGATTTCAATGTCACCCTCAAAACGGTTGCTGTTGCGCACGCCTTTCATTTCCAAACCATCGGTAATAACCAACCCCGAGTAGCCCAGCACCTGCTTCAGAAGACCTGTGACAATGGGTTGGGATAGCGACGACACGGACTTGTGGCTGTCGTCGAGGGCGGGAATGTGCAGGTGTGCCACCATCACCATCTCGGGATTGCGGGGGAGAAGCTGGCGGTAGGGATAGAGTTCCATCTCGTCGAGTTGGGCGCGGCTCTTGTGGATGGTGGGAAGGCCGAGGTGCGAGTCGGTCTCCGTGTCGCCATGACCGGGAAAATGTTTGATGCAGCCCGTGATGCCGCCATCCTGCATGCCCTTGAGATAGAGGTAGCCTTTGGCGACCACCTTTTCACGGCTCTCGCCGAAGGAGCGACTGTTGATGACAGGATTCTTCGGGTTGTTGTTGATATCAATACAGGGCGCGAAATTGAGGTTCACCCCGAGCGCACGGCATTGGCGGGCCACCTCAAGGCCCATCTGATAGATGAGGGAGTCGTTGGCGGACGCAAGCGCCCCGAGGGTCATCTGGCGCGGGAAAGCCGTGCAGCTGTCCAGGCGCATGGCAGGGCCCCACTCGCCGTCAATGGAGACAAACAGGGGCACCTTGCTCAGCTGCTGCATCCGGTTGGTGAGGGCCGCCTCGCGCACGGGGCCGCCCTTGAAGAAGCAGACACCGCCGGGCTGGTAACGCTCGATGTCAGCCAGCATCTTGGCCGTCTCCTCGGGTGTGCCCGTGGAGCTGACACGCACAATCATCAGCTGCGCGATTTTCTCCTCCAACGTCATCCGCGACATCATCTGCCGTGCCTGCTGCGCCTGCACCGAACAGACACAAGCGAAAAGGAGCCACAACAGCAGCCCGTAACAACAAATCTGGATTTTCCCTTTGTGCATCGTGAACAGTTAGTTTTCCTCTCCGAAGATCACCTTCGTGTCCGGCTCGTATAAACCGCTTTCGTTAATCATGATGAAATCGGCGATGGAATACTGCTTGTACTCCGCAGGCAGCTTGCCCGGACTGTCCAACAGTATCTTGCGGGTTTCATCGTCTATTCCAACGACCACATCCGTGGGATATTGTGTATGATGCGCAAGGTACTCCTCGATGGTCTTGCTGAGCTCCTCGGCAATGTCTTTGAATTGCTGATAATCGTATTTTTCCATAGGTTTTTAAAGGTTTATGATCAATTTATTGCTGACTCGACACATACGAGTTCAACTCGCTTTTGCTGCTGCTGTATGTGAACACGGCATTAACCAAATAGTATTTGTCCTTTTCTACACAATGATGGTAGGCAAATTTCGCGTATTCGAGCTTGTCGGTTTCATAGCTGAACGTCTTGCAGATCGAGATAACCTGATTGACCGAAAGCAAGTTCTGTCCGGTCACCTGCTTGGCCAGTTCGAGGCGGTTGGACTCAAACTTCTCATCTTGGATGAGATGGAGGGCTTTGGTAAAGTCAACCTCGCTCATCCACGCCGGTTGGGGAACAGGTTCCGGCACCGGAAGCTGTATCGGGGTTGCAGGAGGTGCCACGGGCATGACATTCTGCCCTTGTGGCGGAAGCACATTGTGTGTTGCAGGTGGCACCGCGTTCACGGGAGCGTAATGGACGAGCGAAACCGTCATGCCGGGGTGGAACGCTCCGTGAATGGGCGTGAATCCGAACAGATGGCGCTGGTTTTCCAGCCGGAAAGCAGTGGCCATCCGCCCGACTTGGGCAAAGCGCCCTATGGTTGTCTGGTCTTGATTGTCCATGACCACAGAGAAATAGTGTTCCCCGACAGGCACGTTCTCAACCAGCAGGGAATTGACCGGCAGGCTGTTTTGCTGCACATTGTCCACAAACAGCCAAAAGGGTTGGCCGACAGATTCCACATAGAGGGATGACATCGGCTGGCCAAAGCTCTGTCCCGGATGTTGTGCGAAAAGCGCAACGGCTGCGCAAAAAAACAAGGTAAGTAGCAATGTGACTTTTCTTTTCATAACACAATGGTTTGTGGTTTTAAGATGTGCAAAAATACAAAAAAGAAGGGAATAATCTACCTGATGGCACAAATCAGGGCTTTTGCATCTTTTTTTTGATTTGGGCGTGCCGGCGCGGCGGCGGAATTTATGTCACACCCGCATACGCAATCCAATGCCGCCGCGCCGTCGGGCTTTCCGCTCCAATGATTTTGGCTTAGAACCCACCACCATTCCGAGAGACGCGAAGCGTAAAGCGGAACCTCCGTCTCGCCAGGGAACGAATTCCCGCCAAAATCATTTCCGCTGCAATCCCTCACGCATGCTCGTTGAACCATACACCCATTTCGCGGCGAGCAACGGACACCCTCGTCTCAACCTTCTCCCACGCCGCGATTGCCCCTGCCGGGGCTGCTCAAGGAAAGACATTATCCATTATTCTACCGAGCTTTTGCCCCTGCCGGGGCTGCTCAAGGAAAAATATTAACTCATGGCAATGATATAGAAGTTGACCCAGAGAGAGTAATACAACGGGCGCGACACCCCTTAAACACCTGTGGCACCTTCGTGCCACGAGGCGCCAACTCCCCTTCTGATTTTCAGAAGGGGTGCCCGAAGGGCGGGGTAGTTAATATGAGAGATTGGCCGTTAGGCCATCCTTAGTGCCAGACTCACCGTATTTGAGGACATGATCCGACAAATTCCTGTTCGAAGAAAGATTCCTGACATTGTGGCCTTTGATCTGGATGCTGTTAATGGTGGTTGTTTCTTTCATAAAGTATTATAATTCTTTATGTTACTACCCCGGCCTGCGGCCACCCCTTCTAAAATAGAAGGGGAGTTATGGGGTGTCCGCACGTATGTGCGGACAAAGAAAATATGTGCATTGTTCATCATCAAGAATGTAAAAATAATAAAATTAACTGTGATAAATGTTGATTCATATAATAACAAACCAACTGCAGGTCATCATCTATATAATTGCCTAACGGTTATTCCTTCAAAAACTTTTTTGTCACAGTTCTTTTACTTTCCCTATAGGTCAGGAAGTACATTCCTGCCGGCAACTCCGCCACTGGAATCCGGCAACGGGTTCCTTCGGCCTTCTGTTGGTGGCATACTCTGCCCAATATGTCTGTAATGGTAACAGAACCATTCATGTCTTCTCCTGTGCTTAAATCCAACATCACATATTGGGTGGCGGGATTGGGATATATGTTCATTATGATTGGCGGTGAATATTCCAGTAGGCCAACGCATGCCTGGTAACAACCAAGTCTTTCATCGGCCATATACACCAAGGAATCATCCTTATGTACACAAAGCGTCAATGTCAGATAAGGCTGGGTGAGGGGCTGCGTGTATGGACCGAGCGGGAAACTTGCTATTTCGTTTCCTGATATAATCTCGTATGTGGGACCAATACCCTCTATAAAGCGGATGGAGAAAGGGTAATCAGCATGTTGGTCTGCATACATGGTACCGAAAAAATAATCATCTTGATGGTCGAGAAGGGACAGACAAATTGTTTTCCTTCCCGAATAATACCGTACACTATCCACCAAAAATGTCCTTGGGCCAAAGGAACTGTAATAACCATGCGGAACAAATGTATCCCCTTCTGCCAAAGACATATCACAGATTATCTGATCATTAGAGTACAAGCGTCCATACACGGTGTCTTCACGTATGGCAGCAGGACAATTTTGTGCGTAACCTGGGTAATGAGGTCGGAAAAAGGGTCCTTCTGACGTATAGTACGTTCTTAGAGTATCATAATAGAGATTATATTCGCTGGTACGATTTTTGTCAAACCGCAATGCAAATGTACGGCAATATATTCCCAGCATGTTCGGCTCTTCTTGGGGATTGTTCGGATACAGTTCGGGGGGCTTCGAAATCGCCATCACCCGGTACTCCCACGTGCTGTCGCCGAAGAAGGACATATACTGCCCGTGTGCGGGCAAGGCGGAGAGCAGCAGGGCGGCCAAAGTCATTGCAAAGGCAATGCGTCCGTGTTTTCTTTCTGTGCGTGTCATAATTTCTATCTCCTTAAAAATGGGTCAGGAGGACCTCCCTTTTCACCATTTTCCCCTCCACATCCCCAGACCCCGCGAGGTCCGTTGAACAGAATCCGCAGTTATGACGCTGCAAAGTTACGTAATTTATATTGAATATTAGCTGGTTGCGTTTTTTCCATATATTTTTCGTTGGCATGGTAACCAAATGCAGTGCCATTATGGCTTCAACCCAAAGAAACGATAACCCACCACAATACCTATGGTGCTTGAATTCCATTTAATCCAACCCTTTGTTAATAAATCATCAGGAAAATCCGGGTTCTCACGGGTGTCGTAGTAAATGGACATTCTATTTACAAAAGACAAGTAACCACAAAGCCCGACCACGAAGTTGTTTTGCGGACGTTTGCGCGTGTGAAGGAGGAAAAGAACCGTGGCGGATGCGTCGGGGATTAGATAAGCCCTGGAATTGACATTGAATGTAATGATGTCGGAAAGCGGAGTCTCGTAGCTCTTCTCATCCCAATGGTCCGGCGAATGAATAAAGGGCATAAAACGCAGCCCAGTTTCCGCCTGCAGATTGCATCTTTTTCCCAACGGGAATGCATAGATGAGTTTGGGAGAGAAACCGGCATAGAAGGAGCCCTCTTGGAACGGAACAACCTCTTCTATGCCGTGTGTTCGCAGATCCAGAAACGCGCTCCTCTGAAAAATGCCGAAAGGTATTTCTATGGCGAACCCGAAACGGTTGGGGAAGATACAGGAGTATTGAAATGATAATTCAGGCACATGGGTAACAACGGGCATGTGAGGTTCGATGAGCCCCATAACCAGGGGCTTCGGGGAAAAGGCAAGGGCTGACTGGTATGTGAACCCTATAGAATGTATGGGTTGGGTGTAGTCAATGGGAGAGGCCCCTGACTGAATTTTTCGGGATTCTGTATTTTGGGAAAAACAGATGTTTCCCATCACAAGGAGCGAAAGTAACAGTATGGTTGACTTTTTCATAATGCGGATTTTTAAAATTTACCGGCAATACCGAATCTGAAATTGATGTTGCTGTCAGTGAAAAAAGGAAAATAGGAGAAGTTGCCTACCGCCCATTCCCCAAACAAGCCAACTTTGTTTTTGAAATAGTAGGCCACACCTGCTCCGACACCGTACTCTTGGCGGTATTTGTGGAAGTAGTACTCTAAACCGAAATTTTCGATTTCAAAGAAGGGCAGTATGCATCCGCCATATCGTGCAAACAGGTACAAATCCCATCGGCAGGCATCCGATTTGACAAAAAAAGGCAGCAGCTGGAATGTGACGTTAGCTCCGAAAGTGGGCGCAAACGTGTTGTGCATTTCGCCAAAAACAACACCCGGTTGGAGAGGTTCGATATACGTAAGGTACCGATAATTTTGGAAGCCCAAAAACAGGCCGACCTCGAGATGGCGGGTAAAGGCATAACTGGCTTCCGCCCTGAAATTGAAACGTTGAGAACCCACCCCACCATTGTCGCGCGATCCAGTTAAAAACACGGTGTAACCAAGATCCCAAGTCCTGTAAAGAGAAATGCTTGTCTTGACCACCCATCGGCCCTTAACAGAATACGAGGACGAATCCGTTTCGGCACCCTGAACCGCCACAGGAAGAAGCAAACAGATTGCTATTGCTGAAAAAAAAACAGATCTTTTCATAACAATGTCTTTCCTATTGATAATTATAAACAGCTATGGCAGCAGGTGTCCTGCCGTAGCCTACAGCATAACTGATGTAATATTCGGGTCTATAATATTGAGGAGTGACTACATTAGTAATCCATATGGGATAAACTTCTCGCAAGCGACAAACAGAATGGCTGCGAGCAATGTCAATGTCAATAATTTTTTCATTTATTACATATTTTGGGTTAGTAGTATTCCGCTGTTTTTCGGATGCAAAAATACTATCCATACTCAATATTTTTCATCCTTCACTACAACAATATGTTGCTTCACGCCAAAAATATGACGATGTGTTTTTAAAACAACGGTCATAGCGATTGCTAAATATTTAACATTCAATGATTCACACGTTAGAGGTGATTTAATGCCCTAAAATGTATTTTGGGGTATTAAATTTTGTTTTGGAAAAACAGAAGCGAAAAACAACTATCTTTGCCGCCGTAATCAAATTGAACCGCTATGAAACACCTTCATACTTTTGTCATCATCTTGTTGAATATCCTGTTCTGCGCCGCCCTGCTTTGGTTTTTCTCAAGGAATGCATATCTCAGGCCATATTTAGGCAGCACTGCCAAAGAGTTTCTCTCCGGTGTGCTATTATTAGTCACTTTGTATGCCAACTATTATGTATTCTATCCAAAATTGCACAGAAAACACATTATTCTATACTGGATTATAGTTGCAGTTGTCTCATTGGTGGCTGGATGTGCCGAATTTGCGGCCGGTTATTCGTATTTCGTGAAATGCCAAGCAGTTCGAATAAATGAAATTGGCTTGTTCAAATGCATTTCCAAACACTTGTTATTGGTCTTCGGCCGAAACTTCGCATTCAACTTCTTCCCATATATGTTGAGAGAAAGGAAGCACCTGCGGCATTCATTGGAGACGGAGGTCCAAGTGGTTTATCAATACGCCAGAATGATCGATGTTTGCGATGAAAAAAACAATTGTCGGCATATACCCGTTGAAGACGTGTTTTATTGTAAGAAAGTGGGGAATTATGTGTATGTCTATACGGTGGACGGTGATGTGTTCACCCGTTATTGTTCCATCAAATATATGGAACAATTTCTCGGCAGCACAGAGTTCATTCGAATTTCACCCTCCATTATTGTTCCTTTCCTGCACATCGTCTCGTGCGATGGAAAGAATGTTATATTGAACAAGATGACTTGGCAACAAGAACCCCTTGCATTCAGTCTGGATATCAAAAAGAACTCTATGATGGCGGACATAATCAAGGCGCACCTTGTTGCGGACCAACCGCCAACAGAAAACATACAACCCGAGAACATACCAGAAAAAGATAAAAAAAACTTGTCTGTTCCACCGAAAGACAAACTTGATGCTGTTATCAACTATATCCAAGCACATCCGGGATGTCAGGCCAAAGAAATCATCGCGCACTCTTCCTATTCTAAGACTACGATGGATCGTTGCCTCTTGCACCTCAAGCAGCAGGGCCTCATCGAGCATACCGGCAGCAAGAAGACTGGCGGTTACAAAGCCGTCAACAACCCGCCAGAAGAAAAGGACGAACCAACAACCAATAGCTAACTGCAAATGGCTATTGGTATTAATTTCTTAACTCCTTAATTTCTTAATTGTCAACATTAAAGACCAACCACCAGCCACCTCCTACTCAAACCTCACCGCGTTCACCGGCGTGATTTTGCGGCTCACCACCCAGGCGGGGATGACCAGCACGGCCATGCAGATGACGAAAACGCCCAAATTGAGGCCGATTACCGCCCACGGATCGTAATGTACCGGGACGAAATCGGTGTAGTAGGTCTCGGGGTTAAGCTTGACAAAGTGAAAACGCTGCTGCAGGAGGCCGAACAGCAGCGCGATGGCATCGCCGATGAGCATGCCGCGCAACAAGATGCGCCCGGCCACGATCATGAAGGTGTGAACCACATGCCGCGTCTTCATGCCCAATGATTTAAGGATACCGATGGTTTGCGTTTGTTCCAAGATGACAATGAAAAAGATGCACATCATGGTGACGATGCATACACACGTCGTGATGAGCAGCAGCACGGCCACATTGGTGTCGAAAAGGGCAATCCATTCAAATATTTCGGGATAGATCTGATAGATGGTCTCTGCCTTCAACTCCAAAGGCAGACGATGATGTACGTACTCGCCCATCTCGGCAATACGGTCGTAGTCGCGGATGAGCACCTCGATGCCGCTGACAAGGCTGTCGGGCCAGTCGTTGAGTTTCTGGATGTGACGCAGATCGACGAGGGCAAAACGCTCGTCATATTCCGGCAGGCCTGTCTGGTAAATGGCCGCCACCGTGAATTTGCGGGCACGCGGCGGATCCTGCACGAAATAGGTCTGCACTTTGTCGCCGACATGCAGCAACAACTTGTCAGACAGATGCTTGGAGATGATAATGTGGTTGTCGGCGACCGTGTCGCCCAAACACAAAGAGTCTCCTTCCATGATGTTTTTACGGAAAAGGGACTGATTGAAGGTGGCATCCATGCCCTTGAGCACAATGCCCTCCACCTGATCGGTGGTTTTGACAATGCCCACTTTGGTGGCAAAGTTCTGCACACTCGCAATGTCGGGATTTTGTCGCAGCTGCTCGACGAAAAGCTGGCTTTTGTTGAACGGCACCTGCTCGTAGGTGTAGTTCTCGTCGTAGTGGGCTATACGGATGTGGGAGCCCATCGCGATGACTTTGTCGCGGATTTCGCGCTTATAGCCGGAAGTGATGCCAATAGCCACCATCATGATGACCAATCCCAAGGAGACACCGCACACCGACAGCGCCACAATGGGTCGCGAAAAGCGGTTGCCCTTGTCCTTCAGGATCCGATTGGCCAGTTGGAAGTGGAAGCGCGTGTTGCTCATGACGGCCTAAAAGTCATACGTAATTCCCACGCGCGCGAACATGGGCATCGGAGCGTAGTAGTCGTTGTAATTTTTATTGAGCGACTGTGTGGGGTAAATCACATAGAGCGCATACAGACTCAAGTCCGTGCCAATATAGCTCTTGAATCCGATGCCAAGGGCCAAGGCATGGTTGTTTTTGCGCATGGGGGTTGACAGAGGGTATCCTTCCTCATCGCAGAAAGAAGGATAGTTGAGGAACTCATATCCCGCATGCACCAGAAAATAACGCGCAATGAGGAACTCCGTGAAGACGCTGGCGCCAAAAGCGTGCAAGGCAGTATAGTTTCCCATTCCCATCCCCATGAAAGAAAGCTCATAACGAGGACCCGCCCCGACAGAGAACCAGTCCGTAATGTGGACACCCAATTCCGGGGCCAGGGCGAGGTTGTAGCCAAAATTCGAATTGATATTGCCTCCCACAAAGAATTCGAGTTTTTTATCGGATTCCTTTTTTTGTGCTGTGCGGACTCCCGTGCGCAAGTTGCTCGGAATGGGAACCGTTGGATTCTGTGCCATCACGGCGATGGACAGGAGGAGTCCCGCAACAGTCAATGCTATTTTTTTCATAATAAAAAAGATAAAAAAAGGCGCGACACGCCATGTCAAGCGTGCGCGCCTTGAGTTAACGGTATTAGAACTTGTTGCCGGCAGCTTGGCAGGCTGTGATAGCCACCAAGCTGACGATATCCTCCACGGAGCAACCGCGGGAGAGGTCGTTGATGGGGGCGGCCATGCCCTGCATGACAGGTCCGATGGCATCGGCGCCGGCCATGCGCTGCACGAGCTTGTAGGCGATGTTACCCACTTCGAGGGAGGGGAAGACCAGCACGTTGGCCTTGCCTGCCACAGGGCTGCCCGGAGCCTTCTTGGCGGCCACTTCCGGAATGATGGCGGCGTCGGCCTGCAGGTCGCCGTCGATAACGAGATTCGGGTCCATCTCCTTGGCGATGCGGGTGGCGTTGACCACCTTGTCCACCAACTCATGCTTGGCAGAGCCCTTGGTGGAGAAGCTCAGCATGGCCACTCTCGGCTCGATGCCGGCGATGGTGCGGGCGGTTTGCGCGGTCACCACGGCGATCTGGGCCAGCTTGTTCTCATCCGTGTTCGGGTCGGCGGCACAGTCGGCGAAAACCATGATGCCGTCGTCACCCCACTTCTTGTCGGGGAAGCACATGATGAAGGCACCTGACACCACAGAGATGCCGGGCAGCGTCTTCACAATCTGGAAAGCGGGGCGAAGCACGTCGCCGGTGGCATGTTGCGCACCAGTCACCTCTCCGTCGGCATCGCCGTTCTTGATGAGCAATGTGCCCAAATAGAGGGGATCCTCCACCAACTTGCGGGCCTCCTCAATGGTCATGCCCTTTTTCTTGCGGATTTCGCAAAGCATCTCGGCATAATACTCCTTTTTGGGATTGTCCATCGGGTCAATAATCTCGGCCTTGTCAAGGTTCTTCAGCCCCCACTCGGCGGCCTTGCCCTCGATCACGGCTTTGTTGCCCAACAAGACAATGCCGGCATATCCCTTTTCCAGGATGATATCGGCGGCTTTCAAGGTTCTTTCCTCTTCGCCCTCGGCCAGGACAATGCGCTTTTTGGCCTCGATGGCATTCGCTTTGATTTTGTCAATTAAGTTCATAGATCTGTATTTTAGTATTAAAGTTTGGTATCCTCTGCATGTTCCGCATTCCGCATCTCCTCGAAACAGTGCCTGCAAAGCGGCACATAGGCGTCTTTTTCGCCCAATAGCACCTGCCCCTGCTTGGCCACAATGCGATGGGAAAACTGCGCCAAATCGCCGCAGCGCGTGCAAATGGCATGCTGCTTGCTCACATATTCCGCCACGGCCATCAATTTCGGCATCGGCCCGAATGGAACACCCTGATAGTCCATGTCAAGGCCGCTGACAATCACGCGGATGCCCGCATTGGCCAGCTTGTTGCACACATCCACAATGCCATCGTCGAAAAACTGTATCTCATCGATAGCCACCACCTGCACCGTCTCCATGTTGACGTACAACAAAATCTCCGACGAGTTGTTGACGGGCGTGGATACGCGCGAGTTCTCGTTGTGCGACACTACTTCCACCTCGTCATAGCGCGTGTCGATAGAGGGCTTGAAAAGCTCAATCTGCTGGTTGGCAAACTCCGCGCGCCGGATCCGGCGGAGCAGTTCCTCGGTTTTGCCCGAAAACATGGACCCGCAAATCACTTCTATCCAACCTTTTTTGTTGTTCCGACTGGCTTTGTTCTCTAAAAACATTTCTCTTTTTTGAATGAAAGAATTTTGTATTTTTGGCCGTTTTTTTGAAACGGCAAAATTAACATTATTTCGCTTTTGTCAAACCATTAATCGCCATAAAATGCAAAAATCTTTTGAACAATTAATCGAAATTCTTGAACAACTTGAACTTGTCTGCAAGGGAGGGCTCTCCCTGCCTGCCATCGAGAAAGACATTGCCTTGGAAAAGATGAGAAACATATACGAGCTCTTGCAGATGAACCAAGCCCCTAAAACAACTGACAATGCACCTGTCAAAGGGCAGAATTACGAGGTTTACCAAGGAATCGAGGAAGATGTGGACCTCTTTTTTGACACGGATCACGAAAGCTATTCCGCCATTCACGACCCCTCCGAGCGGGAAGTAGCCCTCAAAATGGGACAAGAAAAGCAGAAACGTCTCGCCGAGGAACAACGCCGCAAGGAGGAAGAGCAGAAACGCCTCGCCGAGGAACAACGCCGCAAGGAAGAGGAGCAGAAGCGCCTCGCCGAAGAGCAACGCCGCAAGGAGGAGCAGCAGAAGCGCCTCGCCGAAGAGCAACGCCGCAAGGAAGAGGAGCAGAAGCGTCTCGCCGAAGAGCAACGCCGCAAGGAAGAGGAGCAGAAGCGCCTCGCCGAGGAACAGCGTCGCAAGGAGGAAGAGCAGAAACGCAACCAACCCTCCGACGAGGACGACCTTTTGCAATTCATGCCCAAGGAGCCTTCTCCTTCCCGTTTCCAAGCCACTCCCAAGCGTTCCTTGAACGATCTCTTCCAACAACAAGGCGAAGACCACTCGTTGGGGGCACAATTCCAGAACGCCAAGGTCTCCGATTTGACCAAAGCCATCTCCATCAACGATAAATTCACCTATATCAAGGAGCTGTTCAACAACAAAGGCGAGGAATTCAGCGCGGCCATTACCAGCCTTAACCAATGCCGCAATATGGAGGAGGCCTTCAACACGCTTGAAACGCTCAAACAGAAATACTATTGGGACAGCACCTCCACCACATACCTTTCTCTTTGCGACTTGTTAAGAAGGAAATTCAATTAATGTAGAGCCGCCACATTGTGACGGTTCCACAACATCGGACAAATTCAATCTATTGCATAAAAAAAAGCAGGCCTTTCGACCTGCTTTTTTATATAGTCATAATAAATCGTTATCTCACGATCAACTTTTGGGTGGTGGTGCCTTGGTTGGACTTGATGTTCACCATATAGACACCGGCTTGGAAGTTAGAGGTGTTGATTTTCACGATATTGTCGCCTTCTGCGATAGCGATGTTCTCGCTATACACTTGTTGTCCCATCAAGTTGAAGATGGTGAGCTGGGCGTTAGCGGTCTCCTGGGAAGAGAAGATCACGTTCACAACGTCGGAAGCAGGGTTCGGATAGAGCTGCATGCCAGACAGGGTGTTGTCGGCAATGCCAGTCCAAGTGTCAATCCAGAGGCCTTGCGGGATTTCCTCAACATTGTTATACAAACCGAGTTGGTTGGCATCAATTTGGGTGTGGAGCACCAAAGTCGGGTCGTTTTGGGAAACACCACCTGCCGCATTGCCCGGGAAGTAGTCGCTGTGCCAGATCATATTCAGCTTGCCGTTGACGACATTCTGAGCAAGGGAAGGATAGACGTTTTCGCCATCCATCTCAATGCTTGATTCATCCCATTCGGAAGCATCACTGGTCCAGTCATACTGATCCCAATTCACATAGTAGCAGGACTTGTTATAGGAGATCCAGCTGATGTTGTCTCCAAAGGAGGAACCGCCATCCGTGGACTTGGCACCGAAGATACCACGATAGTATCTGACTGTACCGGCATCGTCTGTGCCCATAAACGGGAAATCAAGTGCGGAAGCATAGATGATATACACATTATTGCCATCGGTAGCCAAAGAAGGCATAGAGGTCATACCCACACGGTGATAGTCACCGAAGGAATACAACTCGTCGCCAGAGCCATTGTAATAATAGACACTGCCATCGCCATCAAGGTCGGCGCGTGTGAAAACAGTATAGCCATGGTTCATAAGGGAATCCGGATCGAGTTGTTCGGGCACGCCGGCGGAGATGGTCGGCATGGTCTCGTTCCAATACAACAAGCCATCAATAGCATAGTAGAGGCTGATATAGCCATCGCCGAGTTCGGGATTGGCGACAGCAGTAATGCCGAAAGCGACATGCACATTGCCATTGTCGTCAATAGCGACAGCGGAAGAGCCGTCCGTCACATAGTTGGGGGAAACTGTGTCGAGGAAGTGGATAGCATCGTTGAAATTGTCGGGAACAACAGAGTTCACAATCGTGGTAGTGGTGAAGTTCGTGCCATTATCGGTGCTCTTCCACAAGAAAGCGTCGGTCCAGGCGCCGGCATAGACGATAGCGACAGTGTTGCCTTTGGCGGCAATCACATATTCGTCACCATTGAAAGAGTTGAACCAATCGAGATGATCGTTCATATCAGCGACAACGCGGGGATTTTCCCAGTTGATGGTGTTGTCAGAAGGATTATAGGTGCCTTTATAGTACACCAAGCAGGTCTGGATGCCTTGATAATAGGAACCGGCGTCAGACTCCGTACAAGCGATCAAGTGGATAGTGTTGCCATTGGTGGCGATGGAGGGCCACAAGAGAGCGGTGCTGTTGGTATTCAGCGTACTGTCGAACACAGTGGGGCCGGTGAGGACAGACTGGATCCATGCGCCCGTACCCTTGTTGGGACGAAGGTTGATCACAAGGCCTGTGGAACCATTGTGGGCAACGACAATTTCGCCATTGTCACCCAGCGGGGCAATGGCAGACCAGCCCGTACGGACAGTTTCAATTCTGTCCATCGGAGCGCCGGAGCCAAAACCTTGTGTCCAGTAGGAGCCATTGTTATAGTTATAGCCGGAACCACGGGAGGAAGAAGCGGTTCCGCAAGTGGTCCAAGTTGCGGCAGAGGTACCATCATTGAACGTAATCAAACGCTGGGCCATGGAACCGTTGGTCTGAAGGTCGTAACGGGTTTGACCGATGGCATAGTAAGGAAGGGTGTTGCCGCGCAAATTCTTCGGAGAATAATTTTGCGGAGTGGCAGACTGTGTTTGATGCAAAGGCACGCTGACGTGCAGTTTGGCAGCTTCTTGTCTGGTCAATTTCACTGCCGTTTGTTGGGAAAAAACGGTGCCCAAGAAGAAGAGGGCAATAACAGCAAGTAATAGTTTCTTCATAATTTAATAATTTAGGTTAATATTGATTTATCAAAACTTTACAAATGCCCGGCGGATAGGATCCCCGCCGGGCAAAGTGGTTTCTTATTGTCCTGTCGCCTTTTTACCAGCGGCATAGTTGATTTTCAGAGCGTTGTTCTTACGCAGCTCTTGTTTGATCGTATTCACATAGCGCATTTGAACATCCTTGTCCACCTTGAGGGAGAAGGTCAGCTTGTCGCGCTCGTTGGCATCGCGGGACTCCTTCTCGGTTCCGATGAAGTCACGGACGTCGGCAACAAGATCCTCCGACTTGATGGTTTGGTCGTTCAGCTGAACGGAGACCTCGCCGGGAGGCAAGGTGTTTTCGTTCTTGCTGATAGGCGCGCCCACATAGATGTTGGCCACAAGGGATTTCTTCTCCAATTTCTGGATTTCAGTAGCTTGAGGCGGGTTGAAATGGACTTTCAAGGAGGCCTCACGCATCGTGGTGATCACCATGAAGAAGAAAAGGAACATGAAGATAATATCAGACATGGAACCCATGTTGAGTTCGGGTGTCTCTTTGTTTCCAGCTTTCTTGAATCTTGACATAATCTTGATGTTTTTAGGTTACTTGGCGCCCGTGTTGCTGTAATCGATAGGGGGAGCCTCGGAAATGCTCATAGGTATGGCTTGGGTGACAGCACGTTGTGCGGCAGAGTCGAGCACAGAATATTTCTTGCCGAAATATTGGAGCGCCGTCTCGTCGCGCAGCTCGTTGACAGCGCGCTGCAACTCGTTCTGCACCTGCACATACATGTTATAACTCGTCCCTTGGTCGTTGGTCAGGGAGACAACGCCCTTGGACACGGCAAAGTCACCGATGCCGTCGATGGACTTGCTCTGCTTTTCGGGCAGGGAGGGGTCGTTGGTAGGGTTGGAGAAGAATACCTTCGCTTTTTCCTTCAGTTCGGAAATCATGATCACGTCCCCGTTGACAGAGATCTCGTCGCGGAAGTTCACCAAGACATTCAAGACGTTACGTTTATTGATATCGACTTTCTGTTCTTTGGTGTCATCGGCTTTTGGGGGCGGAAGCTTACGAGGGATACCCTGCTCCGTGTTGATGGAAGAGGTCAACAAGAAGAAGGTCAACAGCAGAAATGAAATATCTGACATTGCACCCGTATTCAGTCCCGGTGTTTTTCTTTTTGCCATGATTATTTCCTGTTTTTAACGGCACTCACGATGCTCGTCACGAGGATGGCGAGAATGGCGCCGAAGATGGTGACATAAAGGGTGAAAGCAGCGGCGTTGACCATCTTGAAGCCTGTGGAGGTCAAGCCTGCCTTGATAGCATTGGGCGTCAACACCGGGGAGCCGATGGCATAGCCGATGAAGACAATCACTGCGAACAGGGCCAGCACGATCAGGATCTTGTAGGATGTTCTGAACTCCTTGACGATTCTCGTCAATGCGAAGAAGAGCATCAAGAAGAGCGTGACACCACCCAACAGATAGGCAATGAGGATGAACACATTCTCCAATTTGGCATTGGACTTGAATTGCTTGAGATCGTCTTGCAGAGCCTTCAAATCGTTGGCTTTCTTGGTCTCGGATGCCGTGGTGTTGATCATGTCGGCTTTGGAAATCAATCCATTGGCAGCCTTTACATATTGTCTGTCAAGCAGATAAGACTGTTTCAGGGCCAAGTATTCCTTTTCCACCTTATTGATATACGACTCAAGGGATTTGAAGTTGCCGACTTGGTTAAAGCCGTCCACATATTCCTTTTTCTTGTCGCATTTGGCGAAGAGGCCTTCGGCGCGTTCTGCGAAGCCAGCCTTATATGCATCGAAAGAAGTCTCGTCCAAGTTCTTCAGATCCTGGAGATAGGTGTAAAGAATGTCTTTTTGCAGTTGAACTGCATTCAAGGAGTCACCGAAAGACCGCATATCGGCCTGGTAGGTCTCCACGACTTTGGAGAGGGTCTCAGGGGTTGCAGCCTGCAAGTCATTGATCAACGCGGGGCATGCGTTCTGGACTTGCTGCTCTTGGATGAAATTGTCCTTCTTGTCCGTATCAAACCTAAAGGCGAAGAAGAGGGCAAGAATGCAATCCAAGATGGCAACTGCAAATATGATGATGTTAAGGATCTTGTTCTTCATTACAAATGAAAATTATAATTATTGTATATATAATGATGATAATGTAACAAGACAGTGCTTGTTATTTGTTCTTCACCAAAATGTCCATGAAGGAGATGGTGGCGTCTTCCATATCGTTGACGATGCCATCGATCTTCGTGAGGAGGTAGTTGTAGAACACTTGCAGGATCATGGCGGAGATCAAACCGAAGACGGTGGTCAACAAAGCCACTTTCATACCGCCGGCGACGATGGTCGGGGAGATATCACCTGCGCGCTCGATATCATCGAATGCCTGGACCATGCCGATGACGGTGCCCAAGAATCCCAATGACGGGGAAAGAGCGATGAACAAGCTAATCCACTGCATGTTGGTTTCGAGTTTAGCCATTTGGACGCCACCGTAGGAGACGACAGATTTCTCAACAGAGTCTAGACCTTCGTCATAGCGGTCGAGGCCTTGATAGAAGACTGCGGCAAGGGGTCCCTTGGTGTCGCGGCAGAGTTCCTTTGCCTTCTCGATGCCACCGTTCTTGAGAGCATCCTCAAGCTTGTTCAGCAGCTTCTTGGAGTTCACGGAGGAGAGGTTC
Organism: Bacteroidales bacterium; assembly: GCA_017394765.1. The sequence continues at coordinate 57,237 of JAFPXF010000074.1, read as the reverse complement.
AGATAGAAAATACGCTCGATCACGAATGCGAGACCCAGGATCAAGCAGATGAGCACCGGGGTCATCCAGACTGCGCCACCTTGGATGAACTTGTCCTTCAACGTGTAGTGAAGGCCTTGGCTGATGGCGTCATCAGGATCTTCAGTCAGCTCAGCCTGTGCCACAGGAGCGGCCTCGGCTGCGGAATCCACCACTTGTTCAGTGGGAGCATCCTTTTTTTGGTCTTTTTGGGCAAATGAAGTGTTTGCGATACCGAAGGTCAAGAAACCTAAAACGGTAAGTGAGACGATAAGCTTTTTCATAATAACTTTGTAGTTTTGATTTTTGATAATTTTGGATTTGTATTATTGTATTAATTTTCAATATTTTGCAAGTGCAACCAACCCTCCCGGCCCTAATTTTCCACACTTTCATTTTAAGGCGGTAAAAGTACAATTTTTTTTATCACACACATCACTTTTTTTCGCCTTTTTTTTTCAACTGTGCATTTTTATGTTTTTTTAAGAGTATTGGTATTTGTAAAAAATATATTTTTGCGCGCTTTTTTAGCAGAAGAAGAAAATTCATTTATTAACACTCTAAACCAACATCAAAATGAAAAAAACTTTTTTAGTACTGGCAGCCGCTGCCATGATCGTTCTCGGTTTCACCTCCTGCGGTGGTGACAAGACTTACACCGAACTCCTGACCGGACAAACCAAGGGATGGGTGCTTTCCGCTGCCACCTCCGAACCCGGTTATTTGCTCAACTCCGGACGTACCACAGCCAACCTGATGGACGGTTATCTCTATGAAGAAGAGATGGACGACATCATCACCTTCCAAGAAAACGGCATCATGACCATCGATCCCGGCACCAAGACCGCTCCGGATTATGGCTATCAGTCCACAGTTGTTGCCAACTGGAACCTTTCCGCTGACAACTCCACGCTGAACATGCAGATCCCGTTCTTCTATGATGAGAACAACATGATGTACGACCAAGAGACCGAATCCTGCAAGATCATGAGCCTCACCAGCAAGGAACTCGTCATCGCCTACACCTTCAATGACGATGAAGCTCCCGCCAAGGGCACCTACACCTTCACGTTAACCTACGTTCCTGCCAAGTAATTAAAGACACCAATTATCAACCCTAAATTATCATCACAATGAAAAAAGTATTTTTAGCTTTATTGTGCGCAGGCCTCTTCGTCGCTTGCGGCAACAAGAACAAAGTTGTCGAAAAACCCGCTGTGGACTCTGTTGTAGTGGAAGAAATCGTGGAAGAACCCGTCGTGGAAGAACCCGTCGTGGCTGAAGAGCCCGCTCCCGCTCCTGCCAAGACAACGACCACCACAAAGAAGAACAACAACAAGCCCGCCACCACCACCAAGACTGAAGATCAATCCTTGAAGGATCATGCCAAACAAACCGGCAACAACATCGGCAACGCCGCTTTGGAAAAAGTGGAAACCGAAGCTGTCAAGGAGATCAACAACGCTACTCCCAACAAGAGAAGAAGATAATATTTCCGACATAACAACGTTAAAAGGGCACCCGGCAGGGTTGCCCTTTTTTTTGTATCTTTGCCGCCCGAACCAAAGCAAAGTCATAACTCTATAAATAACCATTTTATATGAAAAACACCCCCATTCCCGCTGACATTGTCGATAAGATTGTCGCCAACAGCGGTATTCAGGAGGTCGGAAAGGCCTCCATTCGTGAGGTGAAACGCCTCATCAACGAAATCGAACAGGCCTCCGGCCAAGAGTTTGTCCGCATGGAGATGGGCATTCCCGGTCTGCCGCCCTGCCAAGTCGGCGTCGAAGCCCAAATCCAGGCCCTCCAGAAAGGCGTCGCCGCCCTCTACCCCGACATCGAAGGCATCCCCGACCTCAAGAAAGAGGCCGCCCGTTTCGTCAAGAACTTCATCGACCTCGATGTCAACCCTGAAAACTGCATCCCCACCGTGGGCTCGATGATGGCCGGCATGGCCTCCTTCATGACCTTCGTGCGCGCCCGCAAGGAACGCGACACCACCCTGTTCATAGACCCCGGCTTCCCCGTCCAGAAACAACAGCACCGCGTGCTCGGCCTCAAGTACGAGACCTTCGACGTGTATGAGCACCGCGGCCAGAAGCTCCGCGCCAAACTCGAAAGCTACCTCCAGAAGGGGCACATCCACACCATCATCTATTCCAACCCCAACAACCCCTCCTGGATCTGCTTCACCGAGGAAGAGCTCCAGATCATCGGCGAACTCGCCAACCAGTACGACGTGTTCGTGCTCGAGGACCTCGCCTATTTCGGCATGGACTTCCGTCACGACATCTCCACGCCCGGCGTGCCGCCCTTCCAGCCCTCCGTCGGCAAGTACACCGACAACTACGCGCTGATGATCTCCGGCTCCAAGGCCTTCAGCTACGCCGGCGAGCGCATCGCCCTGCTCATCCTCTCCAACAAGATGTACAGCCGCGAGTTCCCCGACCTTGTGCCCTATTTCAACAACGCCAAGCTCGGACGCGCCATCATCTACGGCACCGTGTATGCCATCAGCTCCGGCGTGTCCCACTCCGCGCAATACGCGATGGCCGCCATCCTCAAGGCCTGCAACGACGGCACCTACAACTATATCGACGACGTGAAGGAGTACGGCGAGAAAGCCGCCATCATGAAGAAACTCTTCACCGACAACGGCTTCGTCATCGTCTATGACAAGGACGGCGACCAGGCGCTGGCCGACGGTTTCTACTTCACGGTGGCCTACCCGGGTATGACCAGCGACGAGTTGCTGCGCGAGTTCCTCTACTACGGCATCAGCGCCATCTCCTTGGTCACCTGCGGCAGCGAGCGCGGCGAAGGCCTCCGCGCCTGCGTCTCCCTCACCCCGCGCCGCCAGTTCCCGATTTTGGAGGAGCGGCTGAAGATGTTCAAAGAGAACCATAAATAGTTAATAGTTTTCCTTGAGCAGCCCCGTCAGGGGCAAGAGCTCGGTAGAAAAAATAGAAACATCTGTTTTCCTTAAGCAGTCCTGGAGGGACAAAATCTCAATAACCCCGGACGAAACGGTAGTGCAGTCTGGGGCTAGGTGGTGCGTATGATGACAATCGCGGCGCAGGAGAACGGTTGAGACGAGGGTGTGCGTTGCTTGCCGCGAAAGGGATGTGTGGTTCGACGATGATGCAGAACTGATGCAACATGTCTTCCCCGTGACGTTTCCCACTTTTTCATCAGGTGGTTTCAAGTTTCAGGATTCAAAGTTCAAGGTTCAAAGTTTTGCTATTCCTTAATCAATTTCTTGGTAACCCTGATATTACCACCCGTGATTTGAACGAAATAAACGCCTGAAGAAAGATGCCCAAGAGGTATTCTCGTGTTACTTTCCAAAGTATTATACTCCCCAATCTTCCGACTATGACTGTCATATAACGTGATCTGGCAAGGCCCAGGATCCTCATCCAAAACCACGTCGATATATTGCTTGGCGGGGTTGGGCCGGATGGCGATATGTTGGCCAAAGCCGTCGTAATCGGACACCGAAGTGGTGTCATCGAGTGTGGTGAATGCCGTGGCGGTGTAGTCGCTGCACATAGTCTTGTTGTTCCCATAAACTGATTTTACCCGGACATCGTATGCTGTGTTGGCTGCCAGACTGTCGAGAAGGACAGGATGCGAGAAAACCTCCATACTGTCTGTCCATTCAGACCTGGTGGCGACTCTGTACTGTACCACCCATTGGTTCTCGTCATTCCCGTTAGTCCAATCCAGCACAGCCGAGTGCGTAGTGATATCGCTGACATTCAACTGCGTGGGTGCCGGAAAAGCATTTGGGATAAGCTCTACCTTCACATTCTCAAGGGCAACATTCTTCCAGCCGGAGACGGAATCATACGCCCGGAACGCAATGTAATAGTTGCTGTTAGGATCAAGACCAAGCGTACTGTAGTTGATGGTCAGGGTCGTGAAATTGTTTGAGTTCGAATTCGGACAGAATTGCACCTCATGATATGTGTTCCCGTCTGAGGGATCGGTCATATATCCCACTGAAAGGTGAGGTCTCAGGTTTGAGTATTTATAGGAGAAAGTCAGCTTCAAAAAGCGGAGATGTTCAACAAATTCAGGAAGAACCGCATACAGCGGCGTAACTTTGCTGTTTACGAGGTGCAGACTGTTTCCATAGACAATCAAAGTGCTCCTGTTGGACAAAAACGCAGCTGGAAGAGTCCAGTCAGGAAAACCGACAATGGTATGGAGATTAAGGAACGACCAGCAGTTCGGGTACGAAATATAGGGGTATTCTATAGGAGTGTAAGCCGATGAGGATATCCCTGTTGTGTAGCTGTCAAAAGATTCCTGGTATGGCTGACTGACCACTGAAATCGGGGCGCAACGAGTGAACGCATAACCGAGCGGGCTCCATTCGCTGTGTTCCCCTGAAGAGCACAACGCCCGCACATAGAGACCGTAAAATGTCCCTTCGGCAAGCCCCGTCAGCGTGAATGGGTTCGTGGTGGCCACACAGATGTTCTGTGTTGAGTCTGGATCGAAATTATCCGTGCCGTACGCAATTTCCCAAGCCTGCTCGTTATTGGCAGGTGTCCACGACAGCGTTGCTGAGTTTTGGCCCATGTTGATAGCCTTTAATCCAGACGGGGCAAGGCATAAGGGCGCGATGTCCAAGATCAAATCGTCCACATCGAGGTGGCAAGTGTTGTCTCCAACATAATCGGAGAGAATGGCAATATAAGTACCCGACCCCTGGTATTGGTCAAAGTAAACCTCTTTACGGTCAATATAAAATGGCTCGACTGTTTGAACAGTGTCCACTGGGGAAAAAGTAGAGAAATCATCTGGATTAGACATCACCCCCACAATCAAGTGGATGCTGTCAGTATTTGTTCGTATTAAAAATGACAATCGCAGGCTGTTGAGAGAATAACCGGAAGGCACTTCTGGAAGGATAGCCAACGCATGGTTGTGACCAATGCCCGAAAACCGGAGAACAGGATTGGTGTCCACTTCCCAATCATGAGTCGGTTTATAGATGGATGGTCTTTGCATTCCTGTCTCGGGGGCGGGAAATGACCAACACTCAAACTTGCTGTCGCCCGTCACGTCGAAGGTCTCCACGTATGGCAGAACAAGGGGGGAACATTCCGTCTTGAACTTGAATTCAGCCCAGGAGGAGTGATAGCCATTGCTGCAGACACCGCGGATATAGAGCGTGTAGGAGGTGCTTTCAGACAGTCCGGAGAGAGAAACAGACGTATATGAAGTGGTGAGGACAGGGAGGGAATCATTCGGGAAACTGTCGCCTTCTAAAACAACATACTCCCAAGTGTTTATTTCATTCAAGGCAGGGGAAAAGGAGATGATAGCATCGTGATCGTCCACAAAATCCAGTGAAAGGTCGGACGGTCGGACACAGTGGTAAGGGATGACTTGCACGTAGTCGATGACCGCACCAGGAGGATTCGAAGGATACGAGGCATTGCGCCAGAGAAAATAGAGACGCTGAATGGTGTTATTGTATTCGTTTCCAAACACGTAACGATCTGTTTTCCAATTATTCTGAAGAGCATACTTTCCTAACAGCTCCGCACTGTCGGGGTAAAGAATATCATTTTGGGAAACAGGTATCGGCGCGGGTTCCCCGACGAGAGCCTGCATATATCCGTAATTAGCGTGCCCTTGGCACAACCACCTGAACTTGACCTCATATTCGGTGGCTCCTGAAAGGAAAAAGTCGCGATATGCCCACACCACAGACCGCGAGCTGCCGTAGGAGGCGTCTGCACCGTAATTGTTGGAAATGTACAACAATGAATCATTGTAACCGTTAGGTTTTCCGATATACCACCGATTGACAAAATTTCCGTTCTCCACCCGCCAAGCAGCGTTTTCACTTCCATTATCGAAATTGTGGGAATAGGGAACTGTGGCGGGTTCGTGGGAGAAGGTGGTTACGGGAACAGACACCCACTCACTGCAACCCCAGCCGTTGGCACAGCGCGTTCGAACAAAAAACACATAATTGCTGTCTGTGAGGTTTGTGAAGAGATGATGCTTCTCATGCACGGTGACGACACTGCTGCTATCGGGAAGTGTAGAATAATCGGGCACAATCGCCACCTGCCACTCATTCTCACCGGCCTCACCCTCCCAAGTCACATAAATGGATGAGGGTGAAATACCCGTAGCCATCAGATTTGTAGGTGTATGGCAGGTGAACGCAGTGTCAATCGTCAAGTTGTCCACCTTGAAATAATTTGGTGAGGAATACTGACATTTCAAAGCAATATAATGTCCCGTTCCCGTGTAGTTTTCGAAAAAAACCTCCCTGTGATGCCAATCCCAATAGTTGACATCAGGAGTGTAAACCGTATCCACAGGCGTGAACGAAGAAAGATCGGTGGGGTCGTCCATCACACCTACTATCAAAGAGGATGGATAGTAATATTGCAACTTCTTGCAATCAAAGCTCATCTTGAGGTGGGAAATCAGCAGGTCGTTGGAAAGGCGCGGTAGAATGGCTACCTTGTACTCGTTGTTGGTGCTGTAGAACGTAAGACAGCTGTCGCTGGTGCAATAAGGACCTGAATTAAGATAGGGACTCAGCTTTCGCCAGCAGTGTGGCAGCGGCCCTGAATTTTGGAAACCGAGGTAGAATATGCTGTCCGGATGGTCAAAATCCTCTGTGTAAGGCAAGGTTATCTCTTGGCACTCCGTCCAAAACTCAAAGGGTTGGGCAGAACTGACATTTCCCGCACCGCATCCGGCCCTGATCCAAAGTCTGTAACAACGACCATCAGCAAGAGAGTCCAACAGAAGAGGATTGTCCGTATGCATCCAACCCTCGTTAGCTGGTGCCGGGGCGGGCGTTGTTAAATCTGTTGTAGGATAATAAAACCAGTGATTTTCACTTCCACCGGCTGTCCACGTGATTTCGGCCGTGTGCTCCGTCACTGACGACAATGTGATGCCACTTACGGGAGGACAAGAAAATTGCGCCGCCAGTTTTTCTGTCGGCAGAGACAATGTGGCTATTAAAATCAAGCACCATATTATACGAGACCTTTTCATAGCGAATCTTTATTTACTTGTAAACAGAGTTATTTCTTCACAAATTTCTTTATCACCATGCCTTTATCGGTAGTCACACGCACAAAATAGATGCCACCGGCCAATCCCGAAACGTTGATGCGAGTCCGCAGGGGCAAATGATTATTCGCTCTTACAATGGCATGGACTACCTTGCCGTAAACATCTATCACCTCAACACTCTCCAATTGTACATTGTTTATTGTACATTGTATATCAACATACTTATTTGCTGGATTGGGATACAGCTTGATGCTGCTGGGCAAATACTCGTCAACATGGACAGTGTCATTATCATCGGGCAAGGTGGCAAAGATAGTTTCCTCACTGTAATCGGTTATACCAAAGTAAGTGATGAATGCCCTGTAGGCGTATGTTGTATTTGCGGTTAAATTGGTCAGTTCGGTCATAAAAGCGTTATTCGAGACGGAACAATCAATCGGCGTAAACGCATTTTCCGAGATATTCTTCCATTCAAACCCCGCAGCAGAGACAGGCAAGTTGCCCGGGTTATTGATGGTGGCGTTTAGCGTCGCGGTTGTCTGTCCGATAGAGTTTGCGTCAACAGCCATTACGGAGGGGCGCACTGGGAGAATTGCGGTATCAACAGCCTCTAATGTCAGGTCATCAATGAGAAGCCACATTGGGCCAGCAACTTTCACAAACTTTATGGCGGGATAACCGTTCGACCAAGAATAATCCGCCACTCGAAGCGTGTATTCTTGGAAACTTCCGCCTGCCGCACCAATCACATTAATTGTGTCGTTAGGAATAAAGGTGGAACTGTACTCTGGATTCGTAATCAGCCCACCGATGACCTGAACATGCCAATCGCTATAAGTTCCCATATTCTTGGCATAGAACCTTATCTGCAGATTATCAATTGGATAGAGATTGTTCTCCACTTTTGGGAGTATGATAATATTTGATCCGTTATTTTCGTAGTACAGCCTCAGCACGTGTGTACCACTGTGAGACTCGTCTATCCTAATGGCAGAAGATTCGGACAATGTTTCCCAACATACAGGTAACATGGTTTCATTGTTATAGTATTCAAAGTCCCAAGTCACGGGAAGCTCAACAATTGGATCACAAAGTGTGGCAAAAATGCTGAGTTCGTGGCTTGCCGCTTCGGTGCCGTCATTGCACCGAGCCGCCACATACCATTGGTAAATCGTACTCGAGGCCAGTCCTGACAATGTGTAAACACCGTTGTTACCCAACGACACGTTCGGCACAACCGTAAAAGCACTGTCCCCCTTGATTCGATAGTAAAGGTTATAAGATGATTCTGTTCCCGTCCAACTCAAGTCCACACTGCTAAGCGTAGGATTGGAAGAAATCTGCTCGAAGGGTCTTTGGCATGAAAGAATGGAGTCGAGACACACATCATCAACATATATATCGCTATAGTCAATACTTTTGAAGGAGACCCTATCGCCAATTCCAGTGTAACTGCCCAACGGAACCGAATAGTGTCTGAAAGTGGTGGTCAGGTTCAGCGTATCCACAGCCACAAACGTGGAGTCTTCGCTGGCATCAGTCATCACACCAACTATCAATATGTCATTGTTGTCCGCGCTTTTTGCATAGAAAGAGACCTCTGTCATAGCCATATTAATCGTCTGTCTGTTCAAGTGCGGCATGGAAATGGTGTTGGCCCCAAAAAGATATAAAGCACCAGAGCTGACATAAGGATCCCAAGAGCTTTCCGAACCCCTTTCCCAACAAGCAGGAATCTGTATGTTGCCACTTGGAAGAACAGAAAAATCGCAGAAGAAAGGCAAGGTGTCAATATAGTCGCAAGATGTGGTGAACGATTGTTTGATCCAAACGCTGGTATCGCTGCCGCAATTGCGTGCCACCCTTACCCAATATTTCGTTATAGACTGCAAACCGGTTAGCGTCACAGACGTGTCCTGCACGTTCACGGTGGTGATATAGGCATCGTCCCAATTCTGTCCATCTTTAGCATATTGGACAATATAGTTAGAAGCGCCACCATCAGGCATATTCCATGACAACTCTACTGAATGACTGTGGATGTTGAAGACGGACAATCCGGTAAGAGGAGTACACGTCTCTTTTTTCAGACGCAAATTGGTGATGGTAGGTGCGGGCGGCATTCCATGATCGTAGGTGCTGCCGTAGTCATTAACCCATCCGAAAACCAATTTGGCGATCGAATTGGTATCGGGATTGTCAATCGGATTGTTCATCCGAACGTCCAAATGGATAGTTTTGCCACCTGTCAAATTGATAATATAAGGATAGTTTGGCGTGTTGGTCATATCGAAGTGGTCGCTGAAGTTGGCTGCATAAAGGGAATTCGTACTGACACCCCACGAGTAGGCGATTCCACCCTCGTAGGTCTGAGAAGGAGGCGCCAGAAACATCTTCAGAAAGTCTTTGTTGTATTTGCCGCCACAATTCAAGTCGAAAGAGACAATGATTTTGTCAGCATCCCCGACTACAAAGGACTTTTCGGCAGCAACATTACTCCGGGTGTAGGAATAGGTGGGTGTAGTGTCGTTGTCGGTCACAAGGAGTGCATTGTTACTGCCAGAGGTGCCTAATATCCAGTAATTCTGAGCAGCACCATTGTTCAGCACCCAACCTTCTGACGTAGAAAAAGTGGCCGTGTAGGGAAGAGTGGGTACCTGTGCCACAACAGTCAGAATTGAAATCAACATCAACCATTGGATGATAAACAATTTTTTCATGACGAAAATCATTCAATTATATAAGTTTTCTGACTGCAAAAATACAATCTTTTGCAACACTTTTATATCCCTCACAGCAAAAATATGTTCCCTCACGGCAAAATAAATGGCCGGTTTGCTGTTCTGAGCTTGTATTTAGATGGATGTAAAAACTGATTTTCAATATTTTATGTAAACACCAGATTTTTGCGCTGTTGTGAGGGATTTAGAGGGCTTTTCGGTGAGGGAATGGAGCTGTTTTTAGGGCTTTGTTTGGATTAATTCACTATTTTTGCAGTGACTTTCAGATCTGAAAACAAGAATCATAATAATGAACGAATATTGAAGTCCGATTATGAAACATCGAAGAACCGTCATTGTTGTTTTACTGAACATCTTATTCTGTGCCATACTGCTCCACTTCTTTGCCAATTACTCCCAACTTCGTCCTTATGCTGGAAGTGCTACCAAAGAGGTTCTTGCAGGGCTGCTACTGCTGGCCACCTTATATGCCAACTATTTTCTGCTTTACCCGCTAATTCATAAGAAGCATCCTGTTGTCTATTATGTGGTGGTGGTTTTCGTCTCCATTGCGGCTGGATTGATTGAGATGGCTATCGCCTGGCCGTTTATGAAACGTTGTTGTGCTGCTGCTATGGAGCAATGGGGTCTTTTCAGGTTTTTTTTACATCACCTGATGATTGTTACTGCACGTGACTTGGCCTTCAACTTCTTCCCGTATATGTTCCGGGAACGGCAGGAACTGCGAAAAGCCTTGGATGCGGAGGTGCAGGTGGTCTATCGTGACACCCAAATGGTGGATGTCATAGACCACGAGAGCAACCTGCTCATGATTCCTAAAGACGACATATACTATTGTGTTCAGGACGGGAACTTTACCCGCATCTATACGGTGCATGACAGTTGGTTCACACGGCTCGGCTCTATGAAACATCTTGTGCAACTATTTGGAGAAGAAGAATTTGTCCGCATTTCGCCCGCCGTTTTGATTCCGTATCAGTACATTTGGTCGTGCACCGGCAGCGAGGTGACCCTGAAAAAGATGCCGTGGACGAAGCAGCCGCTCTCGTTCACAGTGGATCCCAAGAACAGCGATTCGATCGCCGACCAGGTTGTCGAGGGTCTTCAACGATACAAGTCCCAAACAGGAGGGGAACAAGTTCCGAAGCGAAGGCCTCAGTCGAATTACAAACGGAAGCCCGTTGTCCCTCCGCAACAGAAGCTCGATATGGTTCATTCCTGCATTCAGGCGAATCCGGGCTGCAACACCACGGATATTGTCGCCCAGACCGAGATTTCGCTGAGCACGGTCGAGCGCTGCCTTTCCGAGCTCCGCAAGCGCAAGCTCATCAAATACGTCGGCAGCAAACGCCACGGCGGTTATCATATTAATTCATAATGCATAATTATGGGAGATTCGGAATGGATTCCCTCTTTTAGTGCCAAAATGAGATGTGATAGATTTTTATTTTCAAAATTTTTTATCAAAATAATTTTGTATTTCAGAAAAAAGTGTATTTTTGCATCCGATATGAGAGTAGTATCACATAGAAAACTCGTTGAATTCTATGAATCTGAAGGGCATAGGGACTCGAAAACGGCTTTGGAACGCTGGTATGACATAGCAGAAAATGCTGAATGGCACAATTTTTCTGATATCAAGGCGGATTTTCCAACAACGGATTATATTGGTAATCAGCACTATGTATTTAATATCAGAGGAAACAGATACCGTTTAGTGGTGGTGGTGAAATTCACCATTGGCCATTTGTTTATACGATTTGTGGGAACACACGGTGAATATGATAAAATTGACGCATCAACAATTTAAATATGAGCAAGATAACAAAAGAACAGTATGAGTTTGCCCTGGCAAGAATAGAAGAACTCCTTCCGATAGTGAAAGACGACACACCTTCCAATGATCGCAATGCCATTGAATTAACGATGGTATCGGATGTTGTAATCAATTATGAAAAGGAGCATTTCCCTATCAGCAAGCCTTCCGTCGCCGATTTGATCGGGATGTCACTTGAAGAAGAAGGAATGACTCAGAAGCAATTGGCTCAGGAGATTGGTGTCAGTCCTTCGCGAATCAATGATTACGTGACCGGACGCGCAGAACCTACACTTAGAATTGCCCGACTACTCTGTCGCGTTTTGAAAATCACTCCTGCGGAAATGTTAGGTGTATAAAATGTATATTATCAATTCTCAATTATGAATTACGATTCCCTCCCCTCCCCTTGCTATATCCAATCGGAAGCCGCTTTGGAGGCCAACCTGCAACTGCTTGACCTCGTGCAAAAAGAGGCCAACGTCTCCATCATCTGCGCCCTTAAGGGATACTCGTTCTGGCACTCCTTCCCGCTGGTCAAAAGCTACCTGGCGGGCGCCACCGCCTCCTCGCTCCACGAGGCACGCCTCATCTCCGAGGAGATGTGCTGCGACGCGCACACCTACGCGCCTGTCTATTTCGAGCACGAGTTCCCGCAACTGCTCATCTATAGCAGCCACTTGACCTTCAACTCTTTAAGCCAGTGGGACAAGTATAAGGAGACCGCGCTGAACAGTCCGAAGAAGGTAAGTTTCGGGTTGCGCGTAAACCCCGAATACTCGGAAATCGAAACAGACCTTTACAACCCTGCGCTGCCGGGCTCGCGCTTGGGCATCCTGGCCGAAGACCTGCCTGCCGACCTGCCCGAGGGCATCGAGGGACTGCACTTCCATGTGCTCTGCGAGAACGACAGCTACGCGCTGGAACACTGCTTGGAGGCTTTTGAGCAGCGCTTCGCCAACCATATCCGCCAGTGCAAGTGGGTCAACTTCGGCGGCGGGCACCATATCACCCGCGCCGACTACAACATCCCGCACCTCATCCAGCTGCTGAAGAATTTCCGCAGCCGCTACCCGAACCTCGAAGAGGTTATCCTCGAGCCGGGCGAGGCCGTGGGCTGGCAGACCGGCGTGCTCACCTCCACCGTGGAGGACATCGTCGTGAACAAGGGCATCAAAATCGCGATGCTCAACGTCTCCTTCGCCTGCCACATGCCCGACTGTTTGGAGATGCCCTACAAGCCCACCGTGCTCGGGGCGCACGAGCCCACCGAGGGCGACAAGTTCGTCTATCGCTTGGGCGGTTGCTCCTGTCTGGCCGGCGACTATATCGGTATGGGCGACTTCGCCTTCGACGAGCCCTTGGAGGTGGGCGACCGCATCGTCTTCGACGATATGATCCACTACACGATGGTGAAGACCACCTTCTTCAACGGGGTGGCGCACCCCTCCATCGGGATGATTCACCGCGACGGCGAGTTCGAGTTGCTGTCGGAGCCGGGCGACTATCTCTCCTACAAAGCCAAATTGGGATAATGGAATACACTTTCAAACAACGGGAGCAAGGGGGCAGAACGGAAGTTTTCGACCCCATTCGTCGCAAATGGCTTTTGTTGACGCCGGAGGAGCGCGTACGCCAGATCTTCATCCTTTACTTGCTGAATGTCAAAAAAGTGCCCGCATCCCATCTTTCCATTGAGAAGGCCATCACTGTCAACGGACTGACCAAACGCTACGACATCGTCGTCTTCGGGGACGATCGCAAGCCCTACATGGTCGTGGAGTGCAAAGCCCCGGAGGTGGAGATCACCCAGGCGGTGCTGGAACAGGCGGGGCGCTACAATAGCACGCTGCACGCCCCTGTCCTTGGCGTCACCAACGGCATCGCCCAGTATTTCTTCTCCATACAATTCGACACGGGACAGATCACCCCTGTGGATTTGGGGAGCGTGTAGGGGGTTTGGCCATTGGCGATTAGCTATTCGCTATTGGTGATGGCGGGGTTCTTGCAAATTTTTTTCTATTTTTGCGTGCTCGTTTTCGATTGGACATTTTACAATAAAACCCAATATACCACGTTATCCAAAAATCTAAAATACACAGCTATGAGAAAAAACGTATTTGTTACCACACTGTTAGCAGTTCTACTGCTTGCCAGCCAGTCTCTTTTTGCCCAATCTGCAGGCCAAACCCCGCAGCCTGAGAAGAGACTCTCCTACAATATGATCAACGAGTATGGCTTCTTTCTGGGAGGCAACATCGGCTTCAACGGCATCTTCGTCAACAGCCTCAAATTCAACCGCACCAACGACCTGCTCGGTATCGGTGTGGGCTATTCCATCGACATCGACAACGGCCAAGGCGTGCCTCTCTTCCTCAACTACCGCCACTACTTTGACAGACCCCGCGCATTGAAACCGCTCATCAACATCGCCGCCGGCACCACGTTCAACTTCTGGAACTACTACGACTGGGACGATGGAATCTACTATGATGAAATTAACGATGAATATTACCATGGGGGACCGATACCTGTGAAGGGTCACGGTTTTGGCCTCTATGCCACCATCGCCTCGGGCTTCAAGGTGAAAGCCTTCTCTTTCACCGCCGGATTCTTCATCCGGACCAGTCCTCGCTACAACAACGATATTAATGGTGGCATCGACGTGAAAGTCGGTTACACATTCTAAGAAAAGCGGGCCATGGCCCGCTTTTCTTTTCATCAGCCCTCCAGGTTTATACCCTGTCCCCTTTTTTTGTATCTTTGCCGCTCCTTTTACAGCAATGAAAAAACGGAAGTTCCTGAAAAGGCTGGCGGCCGTGCGGCGCTTTGTCACGACGCATTTCAAGACACGGACCATCGTACTCATCCTGAGCGTCATCATCGGCATTCTGGGTGCCGCTGCCGCCGTGGTCATCAAGAACCTTGTCCATTTCACCACGCGCGCACTGGGCAGCGCCTTCCCCAATGCACAAGTCAACTATCTCTATCTCATCCTGCCTGTCGTGGGCATCCTGCTCACCCTGCTGTTTGTGCGCCGTGTGGTGCGCGACGACCTCAGCCACGGGGTCAGCATTGTGCTCAAGGCCATCTGCAAGAGCGACGGCAAGCTGCGCTTCCACAATGTGTATTCCTCCATGGTTTCCAGCGCCATCACTGTCGGCTTCGGCGGTTCGGTGGGGTTGGAGGCCCCCATCGTGCTGACAGGTTCCGCCATCGGCTCCAACATGGCCCGTTTTTTCAGGCTCAACGCCCGGCAGACCACCTTGCTGCTGGCCTGCGGCTCCGCTGCGGCCATGGCCGCCATCTTCAAGGCCCCCATCGCTGCCATCGTCTTCACTTTCGAGGTCCTCATGCTCGACCTCACCGGCAGCGCCATCCTGCCCCTGCTGCTCTCCGCCGCCACCGGCACCGTCATGTCCCTGCTCTTTTTGGGCCACGATGTGATGTTCCACATCGACGCCACCCAGGCTTTCCACCTCAGCAACATCCCCTTCTATATCCTCCTCGGGGTTCTCACAGGCCTCATCTCCGTCTATTTCCTGCGGGTGTCGCGCTGGATCGAGAAACAGATGAAGCGTATCAAGCAGGTTTATGCGCGCGCCCTTGTGGGGGGTGTCATGCTCTGCGGCCTCATCTATATTTTCCCCGTTTTCTACGGCGAAGGCTACGACAATATCAACTCCCTGCTGAACGGCGATTATGCAAGCCTCTTTGTCGGCTCGCCGCTGAACGGCCTGTTCTCCAGCCAGATGATTGTGCTACTGGCATTCGCGGGCATCATCTTGATGAAAGTGTTCGCCACCACGTTCACCACATCGGCGGGCGGCATCGGAGGTGTCTTCGCCCCCACCCTGTTCATCGGCGCCTTCACAGGCTTCTTCGTGGCGGGATTGGCCAACAACCTGTTGGGACTGCACCTGCCATACGTGAATTTCATCCTCGCGGGCATGGCCGGTGTCATGACGGGCGTGATGCAGGCCCCCTTGACCGCCATGTTTCTCATCGCGGAGCTCTCCACGGGATACACCCTGCTCATCCCCCTGATGATTACCGCCGCCTGCTCCTACCTCAGCATCAACCCCTTTGAGAAATACTCCATCTACACACAGCCTTTGGCCGAAAAGGACAACCTCAAAACCCACAACAAGGACAAGTTCGCCCTTCGCAAACTACAATGGCACAACATCATTGACCACAACATCAGCACCGTGCCCGCACACAGCAAACTGCGCAAATACACGGAGTGCATCGCCAAAAGCAAACGCAACCTCTTCGTGGTCACTGACAATGAAAACCATTTCATGGGCCTCCTTGTCATGGACGACCACCGTGACATCATCTTCCAAACGGAGCTCTACGACCTCGTTGTCGTCGAGGACCTCATGATCGAGCCGGAAGAATTCATTTACGAAGACGACAGCGCCGCACTGGTCCTTGAGAAGTTCAAACGCACCGGCAATTTCAACATGCCTGTGATCAGTCGCGACCGCACCTATATCGGGTTCCTGTCGAAGGCCCAGTTCCTGTCGCGGTACCAGAACTTCATCGCCGCCAATTCCGAGGATTGACAACAACCATTATACCAATCTAAACATTCCTTCATGAAAATCACCCGTACCGATATCAATGGCTTGGCTGTCCTGCAACCCGATGTGTTCAAGGACGACCGCGGCTATTTTTTCGAGAGTTTTAACGAACGCACTCTGGCGGAGTTGGGCATCCGCGAGCACTGGGTGCAGGACAACCAGTCGTGTTCCCAGAAAGGGGTGGTGCGCGGGCTCCATTTCCAAAAGCCGCCTTTCGCCCAAGCCAAGCTGGTGCGCATCCTGCAAGGCGCCGCCATCGACTATGCCGTCGATATCCGGCACGGCAGTCCCACCTACGGACAATATTTCTCCGTGCTGCTGACCGCCGACAACTTCACCCAATTTTACATCCCCGCCGGTTTCGCACACGGCTTTGCCGCTTTGGAAGACAATACCCTTTTTGCCTACAAGTGTTCCAATTTCTACAACAAGGCCTCCGAGGGGAGCATCCGCTTCGACGACCCCGACCTGCACATCGACTGGCAGGTGGAAAATCCGCTCACCTCGCCCAAGGACTTGAACGGCGAGGTTTTTCGCGATTTTGTTTCTCCCTTCGACTATGAAACCTTCGCCTGTCCACAATAAAACCCGCTGTAGATGAAGAGACTACTCATATTCGATCTGGATGGCACTTTGCTCGACAGTCTGGAGGACCTTGCCGACTCCGCGAACCATGTGCTTGCCAGCCATGGCTTCCCCATCCATCCCGTTGATGCCTACCGCTATTTTGTGGGCGACGGAATGCCCACGCTCATCCGCCGCATTCTGCCCGACGGGTACAAGGCTGGGCTTATGCACGAGACCTGTCTGCGGGAGTTCAAGGCTTACTACGACATCCACATGTACGACAAGACCACCGTCTATCCCGGTGTCAAGGAGGTGTTGGAGGAGCTGCAGCGGCGCGGCATCAAGATTGCCGTGGCCACCAACAAGGCGCAGTTTGCCGTGGTGCCGCTGATGACCGACTTCTTCCCCACCGTCACCTTCTCCGCCCTCATCGGGCAGCGTGAGGGCGTTCCCGTGAAACCCGACCCGCAAATAGTCTATGACATCCTGACGGCCACAAACTGCACTCAGGAGGAGACCTTCTACCTCGGCGACACTGCTGTGGACATGCAGACGGCCCACCGCGCCGGCATCGAGGCCATCGGCCTGCTTTGGGGCTACCGCACCCGCGAGGAGCTGGAAGGCGAGCATGCGGAACACATCATCGCCGCGCCCCATGAAATCCTCGACTTGCTATAAACGGGCTTTTTTGTATTTTTGCACCCTTTTAAAACAATATGCATTACATTGACACGCACACCCACCTGTACCGCGAATATTACCCCGAAGATTTCGAGGCAACAGTGCAGCGCGCACTTGACGCACAGGTCACCCAGATGGTGTTAGGCTGCGTGAACAGTGCGACACCCGCCCAGATCCAGGAGGCCGTGTCGCTCTTTCCCGACAACATCTTCGCCCTGGTGGGCCTTCATCCCGAAGACACAAACGCAGATTTCGAGCGCGAGCTGGCCCTGCTGGCCCCGCACTTCGACGATGCCAACGTGGTCGGCGTGGGCGAAATCGGGTTGGACTACTACTGGAG
Source organism: Bacteroidales bacterium (assembly GCA_017394765.1). Next base: position 39,417 of record JAFPXF010000074.1, on the reverse strand, counting down.
CCGCAAGTTCGAGGCTGAGCAGAAGGAGGTTTTCCGCCGCCAGCTCTGCTGGGCCCGCGACCGTCAGCTGCCCCTCTCCCTGCACATTCGGAACGCCTACGCGGAGGCCATCGCCATCCTGCAGGAATTCAAGGCGGGCGAGCTTACCGGTGTGATGCACTGCTTCTCCGGCGGCGTGCAGGAGGCCGACTGGGCCGTGCGCCATGGCTTCGCCATCGGCGTGGGCGGCGTGCTCACCTTCAAGAACAGCAAGCTGCAGGACATCGTAACGCACGTGGGGCTGGAACATGTCGTCTTGGAGACGGATGCCCCCTATCTGGCTCCCGTGCCGCACCGCGGCAAGCGCAACGAAAGCGCCTACATCCCCCTCATAGCCCAGAAAATGGCCGAAATCTTCAATGTCTCCGTAGAGCGCGTCATGGAGCAAACCACAATTAACGCACAGAACATCTTCACGAAAATACCAAAATAAAATAACAATGTCAGAATCCAAAATTTTCACCCCTTGTCAGATCGGTCCGATCACCCTTCGCAACCGCACCATCCGTTCCGCGGCCTTTGAAAACATGGCCCACGGCAACAGACCCACCGAAGAACTGTTCAACTACCACACCGCCGTCGCCAAAGGCGGTATCGGCATGACCACTGTGGCCTACGCCTCCGTCAGCCGCAGCGGACTCTCCTTCGACGGCCAACTTTGGCTGCGCGAAGAGATTGTGCCGGAGTTGAAAAAGCTCACCGATGCCATCCACGCCGAAGGCGCAAAGGCCTCCATCCAGATCGGCCACTGCGGCAACATGACCCATCGGGCCACCTGCGGGCAGAAACCCTTCTCCCCGTCTGGGCGCTTCAACCTCTACTCACCTACTTTCACCAAGAAGATCACCATCCCCGAGATCGACCAGATCGTCGAGGACTTCGGGAAAGCCGTGGATTTGTGCCGCCGCGCCGGCTTCGACTGCATTGAGGTACACGCCGGCCACGGCTACTTCATCAGCCAGTTCCTCTCGCCCTACACCAACCGCCGCAAAGACGAATATGGCGGCTCGCTGGAAAACCGCATGCGCTTTATGCGCCGCGTCATCACCCGCGTGATGGAAGAGGCCAAGGACGATATGGCCATCGTGGTGAAAACCAATATGTACGACGGCTTCCGCAGCGGTATGCAGGTGGACGAGTGCATCAAGGTGGCCCAGGAATTGGAGCGCCTCGGCGTGCACGCCCTCGTGCTCACCGCCGGCTTCGTCAGCAAAGCCCCTATGGAGGTGATGCACGGCGCAATGCCCCTCAAGGCGATGGCCCACTATATGGATATGAAGAAATTCTGGTGGCTGAAATTCGGCGTCAACATCGGTGGCCGCATCGTCATCCCCACCGTGCCCTACAAGGATGCCTATTTCTACGACACCGCCATGAAGTTCCGCCAAGCCTTGAAGATGCCGCTCATCTATGTGGGCGGTATGGTGGACAAGGACAATATGGAGAAGGTGCTCGATTCCGGCTTCGTGGCCTTCCAAATGGCCCGCGCCCTGATCCAGGACACCGACTTCGTCAACAAGCTCCAGTCGGGTGAGGTGACCCGCAGCGGCTGCAAACACTCCAACTACTGCATCGGCCGTATGTACACGCTGGATATGAAATGCCACCAGTGTATGGAGAAGAACGAACTGCCCGCCAGACTGCAACGGGAGATTGAGAAACTGGAGAAAAACGTCGAAAGGGACAACCACTAATGGCCAGCATCCTCATCGTGGACCGCGTCCACCCCTACCTGTCGGAGCAACTTCAGGCACAGGGGTTTGACTGCACCACCAACCTATCAGAGACATACGAACAATTCTGCGCCAGGCCGGACAATCTGTTCGGCCTGGTGATTCGCAGCCGCTTTGTGGTGGACCGGGCGCTTCTTGACACCAAGCCGTCGTTGCGTTTCATTGTGCGCATCGGGGCAGGCGTGGAAAACATCGACGTCGCCTACGCCGAATCGCGGGGCATCCGGGTCATTTCCACGCCGGAGGGCAACGCCCACGCCGTGGCGGAACATTGCCTCGGCCTGCTGTTGGGCCTCCTGCGCCACATTCCCTCCGCCGACCGCGAGGTGCGGACCGGCAAGTGGCTGCGCGAGAAAAACAAGGGCACCGAGCTGCAAGCACACACCTACGGCATCATCGGCTACGGGCACACGGGCCCCGCCTTCGCGCATCTGCTGCATGCTCTCGGCTGCGAGGTGTATGCCTACGACCGCTACAATCCCCATGCGGGCGACGAGTACGCCAAGATGGTCTCGTTGGAGGAATTGTGCACTCGTTGTGACGTAATCTCCCTGCACGTCAACTACATCCCAGAAAATCTCCATCTCATCAACAGCGAATTTATCGAGAAGATGCCGCACCCGTTCCTGCTGCTCAACAGCTCGCGCGGGTTGGTAGTGGATTGCGCTGCCTTGGCACGCGGTCTGCAGAGCGGGAAGGTTCTCGGCGCAGCCCTCGACGTGCTCGAATACGAGAACACGCGGCTCCAAAACCTGCCCAAGCAGGAGTGGCCGGAAGCAATGCACGCCCTGGCCGCTATGGAGAATGTCATCCTCACCCCGCACGTGGGCGGGCAAACCCTCGACGCCGAACTGCGCCACGCCAAAGTCACCTTGGAAAAAATCGTGGAGGTGAAAAAGAGCTTGTCTGGGTTGTAGAGACGCACGGCTGTGCGGCTCTACTTAAAAGATGACATAATCAATGAATTTCAGAGAAAGATAGGATTTAGGTGTTTTAAATAACAGGGATTGATATAGATTCATTAAGAAAAATAACGGGGAACGATAAAATTATTTTTTGTATATAGTGCATATCTTCTTTATTCTTATTACTTTTGTAGCATCACATACATCAAGCACATGTCCTCTTTCTTCTCCGAATCCATCTTGACCGACCAGCCCTTTGCGGAAGATTCCAGCAACTATTCCAACCTTACGGAACTGCCTTCAGCAGGTTTCAATGCAGTCTATAAGGCCCGTAGGTTCGGAAAATGGCTCATCCTCAAGGCCCTGAAGCCGGAATTTCGTGGCAATCCACTCTATGAAAGCCTGTTACGCAAAGAGTTTGAGATTGGCAAGACCCTTGACCATCCAAACATCGTCACTATATTTGAGATGTACCGAGACGAGAAACTTGGCAACTGCCTTGTGATGGATTATGTGCAGGGCCGTCCCTTGAAAGCTTTTTTCGATGAGAAGCCCTCGCCGCGAGTCCAGGACAAGGTAATTCGCGAGATACTGGACGCGATGGTTTACTACCACAGTAATCAAGTGGTCCATCGCGACTTGAAGTCCAGCAACATTCTCATCACCGACAACTGTGACAACGTGAAAATCATCGACTTCGGCTTTGCCGACGGTGACAACTACGCCATGCTCAAACAGCCGGCAGGCACGCGCCACTACGCCGCACCGGAGCAGTTCGACCCCGACTGCGCCGTGGATAACCGCGCCGACCTCTACGCTTTCGGAGCCATGTTGGATGCCTACCTACCGAAAGCCACGCGCCGCAAATATCGTTCCATCATCCGCAAATGCACGCAGCCCGACCGCGAGCAACGCTACCACGATGCACAGGAGATTTTGCAAGAGATGGATGCCGATATTCGAAAAAGGAGGACGCGTCGTCTGGTCGGATCCAATACTGTTTTGTTACTGCTGCTTGTACCGCTGATCATGTTCCTGGTCCGTCGCACAACCGACGACCAACCTCGCTATCATAACATTGTCGATGGCGCGCTGCCGGGGTTGTTCTCCGTTTCCGACTCCACGCAGGTGCGTTTCGCGCGGGGCAACCTCCAATACCAGCCCAGCACGGGCAAGTGGCGTTTTGCCTACAACCAGTACGATGTCATCGGCATGGACAACGAAAAGGTTTCGCCCACTTACAATGGTTGGATCGACCTTTTCGGCTACGGCACTTCGGGTTACGACGGCAAGATGCCCTACATGACCTCCAAGTCCGACAGCAACTATGTGGTCGGGCGAACCTCCATAGCAGGCACACCCTACGATTGGGGTGTCAATAATGCCATCGAGAACGGCGGCAATGAAGCCGGCAAATGGCACACGCTTTCGGCGGATGAATGGCTCTACCTTGTCTGCATCCGTCCCAACGCTAACAAGCTCTACTCCACGGCCACCATCAACGGCATTGGAGGATACATCTTCTTTCCTGACGATTGGAACCACTCCGATGGGCTGTTGTTCCAAGATCCAGCAAAAGGGTATGCCACTAACGTACTAACCATCCAACAGTGGGTGACGTTGCAGGACGCGGGCGTGCTGTTTCTGCCCGCAGCCGGAAGACGTGAGGGGCAAGAAGTCCTCTATTTCGGACAGTATGGTTACTATTGGGACAATACCATCCCCAGAAACGGGATTGGACACCATTTCGGATTAACTCCCAAACGTCTCGACAGCGATATAGACCTCGAATCAAGAGACCATTATTTGTCGCTTGGCTATTCCCAAGCATTCGGCCACAGCGTGCGGTTAGTGCAGGACAAATAGGAGAGCTGCTCATCCGTGCGGCTATATAGTGAAATTTTGATGATAAAAATCACACTTACCAACGAGATGCTCAACCGAATACTTTCCTTCGAAGAATGTCGGGCACACTTTGGCAACTTCAAGATGCCCCTTTCCTTGACCGACAAGCTGCGGAAAAATACGAAAAAGAAAAGTTCTTTCGCTTCCACGCAAATCGAGGGCAATCCTCTCACAGAAGAACAATCGGATTCCGCCATCGAAGCAAAGAACCTTCATTTCCTCAAACCCGAACAGGAGGTGCGTAACTACTTTGCAGCCCTGGAACTGTCTGAACACTTCTTGAAAGAACGGAATCCTTTCTCGATGGAGTTGATTCTCGACTTGCAGCAACAGGTTGTCCAAGGCGAGAGCAAGGAAAAAACTGGCATCCGAGGTCCCATGCCTCCTGGAGTTTTGTTTGCCGTCCATAACGAAGCAACCTATATTCCCGAATACATCCCCCGATGAGCGATGACATCATGCCGTTGCTGAAAGAATTGGTGGCAGACGTGAAGCAATCTGACGATTATCCTTTGTTAAAAGCAGGAATAGTTCATTATCTGATGAAAACAAGCTTATCGGCAAGACTTTGCTGCAAGGAAATTGTTTTTCTAAAAATCGCAAGATGTCGCAAGGAAAAGCATGCTGTTTGAATCGTCACTTTTTGGAATAACTTGAGTTAACTTGAATCAAAATGCTAATCATGTCATTATGTATTTTTGCAACTCAAAAAACATGTAGCTATGAAAAAGATTTTCTTGTTGATTTTAGCGTTTACGCTGTTGCTCAATGTCGGAGCTCAAAACATTAAAACCCAATCGGGCACCAAAGAGGTTGAAGTCTTTGTTGGGATGGGATACAGTTACAAAGTTGACTGTAAAGAAACCTATTCCTATTACATCGATGAAAACGGCAGTTATGTGAAACATGGTTCCTATTCCTGTTCTGGATCAAAATCTTTTACCGAAGATATCTTTCGAACAGGCAACATAAAAGTCACCTTCAATGTTACGGCAAACTATAAGGACGGCAAACTGGACGGAACCGTGAAATCCACGGCCACGGCGAACGGCTCCATGCACAAGAGGTTCCAAGAGAGCACGAAATACAGCATGACCAAGACTGTTGTCACAGGATGGAAAATGGGGAAGCCCCACGGACTATGGAAATTCACTTGGACGGATGAGGGAAAGACCGATGTGCAAACAGCCAATTTCACGGATGGAGTCATGTCGGGCGATTATGAATCCAACACCCCCAATTTCGGAGCTATCAGTAGTCGTGTATATGGTCATGTAAACCAGGGTGAATACGAAACCATTAATATTGACAGAAAGGATGCTTTCAATCATCCCGAGGGTTATGTCTCCTACAAAATGGCGAACGGCTTTCTACTATCCAAAATACAGTATAACAACGACCATCAAATGACATCCAAAGAAGTTCCAACCATACCAGATTCCATCAAGGAGCGTTTGGCCGATATGTCTGATTATGAGTTGTTTCAAAACGGCTACCGCAAATCCGCTGAAGAATTTGACTATGACACAAAAAATGTATTGGGTAAACTGTACGTTGGAGAGTTCTGTAAGCGTTTCGATGTTGACATACAAGGCTTTTGCGGAATACCCTGGCCGATGATTATATACAATTACCTTTATAAGCTAACCAATGACTTTCGTATCATGCCAGAAGATGAATTTCCCAATTGGCTTGCGACATATAAAGAGACTTATAAGAAACATTTAGCAGATGGTGGATATGGTGATTTGTTGGAATATGTAAATGATAATTATTATAAACAACACAACAAGGAAGTAAGGTCAATGAATAGATATGTTAAAGTCAAAGATACGAAAACTTTTTTCACAATTCCACAAAACCAAGAAATAGACAAGGCCATTCACAATATTAGGACTGCTGTTAAAAAAGAAGCCGAAGATGCTAAAATCTCTAATGCAAAAAAAGAGTGTCAAACAACTGCTGAATCTCTTTTGCAAAGCATCGTTAAAATAGAAAAAGAAAAACAGCAAAATATGTATTCTAAGCCTTTTAATCCTTCTGAATCCAATCCTTTTGACAAGTTGAACACTCAAATTATTTCTGGTTTTTTACCTATCGTTGATTATTCCATAGACAGTGTCGAATACAAATTTGATCAAGTAACGACTGAAATACAAGGAAAAACAATTACGGGAAAGAAAGACAAACAATATATTGTTTACTGCAAGGTCACAACGTATCGCAACGCATACAAATCGGATGTGTACCAAACACAATTATATTTTAAAGAAGGGAAGAATTATTCCGGGTATTATTATATTTTAGATAAAGATCATTCTCTTGATTTTGAAAAAGCCCAAAAAATCCATAGTAAATGGGATGAAGTGGAAGAATTACGAAATCAAAAGATAGAAATCTCTCACGAACTTTATAAATGTAAAAAAGGAAAATATTCCGATGTGTATAAGGCATATAGCTTATTTGGTGATAAATCACGTGTAAAAGACGATGTGGATAAGGATTTGGCGGCTGCCAGATATAATTACAATATTGCCCAATCTTTCTTTTACATTTTGTCGTTGAGAAAAAGAATAGACAGTACCGATTTGGTCATTGCGCAGCAAGCCGGCAACGACTTTTCGGATATCAACAAGTCATATCTGTCATATCGGAAAAAGTATGATGTCAAGATGTCGCAAGACCTGTCTGAAACTCTTAACAGGTTGAACGCCCTGCTTGCCACGCAGGATAGCTGCCTATTTTTCATTGATTTTCGGAAGTCAATCGCTAACAACAATATCCAAATCACGGGTAACAAAAATGCTTCGAATATCGTCAAGGTCTATAATGCGTATTTCAAAAAGGTAGAAATAGGCTGGACTTCAGACAGTGATGCTAATGAAAAACTCAGGAAAATCATTCACGTTCAAAACATCTTCAAAAACGCCTTATCCAAGCCCAACGTCGCCGAATTGAATACTGCCGTAAAAAAAATGAAGGATAAGAGTTTGGAGAACGTGCTAAAAGTGTTGGAACAGTAGGTCGTCCCAGACGTGTAAAGACGCTCAGTAGAGCCACACTGCAGTGCGGCTCTACACGGACCTCACCTTCAAATACGAAATCCCGTTCCGATACCCCGCCACATACTCCTTTGTCGCACCGCCTTCGGTGGCCGGCAGGATGGTGAGGTAGAGCGGTTGTTTCAGGCGGAACTCGGTGGTGGTGAAGGTGTCACCGACCTTGATTTTGGCGTTGGCGGCCTCAACAATCAGAAACATGCTTTCTCCGAGGCACTTGGCCGTGCAGGTTCGATTGGGCAGCCACTGGAACTCCACCATGTCGCCCACGTTGAGTCGTGCGCTTTCAACGCACTCGTCGGTGATGAAGTCCGACTGATCCTGCTGCTCGCAGAAATCCGACCATCCCCGATATCCGAGAAAGCGGGCAAGGATGGAGCAGGTGGTGACACCGACTTTGCCGTGGTAGGGCACATAGCCATATAGCCGTTCAAGGGTACTTTTGCTCACGCGTTCCCTGATGGCCTCCGCTATCGTGTCGGACAGTTGCACGAAGTCGCCGGTGGTGTCAAGCGTGCGCCCGAACTTTTCAGCAACCTGTTGCTTGATTTTCTCGATGTTCTCTTCAATCATGTCGAAATGGTCGGTAAGGTGAATACGACGGCAAAATTAGTAAAAATGCAACAATTTTAGTTGATTTGGTACTTTTTGAAACAAATTGAACCAACACAAAATGTATTGAACCGACTATAACCAAGTTGAAATAAAATGGTGTGGAAGGAATTGCATACTTTTGCAGGTTGAAAAAAACGAGAAAGCCGATTCGCGTGAAAGGAGGTAGGCTGGAAAAAAAATATAATTATGTACTCATTCAAATTAACCGCAAAACGCGACATTCGCGAAAGAAATGGACTCAGAGTCGTTATAGGGAAAGGTATGTCTTTTCAACATGCTGAATCAGGAACGAACTACCCTAACGAACCGAACGTGATTAAAACCATTCAACAACAGTTTGGAGGCAGCCCCGTCGCTCTTAATTCAATTTCCACGGATTTTATCGTTGAAAAATTGTAATGCCAACGAACGATTTTTAACACATCCAAAATCAAGAATTAAAATTATGTATGACGCACAATTAGAGGAATTAATAGATGCCGCCTTGATTGACGGTGATTTGTCCGAAAAAGAAAAGCAGGTTTTGCTTAAAAAAGTCCAACCTCTCAACATTGACCTTAACGAGTTTGAAATAATCTTGAATGCACGATTGTACAAACGCAAAAAGGAGTTAAATGTTTTGGATAGTTCTACCGATAACGGTGCGATGCTTCCATCCAGCGACAACAACAAACAACATCACCTCAAAAAGAATCCCTCTGCTGAGGAGAATGATTCGGACGAAGAGGAGGATTGGAACGAAGAGGATAATGAAGAGGATTGGAATGAGAATGAAGATGATAAATATTTAGAAAGAGTGAATTACCATGAACGACAACTGTCGGATGAAATAGAACAAATCGAAGATTTCATTGATCAATATGAACAAGAAGAGGAGTTGTATGGACAAGAAAGAAAACAGCGGAGAAAAGACAAGATCCATAACTTTGCAGACAAGGTTTCAAGAAAGGTTGTCGGTGACAGGATTGTGGACAATGCGTCAGAATTGAAACAGGAAGGATTAAAAGAATATTCGAAGAACAAAGCAAAAAAATACGCTGATAAATCTGCGAGGGCGTTGATCGGAGACGGTACCGTTGACGCCATTCAGGAAATGAAAGAAAAAGGCATCGGAGGATACGCCAAAGACAAGGCAAAAGAAGCGGGCAAAAAATTCCTCAAAAGTCTCAATCCGTTTAGCAGGAAATAAAAAGAGGAAGCCGAAAATCTTGAAGAGAGTAGGCAACATGAAAAAAAATATGGCTACATTTAAATTAACAGCACCTCGTAATTTGGGTAAAGTAACAAAAGGATTTGAATTGATGGTTCCTTCGAGCCAAATTAATTGGGGACCTACGGCAAAAAAAAAGAGGAAGAAGCATTAAAACGCATGGGTTTTACAGACTCTCAAACATTAGGTTATACATCAGCAGGAAATTGGAAAGTTGAAAAAATTTAGCAGAATAGATTTTGTTAAAAGAGGGTTTCTGTATTATATAGCACCATATATTTCTTGTTCACTATTCAAGAAATATATGGTGCTATTGATTGTAGATTAATACGCTGATACATTTTGTTATTTTATAAATCATTTTAACCTTCTTTTTTTATGTCCCCTTCAACCTATCAAAAAATCCTCGAATCCCTCACCTTGCTGAACGCCGTGACGGCTAAGATACAGCAAGAAAAAGGTGACACGGAAGCTGTTCGCAGCCATGCCACGTCAATCAAGAAAATGGCCGAAACCTTACACAACATGGACGGCACCGACTTTCGCATGGAAACGCGACATGAGATTATCGAACAGAATTCCCTATTTTTGCCGCATCATTTGTCCCACTATGTCACAAGAAGAAATTTTCAAGAACCTTATCGCATCAATGGCTGCCGATGGGGAGATTTCCGCCTCGGAATACGCCATCTTGATTGCAAAAGGCAAAGACCTCGGCCTCTCCAAAGAGGTGGTGGATATGCTCATCCAACTGGAGATGTCGGAACATTCCGATGACGAATATGAGGAGCCGAGAGCCGATTACGATAAAGTCTTTTCCAGTTCTTCGCTGTTCAGTTCAGATTATCAGGAATTTCCAACGGTTACCTTCAAATCCGCCATCACGCGCGGCGGCAACATCATACGTCCCGATGTCCTCATCATCAACAACGACAGCGTGACCCTGCGTAAACGCAACACCTATTTGATCAACTGCGACACCACCACCCTCCCCTTACAAAATATCTCCGCCGTCACGCTGAACACCAGCCTGCTCGGCACCGACATCATCATCACCTCCTATGGAGGAGAGAAAATCATCGGGCGCAAATTCTCGAAATCCGACGCCGAACAGGTGCGAGACATCATCAACCAAAGAAGGGGCAGAAGGTAGACACAAGGATTCTTCATTTTCCAAAATAGTATCCAACGTATGTTCGTCAGCCACAATTCCTGAGTGGGTGTTTCGCTCTTTGCCGAAAGTTGTTAGAAAAGTGAGTATATATAAAACACGATAGTCTATCCGTAACCCTTAAAAAAAAGAGTTACGGACAAGCTATCCCTTCACCTCGCCTCAAACAAAATCTCTCTCTCTTCGCAATACTTCCGCCAACGCTCCTTGTAGAAGGGCGTGTTAGAGTCATCGGCCACAACGGCGATGAAGTCCAACGCTGCCGCCACCTCCTCGGGCCGCATCGTGGGATTATGTTGCAGCAGTAGTACATCGACGTGCGGCCGAAATTCAGCAGGCAACACCCTATCTTTCCTATTCAGCAGATAATAGCATTTGTCCCCAAATTGTATGAATGGCCCGCGTTTGACCAGAAACGGAGTATCGTAGCACAACGTATCAATGGGCACGAATGTCCAGCGGGCGTGCAACTTGCGTGCATGGTTTTGGATGGAATAGGTATAATGGGGACTGCCGGCGTCGCGGATGGAGTCCGAAAAAAGCAAGCATTCGCCACCATAACAAAACTCCAACGCACTGACCTTGCGGATATTGTAGGCCACCATCTCCATTCTTCGCTCTATGGCCACGCGCCGCAGTGCAAAGGTTCCCGACAGCAGGACCAATGCCGAAAGCGCAGCCCAACCGCACATGCGCTTGCGATAACATATAGCACAATACGCCATCGCAATGACAACATAAAGAAGCAGCACCTGCCCGCCCGAGAGGTCTATATCACGGGTCACAGCTCCGGGCAGTCCCTCCACGAAGGTGACGATGGCGTTCATGATGCGAATCTCCCACGTCAGCAGGAAGGCGATGCCGTTGGAGACAAAGGGTACAAACGACAATGCCAGCAGTCCCGCGCCTGTTACCATCACCACAAACGACAGGGCGATTACCGTGAGGTTGGAGAGCATAAAATAGTTGGGGAAGGTGCCGAAATAGTGTGCCGAGATGGGGAATGTGGCGATTTGGGCCGCCACAGAAACGGAAAGCAGCTCCCAGAAATAGTTGCCCATCCTGGTTTTGCAGGTATATAGCCCCGCGATGCGGGGTTGGATCAGCACAATGCCAAAAACCGCAAAATAACTGAGTTGGAAACCCACTTCAAAAAGAAGCAAGGGTTTAACAGCCAACAATATGAACAACGAGGCCATCAAGCTGTGGAAGATGTTGGTGTTGCGGCGCAGCACCCCGCCGATGGTGACGAAGGTGAACATCGTGGCAGAGCGCGTCACCGATGGCGACAGTCCTGTGATGTTAGCATAGAGCCAGATGGAGAGCATCAGGAGGAGTGCCTTGGCGACCCGTGTGCCAGGAAACAAATCCATAGGTTTGAGCAGGAAGTTGAGAATCATAAAGATGATGCCCACATGCATGCCGGAGACACAGAGGATATGGCTGACACCGGCGGAGGCGTATGCCGCGCGCAGTTCGGGCTCCATAGTGTCGTCGTCGCCCAACAGGATGGCACGCACAATGCCGAGTTCGCGGCCTGTCATGCCGACGTTGACATAGCATGCGGCTAGCCGTTGTTGCAAAGCGTGGGAGAAAGCCTTCATCGCATTCGGATGCACATTGTCCAGAAGCTGCCAATTGCCTCGGGGGACATATCCTGTCAGAAAAATCCCCTTCCGCTGCATGTAGCGGCGCATGTCGAAGGCATCAGGATTGGCGGGCGGCGCAAACTCGGAGAGAGTGGTGGAGATGGCGAGTACATCACCATAATGGAGGGGTGCGGCGGAATCCTTTTGCACATAGAGCAACGCCTTCTCTTTCAGAGAAGTGCCGGCGGCAGCCTGCAGCAGCTCCACCACTACCTTGTCGCTGTTTGCACGGGGCACGGGGAAGTCCGTCACACGCACAAGAAACCCGTGGTTTTCCCGTGCAGCGGCCCGCTGTTCGGGCAAAATGCGGGGTGACATTCGGAGCGTCGTGGCGCAAATACCCGCAAAAGTGAATGCCAGAGCCATTGTGACTGTTTTCATCCACTGCCACTTATAGTGCTTTAAACGCAACATAAGGAGCATCATCAGCCACAAAAAAGCAATGGCAACAAACAGAAAAGGGATGATTTTACCTGAAAAGTCGCAGAAAAAGGCCATCAATATGCCTACCATGTAGGGTAAGAGGATTTTCAGCAGCGGGTATTTCGATAAATTCATCGTATGTCGTTTTGGCGAACATACGAAAAATCTTCAAATGCAAAACTCAGAATTTTGGATTTTTCATCCCCGCATTATCTCGTTCGACTTGTACAACAATGTACAGCTCTGCTCTTCGGTGAAAAGCGCGGACGTGAGGCGGCGCATTTGCTCTACGGTGACATCGAAATAGCGTTGCCGCTCGTCCAAAAAACGCTCCACATGTTCAAGAGTTTCCCACACAGCAAGGTTAGTGGCCCGGTCATCGATCTTGATATCGTTGTAAAGCAAAATCGACTCGGCGGAATTTTGCACCTTCTGCAAGTCATGCTCCAAATGTCCGTCATATTGAAATCCATACAGATAGTCGCTCAGAGCCTTGTCGGCTTCCTCGATGGGCACGCCCTCCACAGGGCGGCCGCTGATTTGGAACACCCCCTCGTCGGCGGTGCCGGTGACAGCAGCGGAAATGTCGGTGAAAAGGTGCCGCTCCGTGACAAAGGTTCTGTAGAGATACGAGGATTGCCCTGTCCCGAAAAGGTCGGAGAGCAGGTCGAGGGCATAGAAGTCGGGGTGCAGGCGGTCACACATACGCCACCCCTTGAGGAGCAGGTCGGATGAGACACCACGCCGGGCTTCAAGCCGGCGTGCAGCAGTCTGGGGCTGCTCTTTGGGATAGTTTTTCGGTTTTTGGGGACCGGCGGGAATGTCGTCGAACCATTTTTCCGCCAAGACAAAGACCTCCTCGGCCCGCACATCACCCGCCACCACGAGCACTGCGTTGCCGGGATGATAGAAGCGCCGGTGAAAGTCGCGGATGGTGTCCATACCGACCGAAGCAATCGTCTCCACACTTTTGCCGATCGGAAGCCATTGGTACGGATGCACCTTATAGACCAACGGGTTGAAGAGCATCAGCACATCGCCGTACGGACGGTTGAGGTAACTCTCTTTGAACTCTTCCATGACCACCTGTTTCTGAATATCGAGCGACTCCTGTTTGAAGGAGGGCTGGAGCATGCGGTCGGACTCCACCCAAAAAGCTGTCTCCAAATTGTTGGAAGGCAGCAAAATATAATAATTGGTGATATCCTGCGAAGTGTAGGCGTTGTTGACGGCACCCACCTTTTGGAGGGCTTGGTCAAAATTGGGCACGTTCACGGAGCCCGTGAACATGAAGTGTTCCATCAGATGTGCCAATCCCGTGCAGTCGGGATGCTCGTCGCGGGAGCCGACGTTATAGGCCACGTTGCAGGCCGCCAATGGCGTGGAATGGTCCTCGTGGACGATGATGCGGAGGCCGTTGCTCAAAATATGTCGCTGTATCGTTGTCATAGAGGGCGGCAAAAATACAAAAATAGGGAATAGCGTCAAGGGCATTTGGACGAGATATCTTTGCAACCGGATTGCAAAAAATAATGCGCACTTTTGCCGCCGAAATCGTCGGAAACCCCGACTATCTATGTCAATAATAAAAACCAATGATATGTCAACAAAAAAACTATCCGAAAAAAAGCACGATCACATGCACGACTGCGAGGCACACGGGCATCATCACGAACATGAGCAAAACCATGAATGTTGCAAACATGATCACGAACATCATCACCACCACGAGCATGGGAGTCTGAAATCCCAAGTTTGGAAGATTGTCGCGACCGTGGTGCTGTTAGTGGCCGCCGTGCTCATCGAGAAGTACGGCAACCTCAACACTTGGCAGCTGCTGTTGGTCTATCTTGCACCCTACTTGCTCATCGGCCACGACACGCTCAAGGAGGCCGCCGAGGGCTTGGCATACGGCAAAGCCTTCAATGAGCACTTTCTGATGTCGGTCGCCACCATCGGAGCGCTTTGCATCGGCTTCCTGCCCGGTGCGGAAACACAATTCCCGGAGGCCGTCTTCGTGATGCTCTTCTTCCAAATCGGCGAGCTTTTCGAGGGCTTCGCAGAGGGCAAGAGCCGCGACAGCATCGCCCATCTGATGGACATCCGTCCCGACACGGCGACTGTTCTGCGCAACGACCACGAAGAGACCATCGACCCCGAGCAGGTGGCCGTCGGCGAGGTTATCGTCATCCGGCCCGGCGAGAAAGTCCCGCTCGATGGCGTGGTCGTGGAGGGTAACAGCTCCCTCAACACGGTGGCCCTGACGGGCGAGAGCCTCCCCCGCGATGTGAGCGTGGACAACAAGGTGATCTCGGGCTGCGTGAACATCTCCGGCGTCATCAAGGTGCATGTCACCAAGACGTTTGGCGAAAGCACCGTATCGAGAATCATCCGTCTGGTAGAGGATGCCAACGAGCACAAGTCCAAGAGCGAGAGTTTCATCACCCGTTTTGCGCGCATCTACACGCCCATAGTGGTGTTCGCAGCCATAGCATTAGCCCTGCTGCCGCCACTCCTCTCCGGCCACTTTGCGACAGCCTTCCCGGTCTGGCTCTATCGCGCCCTGATGTTCCTGATTGTCTCTTGTCCTTGCGCCTTGGTCATCAGCGTGCCGCTCACCTTCTTTGGCGGCATCGGCGGCGCCTCCCGCAACGGCATCCTCGTCAAGGGCTCCAACTACATGGATGTGCTGGCCAAGGTGGGCACGGTGATTTTCGACAAGACCGGCACCCTCACACACGGCCAGTTCGCTGTAGAGGCTGTGCATCCTGAAAAGTGCGACGAGCATCACCTGCTGCACTTGGCAGCCCATGTGGAACACTTCTCCACCCACCCCATCGGGGCCGCCTTGCGCGACGCTTTCCCCGACGAGGCCACCGACGGCTGCACGGTCGGGCAGGTGGAAGAGATTGCCGGACACGGTGTCCGCGCCCGTGTGGGCAACGATATAGTCTGTGTGGGCAATGACAAGATGATGGAGGCTGTGGGCGCACAGTGGCACGCATGCCACCTTACAGGCACCATCATCCATGTGGCCATCAACGGAGAGTATGCGGGCCACATCGTCATCAACGACAAGGTAAAGGAAGACAGTGCCGAGGCTGTCGAGCAGCTGCACCGGTCAGGCGTCGCCCGCACAGTGATGCTGACAGGCGACCGCCAGGAGACGGCCGAGGAGGTCGCAAGCAGACTGAATCTGACGGAATTCCATGCTGGCATGCTGCCGACAGACAAGGTGCAATACATGGAACAGCTGATGGGAAGCCGGGGTGACGGCAGCTTCGTAGCCTTCGTGGGCGACGGCATCAACGACGCGCCCGTGTTGGCACGTGCCGATGTGGGCATCGCCATGGGCGGCTTGGGCAGTGATGCCGCCATCGAGGCCGCCGATGTGGTGTTAATGGACGACAAGCCCTCCAAGGTAGCCTTGGCCATGCGCATCGCGCGCCGCACCCTCTCGATTGCGCACCAAAATGTCTGGTTCGCCATCGGCGTGAAAGTCGCCGTGCTGCTGCTGGCCGCCTTCGGCATCGCCACGATGTGGATGGCCGTCTTCGCCGATGTGGGGGTAACGGTTATCGCCGTACTCAACGCCATGAGAGCGATGAGGTGCCCTTGCGGACACTTGACAGAGTCACGTTAATGGCATAACGCTTTTTTTCCTATCTTTGCGCCCCTCAAAAAATCAGGAGACGCATGGACTTCAAGCTCACCTCTTCATACCAGCCTTCCGGCGACCAGCCGACCGCCATCCAACAGCTCGTGGACGGGCTCAACCGTGGCGACGAGGCCCAGACCCTGTTGGGTGTCACCGGCTCGGGCAAGACCTTCACCATCGCCAACGTGCTGCAGCGAGTGAACCGCCCCGCCCTCGTGCTGAGCCACAACAAGACGTTAGCCGCACAGCTCTACGGCGAATTCAAGCAGTTCTTCCCCGAAAATGCCGTTGAGTATTACGTCTCCTATTACGACTACTACCAGCCGGAGGCCTACATTCCCACCACCAACACTTACATTGAGAAAGACCTCGCCATCAACGACGAGATTGAGAAACTGCGCCTGCACACCACGGCATCCCTGCTGTCGGGGCGACGCGACGTGATTGTGGTGGCCTCCGTCTCCTGCATATACGGCGTGGGCAATCCCAACGACTTTGCCAAGAACGTCATCAACCTGCACACAGGCATGCGCATTGACCGCAACCAGCTGCTGCTCGCCTTCGTCAGCGCGCTTTACTCGCGCACCGAGCTGGACCTGCAGCCCTCCCAGTTTCGTGTCAAGGGCGACACTGTCGATATCTTCCCGCCATACGGCGAAATCGCCTACCGCATCCTCTTCTTTGACGACGAGATTGAGTCCATCGCCGAAATCGAGGCCGTGAGTGGCGGAGTGATCAGCCGCATTGACAAGCTCACCATATACCCTGCCAGCATCTTCGTCACCACCCAACAGTCGATGAACGACGCCATTGTCAACATCAAGTTGGATCTGGGCGAGCAGATCGAGTATCTCAAGTCCATCGGCAAGCACTTGGAAGCCAAACGTCTTGACGACCGCGTCAACTACGACGTGGAGATGATGCGCGAGTTAGGCTACTGCTCCGGCATCGAAAACTACTCGCGCTATTTCGACAAGCGCCAACCCGGAGAGCGGCCTTTCTGCATCCTCGACTTCTTTCCCGACGATTTTGTGCTGATCGTCGATGAGAGCCATGTCACCGTGCCGCAGATTGGCGCCATGTACGGCGGCGACCGTTCCCGCAAAATCAACTTGGTGGAATATGGCTTCCGCCTGCCCGCCGCGTTGGACAACCGCCCGCTGAAGTTCGACGAGTTCGAAAGCCTCATCGGACAGACCATCTACATGAGCGCGACACCCGCCGAATTCGAGCTGAAGAAGTCGGGCGGTGTGGTCGTGGAGCAGGTGGTGCGTCCCACGGGCCTTTTGGACCCGCCCATCGAGGTGCGCCCCGCCACCAACCAGGTCGATGACCTGCTCAACGAGATTGAGGACACCGTGGACAAGCACGAGCGCGTGTTGGTGACCACCCTGACGAAACGCATGGCCGAAGAGCTGAACACCTACCTCATCAATATCGGCATCAAGTCGTGTTACATCCACTCCGATGTGGAGACCTTGGACCGCGTGGAAATATTGAAGGACTTGCGTGCCGGTGCTATCGACGTGTTGGTGGGCGTGAACCTGCTGCGTGAGGGCCTCGACCTGCCGGAGGTGTCTCTTGTGGCCGTGATGGATGCCGACAAGGAGGGTTTCCTGCGCAACGAGCGTTCGCTGACGCAGACTGCAGGGCGTGCGGCGCGCCATGTCAACGGACGCGTCATCTTCTATGCCAACAAGATCACCAAGTCGATGCGGGCCACCATGGATGAGACGGCGCGCCGCCGCGCCAAGCAGATGGCCTACAACGAGAAGCACCACATCATCCCGCGTGGCGTGGTGAAGTCTGACGAGATGGCCTTCCCCGCCAGCATCGACGATGCCGTGACACGCGCCGGCGAAAGGTGGGACAAGCCCAACTCGGCACCCACAACGAGGGTCAGCAAAGGCGCAGGCGATTCTCCCGCGTACTCCGGAAGAAACTCGTCCGCGAAGCCATATACTGTGTCTGAAAGCACCACCCCCGTGGCTGCCGAGGCCCACCTGCGATTAAGCCAGCAAGAGGGTGATGTGCGCCTCCTCAACCTTGAGCAACTGAAGGCGCGCCAGAAAACGTTTCGCAAAGCGATGGACAAGGCTGTCAAGGCACTCGATTTCGACGCCGCCGCATCCCTTCGAGACGAGCTGCTCGAGATTGAGCGACGGATTAAGAATTATTAGGACTTGGTGGTGGTTGGTGTTGATAGTTAAGAAATTAAGGAGTTAAGAAATTAAGAAATTGATTCCAATAATCAACAGCTTCCCTTGAGCAGTCCCGTCAGGGGCAAGAGCTCGGTAGAAATAATAGACAATGCTTTTCCTTGAGCAGTCCCGGAGGGACAAAATCTTATTAACCCCATACAAGCGACGAAGGAGCGCAGTATGGGGCAGGACGGCGCGCTGACGACAATCGCACCGCGGGGATCTCTTGCCACGAAGCAATGCGCCTTCCCGGTGCGAAAGGGAGACGGTTTGTAAGATGTCACATAGCCCCGGTAGGGGCGAAAACTTGGTAGAAACGGGACGGTGCGCGGGAAAATCGCGGCGCGGGAGAACGTTGAGACGAGGGTGTGCGTTGCTCGCCGCGAAACGTAAGCGGGGTTCGACGAGCCTGCGTGAGGGATTGCAGCGGAAATGATTTTGGCAGGAATGCGTTCCCTGGCGAGACGGAGGTTTCGCTTGACGCTTCGCGTCTCGCGGAATGGTGGTGGGTTCCAAGCCAAAATCATTGGAGCGGAAAGCCCGACGGCGCGGCGGCATTGGATTGCGTGTGCAAATGTGACGTGATTCCGCGCCGCCGCGCCGGCACGCCCAAATAATGCCCTGATTTATGCCAACAGATATCCCTCCCCCAAAAAAAGCGTGCGGCCCCCGTTGTCCGAAGCCGCACGCTTGCTTGGTGCAATCTGCGTCCCCGCAGATTGGTTTTAAGAATCCGCGAGGACGCGGATTCCTCCTATTATCTTTTCACGAAGTTCTTCGTCACCACCCCGCCGTCAGTCGTGACACGCACAAAGTACATGCCATCGGCAAGACCGCTGACGTTGATCGTGGCACGTTCCTGTACAGATGTCATATATGGCGTTTCTACAATCTGACCATAGACGTTGTAAACCTCCACACTCCTGATCTGGATATTAGCGTTGCTGACAGCCACGCTCACAATCTCGGTGGCAGGATTCGGGTAAAGCGTCACACTCTTGGCCAGATAGTCCTGAATGCCCACCTCGTCGGTCTCGAAAGTCACTGTGTTGGACGGGGCACTTGTCAAGCCGTTGGAGCAGTGTGCCACCACATTGGCCTCATACTGCACATGGGCCACCAAGTCGGTCAGAGTGTGGCTCATGGCGGTGACCGTTACCGTGTTCCAGCTGGTCTCGCCCACCTGACGGTAGTTGATCACCCACTCGTTGGCCGTGTTGGCTTCCTGCTGCCAAGTCAGCGTCACATTGGTGTGGTCCACCGTGGCAGACAGGTTGGTCGGGGCAGGACAGGTCTCCTGCTGCTGGTCTTGTGTGGTGAAGGCCACTTCGTTGGTCCAGGCGCTGGTCTCGTTGACATCACAAACAGCCTGTACGCGCACCACGTATGCCGTATTCGGCGTCAGATTGTTCATTGTGTAGGTGGGAGCATTCACCACCACAGTTTGCCAGTTGGTGGAGGCAGCAGTCTTGTAGGCCACATTCCAGGAGGTCTCGGTACCACCAGGAGTCCAAGTGGCTGTGGCAGAGGTCTGCGTGATGGTGGCAGGTGCAACAACCAGATTGGTAGGCATGTAGCAGACATCCGCCGGATTGGCAACCGACACCTCAACATCATCGATATACCAGGAAGAGAGAGAAGAGCTGGTCGGAAGAATATAACGGAAGGCGATGCGAGTAGTGTTCGGCAGGTTCAGGCCGGCGAGATCGGCAAACGTTCTCGTAGTCTGCGTGTAAGTGCTGCCCGACAGTGTCTGCAACGAAACGAAAGTGGAGGAATCGTAGGGATTGGTAATGTAACCCAACTCCATCACAGGGTTGTCGCTGCTATAGTTGTTGGTCTTGGCCCAGAAGGAGACCTGCAGGGTGCTGAGATCCTCCACAAAGAGCGGCAGAGCGGTCACAATATTGCCGAAAGCCACCTCCAGGGCATGTGTGCCCGTGTTGGCAATGATGGAGTTAGGCTCGATATGCGGATAGGTGTGTCCGTTACGATAACCTGTGGAAGCGGAAACCCAGCAGTTGAGATATTGATCGTCTGTGCCCTCAAAATCACTGGTCCACGGTGTCGTAGCCACGGAAATCGCGCCACAGGCAGTGGTGAAGCTGAGCGATTGAGAAACCATCGAGGAATCGGAACCACAGTACGCCCTCACCGTCACCTGATAGGAAGTGCTGGCATTCAGGCCAGTCAGCACCAAAGAGTTAGAGGTGGTTGTCTGATAATTTGTACCAGCGGCAGAAGTGATGGTGACACCGTAGGAGTCGGCATTGCCGACCCAAGACACGGTAGCATCGTTCTCACCCACATTGCTCACAGCAAGGCTCGTAGGTGTAGCACAGGTGATAGCACGCAATTCGATATTATCGACTGCGGCAGGCGGCTGGCTGGAATAAGAGGTGTTTCTCCAGTGGAAGGCCAAGCGATAGACCTTGTCACCGACACCCATACCTGCAAACTGGTCAGCAGAAATCACCATCTCCTGATGTTGCCAGGTGTTGTGTTGGGAGAGCCAGTGCTCGGTAGCGTTAGGGCCATAGTTGCCGGGTTGTGCGCTGGCATCCAGACCACCAGGAGGATTGTTTCCGGGAGTGATGTTCGCGCTGGGCTCCAGCCAATAGACACGTAGGAACTCATAGTTATACAGACCACCCTGGGCTTTCCAATCGAAGGAGAGCAACAGTTCGGTCGTACCATCGGGAACCAAGACGTCACGATAGGCATACACGCGAGTTTCCGTTCCGGAATAGGCATTGGTAGCGCCATTGTCATTGGAGATATACAAGCCATTCGTGCCACCCACTGTGTTGTTGACCTCACTGGTCGTGTTGGTCGGGGCGCCGATGTACCACTTGTTGGTCTGCGTGCCATTGAGAATAGCCCATTGCTGATTCTCGGTGGCATCCTCAAAATCAACAAACAAAGGAAGAGCCGACGGCACCGTGGTGGTAGTGAAGTTCACTGTGTTGGTCTGGTCATCGCCCTCCACACCGTTACAGAGGGTCAGCACATACAACGAATAGTTAGTGTTGGAGTTGAGTCCGGTCAGGATATTGCCCGTAGTGGTATTCACGGTCATTGCACTCCAAGTACTCGTGGAAGTACCCGTTTCGCCATAGTAGATGATCCAGCTGCTGTGGCTGGCATCGTCATCGGTAAAGGAGACTTCGGCGCTGTTGGCATCCACATTGCTTACGATGACAGACGTATGGGCGGGAGCGGAGCAGCTGGGGATCAGCTCAACGGTGAAGTCATCCAGGTTCCAACCGGCATCGCTGGCGGTTGTCCCAGAGAAGAGAATGGCGATACGACCGGATGAGGCCAGCACATTGTTGAAATCGAACGGACCCATGAAGGCACCGTTACCGCCGCCGGAGCCTCCGCGCGGTCCGGGAGTGCCGGCATCACCCAACACCTCAAAGGTGGAGGTGTCGGTAATATCGGTGATCACACCGACAACCGCAGTGGTGGTCACGCCCCAACTGGTAGCCCAGAAGGACATGCGCAGGTCGTGGATATCATTGGTGAATTCAGGAAGCACCAACATGTTGTTCGTTCCCTTGAACTCGATGGTGTAAGGTGCGGAATGGGCAGCATCGCCATAGCTCAACGTCTTGGGATAGGTGTTGCTGCCATTCGTATAGGTGACAGGAGTGTCAAAGCATGTCATTGTCGGGTTGTTCTCAAAGTTCTCCGTCCACGGGTCGGTCTGGGTGACGGTGAACGCACCACAGGCCGTCGTGAAGTTGGCTTCTGTCCATAAACTGTACTCTCCCCCACCGCAGTCGGAGCGCATACGAACCTTATAAGGAGTGTTCGGATTCAGACCGGAGATCAACTCCGACATGGAATAGACAGATCCGACACTGATCCAGTTGGTGTCGGAAAGCGGACGATATTCAAGTTCCCAAGCGGACTCCATATAGCCGGGTACCCAGGTCACAACGGCAGCATCGCTTGTAATGCCAGTAATGCTGACATACGGAGCCACACAGGTCGTGGTCGTGTCGCACGGTGAACCGAAGATGACATTGTTACGGGAAGTGGTGGTGTATCCACTGGAAGGTGTGGAAGCGGTACTATAAGGGCTGCCATCCTGATAGATATAGCGGGAAGCTCCAAAAGGAGCCGTGTGCGTGCGCCATGTGTTGCCACTGGAGTAGGAGCCGGTCTCATCAACCACAATCAACGCCAAGTTGTCGGCACCGTTATACTGGAACGGTGTGGAGAAGTTGAAGGTGTTGAGACCCACTTGCAGTGTCGGCATGCCGGAATAGACCAGCTGAGCTGTCGTGGCGGGAATCCACGAAGAGTTGGAGCTCTCTGTGGTATGCATCAGGTAGATCTTGATGTTACGATCCACCGCATGGGCAGACATATCAAAGGTCACAGACTCCAGAGTCTTTGCGGCACCCATTTCCGTGGCCAAGAAGATTTGCTGGGTGTAAGAATAATTGTAGTAACCGTATGTGGGCAGATAGCTGTTGGTGGAGGTGCCGTCGCCGATGGTGACATCGCCGCCCACCAGGCAATTGGTACGGAAGGATTCCATCACCCATCCACCTGAAGTGCCATCGTCACAGTTGGACTGGACACGGACATCGTAATAGGTGGAGTGGTCGAGGTTGCCCAACAGATAGGTGGTGGAAGTGAGGTTGCCGGCAGAGATCCAGTTGTTCTGACCTCCTTCGGAATACTCCAAGGTGTAGGAATCCACAGTGCCGAAAACGCCCGGTGCCCAGGTAATGACGGCAGAGGTGCCAGTGATATCCGAAACGGTCACACTCTGCACAGGAGAGCAGTCCGGTGCATAGTCGATAATGAGGTCATCAATGTAGTAGCCGCTGCTGGGAGCGTTGGAGACACGGAAGGCAATGTACTTGCCGTTGCCCGTGTAGTTGTTGAACTTCACAAACTGTTCAGCGTATGCATAGTTGGCCATGGCGGAGAGGTCGATGGTGTCGATCGGCACAAACGTGGAGTCTGCCGTCTTGTCGGTCATCACACCCACCTCCAGCATTCCGGCAGAGCCGCTCTTGCAAGCCCAGAAATTAACCATCAGCTGGCTCACATCAAAATTCTGATCCAGTTCAGGCGCAATAGCGATGTTATAACAGCTGGGCGTCCAGTGGAAGTCCATGTAGTACGCACCGCTGTTCGAATAGGTGGTGCTATTGGCGATATAGACATGGTGCGCGTCATTGGAAGCCAAACGGTTCCAGCAGGCGATATATCTCTGTTGGTTGGCAGAGCCGTCATTATACATGCCCGTATTGTACAACCCTGTCTCGAAATCTTCCGTGTAAGGAAGCTGCATGATCGGTCCGCAATCGGTCCGCAATGAGATACTGATCGGGGTGCTGATGAAATTGGCACCGCAGTCGGCATAGACATACACATCATATTCCGTGTTCGGATTCAGGTTGAAGATGGTATAGGCTGTGTCGTTGGCATTCTCGACGGTACCCTGACCCAGTGTAAAGCCGGCGGGGCCGTATTCCACAATCCAGCTGGTGGCAGTACCGTCTTCCGTCCAATGGAAAGAGGCTGTCTCGGAAGTGACGGAATCGACTGCCAGATTGACCGGATGCAGGCACACTGGGATGTAATCGAGGTTCACATCATCCAGACGGAGGTTGTTGCCACCGTTGCCGTTGCTGGCACGGAAAGCGATGTAATGACCATATCCCATATAGTCTGCAAGAGAGTATTCCACAAGGGTGTATTGGTCATTCGGCAAATACGGAGTCGGAATCGTGTCCAAAATCTCGAAAGTGGTCGCGTCGCTCTTGTCGGTCATCACGCCCAGCTCGAAGATCACAGGGGCGGTGGAAGAGGTGCTGCGCACCCAGAAAGAGACCTGCAGCTGGTTCAGACTGATGCTTTCGTCCACCTTGGGCATGATGGCTATGTTGGTAACATTGGCACCATCGAAGAAGCGTATGGCGTTAGGCGTAGTATGCGCTGCGGAAGTCGGATACATCTGGACAGGCTTGGAAGGAACCGTGGTGAGGCGGTCCCAGCAGTATATATAGGCATCATTGCCGGAACCATACGTGTCACTATCGAAATTCTGCGTGTAGGGAAGTGTCAGAATTGCCTCGCATTCGGTGCGGAATGTCAAGGTTTCAGACCAGTCGCTCATATCGTTGGCGCTGCAAATAGCACGCACACGGACAGTATAGACGGTGTTGGCTGTCAAGCCGGAGAGGATATAGTCGGTGCCGGAGACGGTACCCGTGGAAATCCAGTTGGCGTCGCCCTCCTCCTTGTACTCAATCTCACAGTTGGAAGTGGTATTCGGGTTCACCCAGGTAATCTCACCGGAACTGGCATCAGAAGCAACCAGCTGCAGGGTGTTCGGGGCGATGCAGGTCACCACATCGCAAGCAGTCAGACGGATATTGTTCACCTGCGTGTGCAAACGTCCGGTAGCCGGCTTGTTGTTGACACCCCAGTTGACATTCGCATCATTGTTATATTCGCACTGTGAACGATTGGTGGGATTGTCAATGGTGTAAAACTTGGAGTTGCTGTTGTTGTAGCTGCTGCCCGTGATATCATTCACAATCAGCAAAAGGTTGTCATAACCATTATAATAGAAGTTGGTGTCGAACGGAATCTCCACCCAACGGTTAGGTCCATTGTAATTGAAGGAGACAGGACCTGAATAGACATGCACATAGCTGTCTAACGGAGTGGCCCAGACGCCCTGCACAAAGGCGGTGTCGGCTGTATGAGCCATGTAGATGTCCAATGTTCTGGTGATGACGGTGGAAATATTGTATTGGAAAGAGATGCCGCTGAATTCAGCTGCCGTGTTGTCCAAATCTCCAGGGAAGTAGATCTGTTCGGTGTAGGAATTGACATAGTGGTTGGCCGTCGGGAAATGGTTACCCTCGGTAGAATAGGTGGAAGCGGGATAGCTGTTGTTGATCACCTCGATAGGAGCAATACAAGGTGTGGTGAAAGAAACAGTGGTCGCAGCACCTATGTCGCCGCCACCGCAGTCGGGCTGCACCGTGACCGTATAAGAGGTCTGCTCATTGAGTCCCATCAACACGTATGAGGTCTCCGTGGTGGTATAGGTCGTTGTGATTTGCGTAGCGTCATCCACAACCGTAATCAGGTAGTTGTATGCTGTGCCCACAACATTGGCATCCCAATGCAGGGAGGCGTTCGTGCCATAGATATTGTCGGCCACGAGGTGCGTCACCGGAGAGCAGGTCGGGGCCACGTCCACCATGATATCATCCACATAAATGTAGGTATAGGTGGATCCGCAGTTCATCTTGAATGCGATATAGGGATGAGTGTCGTTCACATTGCCGAAATAGACCGTATATTGCTCATACGTGTTGGCCGTGGACGATTGCACCGTCCCGATCGCGGTGAAAGTGGAAGCATCGTTGGGATCTGACATCACACCGACCGTGAGGGAGTTGGACACATTGGAGAACCTGGCCCAGAAGGAGATCATCAGTGAACTCATCGGGTAGGTGTTGACATCAAAAATTTTAGGCAACACCATGAAATAGTTGTTTGAGGTGCTGCTCATATAGGTGTATAAGCACTTGGATCCGCCATGTGCATAAGTGGTGGAATTATAGACATACGGATAATTGGTGCTGGAAATCTTGGTGTAGCACTCCGGCACCTGGCTGGATGCGTATGCCTCGAAATCATCGCTGTAGGGCAAGGTGACGATGGCGCACTTGGAGAGATATATCTTCACCGTGCCCAACGTACCATTCGGGTTGATTGTGATCACCTGCATGCCAGGTCCGAAGATATCGCCATAGACCTCGTCACCGTTCAGCGTCACCGACTCGATGCGGTAGCCCGCTTCGGGGGTCACGGTAAGGGTGATGACATCCGAGCCCATGCAGGTCACAAAGGAGGTGTCGGGTGTGACGGTGCCGTGCACCTGTCCATCGGAGCTTGCCATCACGGTGGCCGAGATGACGGCTTGAGGATAAACCGTAATAACAGAAGAAAGAGAGGCTGGCATACCCTGGTACGTTCCCGACACAGTGTAAGTCGTGGTGGTTGTCGGGGTCACCGTAATGCTCTCGGTGGACGCGCCCGTATTCCAAAGGTAGGAATCTAAGCCATGGGCGGTTAAGGTAACACTCTCGCCAAGGCAGATTTCAGCCGTGGCAGGAGTCACACCAGCCATAAATGACATAACGGGATAACCGTTGTTAATGCCGAAGTCCATCGTGAAGGCACTGCCTAAAAGGGAGATCATATTCGCGGACTGCATTTCACTCTGTGTGACGGCCGTGCCGTTGGAAGAGGCTGAGGATTGGGATATTGAACCATTCACCACAGAATAGGAATAGCAGTTGGTGCAGTTGCCGCTGTGGGCGGTCACACCACCGTAGTTGGAACCGTATGGGGTAAGGGTGCCGGCGAAATAAAAGTTGGTGATATTTGCACGCTCCGCATTGCCGCTCACACCGGCGGGATAATAACCCGTGATACTTCCCGTCACACCGCAATTCTCAATATAGGTGTTGCCGCTGTTGGGATAGGTGGCACCGAAAATACCGCCGATATTGTTGCTGCCGGAGGAGTTCTCACCCACAATGCGGGCATTAATCACCAGACAGTAACGAACATACACAGAAGAGCTGCCTCTTGGGAAGCCCGCAATACACCCCATCATACCTCTTGACTTCAGCACAGGGTTAACGAGCACTAAAGAATCTATGGTGCAGGGGTTCTCCAAGGCGCAGAACAAGCCGGCATGGAAGGTGCTGCCCTTGTCGCAATACAGATTGTAGATCGTGTGACCGTGGCCGTTGAAGTTACCCTTGAAGGCGTTGCCCGTGCTGGGCGACTCGCCTGTGGGGGAACCGCCGCCAATGGGCACCCAATTGTTGGTGGAATCCCCTGTGCTGTTCAGCCACAGATCGCCCGCCAGATTCAACGTGACACCACTGAATGTTGTGGTGCCGTTGTTCACCAACTGGGCCACACCGGCCAACTGCTCGGGTGTATAAATGTCAAATGATGCCTGAGTGGCATCATACCAGGAGACATCGGCTGTGCCATTCCAAATTGTCTGCGCCTGCAACTTCGGCGCAAAGCCGGACAGGATGGCAAGGCCCATCACTGCAAAAAGGAAAAATCTTTTCATAAGCATTTTAATATTAAATAAAATTGAAAAATAATTTCAGCATACAAAGTAAAATCGTGGATTTAAAAAACAATTATCCAGTCGGTTATCTATAAATTTTTACAAGAACAATACATTACATTTTTTTTTGCAAAAGAACAATGTTTTTTCCAAAATCACGTTGTCCAATAACCTGTAAAAATGTTCCAATACAACGATTATGGCAAAAGTAATAAAAGAACTCACCCTGCAAAACATGGGGCACATGGCTGGAGACCAGCACGGCGAATACCTCGACAGCCAACTGCTGATGGTCATGAGTGCCATGCAATTCGGTAAAAGTTTCATGAGGACATGTCAACCATACAGAATAGAAGACGGAAGAGTGTTGCGGATTATTTCAGGCACTGCCCAATTTATAATTAACATGAAACCATACTGTCTTACGACAGGAATGATGGTCGTCATGCCAGCAGGCACTGTCATGGAAATAGAGGAGAAAGACGAGGACTTCGACTTCCAGATTTTCTCATTCCGCGACCTTCCCGCCGATGTCACTTTCAAGGAGGACACCGTGCTTCTCCTTTCGGCGGACGACTGGATTCTCATGGGGGAATACTTCCAACTGCTGAGGCACAGCGTCAGCCGCCAACCGTTATCCATGAAATCTGTACGATACATACAGGCCTCCATCATGTCAGAACTTCAAAATCTTATCATGAAGGAATCCAAGGAGACATCCCGCAAAGCGTCCGCCAGAAAAGAGGAGGTTTTCCATAAATTTGCCGCTCTGATCAACCAGTATGCCGACAAAGAACACAACATCGCATTTTACGCCGACCGTCTATGTCTGACGCCGAACCATCTGGGATGCACTATCCGAGAAGCCAGCGGATTAACCATCATGGATTGGATTCACCGCCGCATCATCCAGCAGGCCAAGCTTTTTCTGATGTACAGCAACCAACCAGTGGGAGAAATTGCCGAGATACTGAATTTCTCATCCTCCTCTTCTTTCTGCAAGTTCTTCAAAAAAGAGACCGACATGACACCCAAGCAATACCGTGAGGACTACGCAGTGCAATAAAGGCACCCGACTCGTTGAACCACCAACTCCCTCTTCTCCCGCACCAGAAACAATGTACAATGTATAATGTACAGTTGGTCTCGTGGGCGAACTAATTGTACATTGTTAATTGTAAATTGTACATTGGCAAGAAGGTGATGGTGGAGAAGCCGGCGAGAGGATTCAAATTGTGTTTAATCATCTAAACGCATGGAACAAACCTCAATTTAGAGAAATAAAAAATCTTACATCTCTAATATTGGTATTTTTGTTATCTTTGCAGCGAAATAAAATTCACAAGATACGTTATGGAAATCATTGGCAGAAAGAAAGAGATTGCAGAACTGGAGCGACTTTACAACGTTGAGGATTCGCAATTTGTAGCTGTTTATGGAAGACGGCGCATTGGGAAAACCTATTTGATCAAAGAGACGTTTAAGGACAGGTTCGCATTCTGGCATACGGGATTGTCGCCATACGACCGCGAAAAAAAATTCCTGCTACGCGACCAGCTACAAGCATTTTATTATTCCTTGCAGGATTACGGATTGCAAGGGGAAACCAGTCCCAAATCATGGCTTGAGGCATTTCGACTATTGGAAAAACTGCTCGAACAGAAAGACAACGGCCGGCGACTTGTGGTATTCATTGACGAACTGCCGTGGATGGACACCGCCCGCTCGCGATTCATCCCCGCATTTGAGCATTTCTGGAACGGATGGGCATCAAAACGCAACAATATCCTGTTGATTGTCTGCGGTTCCGCAACTTCTTGGATGGAGGACAATCTCATCAATAACAAGGGAGGATTGTATAACAGACTGAATTGCGAGATTAAACTCCATCCCTTCTCGTTGGCAGAGTGCGAGATGTATTTCCATAGTAAAGGAATCGCAATGAGCCGATATGACGTGACACAGGCATATATGGTTCTGGGTGGAATCCCGCATTATTTGAGTCTGTTTGAAAAAGGATACAGCGCGGCTCAAAACATTGACAAATTGCTTTTTGAAAAAGGGGCGAAGTTAGGAAACGAATTCGACCGCTTGTTTGGTTCTCTGTTCAAAAATGCGGAAGACCATAAGAAAGTGATTCGTCTGCTTGCCCAAAGAAGAGGAGGGTACACACGGCATGAGATTCTTGAACATACTGGCATTAAAGACGGTGGCGGTGCGACAGAGATTCTGAAAGGGTTGTCGGAAAGCGACTTCATCACAACCTACTATCCATACAATGAACGGAAAGTGGAGCGTTATCGGCTGACCGACCCCTTCTGTCTTTCTTATCTCAACTTTCTGGATGGGAAGGAGATGTCCGAACCGCAATTTTGGCAGAAAAATTCATCTTCACCCCGATTGAATACATGGAGAGGATTTGCCTTTGAGGAACTGTGTTTTTTGCATATAGCCCAGATTAAGATGAAATTGGGAATTTCAGGAGTAAGTACTATGGTTTCATCTTGGATTGTGGAGTCACCTGAAAAGAAGCAACAGATAGACATGCTCATTGACAGAGCCGACAACGTAGTAAATCTCTGTGAAATAAAGTTTTATGGCAAACCGTTTGTCATAGATAAAAAATACGATACCGTTTTGCGGGAACGGATGCAGACATTGATGGACAGAATACCGCGCAAGAAAAGCGTTCATCTGACCATGATAGCCTCATACGGTTTGAAGCGGAACGAGTATAGCGGACAGGTGCAGAATGAGGTTACCCTGGATGACTTGTTTGCGGTGGAACTCTAAAAACGATGGCCACAAAATCACCTCTCCTCCACCAGCTATTTCATTTCCCGCACCAGAAACAATGTACAATGTATAATGTACAGTTGGTCTCGTGGGCGAACTAATTGTACATTGTTAATTGTAAATTGTACATTGGCAAGAAGGTGATGGAGGAGAAGCCGGGCGATTAAGGTTCAAAGAGATTGTCCATTGTCAATTGCACGGATATGTCGTTTGCGTATTGGTTTTGCTGAAGGCCGTATGGGGTAATCATGGTGATGTGAATGGCTTTGCGGGTTTTTGTTGATTGATTTCAACAAGTTTTGTCTGGTAAGACCCCGGCATTGTGTTCCCAAAGCGGTCACGATGTCAATATAGGGCTGTGGTGTTTTGAAAAGAGAGTCATACAGTTCGTAAAATTCGTTTTTCAAAGGTGCATGGTCTTGAAAAAAAAGATTGTCAATATTTTGGGCATCAGACATGCCTTTTTCAAGCAAACTCCAGTAGAAAGCGACTCCGCCCATCACCATATATAACGTGGAGATTTGTCGTCTGCTGAGCTGGAGATGGCGGCTTTGCACATACAATTCACATTCATGCAAAGTGAATGGGGATAGCGGGATTCTCCGAGTTACCCTGTTGTGTAATCCCCCCCGATTCCGCAGCACTTTTTTGATAATCCAGGAAGAGGCGGAAGCGCAAATGATGAGAACAATATCCTTGCGGGCTGACGCCCAATTATTCCAAAAATGCTCCAAAGCAGGCAGAAAATTGGATTTTGGCGTGTCTAACCAAGAAATTTCATCTATAAAAACCACCTTTTTCTTTCTTCGGGAAACCTTGATTAGTTTCTTTAACTCGTCAAACGCATCCATCCAGCTATTCAAAACAGGACAATTCTCGTTGCCATAATCATTAAGCGAGCGTTTGAAGGCATCCAATTGTCCTCTTGTTGAAACATTGGCCATGCCGCTGTGTTGAAATGTGAATTTATAATCAAAAGTTTCCCGCAC
This sequence comes from Bacteroidales bacterium, assembly GCA_017394765.1. The sequence continues at coordinate 7,919 of JAFPXF010000074.1, read as the reverse complement.
CAAGAAAGTTTTGCCCACTCTTCTTCGACCATAAACCGCCACGAATTCAGACAGGTCAGACGAGATTGTATTGTACAAAATATCATGTTCTAATTTCCTACCAATCAACATAATCAGTAATTTTAATTTTGCGGCAAAAAATATAAAATTTTTTGCGGAATCTCATTTTTTTTACCACATTCCGCAAAAAATATGTCACCTTTCCTCCACCAGCCGTTTCATCTCGCGCACCTCGCGCTGCAGGAAGCCGTGGACGCGGATTTCGCGGCCGTAGGCGTAGAAGGTGATGGTGGAGAAGCCGGCGAGCGGGGTGTGGATCATCACGCTCGACACCGCCTCGTAGGGGATGAAGTCGGTGTTGTGGTGCAGCAGCGCCGGTGTTTTGATGGTGATGCCCTCATCATTGAAGATAATGGTGGGCGGGAACAGCACGTTGGATTCGGAAACGCGGGAGGCGGTGAATTGGCGGTACATGGTATATAGGGGTTTTGTTAACTTCTATTTTTGTTTGATCGTATATAGTCTATTCTCTTTGTATAAAACACCAGAGCCATACATCCGTGCATTGTCCAATAATCCTTCATGGAACAGAGCCGACGCTCCATGCGCGCCACATCGTCCTCATTTTCAATATTGTTTTCCCTTTTCAAAGCCTCCAATTTTTCACGGACTTCGGTTTTGTAGCTGTTCGCTTTTTTATAAGTGAAGTTCCAAAAAACATGGTTGAATTTTGCATCAAAACTAAAACCATCCACGGCAATTCTGTCAGACAATTCGAAATCATTTTCTGTCTTTGGCGAGGTGTAAATCGGCACTTTGCAAACTTCTCCATCCACTATAGCGTAATATTCTCCCACAAAAAGATCGGCGGTGTCGTACTTTTGTCTTAAAAGTTCGAACTGGTCAGTTTTCAAGCCGAATGTGGGCACCGGAACTTGGCAGTTATAGGCCTTCTGTTTGCGGGTCAATTTTGTCTTCGGGGCGTTGTCGGCATGGTTCTCCTTTAGACGGAGAATGCCGTTGTCATCGACATAATACTTTTTCTCTCCCCATGACACAAATCGACGATGTGTGAACCCTTCCACATCATACGAGAAGTAGGATGGCGTGTCCCACATACGTTGTCGTCTGCTTTGACGTAGCGACTTGGTTTTGGCGTAAAACTCGCTCAACATTTCATCAAACGGTCTGTTGACGTATTTGTTGAGGAGTCCTTCCACGTATTTAGTATGCAATGAAGCCCAACCATTACCTTTGTTGTAGCTCATTGTTTTGTGTTTGGAAAGCCTGTGTTTGCTCATGGAGAGCCGTTCACCCTCGTATTCGTTCATGCCGTGGCGGGGGAACTCCGAGCCTTTTCCTCTGCGACCGCCGCGATATTTGTGCGGCACCCGGCTGTCTATCTTCCATTTCTTTTCTGACATTCTATTGGATATTTTACGCTAACCTTATCAACCTTCGTTCACTTTCCTGAAAGTGAGCGTTTCCATTCTTTCCAACCCTTCGCCGAACATGTTGGCATCACAGAATTTGTAGCCTTTTTGCTCATATTCGACAATGGTAGGGTTGTTCTCGTACACGCCCGGCTCCCCGGCGTTCAGTGCCACCACAGCGTCCGCTCCGAAAGCCTCCTTGGCGGCGAGGGTGTGCAAGGCGAGCATAGTCTTTATGAAGTCCTTGTCCATTGCTTTGCGATATTTGGGCGGTTAAAAGGGTAACTTCCTGTTTCCATTTCTGAGTATATAATCTTTGCAACTGTCTAATTTTGAAGCCAATTCTTCTAATGTAATTGAAACCAAGGAGGAATATGGTTCCATACTGTGAAGATCATCTAACAAGGACTCCACTTCGGAAAAATAGACATTCATAAAGCGTCTTGCCAATGTATAATCGGCAAACATCCATACATGATGTTTCCTAAACAGTTGTATTTGATCATCAATACATTCCAAGTATCCTTCATAATTATTGCGCATTTCTTCGAGTAATCTTGGAGATTTGTTTTCGAAAACGCACACTTGATTACAATAATTTATTGCTGTCAATTTCACTTTCTTAATGAAATCAACCGTTCTTTCCATCATTTCAATGTATTCTTCTTCCATATTTCTTATTTTTGTTAGTTTCTTTTCAATTTATTTGTCTTTGCAGGATACTGTTGCTTGAAAATGTCGGATTGTGGCACAAGGTTGTTAACGTTCACAAGCATTTCAAACATGAACGACTTGCGGTGTGTCCTTTGATCCTTTTCAGAGAACCACTCGCATTCGGCTTCCTCAAGGTCAACATTTACCACCATCATGACGGGTCCGCCGGTTTTCAGCATCACCATGTCGCCGATGCCGCACCCTTTGCGCTTGGCCCGGCGTTTCATAATATTTAGAAAAAGGAGATCGGAGAGGATGCCCATATTATTTGATATAATAATGATGCCTACTCTGTTATGGCTTTTCGGCGTATTCCTTTCACACAAATCAACTTTCTCGTTGAATAATTTTCCAAAAGAATCAAATCACATATATTTTTTTCCCGTTTTTAGAAAAATCAACAGTTAATGGTCTTGTATTTTTAAAATCAATCACTATTTTCTTTTTAAAAATATCAAATTCACGCACCTCTGTAAGATCCAAAATATATCTATTGTTTATGTTTCGAGAATTCTCTACTTTATAAACGCCCAAAAGTTTAGAGGGTACTTTTGAGTCGCCAGATTTATGATCGTGTGTCCAAAAAACAACAACATACTCTGCTTTAGATACTGGTTCATAACTTTTAGTGTGCCATTCACTCAGAAAGTTCCTCAATTCGTCTTTGCCCACTTTCTCAATAAAATCCGAGAAGGTATTGACACTCGTCAATTTTGATGTGTTAAGACTAACTCCATTTTTCCCATGGGCTGTTTCAAAGGGGAGACGGACCATTTGGACTTTCCCTTCTTGTTTTGCCGCATTGTCGAAGTCTGCATTTCGACCCTTTAATAACTCTTGAATTGTTAAAATCGTACGCATGTTTTTTATTTTTAAATTTGTCAATGATTTATGTATAAGTTTTCACTTTTTTTACCCGAAGAACCACGATGATTACAAGTTAATTCCAGCCGCTTTCAACTTCTTTTGGGCTTCCTGTTTAGGCTTGTCAACTAACTTAAGGGTATATATATGGTAGTCGTCTTTAGCTCTTTTATAATTAGAAACATCTACAGATGGTTTATAAGATTGGACACATTCCCTAGCCAATTCCACATCCCCTGTTCTAATTGCAGCTGTTAGAATGATGTCTATAAGACCATTGACTCTCTTTGCCTCGCAATCGTAAGCATAGTAATTATAAACATCTTCGCAAAAATATGCTGATTTTTTTATTTTTGCTTCTGGTCCCCATGAAGCAGAAAAGTAATATTCTGTTGAATAAGCTCTTTCAAAATCATATTTTTCCGCTACTGACGGCATATCAAACGTATAGAGCAAATCTATTGCTTCTGTGTAATTATGCTGATCTACTTGCTTATACAGATAGTTGTTGTAAACCTTATTGAACACTTCTTGCAAATCGTTTTCAGAAGCAAGCGCTCTTGCTTTACTGATTTCGGGAGGAGTGCAATTCATTATCAGATATGAAATTTCAGCTCTTGTTATACGTTCGTTTACAGCACTCCTGCTCTCTTCAACAAGATTATCAGTAAAACTATTTCTGTTTTCTTCTACGGGATAACACCCCAAATAAATACGTGCGACTTCAAAATCATATTTTGTGATTGCTTCATTAACATCCCGCGGATAATCCTCCCCTCTCATTTGTTGAATCATCTTTTGTTTTGACTTGACACATTTTTCTGTTGCGCTTGAGCACGAACAAAATCCCATTACGCTAATTGTAAATAAAATAATAGCAAGTACTTTTCTGCTTTTCATATTATCAATTTTTTAAAATTTAACATCCTTTCTTTGGTTTATATCCGTCAAACGGATCGCGATCCCCCAAATGTGTCACTTTCCTTATCCAAGGGAGTTTGTTGTAATTTGCATCTTTCTTGTATTTGTCCAACAAGCATTCGTTGGCGGAAATTTCAACGCGGGCTTTCAATTCCTCTTTTTGCGCCCTGAAGGCGTTGTCGGCATCTTGTTGCTTCATTTGGGATTGCCACTCTTTCTCTTCCCGTTCCCAGTTGTGCCTCTTTTCCGCATCCAATCCATCCATGTATTGTTTATAGACGGCGTCTGCTTCCGCTTTGCAGCTTCCTTTGACGGGAATCATGGCATAGTAGTTCATCGCTGTCTCATTGAACTCGCCAGAAAAAGAGCCACCGAGTGAAGATTTCATCATCGCCAAAGCCACTCCACACTCATCATCCAAGTACTTTTGGAAGTATTTTTCCGCTTTCTTCACCGCCTCCGCATAATAGGGCTCCGCTTCGGTGGGAATGGAAGCCAGCACTGCAAGAGCTTGGGCATAGTCTCCTTTTGCGGCTAACATATCAGCCTCTTTGAGAAAATCACCACCGTGTGCCTTATAATAGGCCAGTATTTTTTCTTGGGCAGACTTGATAAATTTCTGGAAGCGTGTATCTTTCACATTGAGGCTCTTGAAAGCACCAATAAAAGCACGGGCATCCGACTCGCCAACGCCTTTTATCTGAATGTTCTCAGTAGCAAATACAGTTCCCGACACGATGTCGGCCACATAAAAAGTGATGTCGTAATTGAGAAGATGTTTCGGTGGAGCGGTGCTGGTCACATCTTTAGACAATACTGTCACTTCTGGAGCCAACACAAAACGCGGAGAACCTCCTAATCCACCTACTCCGTTTGCCGTAGCCATCTGAATCAGTTTGGATTCAATCAATTTCATTTCAGATGTAGATAGACCGTCTTCTTCGGGAACGAGTACTGTTAATTTTATTTTCCCTTCAAATTCCAGCATTTCAGCATATTCAGATGATTTGCTTTGATAGGCAGCACGCTTGGCTGCCAACTTGGCCTCTCTGTCCGCATCTTCGGAATCAGAGGTTGAAACAGGATTAAACTTGGTGCCCTCTGAATGATTGTTGCTGTTGTTATTGCCACCACATGCACATATAATTACGGCGATACATGCAACGGCAAACCCAATCCATATTTTTTTCATAATAGTCGTTTTTATAAGATGTTAATTACATTCCTTTGATAATAATGGCAGCATCACCCAACCCTTGGGTCACATTGGTGGCTTTGATTCCACACCCTTTGTTCAGTGCCTTGCTCAAGGCTCTGGCATAATCGTATGCGCTGAACTGTGTCCCGTCATCATTAAGCGTTTTGATACGGACATTGGTGAAATAGAGTTCAGAATTCGTATTCCGAGCCATATTATATGCCCCTTTAACGGTGTTTTTCTTCATATAATCAATAATAAAATCCGTGTAGGTGTCATTATCAAGACATTCATCGCTCATTGTCAGGTTCGCATTACCGTCAATAGTCACCCGAACTGTGATATCACGTCCTTTTTGGATGATTTCATTGAAATATTTGCTAAGTTGTGTGGTATAACTCTTTGCGTCTTCGTCAAGCGCAGCTTTCATCAACACGGCGGGAGAGTTGTCCTTTATCTCTTTCCCGAATCCCGTTTGTTGTATGGTGGCCACCACCTTGTTGCTGAATGCATCAATAGCGCGAAGGGTGTAGGTGAGTGTCTTGTTCAGGTTTCTGTCATTGGGAACAGTGTTAAGGCCGTAGTCCAATTCCAATATAATATCAGGTTTGGCTGTCGTGAGCAGCATCGTCTTGGCGTCCATTTGTATGTTATCGACCTCATCTATCATCTGTTGGTCGTTGATGGACTTCAATGTCTGTTCCAAGTCATTCAGCGGGAATCCGAACTCAATGAATGCACTCTGAATAGTGGCAATAATGAATTTCGAGTCGGGATCTTTCAGCAGATAGCCTGCAAAATCGCGGGTGTAAACCGTTTTGCCTTGTGCATTTTCTGTTTTTAATTTGCCGAATTTTTGAAGCAATTGGTCGCTTGGAATCACGATAAGACGGGGCTTTTGTTGTTCTGTCACGTCAACATATTGGTCGTTTTGACTGTTAGTGCTTGTGGTGTCACCACTTTTATTACCGCCACAAGAAGCTATCAGGAGGGCACTTACCAATAGAAATAAAATTTTTTTCATAATAAAAATAGTTGATTAATAATGATTACTGATTCACGTTTGTTTTTTCTTCATTGACTTCCGTTAGAATTTCACCATCACCAAAACCATACCCTTTCCCTTTCTTCTTCCAAGACGCATCATCCACAAATTGCTGGCGTTCAGGTAACTCCAAATGCTGTTTGATAATTTTGGCCATATCCACAACTATAGGCAACCAATCATCTGACCAAGTGATGATGCTGTAAGAAAAACGTATTGTAAAAGCATTGTTCTTGCTTCCACCACCGGCAATTACACCAATGTTTTTGTTGCCCACGGGTTTATACTTCTCGTCCAAGTCCGCAGACAATTCGTAATTGACTTTTAATGTTTCAGAGAGTTCGCTGAACAATTTTTGTAATTTTTCTTCATCAAGCGTGGTCATCGGGACATCGCATTTTGTAATGGTGTTGTGTACAAGATGTACTTGCGTGTCATGCACATTGTCTGCGGCAGCCAGCACAATATTCCACTTCTCCTCGGAACCAGAAATATCGTTAATGTCATCCACGAAATCCACCAACGGTTTTTCCCAGTCGTCCCTTTTCCCTTCTATTTTATAGTAGCTGACAGGTTCGTCGACATCTGTAACAAATTCACGGCTAATGAGGTTGAAACCACCAAACTGTGCAAAATAGTAGGCAAAGTGACCGATGGAATTCTCCGTAGCCGCAGTCGGGGCTACAATGGTGACATTCGACTGCCGATTGATTTTGACTCCATACGTGGTTCTGTCAATCTTGCAACCGTCAACCGTTCTCTCATTGAGCGGCAGCATTTCAATCACCAGCCGATCTTGAGGATGCTCTGAAGCAGTTTGCGAACCGGCTAAATTACGCAGTCGGAACTCATCAAATGAACTTACGGTTTCTATAATATCATTTTCAGTCATCCCTTTTTTTGCTTGTAATGTGACGGGAGAGACACGTCGAGGTATCACGCGACACATCGGGCTTTTCTTCTCCCGATCACTTTTCGTCAATCGGCGCCGAAACGATTTTTGAATTTTCAGTCGACATTCTTGAAGATGTTTTTCCTTCCTGTCGTCTTCCATGGCCTTTCTGAAACCATTTGCCACTAGACCTGCAGGCACGGCGAAAATGAGGATTTTCATGATGCCGATGAACGAATCAATATGGCGACCAACAAGCGTGACGGGACCATTGCCCGAAAAATGTCCTGGATCGCCAATGTATCGTGTGAGTGTCCACACAAAAGCTTGCCACCAGTTGCGGTACTCCTCCGGCTGGGCGGCATGTTCTACAAAATAGAAAAGGACAGATAAGGCAAGTGAGACCCAAAACAAGACTTGAATGGAAATCCAAAAGTCTTTCTTGGCGTTTTTGAAAGCCCGTCCGAAAAAAACGAAGGCTTTGGGGATGCTTTGTAGAAATTGTTTCAAATCATTCATAGTATCATTTTTTCTTTTTCTCCGCCGCAAAAGTACATCGCTTTCCCTCACGCAGTTAGGTTCTTTTTTGGTTCTTTTTCGTCCCCTTCCCGGGCTTCACAAACGAGCATAAAAAAACCGCGAACTTCATTGTTTCGAGTTCGAGGTCCTGGAAAAACCCGCAATGCCAAACAAAGAAAGCTCGCGGCTGTAAACCGCAAGCATCTTCGGCTTCCTCTCGGCATTGCATTTGAAATTTTCCAGGTTTCGAACTTGCAAAGATAAAAGCGAAAACGCTTCCGCTATGTATTTATAAATTGGTTCTTTTTAGGTTCTAATTTTCTTTTATTCAAT
>JAFPXF010000013.1 GCA_017394765.1 Bacteroidales bacterium | reverse complement strand
TCATAAAAAGAGGAACACCTTATGTGAATACCATGAAATATGCATCCTGATTCCTTCTGCTGAAAAATGTTGATAACTTTTTGAAAAAAAACTTGATTTTAACCTATAATACACAAGCGACGAAGGAGCGCGGTGTGGGGACGGGAAAGGGGCGAAAAGACGATAAGCAATTAGTAACAAACAAAAAATAAGAACAATGAAAGAATTAACCAAAGCAGAAGAACAGGTGATGCAAGTGCTGTGGCAGATCAAACAGGGATTCGCCGCCGACATCATCACCAACTTTCCTGAGCCAAAGCCCGCATACAACACCGTATTAACCGTAGTGCGAATCCTCGAAAAGAAAGGATTTGTGTCGCACGAGACCTTCGGAAAGGCAAACCGCTACTATCCGCTAGTCAGCAAAGAGCAGTACTCGGAAGAGTTTATGCAGCATTTCGTGCGCAACTATTTCGACAACTCCTTCAAGTCCATGGTCTCCTTTTTCACAAACAACAAGGACCTCTCAATGGAGGATTTGGATGAAATCCGCCGTATGATTGACGCTGTACCAAATAACAGTACTAACAATAAAATCAAATGATTATGAAAACGATCCTTTTTTCCGCTGTGGCCATCGCCCTGTTTTTCGGGCTTTATGGCGTGACCTTGCGCAGGAGCAATCTGTTCCGCTTGCGCCGTTTCTATCTTATTGGAACGCTGGCTGTTTCGATGATTATCCCCTTCGTTTCCATTGAAATAAAGATTCCGCAAACCACCCGTGTGAGCACCTATGCACCACATATCCGACGGTCCTACGAAACCGTCGTGCCGCAAATCTCAATTCAAGAAACTTCACTTGAACCGGCACAAACCGTCGCACCAATCACCACCATTGCTCCAAAGTCTTCGCGGACTTGGAAAGATATTGTGCCGATCGTCTATTTCATCGGCTGTGCGACTGCGTTTATCATTTTGGTTATCAAGTTGGTAAAAACGGCATCCTACTACCGTCGCAGCATCTTTTCAGAGGAATTGTCCACTCGAGAAATGCGTGTTCGAGTGCTGGCCGAGCCCGACGGAAACCTGCCGTTCTCGTTCTCGCGCTCCATCTTCGTGAACCCGAATGTTTTTACGGACATTGAATTACAGCAAGTGCTAGCGCATGAGCGTGCACATATCCGTCAGCGCCATACTTTCGACCTGATTTTCCTCGAAGTAATGAAAGTGCTGCAATGGTTCAACCCTGTCATCCACCTCTGTATGAAAGAGTTAAAAACCGTCCACGAATATCTCGCCGACGAGCATGTACTGACGCAGGGCGCCACCAAGCGCGGCTATCTGGAGCTGTTATACAAGCAGTTGTGCGTGGGTACTTTCGTGCCCATAGGCAACAGCTTCCGTCACATGCTGACCAAAAAACGCATTCTGATGATGAATCAGCCCGTGAAACGTAGGGGGTCAGCGTGGTGGCTACTCGCGCTCGTTCCCGTGACGGCAGGGCTGCTCTTGGTGAATTGTCACCCGAAGGAGGGAATTTCCGATGAATTGGTGGAGGAAGTGACCATCGAAGAGCCGGTCTGCGAGAATCCGGATGTGATGCCGGAGTTTCCGGGTGGCATCGAACAGTATTTGGACAACCTTTTTGACAGTATAGAGTATCCTGAACTGGCCAAAAAGTACAAGTTCTCAGGACAATATATGGTCCGTTTCATTGTGGAGAAAGACGGGCGTATTCTCATCACGGAGTTGGATACGGCTCATATCAAATGGCAGCCCGTAATCGGCGAGAAGGGTGAAGTGGGGATGATTCGGGTAAATCACTGCAATGATAACAGTTATGAGCTCGGGCATGTTCTCTTTGAGGGCAACGGACCGGTGAACCAAGACGAAATGAAAGAAACTATGCGTCAGATGGATAAGGCGAATCGGGCAGAAATCAATCGCGCTTTCCGTGCCGCGCCCGCTTGCAAGCCCGCCCTTAAGGACGGTCAACCCGTACGCTGTGAACTGAGTCTTCCGTTCTTCTTTGTTTATGAGTTAATCTCCCCTCTTGGAGAAAGCAGTGCCCCTGAAGATAAAATTCCCCACATCGCGCACTACACCATTGACACCATACCCTATGGAACTGTGGTGACGGATTTCACTGCCAACAGGATAACGGTTAGTGGCAAGAAGTGAGTTTCGCCATTACACAACATCCGCATCGACAGCGAGAAGTGCGACGACGGTCTCTTCTCGCTGGTCGGGATTATTCCGGTGAGGAAGAAATTCTCATCCCCGTTAGGTAGGCTGCTCAAAAAATAGTTTGTTTTTTTGGCAATCGCAGACATTTCAACCGCCTGTTCCTGAATGTTTTTCAACAATTTCAGGTTCAAAAACTTTTGTGAATCGTTCACATTTTGTCTTGGCAATAAGTAGCTTTGCGGCGTAATAGTAAATTTTCATTATGACCGACAAAGATTCTGAAATCGCCCGTCTCCGCGAGAAGCTCCAACAGAGCCGGAAGGAGAACAAGTCGCTGAAAGGCAAGCTCAACACCGCCAAGGCCAAGGCGGCAAAAGCCTGGGAGGAGGTGAAGTCACTCAAAAAAAAACGTTGTGTGCCACCTCCCATACCGGAAGAGATTGTCGAGGAGTTTCTGAACATGTTAGACGACACCACTTCCGTGAATCCCTGATCAGGTTTTCAGTCCTGCTTCGGACAAGGATCGACATGGGAGGCCGCTCAATTGTAAAGGTCATGGAGACATTCAACGAGGTTTACGACAACGCCCTGGGCAAGGTTCCATGTGCGAACACGATAGACACATGGACCAGAAAGTGCGGCCTTGACACATACAACCAGAACGCGGAGGAGCTCGAGAGCCGGGAGTACTGCGAGATCCTGGACGAAAGCATGATGATAGCCAGCAACAAGCTCGTCCTGACGCTTGCTGCGCCGGCCAGGCATCTCCAGCGTCCCCTCACCCACGGCGACGTCACGGTAATCGGCGTCGACACCGCCGAGAGCTTCAACGCAGAGGGGATCCGGCAGGCTGCGGTAAAATCAGCAGAGAGAGTGGGCCATGCCCCCGAGTATGTCATCACCGACAATGCCAAAGCCATGATAAAGGGCGTGTCAGACGCCGGCTACCGACACCACGCGGACATCACCCACTCGCTCGGTGTGTTTCTGGAGCGCACGTACAGGGACGAGGAAGACTTCAAGGAATATTGCAAACAGATGAGCGACGCCCAGTTCCAGCACAACATGAAGCGGGTGGCTTACCTCATGCCCCCGAGACAGAGGACTGTCGCCAGGTTCATCAACCTGGACGACTGGGTGAGCTGGAGCCTCAGGGTTCTGAAAGTGTACCACCGTCTGGAAAGTGCTGAAAGGGCAGCACTGAGCTTCGTTCCGGCACACGCCTCCCTTTTGGACGAGCTTTCCGAGGTGATGCATAGCATCCGCTTCGTCGAGAGGGTGTGCAAGCACGAAGGCCTCTCGAGGTCCAGCGCCGACAAATGCGCCAGGCACCTGACGGCGACAATCCTGCAGGGTAACGCGAGAATGCGCAGACTTGGTTTTTTCATCATAGGTTATCTCAAGAAGGAGGTGTCGTGGATGGGGGATGACGAGACGCACAACAACTCCTCGGACATCATAGAATCCTCCTTCGGTGTGTACAAAAGCCGCAAATCACCAAACAAACTCTACGGAGTGACCTCCATGGTGCTGATGCTGCCCGTCCTCGAAAAGCTTTCGACCAAGGAGTCGGCAAAGGTGTATAACTTCAAGGAACACCTTGAAAATGTAAAGGTGCGTAACATCAAACTTTGGGAAAAACAGAATCTGCCTGAGAATCTGGTCTCTAAACGAATCAGAACCCTATCTTCGGCTGCTGGTTTTTAAAACACTATTTTGAGCAGCCTACCCGTTAGGGGTCGCATATTTCCCGCTCCTCGCCATTCATCGTCCAAAAATTTGACACCACCGTCTCATTTTTGGACACAATGCATCTTTTTCGTTTCCTGGCAATACCCTGTTATGGTTATATTTTCTATTTTTGGCGCGATTTTTGGAACGATAAAGAAAAACTGAATCGATGCTCAACACCATCCTCATCGTCGATGACAACCGCAACGTGCTCGCCGCGCTCAAGCTGCTGCTGGATCGCGAGTTTCGGCAGGTGGTCGCGCTGCCGTCGCCCAACACCCTGCTGCGGCAGATCGAGCAGTGCCGGCCCGACGTCGTGCTGCTCGACATGAACTTCTCCGCCGGACTCAACACCGGCAACGAGGGCCTCTTCTGGCTCCGCGAGATCAAACGGCTCTACCCGCAGCTCCCCGTGGTGCTCTTCACCGCCTACGCCGACATCGAGCTGGCAGTGGCGGGCATGAAGGAGGGCGCATCCGATTTTGTGGTGAAGCCGTGGGACAATGACCGCCTCATCGCTACCCTCATCCGCGCCTGTACTCCCGAAAAGGGAGCCCTAAAACGGAAATCGCAGAACGAAAGCGCCCTGTTCTGGAGTGACAGTCCGGCGATGCGGGAACTTCGACTGATGGTGGAAAAGATCGCCCCCACGGACGCCGCTATTCTCATCACGGGCGAGAACGGAACTGGCAAAACATTGCTGGCTAAAGAGATACACCGACTCTCTGCCCGCACTGACAAACCCTTCATGACTGTGGATTTGGGTGCGCTAACCGAAACGCTTTTCGAAAGCGAGCTGTTCGGGCACGTGAAAGGCGCGTTCACAGACGCGAAGAGCGACCGCGCGGGCAAAATAGAGGAGGCCGCCGGCGGTACCCTTTTCCTCGACGAGATTGGCAACCTCGCCTTCCCGCAGCAGGCCAAGCTGCTGACGGTCATCCAGCAGCGCACGGTCTCCCGCGTAGGCAGTAACAAAGCTGTCCCCGTCGATTTCCGGCTCATCAGCGCCACCAACCAGAAGCTTGACGAGAAAGTGCTTCGCGGCGAGTTCCGAGAGGACCTCTACTACCGCATCAACACCATCCACCTGGAAATTCCGCCCCTGCGCGAGCGCCGCGAGGACATCCTACCCTTCGCGGAGCGTTTCCTGACCGTCTTTGCTGAAAAATACCACAAACCCACCCTCAAACTGAGTCCCGATGCTGCGCGTAAACTGATGGGACACCCTTGGTACGGCAACATCCGCGAGTTGGAACACGCCGTGGAGCACGCGGTCATCGTTAGCGACGGCCCTGAATTACAAGCGCGGGATTTCAAACTCACGCCCCCGATGGCGAAAGACAACGCGCAGGAAATCACCACGTTGGAGGAAATGGAAGCCGAGTTAATCCGCAAATGCATCGCCAAATGCGGCAGCAACCTCACCACCGTGGCCGCCACGCTAGGCATTACTCGGCAGACCCTCTATAACAAGATGAAGAAATACGGAATTTAGCTATTTGCTTTTGGCCATTAGCCAACGAATCACAATATGATCACCATCTTCATAGCAATCCTCTTTGCGTGGTCTATCACCACGTTTCTGCTGATCCGGCGTAACCGACGGATTAACAATCGCATCAAGTTCCTGTCGGAGGCAGTGGCAGGCGGCGACTTCAGCTTCACCTTCCCCGAGGGTAACCGCCGGCGCAGCGACCGTGAGCTGGCCGCGTCGCTGAACCGCATCCGCGACATGCTCAGTCGTACCCGTCAGGAAACCATCGACAAAGAACGCTACTACGCCCAAATTCTCGAAAACGTACGCACCGGCATCGTGTCGTATGACGAACAGGGGTTCGTCACGCAGACTAACCGGGCAGCCGCGGAACTTTTCGGGCTGCCCGTGCTAACCCACATCCGTCAGCTCGACCGCGTGAGTGGCGGTCTGGCGGACATGCTGCTCGTGGCAGCGGCCGGTGATACCCGCACGCTCACCCTCCATGACGGCGAAAGCACCCGCCAACTCTCCCTCCAGGTCTCCCAAAGCCGCATCCGCGACCGCAACCTCCGCATCTTGGTTGTCAACGACATACACAACGAATTGGATAACAAGGAGATTGACTCGTGGATCTCGCTCACCCGCGTACTCACGCACGAGATTATGAACTCCGTAAGTCCCATCACCTCGCTGAGCGAAAGTCTGCGTACGCTGGTTCCCGATACTTCG
>JAFPXF010000073.1 GCA_017394765.1 Bacteroidales bacterium | reverse complement strand
TCACTATTCACTGCTCACTATTCACTATTCACTGCTCACTATTCACTACTCACTATTCACTATTCACTGCTCACTATTCACTACTCACTACTCACTATTCACTGCTCACTATTCACTACTCACTACTCACTATTCACTACTCGCTATTCACTGTTCACTGTTCACTAATTTCCCAAAATTTCGACCGCCTTCGGCGGTGTTCTTATAAATTGTTAAATTGTTAAATAGTTAATTAAAAAGCCCGCACACTACGCACCCTAGTGTAGTTGTTCTTAAAGGTGTAGCCCACGAGCCCACTGATGCCCACGCCCCCACCGTAGTCCACGTACCACGCGTGGCTCTGTCCATACTCTGTTGACGACCAATACCACCAACCTGAATCCATAGAAAACGGCGTGCCCCCCACCACTTGCAAAGAGGCGTTCAAGGTCACTATCTCACCGAACAGCAACCGCAGCTGTCCGGCGGCGGGCAGGTACCAGCCATTGGCGAAATCCACCGCGTATGCTGCCGGATATTTTGTGGCATTGCCTGCGTTGCGGATTTTCTGCGTGTTGCTGTAGCCATTCAAATCCGTAATCGCATCACGGGCATTGGTGTAATTCGTCAAGGTTGAGATGTCCGTATATTGGCCGGAAGGGGTCCACTGCATGCTCGTCCCCTGGTCCTGCAGGTGTACCGCCCAGCCGTGCTGTCCCGTATTATCCACATAGAAGACGACGCCTTTGGCCGTTTTGCCCGCCACCGGCCAGGCGGAGGGCTTCACTATGCTGTTGTCGGTGCAGAGGATGTCGCCAATGGCCACCGGAGGGGCTTGCCCGCCCTGCGAGAAACCGGCGTTCTCGCCCATGGCATGCACCGTCGTGCTCTGCCCCGTGCATATTTCGGCTGGCTGCGCCAGGGTGGTCAGCGTGGGCGTGCCCGTCACCAGCAACTGCAGAATGCGCACGCTGTCGCAGCCTTGGGCGGTGGTGTAGCGGTCGGTAAAGGTGTACCAGCCTGTGCTGTCCTGCCGCGCCAAGTCAAAGCCATAGCGGTGATAATCATTCCCCGTGCAAAGGCTGTCCTGGAAGAAGATATGGTAGGTGGGGGAATGGGCCACGCTCAAGGGGATGGTGCCGCTGCCGCAACCGTTGGCCCCCGTCAGCGAAATGGTGGCGGGATTCGGTGCGTCGTCGGTGAAGTAGAGATTCACGGAGGAGGTTCCCTGCCCGTAGAGAATGTTCACCCCGTTGGGCACATTCCAATGGAAGGTGGCCAAGCCTTCGGCGTTCTGCAAGGCGTAGTGACAGACCTCGTTGCGGCACACGGAAGCCTCGCCCGTGATAGTGTTGTCCAAATTGAACGAGGGGTTCACCGTCAGATGCAGGATAGTCACCAGGTCGCAACCGGTGGGCAAGGTCGTCACCAAGGTGTCCGTGTAGCTGCCCGTCTGCAGGTTGGTGTAGTGGAAGCCGTGGGCGTTGTAGTTCGTGCCCTGGCAAGCCGCATCGTAAATGTGGTTGTATTTCGGCAACACGGTGAGGTAGAGGGTGGTAGTCACGTTGCCGCCCGTGCAGTTGCCCGTGTTGAAGAAGGTATTGCGGAAGGTATGCGTGCCCGTCTCCCACTGCGTTGGCAGGTTAAAAAAATGCTGGTTGTAGCTGTCGCCCTCGCAGATGGTGTCGTAAATCGTGGAACTGGAAGTGGGCAGTCCGCTTTGGGCGGAAAGAGTGCCGCTCAAGGTGAACTGGCAGCCCGTGGCGGAGGTGATGAGACAGTTGGCCTTGGTGGTGCCGTTCACGGTATAGGTGGCAGTCGTTGAGGTGCTGCCGTTGTCCCAAGCGTAACTTTCGAAACCCGTAGGAGCCACGAGGGTCACCTGGCTGCCGTTGCAGCCGCTCAAAGCCAGTTTGTTGCTCATGCAGGAGGCGGTGAAGTAGGCATAGCCGAAATGCCCCCAGTAGTCGCAGTCGTAGGTCACGAACTGCAGGCGTATTGGCTGCCCGGCATAGTCGGAGAGGTCGATGCCCACGTTGGTCCACGGCCGCCAGCGCACGTTGTACCAGCCGGAGGTGTAGGTCTGGAAGCCTGGGATGTCGCCAGCGGCGGTCACGTCATACTCGGCACAGTCCTCCACCAGCTGGCCTGCGTTATTCAGCACGCGCACCACAAAGCGCGGTTGGGCGGGCGCGGGATGGCCGGGGTCTTCCAGCACCACCGCGAATTTCAGCAACAGGATGGCGTAGTCGGGGTTCACGGTAAACTGGTAGGTGATGGCCTCCGCCTGCTTGCCCACCTGCTCGTTGCCGAGCCTCACCACCCGGTTCTCGCCCGGCGGGAGGAACGGCAGCTGGTGGCCGGTGTTGGGGTCGCTGCCCTGCTGGGAGATGACGGTGTGCCGCCCCACCGCAATGCCAGTATATTGGAACGGATTCTCGAACATGCCGTACTGGCAGGTCACATTGCTGCTAGTCAAATCCGTAAAGTCCGGACATTGCGCAACAAGCCTGTCCACACACAGGCACAAAAGGAAGACGAACAGGATGCGAGCGTAGCCTTTACCCATACATGTTATTTTAGGATTTTCTTATTTTTTAAATTCGGCAAAAATAATAATTTTAACAATACAGTGTTCATAAGTCCGCAGATAAATTTTCATACCAGCAAATTAACTCCTCCCTTCTGCGGGAATCATCCGGCGTCAACATGCCTGCATTCCCGTCGAAAGAGGGGATCGGCACTATTGTTCTTCATTTTTTTTATCTTTGCCGCCGCTAACAAACAAGACACAACATGAGGAAACACGGCTTTATTGCACTTCTGATCTTTATGGTTGCCACAATGTTTCAAGCCAACGCGCAGGCCCCCTACCGGCACGGCATCGGCGCGACAGTCGGCTCCATGCAGGCATTCTCCTACAAGACCTTCCCCACCGACCACTTCGCCATCCAGCTCGACATGGGCACCAAATACAACTACAGCATCATTGCCGGCTACGGCTCCACGCTGTGGACAACCGAGCTCGCCGCGAGCTTCATGTATGAGGGTCACTTTGTGAAAGGCCTGTACGGCTTTGCCGGTGGCGGCGTCAGCCTCGGGTTCAGCTGGCACCCGTCGGTGTCATACTACAGCACCACCTCCCCGGAGATGCAAATCTGGAACATCATGGGAAAAAGCGGCGCCCACGGCATCATCGGCTTGGAATACAAATTCGGCATCCCCCTCGCCCTGCAGATAGATTTCCGTCCGGGCTACCGTTTCCAATTCAACCATGAGGTCACCGTCAACCACACCTTCGACTGGGGTTTGGTGAACCTCGGGGTGCGCTACACCTTCCAATAAGGCGCTTATTCAATTCCGTGCCCCATGTAGCGAGGGCACATCCACATGGGATTTTGAAAATCGCCACATCTGAACACATCTAACCCGATATGACAACGGAACAAGAACACCCTGAAATTCACGGCGCATTCAAGGTGCTGTTGTGTTTTCTCGGCGCCACAGCCGTGCTGCACGTTCCGCTTTCTTGCTTTTTTATCATTTGGTTCGCCAGCGTTCTCCCCCATTCTTGGCTGTTCGTGGGTGTTGCACTTTCTTTCTGCCTTCTTCCTCCCGCCATCGCGGCGATGGCGTTTCTTTCGTTGCGCAACAGGCGAGGCGACACCATTTTCCTCCTACACATATACATCATGCTGATGACCGTTGGCACAGCGATGCTGACGCTAACGGCATTTCCAGTTTGGAAGGTGCTGGCTTGTCTTTCCGTATGGGCACTTTGCATGTGGTATATCACCCATTCCGAACAGGTCCGGCATGTTTTCCCATTGAAGGAACGGCATGTTCCCGTCTGGTTGACATTCCTACTATATGGACTTCTGTTCCCTTACACACTGTTCTGTCACCGTGTTGTCGCATGCATTTCGGATGGCAGACCTTTTCCCGGAGTTTTTTATGGTGACGTTGAAATCACCATCGATCCAGAAACGCTGGAGGCAGATGAACTCACGGACGGATTGGTTCGAGTCAAGAAACCGGCCGGGCTGGAATGCGGTTATGAGCATACTGCAGACGCTCTTTTCATAAAATTTTTCAACGAAGACTGTGTGTATTACATCTGTTCCGGCGTGAAGGAGGGAGATGTGGATATCAGTGAGGCACCGTTTGAGGAACTGGTTGACAGGAAATATGCACAATACCCTGACGAGCTGATGTCGGACAGCGGTTTCGGATTGGAGGGGGAACCGAAAATCCAGGCACACCGCAGATGCTGGATTTACCGTACAAAACCATACACCACCATGGTTGACGTGGTATTGCTCCGCGACTGGCGCACCTGGAAATACTGCCTCATATACGGCAAATACGAGGAGGGCACCGGCAGCCACACAATGGAGATTGCGGAATCGGTGCGGTTTCAATGACAGTGTCCGTAAACTTTTTGTATTTTTGCGCCTGAAAATTTGACAACAATGATTGACTATACCAACAAAGCAGTCTGGATCACGGGCACCTCCTCCGGAATGGGCAAGGAGGTGGCTTTCCGCTTTGCCGAAGCCGGGGCGCGACTCATCCTCACAGCCTTGGAGCCGGACCTTTTGGAGCAGGTGCGCGAGGAGTGCCTGCGTCGTGGCGCCAAGGCCGTGACCTGCCTGCCCTTCGACCTGTCGCAGACCGACGCGCTGCCGCAGCTCGCGCAGGATGCGCTCAACGCCTACGGGCGCATCGACCTGTTCTACAACAACGCCGGCATCAGCCAGCGCGGCACCACCGTGGAGACCGACCTCGCCGTCATCCGCAAGGTGATGGACATCGACTTCTATGCGCCCGTCATCCTCACCAAGGCCGTTCTGCCCAAGATGATCGAGCAGGGCGGCGGACAGTTGGCCGTGACCACCAGTATTGCCGGACTCTTCGGGTTCCCGTTGCGCTGCGCCTACTCGTCGGCCAAGCACGCCCTGTACGGCTTCTTCGAGACCGTGGCGGCGGAAAACTGGCAGCACCACATCCGCGTGACCATCCTCACCCCGGGGCGCGTACAGACCAACATCTCCGTCAACGCGTTAGAGAAAGACGGCAAACAGCACGGCAAGATGGACGCGGGCCAGGCGGGCGGCATCACCGCGGAGAAGGCCTCCCGCATCATCTTCAAGGCCATCGCCAAAGAGAAACGGGAGAAACTCGTGGGCAGCGGCGAACTCATCATGGCCCATATCAAGCGCTTCTTCCCCGGTCTCTGCGCCAAGCTGGCCCGCAAAATCAAACCCATGTAACCATTTATTTATTGTTAACATAACAAACCAAAACACCTCAACAAAAGATGAAAAGAACACTCCTTCTCACTTTAGCCGTCAGCTGCCTCTTCCTCGCCAACGGACAAACCATCAGCAAGAACGGAGGCCTGACCGCAGACCAAATCGCCACTTTGCAAGACTCGTACAAGAGCACAGGCGCCGAGAAAGCCCTCCGCAACGCGGTGGTGGCCAACGACATCAACAAGCTGGCCAAGAACTACGACAACAACACGGCCTTCGATGCGCACTTCTCCAACCAAGTGCCCTCCAAGGCCATCACCGACCAGGCCTCTTCCGGCCGCTGCTGGATGTTCACCGGAATGAACGTGCTGCGCGCCAAGGCCATCAAAAAACACGACCTGCCCTCCGACTTCCAGTTCTCGCAATGCTACACCTTCTTCTGGGACCAACTGGAAAAGGCGAACCTCTTCCTGCAGTCGATTCTGGACAACCGTGCCAAGTCGATGGAGGACGAGACCGTGAAGTGGCTCTTCCAGAACCCGCTCAGTGACGGCGGCCAGTTCACCGGCGTGGCCAACCTGATTACCAAGTACGGCATCATGCCCAAGGAAGCGATGCCCGAGACCTACAGCAGCAACCACACCTCGCAGATGTCATCGCTCATCAAGCTTCGCCTGCGCGAGGACGGCTTGATCCTCCGGGAGATGGCCAACAACAAGAGCACCACCGAGAAGATGTTGCAGGACAAAAAGATGGAGATGCTGAAAGTCATCTACAAGATGTTGGTATATACGTTGGGCGAGCCCCCCGCCGAGTTCACCTGGACGCAGCGCAACGCCAAAGGTGAGATCGTCAGCACCGACAAATACACGCCCAAGTCGTTCGCCGCCAAGTTCGCCAACGAGGATTTCAGCAAATATTATATGGTGATGAACGACCCCACCCGCGAGTACTACCGCGTGTATGAGATCCAATACGACCGCCATGTCTATGACGGCCAGAACTGGCGCTACCTCAACCTGCCGATGAGCGACATCGCCGACATGGCCATCGCCTCCATCAAAGACAGCACCAACATGTACTTCTCCTGCGACGTGGGCAAGTTCCTCGACCGCGAGACCGGCTACATGGACATCAACAACTACGACTACGGCTCCCTGTTCGGCACCTCGTTCAACATGGACAAGCGCCAGCGCATCGCCACGTACGCCAGCGGCTCCACACACGCCATGACACTCTGCGCCGTCGATCTCGACAAGGACGGCAGACCGCTCAAATGGATGGTCGAGAACAGCTGGGGCAGCAAATACGGCCACAACGGTTTCCTCATCATGACCAACGAATGGTTCAACGAATACATGTTCCGCTTGGTCGTGGAATCCAAATACATCCCCGCCGCCACCCTTAAACTTTTCGACCAAACCCCCATCTATCTCCCGCCTTGGGACCCATTGTTCGCCCCAGAGGAATAAAATTCCAGCCCTGTTTCACCGAAAACAACGATCGCTATGAAAAAAACGCTGACAATCCTGTTCATCGCCCTGTTCGGATACGCTTTGCACGCCCAAAATGCGGATGACATCTGTGGCATCTACCATTCTGTTGACCCCTTCTCCAAAGAGGGATCGCAATGTGAAATCTACAAGGCCGCCGACGGCACCTACGAGGCCAAGGTGGTATGGGTGGAAAATCCCAAAAAGAGAGACCAGCTCGGTCTTGTCTTCATGACCGGACTGACCTACAATGCCAAGGAAAACGAATACCAGAACGGCAAGCTCAAATACCCCGGCAAGAAGGGCACCTACAAAACCTACATCCGGCTGGCCAATAACGGCAAGACCCTCAAGATGCGCGGGTATCTCGGCGTTTCGCTCTTCGGCATGACCGTTGACTGGACCCGGGAAGCGAAACTGCGCCCACAGAAGTAAACATCTGATTATACATCAAAAAAACTACCCGACTCAAGTCCGGTAGTTTTTTTTTGCGGTTATATACCGGATGGCACAAGGCCTGCATGAGCAGGTTCCTGCGCTCCTTCGTCGCTTGTGCGGGGTTATGGAGAGGGTGTATGTTGCTCGCCGCGAAAAGGATGCAGAACCATGTTTTGTGCCATCAGATATATATTTCATTATTTATGCAGTCGTGATTGATTCTCATAGAGCCTGAAATGTGATGTTTTTCGCTTCTAAAATACTGAAAACCAATCACTTTATCAAGAACGAAACAAAAAAGCCACCAACAAAATTTATTGATAACTCACTAAATACAAATACGTTAGACTATAATTTCAAATTCTTGTCATATCTAAACAAAAAAAATATATATTTGCAACCTAAAAAAAATTCCATATAGGAAAAGGCTCCACCTGTACGGAAATAACCATGAAATTTATAGGATCCCTCATTAAAAAATCTAAACTATGGAAAACAGTTTCACCTATCTCACCCCCGTTGCCCTGCGCCTGATGCTGTGCGTCACCGCCGTCTGGGCAGTCCTTTGGTGCATCAGTCTTGTATTGGCTGTTAAGAAAATGATTCACAGCCGTTTTTCCGTCGGGAAGTTTATTCTTTGGCTTTTGATGATCATATGGACGGGAGGCATCGTTATTCCATTCATTTATCTGAATTCTCGCCATAACACACAAGAGCAATGAGCACATTTTTTATCATATACAGCGTTTTTGTCATCCTTTTCTGGATTTACATGCTCGCGCTTGGCACCCGACGCAGGATGAGATGGCCTGTTGTGTTCGCATGGATGGTGAGTGGAGCCAACATCATCGGATTCATCCTCTATCTTTTCCTTCGCGAAAGATTTATGGAAACCGCGCCGGCTGAAGGCATCACACATGTATAAGGTCCTCCGCCTTCCGGAATGCTCCTCCGGATGATTCCCATCTGTCCCAGCAGATTGTCGAGTCCGGCACAGACCGAAAGGGAGGAGAATCCGGGGGCGGGAAGAGAAATACCGGAACGGCAAGTTGAATCTGTCGAGAAATAAAAATTGATTGGGGGGCACTGGGATTTATTCCTATTTTTTGTATTTTTGCCGCCTTAATTAAAAACGTGAGATGGATAAGAACACAGTAATCGGACTGCTATTGATATTCGGCCTGTTCATGGGTTTCAGTTTCTACCAGACCAACCGGGCCAAGAAATTCAGAGAAGCACAAGAGCAACAAATGGCGGAGCAGGCCGAGCAGAAGGCGGAAGAGGCTGCGACCCTCTCCCTCGAACAAGACACAATTCAGGACCAAACGGAGGCAACGGCGGCGCTATCCCCTGCGCAACGTTTTTCCAGCCCTCAGGTCGCCGACACCACCGACTATGTCGTCGAGACCGACAAGGCCTATTACTGCTTCAGCAAAAAGGGCGGCTACCTCAAGCATCTTTATCTCAAAGATGTGTATCGTTACACTCCGAAAGATTCCGCCAAGGTGATGCTGGAGCTTTTCGAAGGCGGCACCAACGAGATGAGCATCGACCTGCTGTTGAGCGACCAGACTGAAGTGGCCACTCGCGACTGCTATTTCCTTGCCGACGTGGACGACACCCTTGTGGTGGACGAAAAGCACAAGACGCTCTCCCTGCGCCTCTACCCCAACTCCACGGGCGACTCTGTCCAATGCCAGACCCAGGATGCCAAGTCCTACATTGAATATCGCTACACCTTTGACAACAACGACTATCGCTTCGGCTTCAAGGTCCGTTTTGTCAACATGGGCAAATATCTCTATGCCAACAAGCACGACTACACGCTCAACTGGAACGCCCGGCCCCGCAACGTGGAGAAGAACTACGATGCGGAAAAGATGCTCACCTCCATTTATTACATGGACAGCGGCGACGAAGTGGGCAACCTCGACGAGCGCAAGGATGCCAGCAAGGAGATCACCTCCTCCCTGAAATGGGTTTCCATCAAGCAGCAGTTCTTCACGTCCTGCCTCATTGCGGACGACAAGCCCTTCAAATCCGGGGCCCTCGCCGTCAGCGGCTATGACAAGTCGGAGACATCCCTGCTCAAGAACTGTTCCGCCAACCTCGACTTTGAGATGCCGGATCTCGACAAAGGCAATTTCGGCATGTCCCTCTATGTGGGACCCAACCAATACAAACTGTTGAAGAGTTACGGCATGAAGCTGGAACGTCAGGTTCCGTTAGGCTGGGGATTCTTCCTGCTGCATTGGATCAACCGCTTCGCCATCATCCCGGTCTTCAACTGGTTGAGCAGTTATGGACTCAGCTATGGACTCATCATCCTCATCCTGACCATCATCCTGAAAGTCGTCTTGCTGCCTGTCAGCTACAAGACCTACATGTCGTCGGCCAAGATGCGTGCGTTGAAGCCGGAAATCGAAGCGCTCAACGCCAAGTACCCCAAGGAGGAGGACATGATGAAGAAGCAGCAGGCCACCATGGCGCTGTACAAGAGCGCAGGCGTGAATCCGGCGGGCGGCTGTCTGCCGATGTTACTGCAAATGCCGATCCTCATCGCCATGTATCGTTTCTTCCCGGCCGCATACGAATTGCGCCAGCAATCCTTCCTGTGGGCGGAAGACCTCTCCACATACGACTCCATCTGGGATTTCGGGCGCACCGTACCTTTGTACGGCGACCACATGAGCCTGTTCACGATCCTCATGACCGCCGCCACCCTGGTTTACACATGGCTCAACAACAAGCTGATGAACCCGACGCAAGGCAACAAAGACCAGCAAAGGATGATGAACATGATGATGTACATGATGCCCATCATGTTCCTCTTCATGTTCAACAACTTCTCCTCGGCATTGACGTATTACTACCTGCTTTTCAACCTCTTGACATTCCTGCAGATGTTCATCTTCCGCTTTGCGGTCAACGAGGACAACCTGCGCGCCAAGCTGCAGGCCAACATGAAAAAGCCCGTCAAGAAGTCGAAGTGGCAGCTGAAGATGGAAGAGTTGGCCAAACAGCAGGCCCAACTTCAGAAACAACAACAAAGAAAATAGAAAGGACGCCCGCAAGGGCAATGTGAAACTTCAAAATACAATCAAAATGGAAAATCAAGAAAAGAACGAAGTATTGTCAAGAGCCGTAAAGGCAGGTAAGAGAACTTACTTTTTCGATGTGAAAAGCACGAGATCGGAAGAATTGTATTTGACGATTACCGAAAGCAAGAGAAAATTCAACGAAGAAACCGGCACTTTCTTCTATGAGAAACACAAGATATTCCTTTACAAGGAGGATTTCGAGAAATTCCAGAACGCTCTTTCCGGCGTGATCGAATTCATCCAGACCGGCAAGGTTCCCGAAGAGACAATGTTCGAACCGAACACGCGCGAGGATGATGGTCGTGTGGATGTGGATTTTGACAACCTGGACATGACATTGTAATGGGAAAGATCGTCGCCATCGTGAACCAAAAGGGCGGTGTGGGCAAGACCACCACAGCCGTCAATCTCGCGGCCTCGTTGGCGGTGCTGGATTTCCATGTGCTGCTCATCGACGCCGACCCGCAGGCCAACGCCTCCTCCGGCGTGGGCTTCGAACCCGACGAAGAGTCCATCAGCATCTATGACTGCATGATCGGAAACCGCCTTGCGGCAGAAGCCATCATCAAGACGCAAATCCCGCATCTTGACCTGCTTCCCGCCACCATCGATCTCGTGGGCGCCGAAATCGAGATGATCTCCTTCGACCGCCGTGAATACCGCATGAAGGACGCCATCTACACCCTCAAGAACGACTACGACTTCGTCTTCATCGACTGTGCCCCCTCGTTAGGATTGATCACCCTCAACGCCCTTGTGGCCGCCGACTCGGTCATCATCCCCGTGCAGTGCGAGTATTTTGCCCTGGAAGGACTTGGCAAATTGCTCAACACCGTGCGCTTGGTGCAGTCCAACATGAACCCAGGCCTCTCCATCGAAGGGATCCTGCTGACCATGTACTCCTCCCGCTACAAATCTTCCAATGCCGTTGTGGACGATGTCAAGTTGCATTGCAAGGACATCGTTTTCAACACCATCATCTCCCGCAATGTGCGTTTGAGCGAAGCACCCAGCTTCGGCAAGCCCATCGTGCTCTACGATGTGCAGTCACGAGGCAACACCAACTACCTGAACTTAGCCAAGGAGTTTCTCCTCAAGAACGGCTACACCATTTAAATCCAAATAGTTATGACAAAGAACGACAAACCTCTCGGACGCGGTCTCGGCGCCTTGCTCGGTGGTGGGGACATCCCGACCGGCAACGGCGCCCACTATGTCGTGGGCAACAACAGCTTCATACGCCTTGAATCCATCGAGGTCAATCCCTACCAACCCCGCACACAATTCAACGAGGAGGAGTTGCAGGAACTGGCCCGGTCCATCAAGACATACGGGCTCATCCAACCTGTGACAGTGCGTCCTGTCGAGAACGGGAAATACCAGCTCATCTCCGGCGAAAGACGCTTCCGCGCCGCCAAACTCGCCGGACTGACCGAAATCCCCGCCTTCGTGCGCACCGTCGATGACGTGCAGTCCGTACAGATGGCCCTCGTGGAGAACATCCAGCGCTCCGACCTCAACGCCATCGAAATCGCCCTCTGCTACCAACTCCTCATTGAAGAGTGCCACCTCAACAAGGAAGAGCTCGCCGACCAGCTCGGCAAAGACCGCAGCACCGTCTCCAACTACCTGCGTCTGCTCAAGCTCTCTTCCGAGACCCAGATTGCCGTGCGCGACAAGAAAATCTCCATGGGCCATGCACGCGCCCTCGTCGTGGTGGAAGACCCTGACGTCCAAACAAAGATTGTCCGGCAAATCATCAACGATGGATTATCCGTCCGACAAACCGAAACCTTGGTGAAGAAGCTCACCTCCGATGTGAAATCATCCAAAACCAAGGTCAAGATCACCCTCGCCGACGATGTCCGAACCTTCCAATCGGCTTTTTCCAAGAAATTGCAAACCAAAGTCAACATCAAAAAGGACATCACCGGTAAAGGAACCATGACCATTCCTTTTGAGTCGGACGACGACCTCCGCAGAATTATGAATCTCTTGCAATAAAAGTATATATACTTCGTTATTATTGTTGCTTTTAGCTAAGAGATGAGATACGGACGACCATTTTTATTCCTGTTTTTGTTCACAATCGTTTTGGGGTTTGCCACGCAAGCCCAGAATGGTTCGTTGCCCATAAGTGCACCGTCCGTAAGCCGCACCGACTCCGTCAAGGTTTCAAACCACAACCCGACCACGGCCATCCTGCTCTCCATCATCCCTGGCGGCGGACAGATTTACAACCATAAAGCTTGGAAAATCCCCATCATCTACGGACTCATGGGCACATCCGGCTATTTCATCTACTATTTTGGCCACCGAATGGTCATGGCCCGCAATGAATTCATCAACCGGCGGGACGGCAACATCGACCAGTTAAACCCGTTTTTCAAAGACGACCCCGATGAAAATCTTATCCCTCTGAAAAACACATACTTACGCAATATGGAGTTGGCTATTGGCGCCACCGTCATCTTATATGCGCTCAACTTTATAGATGCCATGGTCGATGCCCATCTCTACTATTTTGATGTCTCGGATGATTTGTCGCTGCTATGGAGCCCCGCCGTGATGCCCACATACGCCAGCGGCAGCCCCGCATTTGGCCTCGGGCTTCAACTACGTTGGTAACTATTGATTATTGTAATGCTATGAAATTCGCGATTTTAGGATACGGAAAAATGGGCAAGATGGTCGAGCAGCTCTTGAAGGACGACCATGAGGAGATTGTGGCCATCATCGACAACGACCAAGATTGGCAGGAGCAATGGGAACCGTTCAAGGGCGCCGACGTGGCCATTGACTTCTCCATGCCCTCCGTGGCTGTGGCCAACATGCTGAAGGCCTTCCAGGCCGGCGTGCCCGTTGTGGTCGGCACCACAGGGTGGCATGAGCAGCTCGGGTATGTAACCGACTGTTGCCGGCAGCTGAACGGCTCGCTTGTCCATGGTTCCAACTTCAGCATCGGGGCCAATCTCTTTATGCGCATCAACAAAATGCTGGCAGCCCTGATGGACCGTCAGCCCCAGTATGCCCCTTCCCTGGAGGAGGTGCACCACATCCACAAAAAAGACGCCCCGAGCGGCACGGCCATCACCTTGGCCAAAGACCTGATTGGCGAGGTGGACCGCATTGACCACTGGGAACTCACCGACACCCCCTTGGAGGACAAAATGGCGCTGCCTGTCACAGCACGCCGTGAAGGCGAGGTCGCCGGCATCCATACCGTCACCTGGCATTCCGATGATGACGACATCCAGATTGTCCATAACGCCCACAACCGCAAGGGCTTCGCACGTGGCGCCATCCGTGCCGCCCGCTGGCTCACCACCCATCCGGGCATACACGATTTCCCGGATATTGTGCTTTCACTTTGAGAATTGAGAATTAAGAATGATTTCAGGCTAACCACAAACAGCAGACAGCCAATAGCCAATAATTTAATAATTTAGTAGTTTAATAGTTTAATAGTTCAGCAGGCAATATGTTTCTTTCCGTTCCCGTTTTAATAGCAATCCTCATCATCGCCTTCCTCGGTTGGCAAATCGGCCTTTGGGGCATTTTCAAGAAGGCTGGAATAGCCCCGTGGAAATCCGTCGTGCCATTTTACAACATCTGGTTGTGGACCCGCGACGTCATCCACAAGAAATGGTGGTGGTTCGTACTTTTCCTGATTCCCTATTTGGGCATCTTCATGTTCTTGTACATGATTTGGGAAACGATACATCATTTCGACAAGCACGGTTATTTGCCGCTGATTCTCGGCACGCTCTTTTTCCCCTTCTTCATGCCATACCTCGGCTTTTCAAAAAGAGAGCAATATGTGGCGGAACTGCCTGAAATCACAAAAAGCAGTACACGTTCATGGATTGACGCTTTGATCTTTGCGGTGGCGGCCGCTTACATCATCCGGGCCTGCTGGTTTGAACTTTACACCATACCCACCTCGTCCATGGAAAGTTCTTTGATGGTGGGCGATTTCCTTTCGGTCAGCAAGCTGGCCTACGGTGTACGCGCACCGCAGACGCCCATTGCCATGCCCTTTGTGCACAACAAGCTGCCATTCACCGACCATGCCAAATCCTACACGGAGATTGTGAAGTTGCCGTACCTGCGATCCATGCCATTGCGTTCCATCAAACATAACGATGTCGTTGTCTTCAACTATCCCGATGGCGACACGGTGGCCTTGGAGCGGCAGGCGGAAAGCTACTATGCCATTGTACGCGAGTTTGAGGCCATGCTCAACCCGAACGCTTCGCAAGCCGACAAGCAGAATGTGTACTACCGCTATGCGCCGGAGGAGATCGCCCGGTTGCAGCAAAAATATGGCGGGGACTACCATCCCGGCAAGGGACGTGATGCCGTATGGAAAGAGTACCACGTCACAGCACGTCCTGTTGACAAGCGCGAGAATTACGTCAAGCGCTGCATTGCCCTGCCCGGCGACCAGCTCACCATTGTGGGCAAACAGGTCCACATCAACGGGAAGCCCGTCATCAACCCCGACCGCATCCAATACTCCTACATGGTCTATCACCCCACGGGCATGCAACTTTCGCTCAAGAAGCGCAAAGAGCTGAACCTCAACGAAGAGGACATACAGCGCGTGGACCAATACACCGCGATTTTTCGTTTGAATGCCGAACAGAAGGCCAAAATCGAGAAGATGGGCTACGTAGTGCAGGTGTTAGAGGACAAGGCCGTCGAATACGACCCCTCGATTTTCCCGCACTCACCGGAATTCACTTGGAACAAAGACAACTTCGGCCCGCTTGTCGTGCCCGCCAAAGGCATGACCGTAGCCCTCAACGCCCAGAACATCGTGCTTTACGAGCAGATCATCCGCCAGTATGAGAACAACAAACTCGACGTGCGCGACGGCAAGGTGCTCATTAACGGCAAAGAGGCCAACAGCTACACTTTCAAGATGGACTACTATTTCATGATGGGTGACAACCGCCACAACTCCGCCGACTCCCGGTTCTGGGGCTTTGTGCCGGAGGACCACATCGTAGGCAAGGCATCCTTCGTCTGGCTCTCCGTCGATAAGTTCAAGACGTGGGGCGACAAAGGAAAAATCCGTTGGAACAGGATGTTCAAAAAAATCAAGATGTAGCCTGGTCGAAGATACTTCTCCGTTGTCCCAGCCACATAATTCCCCCGCGCAGGGTCAGGAACAGCAGGAATGCAATCCATAAGCCATTGTTGCCGAGTGTCTTGTTCAAGGCATAATAGGCAATGAAAAAAACCGCCGTGGCGACAAACATCACATTGCGCATCGCCTTGGAGGCTGTTGCGCCGATGTAGATGCCGTCATAGATGAAGGCCGCGAAACCCGTGAACGGCACCAGCACCGTCCAGACCATGTATTGCATGGCGGTATCAATCACATCCTGCTTGTCGGTCAGGATGCCGAGCAGTCCCCTGCCACACGTCGCATAAAGAATGGTGAAGAGGGTGGCCATGCCGCATCCCCAAAGCATCAACAAGCGAACCACGCGCCGCAAGGAGTGTTCGTCGCGCATGCCCACAAAGCGCCCGACGAGCGACTCACCCGCATAGGCAAATCCATCCATGATGTACGACAACAGCGTGAAGAGCTGCATCAGCAACGTGTTGGCGGCCAATACTTCGTCACCCATTTCCGCAGAGATGTAAGGAATAAAGGTGAACACGGCAATCAGGCAGAGGGTGCGCAGGAAAATGTCGGCATTGATTTTGAAAAAGCGCGCCATCTCATCCCAACGAAGACTTTCGCGGACCCGTATTTCATGACGCATGTAACCGTACTGCTTGAGCCAGATGCCGATGGCCATAACGAGCCCCGAGTACTGCGCAATCACCGTGCCCCATGCCACACCGGCAATGCCGTAATGGAACACGAAGACAAAGAGGAGACTCCCCACGATATTGATGATGTTCAGCAGGATGGCAATCCACATGGGTGCTTTGGCGTTTTGCATGCCGATAAACCACCCTTTCAGGGCGTAGAGTCCAAGCGTGGCCGGTGCCGCCCAGATGCGGATGTGGAAATAGACGAGGGTGAGTTCCAATGTTTCGTGGCTGGTGCGGAGAAAACGGCGGCACAAGAGATCAATGGGCTGTTGCAGCGCGATGAGCGATACTGCGGCAACAAGGGCAATGGCCGTTCCCCGCACTAAAATGCTGAGACATTCGGCGCGATTGTCAGCCCCGTATGCCTGGGCCGTCAAACCGCTGGTACCCATTCTCAGGAAGCCGAAATTCCAGTAGATGAGGTTGAACACCATGGTTGCCAGGGCGATGGCAGCAATATAGCTCGCGTTTCCGATGTGGCCGACAATGGCGACATCAACCATGCCCAAAAGAGGGACAGTAATATTGGTGACGATGCTGGGGATGGCGAGGCGGAGAATCTGCTTGTTCAAGTCGGAGCGGTTTTAGAGGCCGCAAAAGTACTACATTTTTTCAACGACTTGATACTTTGCCACATTTTTTGTACTTTTGCCACCGCTTTATAATTTTGTCTAAAATGCGCAAAGAAGTTGATTTTTTGGTCGTAGGGTCTGGTGTGGCAGGACTTTGTTTTGCCCTTAAGGCCGCGAATTTCGGGAAGGTCTGTGTGGTCACCAAGTCCAAGATTGACGAGGGTTCCACCCGCTACGCCCAAGGCGGCATCGCCTCTGTGGTCTATCAGCCCGACTCATACGAGAAGCATATTCAGGACACGATGGTGGCCGGAGACGATCTTTCCGACCGCAAAATCGTGGAACTCACCATTCGAGAGTCCACTGAGCGAGTGATGGAACTTGTGGAATGGGGTGTTGACTTTGACAAGAACAAGGACGGCAGCTTTGCCCTCGCCAAGGAGGGCGGCCATTCCGAGTTCCGGGTGTTGCACCACAAGGACATTACCGGCTACGAAATCGAGGAGAAGCTTATCCAGGCCGCCAAGCGGAACAAGAACATCGAGATTCTCGAAAACCGCATCGCATTGGAAATCATCACCCAGCACCATTTGGGCGTGGAGGTGACCCGTCGTTCCACCGACATCACCTGCTATGGAGCCTACGTCTTCAACCCCGAGACCAACCGTGTCTCCACGGTATTGGCGAAGGTGACGATGATGGCCACCGGCGGTGTCGGCATGGTCTATGAGCACACCACCAACCCACGTGTGGCCACCGGCGACGGCGTAGCCATGGTCTATCGCGCCAAGGGCGCCGTCCGCGGCATGGAATTCGTCCAATTCCACCCCACCTCCCTCTACAATCCCAAGGAGTCGCCCTCCTTCCTGATCACGGAAGCCATGCGTGGTGCCGGTGCCATCCTCAAGGATGCCAACGGCGTGCCCTTTGTCGAGAAATATGACGAACGCGGTTCCCTCGCCCCACGCGACATTGTGGCCCGTGCCATAGATTCCGAAATGAAGCGCCAAGGTGTGGACCACGTCTATCTCGACACCACCCTTATCCCGCAAGAGGAGATTTTCGCGCATTTCCCCAACATCTACGCCAAGTGCCTTAGCATCGGCATCGACGTCACCAAGGAGATGATCCCCGTGGTGCCCGTGGCCCATTACTCTTGTGGCGGCATCCAGACTGACGAATGGGGTGCCACCTCCATACAGAACCTTTATGCATCCGGCGAGTGCGCCTCCACGGGACTGCACGGTGCCAACCGCCTTGCCTCCAACTCCCTGCTCGAAGCCCTCGTCTTCTCCCACCGTGCCTGCATCAAAGCCCTCCAGACGCTGCCCTCCATCTCTTTCTGCAAGGATGTGCCCGACTGGAACAGCGACGGCACCGTGCTCAACGAGGAGATGGTGCTCATCACACAGTCCAAGAAAGAGTTGCAGACCATCATGAGCAGCTATGTCGGCATCGTCCGTTCCAACCTGCGCCTGCAACGCGCCTTCGACCGTCTGGAATTGCTATACCGTGAAACCGAAGACCTGTACAAGAAATCCGTGCTCAACCCTGAGATATGCGAGTTGCGCAACATGATCAACGTTGGCTATCTCATCATCCGACATGCCATGGAACGCAAGGAGAGTCGCGGATTGCACTATTCTTTAGATTATCCACCGCACCATAACCAATAATACTACGGCTATGAAAAATTTCGAGATCCACACACTGGGTTGCAAGTTGAACTTCAGCGAGTCGGCGGCCATTGCGGCCCGTTTGGAAGCCAACGGCTGGCATCGGGGCGGCATCCCCGAGATCATCATCCTCAACACCTGTGCCGTCACACAGTCGGCGGAGAAGAAGACCCGCAACATGGCCTCCAAGCTCCACCGCGACAACCCCTTGGCCTCCATCGTGGTTGTGGGCTGCTACAGTGCCCTCAAGCCCGAGCTGCTGGAGCGTTGGTCCGGCGTCATCAAGGTTTTCGGAAGTGCCAACAAGATGAGCTGCGTTGATTTCATCTTGCAACACGAGCCCCAACCCGTGCCAACCTTCTTCGATGCTTACTCGACGCACGACCGCACCCGTTCCTTCCTCAAGATCCAGGATGGCTGCAACACCCACTGCACCTACTGCACCGTGTGGATCGCGCGTGGCAAAAGCCGCAGCGACACCATCGAAAACGTGCTCAAGAACATCCAAAACATCGCGGACTCCGGCGTGCACGAAGTC
This sequence comes from Bacteroidales bacterium, assembly GCA_017394765.1. The sequence goes on along the minus strand of JAFPXF010000073.1, from coordinate 45,504 downwards.
AACCTCACCGGCGTGAATGTCGGCGATTTCGGGCGCGGCACCAAGGAAAACCTTCTCAAATTGCTCAAAGCCATCGTCAAGCAAAATGCCATCGAGCGTGTGCGTATATCCTCCATCGAGCCGGAGCTGCTGACCCCCGAGATCATCCGATTGGTGGCCAAGTCACCCATCTTGATGCCGCACTTCCACCTGCCCCTGCAGGCGGGCTGCGACCGCGTGCTCTCCGCCATGCGCCGCCGCTACACCACGCAGGAATATGCAGAGAAGGTGCTGCTCATCAAGAAACTCATGCCCGACGCCTGTGTGGCCTGCGACGTCATCGCAGGATTTCCGGGCGAAACCGACGAGGAATTCGAGCAGACTTACCATTTCCTCGAAGAGTTGCCCATCAGCTACATGCATGTCTTCCCGTACTCCCGCCGCCCACGCACACACGCGAACCTGATTGAGGAGCAGGTATCCGAAGATGTCAAGCGCGAACGCACCGACCGTCTTCTCGAACTTTCACACGCCAAGAAGCTCGCCTTCTACTCGCAGTGCGAGGGACAGACGCGCCCCGTCCTCGTGGAAAGCGAAGCCGTGGACGACCAATTGTTCGGATTCACCGACAACTATATCCGCGTCAGCCTGCCGTTGGACGAAAAGCTCATCAACACCATCCAACCGGTCACCATCGAACAATGCCACATCGTGTTGTAAACCTCTGCAACGGCCTGCGACTGGTACACAAGGAGACCGACTCCCCCATTTCCCATTTCGGCGTGCTCGTCAATGCCGGCACACGCGATGAATCCTCCCGGCAAATGGGACTCGCCCATTTTGTGGAACACACCATCTTCAAAGGCACGGCCAAGCGCACGCCCTATCGTGTCATCAATTGCATGGAATCTGTGGGCGGCGAGCTCAACGCCTCGACCTCCAAAGAGGAGACCTGTTTCCACACCTCTTTTCCTTCCACCGAATATCCGCGCGCTGTTGAGCTGTTGGCCGACATTTTCTTTCACGCCACTTTTCCGGAAAAAGAGTTGGAAAAGGAGAAAACGGTGGTGTTGGAGGAAATCAACTACTACAAGGACACGCCATCCGAGTTGATCTTTGATGATTTTGAAGATCTGGTCTTCGCCGGACACCCGCTCGGCAAAAATATCTTAGGCACCGCGCGCAGTGTAAGGCATATCTCCCGAGAGGGAATCATAGACTTCATCCATCAGAACTACACGCTCGACAATATCGTTCTCGCTTCCGTCGGTAACATTTCCACGCAGCGGTTGGTGCGTCTGTGCGAGCGTTTTTTCGGGGACGAGGAGATCTCTGATTCGCCGAGGCCGCGCCAACCCTTCACAAACTATCAGCCTCACACGCTCTGCCAACGCAAGAAAATCACACAGGCGCATGTGATGCTCGGTTGCCCCGCCTACAACATCCATGAGGATGCCCGCGTGCCCTTCTTATTGCTGAACAACCTCCTTGGCGGACAAGGCATGAGTTCCCGTCTCAACATGAGCGTGCGTGAGCGGCGCGGGCTGGCCTATTCCATTGAATCCAACTACACATCGTTCTCCGACACCGGGCTCTTCTCCATCTACTTCAGCTGTGAGGAGCCACACCGCGAGCCATGTATGGAGTTAGTATATAAAGAGCTGGATAAGATCCGCAACAACGCCTTGGGGACCATCCAGCTTCACGGTGCCAAGAAGCAGTTGGTGGGACAGCTCGCCTTAGCCAACGAGGCCAAGCTGAACGAGATGCTGGCGTTAGGCCACACAGCACTCTTTTTCGAGGAAATCGACACTTTCGAGGAGAGCATTGCCGAGATAGAGGCTGTCACCGCGATGCAAGTCCTCGACGTGGCCAACGAGATTCTCCGCCCAGACCAATTCTCCATTCTGATTTTCAAATAAAGAACACAGATTCAGCCATAAAAAAACCTCCACCTTTCGGCGGAGGTTTTTTTCATTTGGCAATTACCGTTCAATTAGCGAGCCACCGTGAACTTCTTGTTGATGACGCCGTTGTCGGTATGGAGTTTCAGCATATACATACCTGCGGTGAGGTTGGAAGTGTTGATGTTGGTGTTGATGTCGTTGACAGAAACAGTCATAACATTTTGGCCGAGCAAATTATAAACTTCAACCTTGCTGATGTTGCTGTTGGCATTGATGTTGAGAATGCTGTTGGCGGGATTCGGGAAGATTTTGACCTGCAGGTCGTGGTTTTCGACACCCACGCCGGGAACAATCTCCACATCGTCCAAATTGAAGACGAATTCATCGGTGCAGTTGAAATGGCGGAAGGCGATGCGAACCGTCTGACCGGTGTAATTGGACAGGTTAGCAGTTTTCTGTTTCCAAGCGCCTTGGTCGCGGGGACCGCCGTTCGCGTCAATGGTTTCCTCAAAGAGGAGGGTGAAGTCGGACGGGTTGGTTCCGGTGGTAGAGACGTACACACCATAGTGTTCAGCGGAATAGTTTGCGTCTTGTGCGTTGACCCAGAACTTCAGTGTGGCGTTTTCGCTCAGGTTTATCATCGGGGTTATCAACCAGTTGTTAGGAGTGAGGGCCTCAGAAGTGACATTGGAGTATGAACCGGAGAGTGCAAAGCCGGTTGATCCGTTATGACCATTGCCGGAGAGGTCGGTGCCGGGCACAAAGTAAGAAACGGGATTGGCGCTCGACTCCCAGGAATAGCCGTCGCCATCGGCGTCGAGTATTGTCCAGCATTCGTTGATACCTCCGTCAAAGTTTTCGGCGAAAGGAATGTTGACGGCGCTGCCACAGCTGTACACGTTGACATTGAGGGAGGCAGAGGCACTGCCTTGGCTGTTGGTGGCGGTCACGGCAACGGTGTGGTTGCCGGTGCTTGTGAAGGTGTAGTTCATCGTGTTGGTGGTGCTGGAAACCGCGTTGCCGTCAACCGTCCAAGCGAAAGACTCTGCCAGAGTGCTCACAGCGGTGAAAGTGGCAGATGAACCTTCCAGTACGCTGGAGGGACCATTAAGGGTCACCGTGGGCGCAGAAAGAGGAGCCACGCTGAATTCATCCACATAGAGATAAAACTCATAATTTCCGTAGTAGTTGATGGCCACATATTTTGTACCGGCAGGAAGAAGCACAGCGACTTCTGTCCAAGTGGTCGCAGGGGATTGGAAATCCTGGATTTCGGTGAAACTGGAGATATCGTTGTTTGTGGTAGAGTACATCACTCTGAATTGATCTCCTGAACTGTATGCCTCGTAGAAGAATCTTGCCATATAGGCACCGGAGCCTGTGAGGGTCAATTCCGGGGTGATGAGGTATTGGTTATAGTCAGTGGCGGTGCTGAAGCTGCTGAAGCGGAAGTCGTAGTTGCCAGCGTAGGCATAGTCATCGGCATAGACACCGAATCTGTTATCGTTGGCCGGGTCCATACTGACCATGGTCCAGCATGGGATGCCACTCTCGAATCCTTCGGTAAAGGGAATTGTGATGTTGGAACAATCCACGCCTTCACCGCTCACGGCGATATTGACAGTGGTGGTGCCGGAGGTGAGGGCCACTGTGCCGGTGTGTGTGCCTGCAGCGGTGGGAGCATAGCGCACATAGAGAGTGCCGCCAGCTTGCGGAATGGAAGCCGTGGCACCGTATGTGGTACCATCGGCAGAAACTGCAAACGGAGCGGTAGTGGTGGCAGTGATGCCAGCGGTCAGGTTATAGGCCGTCACAACAACATCCGCGTCTGCAGTTACGTTGATGGGAGTGGAGGGGAAACTGATGGCATTGGAGCTCAAGAGTATAGTATCGTTATCATAAGCATAGATGTTGACATCGTCGAAGAGCACCTGGCAAGAGTCGCCGTCATAGACAAAGGCAAATCTCACATTGCTTTGACCAGCGAGGGAAGAGAGGTCGATGGTAACATTTGTTTCTGTCCAGTTGTCGAAAGGACCGAAATCGCTCAGTTTCCAAACCTGAGTGGTAGGCCAAGTGGCACCACCGTCGGTGCTGGCATACACTTTGAAATCCACGGTACCATTACTGACGTAATTGTAGTTGCACATGAAAGTGAGATCCATGAGAACGGTATGAGTGTATGAGGAGAAATTGAACGGAACAGTAATGAGTTTCTCGATGCGGTTTATTTCCGTGCCAAGACAGGAAGCCCAAGTGCCGCTGAATGAAAATGCTTCCCAGGTGGTGTCGGGGTCAGAGTTCTCAATGTTCCAGCAGAGGGGCGGGAACACGCCGCCTTCAAAATCCTGAGTGTACGGCAGGGTGGAAACGGTGGAGTTGGAGCAATCCACGCTGTTACCAGAAAGGGAAACGGTGGCATTGGGTGCGCCCGTGGAAGAGAGGACGACGGAGTCGCTCTGGGTACCGGCAACGGTCGGGGTGTAGCGAACATAGAGCGTACCGCCAGTTGCAGCGAGGGTAGCTGTAGTGCCGTAGGTAGTGCCATCAGCGGAAACGCTGAAAGGAGCAGCGGTGGTGGCCGTGACTCCCGCGGTCAGGTTGTAAGTCGTGACAAGTGCCGTGGCAGAAGCCGAGTTGCCCAGAATGACATTGCTGAAAGCCAAGGAAGCAGGATTGGCCAAGATGGTGGGAGTAGTGGGGTTGGCCGTGATGGTCACATCGTCCAAGTCGAGAACAAACTGGTCGCTGCAGTTGAAGTGACGAAATGCGATATAGACTGTCTGGCCCGTGTAGGCAGAGAGGTCAACCGTCTTCTCCTCCCATGCAGATTGAACTTTGGACGAGCCAATCGTCCATTGGTTCAACATGGTGAAGGCAGAAGTACTGGTGGCATTGGTGGTGGAGATGTACACACCGTAATGCTCGGCAGCATAGCTGGCATCCTGTCCGCAGACCCAAAACTTGAGGGTGCTGTTGGCCGTCAGGTTGATAGCGGGGGTAATCAGCCAGTTGTCTGGCGTAAGTACGCCATACACATTGCTGTACGAACCGGAGACGACAAAGCCTGTGGAACTGTTATGGCCAGTTCCTGAAAGGTCGGTACCGGCGGCGAAGTAGGAGGCGGGGTTAGAGCTGTGCTCCCAACCATAGCCGTCGTTGTTGGCATCGATTTGGGTCCAGCCGGTGGGCATGCCCGAATCAAAGTTCTCCGAGAAAACGGTCGTTTGCGCTTTTGCACTAAAAGCCAATGCTAAAAACGCGAAAAACAAAGTAAAAACTTTTTTCATTTTTTTGGATTTTGATGGTTAATAATTGTATTGAAGAATGTTATGTTTGTTATAAATTCCAATTTTTCGCTTTTTAAATCAAAATGCTGTTTTCACAATAAAACGGTGCAAAAATACATTTTTTTCCATAAAAAAGGCCACTTTTTTTTCATGAAAACACAAAAAAATCATGCCTGTTTTTTTGCTTTCTCATCGTCTTTCCCGGCTTTCAGGCAGAAGATCACCAACATGGCAATCGTGATGGCCGCACCGATACCGTAACCAACAGGACGTGATAGAATTGCACCAAAGCCTTCCTTCTCCGCCACGAACAGGAAACTGCCCGTGACCATCGTCATGAAGAGCGCCGGCAACAGCGTCATCAGGAACCAGCAGCCGCTCTTATGGCGGCGCAGATAGACGGAGATTGCCCACAACGTCACCGTGGCCAACAGCTGGTTGGCCCACGCGAAGTAGCGCCAAATCACGTCAAAGCCCTTTGCATCAATCAAGGAATAGACAAGCAGTCCCGCTGCCACCACAAAGATAGGCAGGGCCACATACAGACGGTTCCTGACAGGCTTCTGGTCAACGTGCATGAAGTCGGCGGCGATCAGGCGGGCGGAACGCAATGCCGTGTCGCCGGAGGTGACCGCCGCGCTGATGACACCCAAGATACAGATGACAGCGATAACAGTCGGGAACCATTCGTTGGCGATGACACCGACCATGGCGTTGCCGCCCAGCGGATGGCCGTCCGGCGTGATGGTCTTCTGCGCCAACACGGGATCGTGGTAGAAGACCGTGGCGGCAGCGGCCCAAATCAAGGCCACCACACCCTCGGTGATCATGGCCCCGTAAAAAATGGGCCTTCCCTGTTTCTCGTTGACCATACAGCGCGCCATAAGCGGCGACTGTGTGGCATGGAATCCGCTGATGGCACCGCAGGCGATGCTGATGAACATCATCGGGAAAATTGGATTGTGCACCGCATCAGGATGTCGATTCTGCAGACCGCTCCACAATTCGGGAATGTCCGGGCGATAGACGAAGAAGGCGACCACAATGGCCACCGCCATGCCTAACAACAGGAATCCGAAGACAGGATAGATGCGCCCGATCAGCTTGTCGATAGGCAACAACGTGGCAATCAAATAGTAAGCGAAAATAATACCCACCCAGACAAAGATATTCATGTCGGGGGTGAAGTTGTTGTTGAGCAGCACAGCGGGCGTGTTGACAAAGACGGCGCCCACGAGGATCATCAGGATGATGGTAAAGAAACGCATCACCTGCTTCATACTGTTCCCCAGATACTTGCCATGAATTTCCGGCAAGCTGCAGCCTTTGTCGCGCAGGGAGATCATGCCGCCAAGGTAGTCGTGGACGGCTCCGGCGAAAATGCTGCCGAAAACGATCCACAAGAAGGATGCCGTGCCGAACTGCGCACCCATGATGGCGCCGCAGATGGGTCCGACACCGGCAATGTTCAGGAACTGGATCAGGAAGATGCGCCACGGCTTCATGGGAACGTAGTCCACACCGTCAGCCATCGTGACGGCAGGCGTCTCCCGCCGGGGATCGGCCCCGAAAACGCGTTCCACCAATTTTCCATAAAACAGATAACCCAGCAACAAAACGACAAGGGATATGAGAAATGTGACCATGATAGTTGGGATTTTGGACTTTGGATTTTAGAAGTTAGAATTACGGGACAGGTTGTATCACGACGCGGTCGTCCAACTTTGCATTGACATGCCGGCCTTCCTGTGTCATGTTCCGGATTTCCCGGATAAGGAAATCGCGGAAAACCAAATCCGTGTAATGTGTTTTCTCGTATTGGATGCCCTGGAGAATATTGTCACCGCCTTCGGCGATAAAGTTAAGGGTCACCATGCGATAGAGGCGATCGTTGTCGATGGGTTTGCCCTGGACCAGAATCTTGGTGGGGCGTCCCGACAAATAGACCAGTTTGGCGCCCGCATACGGCGCGTTGTTCCTGCGTTCCTCGAAACGGCTGAACATCTTGCGCAGCTCGCTGCCTTTGATTTCCAAGAAAACCAGGTAGTTGTCGAACGGGGAAATGGCGAAAATATCGGCCACCGTCACCTCGCCGGCATCCAAGGATGCCCGTATGCCGCCAAAGTTGAGCAAGGAGAGGTCGCACTGCCGGAAATTCGTGTCCGTGGCATAGTCGGGCGCCTTTTCCAACAAAATGTCCGTCAAGAAATTCGAAAGCGGGCTGGCTGGGACAAAAGAGGCAAGGTCCGCATCACAATAGCCGACAACCACGCTCATCTCCTTGTCAAGGTGAGCTTTGATCCGATCCACATATTTTTGCAACTTGGGATCGATATTGTCATCAAATCGGGAAGTGAGACGCACCATCTCGTATCCATATTGAAAATTTTGGGCATAACCCAAGCTGGTCATGCCCAAAATCAGTAATATGACTGAATAAAGTTTCTTCATCGTTATTTGACAGGATAGCCTACCGGTTGCGCGAGGATGGCCTTCCCTTCAACTGGGATGAGTTCGTTGAGGAAGTCACGATCGATGGCGCCCATCACCACGGTGCTCAACTTGTTGGCAGCACAATAAAGATAGACGTTCTGGCTGACGAAGCCGGCATCGGTGGCGCCATAGAAATTGCGGGCATCCTCGTCAAAGCCGCCCATCTTATCGTAGTTGGCAAAGAAAAGTAGCGTAACAGGTGCTTCAGCGGGCATTTTGCTGCGCTGGGACATCTCGACACGATGGTCTTCGGGCAGGATCAACTTCAAAATATTCTCCTTGGGCACATAGAGGTAAACGCCACTCTCCATAAAGACATAGATGTCGATTTCCTGAGCATTGCGGGCTGTGGGAGAGGTGAGCTTGCCGTCAGGGCGGTTGACACCGCCGGCGCACCACAACAAATCGGAAAGTTGCTGTTCAGTGAGGGGTTGGGGGGAGAACTTGCGCTGGGTCTGACGGTTGTTCAGAGCCTCATAAAGAGGCATGCCGCCGGTAACGGTCGGTTTGGGCAACTCTATCGAGGCGTCTTTGGGGGCTGCGGCGACAGCCTGGGATTTAGTTTGTGCCATACACGGAACGATTAATGCAGCAAGTAAAACTGCGATGATTAATTTTTTCATTTATTTATTAGTTTTAGGAGTTGATGGTTGGCCGACCTTGCTGATGCCTTCGCGCATCGAGGTGTCGGCTTTGATATTTTCAAGCTTGTAATAATCCATCACGCCCAGGTTGCCGCTGCGGAAAGCTTCGGCAAGGGCGAGGGGCACTTCGGCTTCGGCAAGGATGACCTTGGCGCGGGCCTCTTGGGCCTTGGCCTTCATCTCCTGTTCGGAAGCCACGGCCATGGCGCGACGCTCCTCGGCCTTGGCCTGCGCGATGTTCTTGTCAGCGTTGGCCTGGTCCATCTGCAACAGAGCACCGATGTTCTTACCCACATCGACATCCGCGATGTCGATAGAGAGAATCTCGAAAGCCGTGCCGGAATCAAGGCCCTTGGAGAGCACAAGTTTGGAGATGGAGTCCGGGTTTTCAAGCACCATCTTGTGGGTCTCGGCGGAGCCGATGGCGGAGACGATACCTTCGCCCACACGGGCGATGATGGTCTCCTCGCCGGCGCCACCCACCAATTGGCGGATGTTGGTGCGCACGGTGACGCGCGCCTTGGCGATGAGCTGGATGCCGTCCTTGGCCACAGCCGCCACGGGCGGTGTGTTGATGACCTTCGGGTTGACAGAGGTCTGGATGGCCTCCAAGACATTACGGCCAGCCAAGTCGATGGCGGTTGCCGCCTTGAAGTCCAAGGGAATGTTGGCCTTGTCGGCCGATATGAGGGCGCTTACCACCGGTTTGACGTGTCCGCCGGCCAGATAGTGGGCCTCCAGTTGGTCACGGTTCAGCTTGATGCCGGCCTTCGTGGCCGTGATCATCGAATTGACAATCATATCAGGCGGGACACGACGCCAACGCATCAGGATAAGTTGCAGAAGAGAGATGTGGACACCATTCAAGATGGCGATGAACCACAAGCGCAAAGGCACCATCCAGAAGAAAAGGATGATGAGCGCCAATACGCCAATCACAATTAAAATAGTGGAAGTCATAACATTAAAATTTAATTACGGATTATTGTTGATTTATAGCTTCGGTTTTACCGTTATTTTGCCGCCTTCAATTTTCACGATCTCAATTTCCGTGTCCACCTCGATAAAATCCTGAATGGATGAGACTTCGACAATTTCGTTGCCAAATTGTCCTGTGCCCATAGGTGCCAGACGCGAAATCGCCACCCCCGTCATGCCCACCTGCACCTTCTCCGGATCAAAATCGTTCATCTTGCCATCGATCTCAGTCTTGAGCTGCAGGCGGCGCCATGTTTTGGTGCGCATCATCAACACGAACGATCCGATGGTGACAACAGCGGTCACCAACAGGCATATCACTCCCGCCGTGGCACCGTATAGAACGAAGGAGGCCACAACCCCGCCGATCATGCAGAGCACGCCAAAAATCGCGACCACCCCACCGGGGATGACCAGAAAGTCCAATATCATCAGCAAAATGCCGACCAAGATGATGAAAATGATGCTACCCCAACCCATAAATGACTAATAGCTATTGTATTTTGACTATGAAATAATTCTTTTTCCCTTTCTGGACCAATATATAGCGCTGGTTCAAGAGATTGTCTTTTGTCACAATTGCATCTTCCTTGACTTTGGTTTTGTTGATGGAGACGCCGTTGTCTTTGAGCATGCGTCGGGCTTCGCCCTTGGATGCAAAGATTTGAGTGTGTTCGGCGAGAAAATCGACAACACCGCAGCCGTTCTCGATGATGGAGGCGGGCAGGTCGAATTGCGGAACGCCCTCGAAAACAGAGAGGAAGAGCTTTGTGGGGAGCGTTGCCAGGCTCTGGGCGGTGCCCTTGCCGAAGAGGATCTCGGAGGCGTTCACAGCGGCCTCGTAGTCCTCCTTGGAGTGGACGCGCACGGTCAAGTCCTTGGCCAACGCCTTTTGGAGAATGCGGTTGTGCGGCTCCGCATCGTGGTCTTTCTCCATGGCCTCGATGGCCTCCTTGGTGAAATGAGTGAAAATGCGGATATAACGCTTGGAGTCCTCGTCGGAACAGTTAAGCCAGAATTGGTAGAAAGCATACGGGGAGGTGCGTTCCGGATCAAGCCAGACGTTGCCCTTCTCGGTCTTGCCGAACTTGCCGCCGTCGGCCTTGGTGATGAGGGGACATGTCAACGCGTATGCCTCGCCGCCGGTTTTGCGACGGATAAGCTCGGTGCCGGTGGTGATGTTGCCCCATTGGTCGGAGCCGCCCATCTGCAGCTTGCAATTGTAGTTCTGGTTGAGATACAGGAAATCGTAGCCCTGCACCAGCTGATAGGAGAACTCGGTGAAGGACATGCCGTCGCCCTCGCCGTTGAAACGCTTCTTGACGGAGTCCTTGGCCATCATATAGTTGACCGTGATATGCTTGCCGATGTCACGGATAAATTCAAGGAAGGAGAACTTGCTCATCCAGTCGTAGTTGTTGACAAGGATGGCGCGGTTCGGCTCGTTGGAGTCGAACTTGAGGAACTTGGAAAGTTGCTTTTTGATGCATTCCTGATTGTGCAGGAGGGTCTCCTCGTCAAGAAGGTTGCGTTCCTGGGATTTGCCGGAAGGGTCGCCAATCATGCCGGTGGCCCCGCCGAGCAAGGCTATGGGCTGGTGCCCGCAACGCTGCAAGTGCGAAAGCATCATGATGCCCACAAGGTGTCCGATATGCAGGGAATCGGCTGTCGGGTCGATGCCAAGATAGGCGCTGACCACCTCTTTGCTGAGCAATTCTTCGGTTCCGGGCATTATGTCGTGGAGCATTCCGCGCCACTTGAGTTCTTCAACAAAATTCATCGTCTTGTATATGGATTAAGTTAAGGTTAAATATTTGGTTTTAATAATTTATAGTCAAATCTACGCGCCATACGCCATCCTCCTTGCGCAAATTGTAGGAGCTGTTTTGCTCCTTCTGATTATAAAGGAAATGACATTTGCACTCGGCCACGGAGTCGTTTTGCAGCTCACACTTCACCTCCTTGAATTCGATCTCGTTTTTGTGCATTTGATGCAACTTTTCCTGCTGCCCGTTCATGTATTTTTGCATCTGTTGGATAATGGGGCGGTTGCTTTTGACCGTACTTTTGTACAATTCATCAAAGTCAGCCTTGTAGAAAGCCTCCACGAACCTCTTGGTGGCATTCTCCGGAGTATCGGCATTTTCGCCGCCTCCGCATGACTGAAACATCACAAACAGCACGGATAACACCGTCAAAATCATTGTTTTCATCACTTTCATAGGATTAATTTTAGAAGCTGCAAAGATACAAAAAATATGCCGTTATACATTGCCCTGTAAAACGACAAACTGCATGGTGGCGCGGCTGGTCTGCCGCATCAGCACCTTTTTGCCGCCGACAGCCTTCTCCACCGCCTCGGGAGTGTGATGGCGGATGGTGATGAGCTGTACAGGGTCGTTGTATTTCACCTTATACGACTTGCGCAACTCCGCAATGCACTTTTTCAAGCGGTTGCCAACATTGTCGGTGCAAATGGAGAAGCTAAGGGCCGAGTTCTGCATCATATTGATTTTAACACGATAATGAGCCAATAAGGCGAAGATGTTGGAGAGATTTTCCACCCCCATGAAGGAGAAATCTTTTGGGAAAAGCGTGAGCAAAACCTGATTGTCTTTCACGATGTAGGAGGGCACATCGGTGGAAAGACGGCAATTGGTAATGACGCTGCCTTCTTTTTCCGGGTGAAAAAACGACTTGACATACAACGGTATATGCTTGTTTTGCAGTGGTTTGAGTGTTTTGGGGTGGATAATGGAGGCGCCATAGAAGGTAAGCTCCAAGGCCTCCTCGTAGGGGATGCGGTCCAGCTTGACGGCATCGGAGAAGCGTTTGGGGTCGGCATTGAGCAAGCCGGGCACGTCTTTCCAGATGGTGACGCTCTCCGCATCCAGAACATGGGCGATGATGGCCGCGGAATAGTCAGAGCCCTCGCGCCCCAGCGTGGTGGCGAGGTTCTCGGCCGTGCCACCGACAAAGCCTTGGGTCAGCACCACCCCACCCTTTTGCAGCGTCGGCATCATGGCCGCACTGACTTGCTGGCTGGTGACTTCCCAATCGATGCGTCCCTCGCGGAAAGTGGCATCCGTGCGCATCAGACGACGCGCATCCAACCAAAGATTGGCAACCCCCATTTGGTTGAGATAACCGGAAATCAGTGTCGTGGAGAGCAGTTCACCGAAGCTCACAATCTGGTCGTAATCGTAGTCGTAGTTCTGCGACGGGCTTACGGAAAGGCGAACACGCAGTTGCTGGAACAGATCTTCCAAGGAGGCAAGCACATTGGCGGGGTCAGGCAACAGCTGCCGCAAGACGCTTTCGTGCTGCCGCCGCAGTTCCTCCACGAGGGCCGGCACTTCCGACGGGGTTTCATAGTATGCGGTGAGCACCCGCTCTAAGAAATTGGTGGTCTTGCCCATCGCGGAGATGACCACAACGAGAGGTTCGTTGGGATAGCGACGCAAAATGGAGCAGAGATTCTCTATGGCCGGGGCGTCCTTGACAGACGCGCCACCGAATTTAAAGACCTTGACGTTCATTATTGTTCGTTTTTAATCACTTGGAGCAATGTGGTGCCGACCACGCCGAGGGTGGTCTTGTCGATAGCCCCGATATTGTCGGAAACCGTATGCCACATAGGAGCGAATCCCGTGCCGGTGGAGGGGTCGTAGTGGATGATGTCGATCATGGGGATGCCGGCAATCGTGTTCACATAGTAGTGGTCATCGGTGATGATGCCGCCCGGGCGATTGACGAAGTAGCTTCCGTGGCCCAGGTCGTAGGCGGTGGCCCACACCTTGGCGACCACGTTTTGGGCGTAGCGCACGGAGAAGCTCTCCTGCATGAAGCGGGCATTGGAAGCCCCTACCATGTCAAGCAGGATACCATAGCGAGCCTTGTAGCCAGCAACATGCGGAGTCTTGGCCCAATATTGGGCACCGAGTCCCCACCATTCTCCCCGAGGGGCGTTGTCGCCCTCCTTGGGCCCATAATCCTCGGCATCAAAGAAGACGATATCGACCCCCACGTCGGGATTGAGCTGCCGCAGCTGACGGGCCACTTCGAGAAGGACACCCACGCCGGAAGCACCGTCGTTGGCACCGTCAATGGCCTTGTCGCGATTGGCCGGATTCGGGTCATGGTCAGCGAAGGGGCGCGAGTCCCAATGGGCGGCAAGCAAGACACGCTCGCGCTTCTCAGGGGCGAAGGAGCCGACGATATTGGCGGCATTCCAGCTCTTCCCGTCGTATGTGCGCGCAGGGAACGGCTGCGTATATGCCGTGTCGCAAAATGCAGACAACTGCCCCACCAGATAGTCCCGGCAGGCATCATGTGCCGCACTGCCCAATGTGCGCGGCCCAAAATCAGTCTGCGCCTTCACAAATTGGTAGGCGGAATCCATATCAAAAGCCGGCGGCGTGACCGTCGGCTTTGGAGTAGTTTCTTTATTGGATGCTTTATTTTTCTTATCGCAACCTGTCTGGCATACGCAACAAAGTGCAAGCAGCAGGTAAAAAAACAGTTTGTTACTCTTCATTATAATTTATGGTTTCAGAACAGGGATGTGTGCTACAAGACCAGCACCGTACCCTTGAACATGGAGGATTTTCCGTTGTAGTCCTTCACCCGGAGCACATAAATGTAGGTCACGTTGGTATAGAGTTTGCCATTGACCGTCCCATCCCAGCAGAAGTCCTTGTCTTTCGTGTAATAGACAAGCTCGCCCGTGCGGGTATAGACAGCGAACTCCAGGGATTCAAGGAGGCTGCGCTGCACCACTTCAATACAATCGTTCAAGCCGTCGGGTCTGGAGGGGGTGATGGCGCTGGGCAGGTTGATAAACGGTTCGCAGGGATCAATCGTAACCTCACCCGAGGCTTCACAGCCCGACTGGTCGGTGATCGTCACCGAGTAGGTACCCGGACGGGTCACCGTGACGGTGGGAGCGGTGTTGTCAACGCCCTCCTCGAAGGTGGTGTCAGACTGGTAGTAGTAGGCCCATCGATAGGCCACCGGATCCACGGTCGCATCCACGGAAAGTGTGGTGCTGAACTCGTCGCAATACTCCACGGAAGGGATGACTTCGTTGACTTTGGGCTGCTGCATGATATAGGTCACCTTGACGAGGCTGTCGCAACCGTATATGGTGGCACCGGGGTATGTGACGGTGCGGGTTCCGGGAGAGGTCCATGTGTAGAAATCCCCGAAAGTGCCAGGGTCATAGACGATGCGTTCCTCACAGGTGATGATGGTGTCGCGGCCCTCGCTTCCTTCAACATAAGACGAGTCTGGCATAAGGCGGACCCAGCCGGTATCTATTGTATTGCACGTCCCCTCCGCGTTCTCAATGTAGAGTCCCACGTACGCATATTCTTGCAACTCTGCCGCTGTAAAGGTCTTGACAAAAGTTGAGTCATGCGTGTTTTGCGGGAATGCGCGCACCACACCCGTCGGTGTTTTGTAGAGCCAGGTACGCTCATACTGGGAACCCAACAATTTTGTAGTGTCGTAGCCTCCGGTGGGCTCCCCGTTCTGGACCGTAGGCGTAAGCTTACTCGCGATACTGGAGTCCGCGAAATGGAAGGTGATGGAGCAATCCTCGTTGTTAATCTGGTATATGGACACACGCGACTGCAAGTCAAAGATTTTAAAGTACGCCTTATATACGAAAGGCACGCCCGTGTACGACTCCATCAGGCAGCAATAGTAGGGCCAGATGGCTTCATTGTTACGGTTCAGCACAAGCGTTTGACCTTCAGACATGTTCCCGTTGGCATCCGTATGCGGATATCTTATACCGTTTTCGTCAAGGCCATGGCACCAAAGGTATGACTTGAACCCCCAAGGGACTTCCAGGGTAATGGCAGTGTCCGAGTTACAGGCATCGGCCTTGACATCGCCCGGCACCATCTTTACTGTATAATACAATTCTGCCCAGTGAGCCGTATAGGTGCAGCCATATTGTTCCAAACTGAGTTTCACGGGTATGCCCTGCCGGGCCTGCTCGGTCAAGTTGAAGGCCACCACATTCCAACGGTAATGCACCACCGTGGGAGCATCACTGGAAATATCACTCGTGCAGTTAGCGTTACTTCTCGGGCAAAACTCCGGTCGCATCACAGAGGAATAGTCCTTCATCTCCGCCCAGCAGGGGGTCATCTCCAAGCGGCGCGGACTGGTGCCACCGGATCCCGGGGCGATGAAGAAATAACGGGAATAAGGCCACGAACTGTTACCTTGATAATTGGGATTGTCTGAATAATCGTCCGGATTCCACACTCCGTGCGGCCCGAAATTGCCGTTCACAGTGGCATTGAAGTCAAAGGCATTCGTGCCTGTGCTTGTCTGGACAAAGTTCGTGTAGTAATCATTCGGGTAGTGCCCCAAATTGAGGAGCTGCCCAGTGTTGGCATTTGTCACTTTGATGTCAATAAAAGGGTTTCCGCTGAAGTCGTGACCACCGGACAATTTGTTTTCAGCAGCCAACATATACTGCAGCAACAATACGGGATTGACCGTATCCGGCACAAATGTGTATATCATGGCATGTGAGTGATCGCCGTAACTTTGCCTGCAGCCCAGTTGAATGACGGTGTCCTCGTAGCCAGGGCTGCCATCCCATTTGGGAGCCAGAATAGGCCTGAATTGGTTATAAGTTGGCGATGGATAACAGGTGGTACACTCTGTCTGGTTCGATCCGTTAGGATTTCGTTTGACAAAGGCGTGGCTATGGTTGCCGCTGCCGTCGAAGGTGGTGGCCACGCTCCCCTCCACCCCGACTGAGTTCGGCGCTTGATATCCGCTGGTGTTGTACTTGGCCTGCACCCAACTGTTCGTGCCGATGTTTCCACCGTTCCCCGGAATGAACATAAAGGAGGTAGGCGATCCCTGATGGATGGTGCTTTGGGCAAAGAGAGGCATCGTCCCAAACAAAGTCAACATCAAAACCCATAAAAATGACAATAATTTATTTTTCATAGTAACATGATTTTTTCAGAGTTAAAAACATTCCATAAACGATTTTCATTTTGAAATGTTGCAAAAAAAAATTATTGTTTCACAACTTTCATGGTTTGTTCGCCGCGGGCGGTCATCACCTTGAGCAGGTAGGTGCCGGCAGGGCGGCCGGAGAGATCAAGCTGCAGCTGCGTCCCTTCGGCGGGATAGCGGTGCAGCAGGGAGCCCTTCAGGTCGAAGAGGAGCACCTCGGAGATGTTGTCGCCCGGCGTCTCTAACGTCACCATTCCCGTCGTGGGGTTGGGATGCAGGGTCACGCCCGCATCTGCCGTGCGGTCGTCGATGCCGACATGCGGCACGGAATCCACACTGATGTAATTGACAATGGTGTCGGGGCATTCGCCATTGGCCGCGCTGACAACCATCTGCACACGATAGACCCCCATGGTGTCATAATTGTGGATGGGGTTCATGGACGAGGAGTGCTGGGTGCCGTCCCCGAAGTCCCAGTCCACCACCGGTGTGCCGGAAGCCTGCGGGGCAAACCCGCCTGTGGAGGGATCAAATGCATATTCCGTATATTGGGTGCAATTGCTGAAGCGGACCTGATAGCCGTATTGGTCGGCCGTTATCTGTTCGTATGTGAAACAGCCGTCCAGGTCGTGATAACCGTTCACATGGCCTTCGTACACGATGGGCACGCCGGCCTGGGTACGCACTTCGCAACGATAATAGGGTTGGATCACGTCGCCATTGGCATAGTTCAGGAAAAGGTTGTGCAAGCCGTCGTAACGCTCCACACGCACTGCGGAGTCGGCGCTGGCGCCCGCATACCAGACGTATGAGTTCTCACTGAAGCCATTGGGCACGGAGAGCCATACCTCATTGTCGCCGCAGGCGCTGACATTAATATGTCCGTCAATGAGCTTTGCGGTGAAATAACCGTAGGCCCAGTGGAAGTTCATCACGCACGACTGCGCCCGCACGCGGAAGATGACCGTCTTGTGCTGGCGGGCAGCGCCGCGGAGGTCGAACGCGATCTGAGTGTATTTGAACCACTGGCAGCCGATAGGAGAATGGGATACAGGAACCTGGCTCGAGAACTGGGCGTATGGACATTCCGTCACCTCAAAAGCCTTGTTCTCGTCGTTCGTGCCATAATAGTCGTATCCCACAGGCGTGGCAAAGCAGTAGGGCAGATGGCAGGTGGAGTTGCCGGCACCCGTACTTGGATTCACATAAATAGGCACATAGAGGAATTGGGCATACGGCCACAGGAAAGGTGCCTGACTCTGGGGCACGCCGTTCAAGTCCGGATAATAGCCCAGATTGAGCAGGTTATAGGCGGAGTCCATCACTTCCACATAGAACTTGGCATTCTGATAGGTGGGGTGGTTGGAAGCCTCCGTGGCGAAAGCCAGCATCACCAACAGCACAGACTTGGTGGTGTCGGGGCGGAACCAATACTCGATGGACTGGCTTTTCTTGCCCTGTTCGACAGGGCCGCCCAGCTGTATCACCGTGTCGATGGGGTCGTAGAGCGTGCTCGGCTCCAGATCCCAGCCGCCCTCTGGCAGCACATGGGCCTGCACATAGGTATTGTTGCCGGTCTGGTAGCACATGCAGGGGTCCGTGGCCGTGTGGGACGTCACAAAACGATGGCTCCAATTGGTGCTTGTCGGGGTCAGGATGCCGTTGGTGGCATTGTTGGCCGTGCCGCTGTAGGTAGAGGCCGTCCAGTTGTTCGGGTTGTTGCCGGAACAGGTCCACATCGTGTTCGACGGGTCGCACGAGCACCACTGCGTGCCGTAGCGGCATTTCACGTATGGCGCCGTGAACGTCATGAATGTGGGCGGAGTGCCATTGTGGACGGTCTGGGCCTCAAGGCCCACCTGCGACAAACTCATCGCAATAATCAGCAAAAGTAAAAATTTGTTTTTCATATCATATTAAGTATTAATTACTTACAAGTTTTGGCAACAATCTTGCACACTTTTCCAACAGGCTGCAAATATACAAAATAATTAAGAAACAAGAACAAAAAAGAGTATTTTGGAAAAAAACACTTGAAAAAATAAAGGGAATTATATACCTGATGGCACAAATCAGATTTTCTTCATCTTTTTTTATTTGGGCGTGCCGGCGCGGCGGCGCGGAATCATGTTGCATTCGCATACACCATTAAATGCCGCCGCGCCGTCGGGCTTTCCGCTCCAATGATTTTGGCTTAGAACCCAGCACCATTCCGCGAGACGCGAAGTGTCAAGCGGAACCATCGTCTCGCCACGGCACGCATTCCCACCAAAATCATTTCCGCTGCAATCCCTCACGCAGGCTCGTCGAACACCACTCCCGTTTCGCGGCGAGCAACGAACACCCTCGTCTCAACCTTCTCCCGCGCCACGATTTTCCCGCGCACGCACCCCTCCCAGGGGTTGCAGCGCTACCGAGCTCTTGCCCCTGCCGGGGCTGCTCAAGGAAAACTTTTAACTATTATCTTTCCTCTATTGTCCCGGAGGGACACCCTCTCAATAACCCCACACAAGCGACGAAGGAGCGCCGTGTGGGGGTGGAACGGCGGCACCGACACCCTCTCAATAACCCCACACAAATTCAATAACTCAAACAAAAACAAACAAGAACAACTAAAACAACTATATATCAACATATTACATATAGCAGGCTGTTTTCTTGTTTTCGCTTATATGACCTTTTTTTGATTATTTTTGTACCTTGTTTGTCCCCTGTATTGAAATAAATTTTATCTTTGCCGACGATTTAAAAGTGAATGTCTATGGCAAAGAAACAGTATCAGAAAGTCAAGGAGCCGGTGAGAATCAGATTCAAGGAACTGGCGAACGGGAACCGGAGCATCTATCTGGACACCTACACGGACGGCAAACGACAGCCGAAGGAGTTCCTGCGGCTTTACCTCATCCCCGAACGGACGCCCGCCGACAGAATCCAGAACCGCACGACACTGGAGGCGGCAACGGCAATCAAGGCCAAACGGATCGAGGAGCTGACTATGGGGAAGGCGGGAATCAACAAGCACAAAGGGAAAATCCTCTTGAGCGTGTGGCTTGAGGAATACCAGAAGTCGCTGGAGACGAAGAGCCGCAGTTTGAGAAGCGTGGCCCGAAGAGTCGGGGAAATGCTCCTGAAATACGGGGGCAAGGATGTACGGCTGTGCGATGTGGACAAGAAGTTCGTCCAAGGTTTCAACAATTATCTGAAAAACGATTGTCTCCAGGCGAACGGCCAGAAGCTGAGCGCCAACACGGCCTCCATATATTCGCGGATAGTGGTGTCCATCCTGAACGTGGCGTTCAAACGCGAACTGATACCGTCCAACCCCTGCTGGCTTCTGGAGAGGAGCGACAAGCTCACCCGCGCCAAGACGAAACGCACCTACCTGACCATCGAGGAGGTGAAGACCTTGATGGAGACGGAATGCGAAATGAACAAGGATGTCCGTTCCGCCTTCCTGTTCAGCTGCTTCTGCGGGTTGAGGCTGTGCGACATCAAAAACCTGCAATGGAAGCACATCAAGACGGTCAACAAGACACCCATGGTGGAGATCTACCAGCAGAAGACATCCGAGCCCCTGTATTTGCCGCTGTCGGATGCGGCGGTCGAGAATCTGCCTCCGAGAGCCGACAGAGAGGAGTTTGTGTTCACACTCCCCTCACACGGAATCGTCAACAAACATATCCACAGGTGGACGGAGGCGGCAGGGATAACAGACCGCAACATCACATTCCACACGGCGCGGCACACGTTTGCCACCCTTAACCTGACCGCGGGAGTTGACCTGTACACGGTCAGCAAGCTGCTGGGCCACACGGAAATCAGAACTACCCAGATTTACGCCGAGGTGGTGAACAGCGCGAAAATCGAGGCCGTCAACAAAGTGAGCGACATTTTCAAGACGAAAGGAGGTGACGATGAAGATTAAGACGAAAATGGATATGATCAAGGCGTTTGCGAAACTTGAGAGCATCTGTTTCACCCACTTGGAAGCGTTGAATGATTTCGCTGATTTTGACTACAAGCCAATAGCAGTGTTGGAGGCGGAATTAAAAGCAACAGGGAAATTGGACTTTGGAGACACGGAAAGAGAGAATTACGATGTCTTTACGGAATGGTTGGTTGACTTGATGAAAGATGATGAGCATTGGAACATACCGAACCTCAGCGAGGGATTGGCCACCCACTTCCCCGATTGGAAAGATTATCTGGTCTTCGGCATGGAAGAAGAATTGGCGTGGGAAATGGTTGGAAAACTGACGAACGCATTCCCCCCGTTTAATGAATGGTTGCGGACAGAGTTTTATCCTGAAACCGTGGACATGTTGGAATCAGTCAAGGAGTTCGCTGACCAATTCGAAGATTGTTTCTGCCCGCTTGTTGAATATATCGTCAACAACAATGGCGACAGTCTTATGGAATATGCCAGAAAACTTGAAAAGATCACGAGGGGGATTTCTTGTGGAAGACCCTCAATGAAGTATTTTTGGAGCAACGAATTCATCGAATGCCTGGATGTGCTGGAAATATTCACTGGCGAGTACGAACCATTGCTCGGTTACGGATGCGAGACCGAAACAATCCCTTGTCCTGCCGACGGTGACAATGGCGGCAACGACAATGATGGCACTAAAGAACCCGCTGCCGAAAAGGACGGCACCCACAACCAAGACGATGCCGCGAACCAATCCAAGGCATCAGAACAAAGCCAGACAGTTTGGGAGTTGGTGGCCGAACTGTATAAACCGAACGAGAAGAGGGCGGAAGACTTGTTCCGGTTTGCGATACTCAAAGGTCTCATAAGAGTCAGTGATGACCAACAACATTTTGAGTGGGAAAAGACCAAACTCTACAGGGGGAAAACTGTTTCCACGATATACATAGCGTATTTTGCCGTCAAGGTTTCCGAATTGCTTGAAATGAGGATTTCGGACACCCCTCAAAGAGCACCCTGGGGCAAATTCAAACGATTGTTCAACAGGAAATCCCTCCAGTCAAGCGACAACACGAGGGAGGATGAGATAACAAGAGAGATAGACAGGTGCTTCACGGCTTTCACCGCCTCGCAGAAGGATCGAAAATCTTTGTCTCCGAAAAGTTTTTTATAAATGCAACACGTTGATTGCCAAATAAAAAGGCATAATCCCGTAATGCATTACGAATATGGAGTTATGCAATAACTTCATATTACAAATTTGCTTTTTTCTGACTTTTGCGGCATAATTCTAAACCCAAAAAAAATGAATAATGAACTGCAACTATTGATGGAAGAAGTCAGAAAGCAAGCCCAGGTCTTGAGCAACACCAAAATCGTCCTGACGATGGACGACGTGGCCGAACTCACAGGAATGAGCAAGAACTACATCTACAGACTGGTACACCTGCGCAGAATCCCGCACTACAAATCCCCCGGTGGGAAGCGCACCTACTTCAAACGCGAGGAGGTGGAGCAATGGCTGCTGGCCCACAGGGTGCCCACGGCGGAGGAACTGCAGCAGCAGGCGGAACAGTATTGCGCAAACCATTTGAGATAAGGCATAACGAATACGCCTGCATACCGTTATGGAAACCACTTTGGAAAACCGAAGTGCCCTTGGCGCAATAATAAAGGGTGAGCGGACGGCCATCCCGCCTCCGACGACCGACAATCCAGGAGACAACGGGGCGACCAGTCTGATACACAAGCATCTCGATTGGGACGGGGATTGCTGCACGCAATCGGATGGCGGTTGCATAATGACCGAACAGGATGCAGAACGGCTTATCCGGAACCCGCCGCCCGCAGCTGTCAGAATAAAAGGTGTTCGGACCGGGTCGTGCGGCGACCTCTCCCTGATATTCGGCGGTGCAAAGAGCCGGAAAACGTCACTGGCTATCATGATGGCGAAAGAACTGCTGGCTTATAACGGTGATGACGGTGGGGAAGACAGCGTTGTCACAAGCGACATCCCGTCACCGACCGTGACCTATTTCGACACGGAACAGAGCAACTACCATTCCGCGAAGATGCGGAACCGCATAACCGACGGTCTGACAGCAGTCCAGAAGGGAAACCTCACCTATATGCGCCTCCGCGAAGAGAACAGCAGGGGACGGCTGTTCCTGATTGTTGACCACATGCTCAACAACAGGCCGAATATCGCATTCATTGACGGGGTGGCCGACCTTGTCACGGACACCAACAACAACACCGAATCCTCGCAGATGCTAAGCCTGCTCATGGAACTCGCGGAGAAGACAGACTCCCACATCATAGCGATATTGCACAACACCGAAAGCAATCTGAAAAAAGGCCGCGGCCATCTGGGGAGCGAGTACGAGCGGAAGGCCGAAACGGTGTATATGGTAGAAAAGGCGAAAGACATCGGCTCGTCCTCCATCGTGACGGCACAGCACACGCGGAATGCGCCTTTCGAGACATTCCACATCACGCACAAGGGCGACGGGAGACTGGAGCTGTCCTTCCCCTACGAACCGCCCAAGGTCAGTGACGGCGACATGTGCAAGGCAATGATCGACAGGGCGCAAGACTCCAACCCCGGCAAGACCGCGTTCACAAAGAATGAACTGGAGGAAGCGCACGCAAAGGCGAGAAAGGAACTTGGAGGGGGCGACTCCCTGTCCGAAAAACAATTCCGCAATGAATTGTGCAGCTTCATCCGGCAGGGCTTTCTGGAGGAAGTGCTGAGCGACAACGGGAAAAGCCATAATCCGAAACTTTACAAAAAACACGACAACTAACCACATCCCATACGCACAATGGCAATGACGGCAGACAAGGGAAGGCGGATTGTCCCATACGGAGCACAACGATACCAGCTGACCAGCAAGAACCCCTTGACGGGAAAAACGGTGAAGTTCTGCTGTCCGCAATGCGGACACAAAGGGAAGTTCAGCCGATACTGGGATCTTTTTGCGGGGGACTGGAGCCGTGACACCCTGGCGGGAAGATGCGACCGTGTGAACAGCTGCGGGTATGAAAAATTCCCCGACAAGGACACCTCGTCCATAACAAGACACTTCCGACAAACCGTCCACATGCAGGAACGCGTCGAATCAGCCCTTGTCCCGATGAACGACAGATGGGAGGTGTGGAGGGCCAACGGTGTCCGCAACTGCCTGAAAGAATGGTTCTATTCCATGTTCGGGAAAGATTTGACCGACAATGTGTGGGACGAATATGGCGCAACCGCTGTTGACGGCTGCCGTGTGGCCTTCTGGCAGTTCAGCGAGGATGGGACGGCCATCACCGCCCGCATCATACCGTACAAGTCCGACGGCCACCGTGACAAGGGGAAGACGATGTACTGGGCGCACAACACACTGAAAATTGACGGCTACAACCCCGCCAAACATCTTTTCGGGTTGCGGTACGCTATCGGCTGCACAGCCGCAAAGATTGCCGTAGTGGAAAGCGAGAAGAGCGCACTACTTTGCGAGTGCGCCCGCAGGCGGTACGGAATCTTCAACGACTATGTGTTCGTGGCCACGGGAGGCGCTACCTTCCTCCAAGCCACACTTGACAGCGACCGCGAATTGTTGGGCGGCAGGGATGTCTATCTGTTCCCCGACAGCGACAGCGCAGGCCGTCAATGGAGGGAGAATGCGGCAAAGTACAATGCAGGGGTCGAGGACAGTGCCCGCATATACGCCGAAGAGATCGGGGCGGATGGCAGCGGGTACGACATCGGCGACCTTGTCTGCGACTTTGTAAGGGAGCGGCAGCGAGAGAAGCGGAAAACCACGGAACGGACATTGGAGGACGTGGTTGTCTCCTTCGGATTTCCGGCGGGATACAGACCCGGGCACTGGCTGTTTTAAGGCGCATTCCCCGAAGCCATTCTGACCGCTAAAAACAAACCCCTCAAAATCAATCCAACTTACTGATTATCAATATCTTGCCCACGGTCAAAAAGAAACCATTGTAACTTGCTGGTTTTCAATATCTTGCCCTTTTTCTTCCCCTTATATATATAAAGCAAGAAAGAAAGAGACATTCATATATATACCCTCACCCACCACCCCCGATGTGAGGGGGTGGGTATAGGGATAAAAGAATATGATAATCAGCTGTTGACAAAGACACAAACAGCTGTTTGTCCTAATCAAGGACACAAGTCATCACGTTGACAATAAACGACGGCCACTGCTGATTGTTGAGTCCATTTATATACAAAAGCATCCTTCATGATCAGGAAAAATAATATCCAATAGTTGAGGCTTGTATAAGAATATTGCGTATGTTTGCAGCGATTTTTACGATTCAGAATAAACAAGAATCAGATTTTTACGAACTAACGATAATGCACGATTATGATTTATCCAAAAGATTATTCTTTGATTCAAAGAACCATTAAGTTCAACGAGGCTTTTGTACTGATGCCTTTTGATCCGTCTTTTGACTGGGTCTTTAGATCAATACAGTCGGCTTGTAATAAAATTGGTGTTAAGGCTATTCGGGCTGATAGTATTTTCGGTTCTACTCCGATAATCGAAAACATATTACAAGAGATTCATAGGTCAGAAATTATCATTGCTGATCTAACTGGAAAAAATGCCAACGTTTTCTACGAAGTTGGCATTGCTCATACTTTACGAGATTGCAATTCCATTATATTGCTCGCCCAACACATAGAGGATGTTCCTGTTGACCTCAGACATCTTAATGTTATTTTATACTCGCCGAGGAATAGAACAGTTTTTGAGGAAAAGTTGAAGAGCACGATTGTCACATCACGATTAAATTATAGTAGTGATGAATATGTAAAACAACTTTTGTCTGCATACAATTTTTCTTCTGATTCAATTGATTCCCTCATTACTTTTCTTAAACAAAATTTTCAGAACAAATATACGTTATTCGTTTCAGTTCTTAGATCCGATAAAGAAAAAATCGAAGCATATAAAGAATGGTTCGACACTCTTTCTCCTTTCTTTGTCCAGGTAGCAGAATACCAATCTGGACTTTACTCGAAATTGATTCTAACGTTGTGGAACAACTTCTTGTTGACCGATTATGTTCTATCTGAACATTCGGAAATGATTTTAGAAAGATTGACAATCAACTATAGAAACCCCAACAGAACTAGTCTTAAACAATATGAGGTTGACATGCTGTATTATACTGCGGTCTTATGTATTCATCTTTTTCAGAAAGGACACCAACATTCAGAAGCCATGAGATGGTTGTTTAATTATTTGACAAACAGGAGAATGGGCAGAATTGATACCATTAGATCAACCATCGAAAGATTCTTTGTAGAAACAACAGATGAGATGATAAAGGAAGAATTACTCAGAAATATATCTCATTCATCATCAACTGTCCGAGAAAACATTGCAGATATTTGCGGAGAAAAACGACTGCGAGAGTCCGTTGACCTATTGATTGTTCAATTAAAAGAGGAGGAGAACCCTTATGTGGTAAGAAGTATAGTTGCTGCTTTAGGGAAAATGTCCGTTGCTAAAGCAGCTCCTGATATTGTCAACTGGATGAAAAGTCATCCTGAAAAATGGGGATGTTCAAACTGTGGTTCGTTAGAATCTGTTGCTATCACTGCGTTTGAAGAGAGTGGGGTTGATCCGATTTACGAACGTCAGATAAAGGCTATTCATGCTTTGGAATCTTAAATAACACTGAAATCGTTTGCAAAAGGATTAAATTCACCAAAAAAATTGCCAGAATTGAATTTTATGCCAAGTTTTTGCATCTTTGTTTTAAGTCTATTACGATTGTCTTCTTCGTATGCATCTTTGTTGACAGAATGTGATAAATGATACACTTTTATCCCATCATTATCTAAGATATGGTAAGAATGATCCTCATAACACAATCTCATCATCAAATCGGTATCTTGCCCAATCCATCCAATATAGGATTCGTCAAAACCACCCACGGACTCAAAAACGTCACGTCTAACAGCACCAAAATTACCGATGTATGAGAAATTGTGATAGGATTTTATATTTTGCTTAGAAGACCGATTGATAGAAAGAGGACAGAATGAAACTGCACGTAGGATTCGACGGATATGCTCTATCGGATATATTTCTTTGATGTAATCAGCCCAATTCATTGGAACCCATAGCCGATTTGCCCCGCAGCAAAAATCAAAATACTGTAAGACAATAATCGTTTTCTCGACAGTATTGTACTCGCCCAATACAACATCGTCATCCATAAATACAAGGTTGTCGCTATCTGCATATGAAACACCTAA
This sequence comes from Bacteroidales bacterium, assembly GCA_017394765.1. The sequence goes on along the minus strand of JAFPXF010000073.1, from coordinate 19,006 downwards.
ATTCCTCGCATAGGAAATGTTCATGATGTCAGATGGATATGTTACCAGTTTAATTTGATTTTCGAATCGTTTAAACAATTCGTCATTGGTAGAAAAATTGTTTTCGGGTGAAACCACAATAATCTTCTCCGCAGGTACAGATTGATCCAAAACACTTCGAATCGTAAAGACAATAGAGCAGTGCGACTCGTTAATGTCTTTGATCGTCGGAATGATAACCGAATAACTCATAATCGTGCATTATCGTTAGTTCCCTCAAAACTTTTTACTATCTTGTCGCCAAAAAAGACTTATGATAAATGTTATGGAACAAACAACGATGACATCCGCTTTGGATGATTTCCTGCGGCATTGCCGCTTTGAACGGAAACTGGATGAAAAGACCATTTCGGCCTATCGGTGCGATATTATTCAATTCGCGGGTACATTGGCAAACGGATCAGAAACGCTGGTGGTAAATATCAAGCGGGATGATATACAATGTTGGTTGGAGACTATCTCGGCTTATAAGTTCAGGACAATGAAACGAAAGATTGCCTCGGTGAACGCTTTCATGCGCTACATGGAATGGTTGTTTGAAGATTTCGACAATCCCTTGAGACAAGTGCGAATCAAGCTAAAAGAGCCTCAAAGGTTACCGGTCGTAATGACCAAGGCGGAAACAGGGCGAATACTTGCTCGTCTTGACGAAAATGTACGGTCAGGGAAAGGCTTCTCTCAAAGCCACAAACTGGCAGTGCGAAACAAGGCAGTAATTGAGTTGCTGTTCGGAACAGGGATGCGTATTGGTGAATTATGCGGACTGCGAAATTGCGATGTTGATTTGGAACGTGGCTTAGTCCGTATTATTGGAAAAGGGAATAAGGAGAGAGTCGTGGACGTTTGTATGCCTGTAACATTGGCGGCATTGCGAGAATGGGTGCAGGTGCGTGAAACACCTACGGACACGAACGCATATTTTTTCACCAATCGTTTGGGGCATGGTCTCTCCCCTCAAATTGTCCGATTACTGGTGCATCAAATAGCGAAGGAGTGTGACATTGACAAAAATGTGACCCCGCACACATTCAGGCATACGTTTGCAACACTTCTGTTGGAGGAGAATGTTGATGTGTTCACAATTCAGCATATCTTAGGCCACAGTTCCATCTCCACAACACAGATATACCTGCACGTCAATCCCGTGCGACAACGGGATGTGTTGACAAACCATCATCCAAGAAGCAGGATGTGAAATGAGGATGATTCCTCTTTGGTGAAAATCAGAAAACTAAACAAAGCCAGCCAGCAGTGCTTGAGACAAAAATGGCTTAAACGTCCGTCACATTTTGGGACGGTTACGGGAAAACGCTGTCGTGCTGGTTGACTGTGTTTTCATCTTCCTTAATACCGCGACAACGATAGGAATGGTTACGAGCGGCCTGCCGCGAAGTTTGAATGGATAGCGTGCCCGGTCGCCCCAAAAGAGAAAGCACAAAAAAGAGGACCCGAAAGCCCTCTTTGAATGTTATACGGTTTGAGAATACGCTACTGTTTCACCAATTTCAGATAATACACCTGCTTGTCAGTTGTGACCACACGGACAATGTAGGATGCCTTGGCCAGGCGGCTGACGTTGAAGTGGTAGTCGTTGCGGAACTCGGCCACCTGTCCGCCCTGCATGGTGAGGACAGTGATTTCGGCAACCTCCTCTGGCGCGATGCCCATCACCGTCACCTCGTCACGGGCGGGGTTGGGTGCGAGATAGGGCTTGTCGGTCTGCGGGATGAACGAGCTGGACTGGAGGCTCCGGGTGGAATCGTTGTCCGCAGTGGTGGAGTCGGACAGCTGGCGGAACTCATCGGGAATTAACGCCAATAATTCTGGAGCTTTCACACAAACCCTGACATAGCAAAGATGGTCATTTTCAATGCATACTATAGCGTTAAAACAGACATATTCTCCATTCTGAACCATTTGAGTCAATTGACCATAGTTAAGCATTAGGAGCCCGTTCACGTATGTGGGGGGAGAATAGCTGTATGTTATAAGTTGGGGAGGGGTACTCCATAAGGCAACAAGGCTGGTTGTACCCGAAGGCAAATCCAGATCAATATTGAAATAGGAGGTTTGGTGAGGAGAGCTCAACTGAGATAAGAAATTGATTTTCTTGATTCTCGCATCACAGTCTTCCCTGACACATCTCCGCCAATCAAAATATTCGGAAAATGAATATTCACAATCATTTTCAGGATCAGATAGGGTGAATTCTATATAGGGATTCGCAAAATCCGTGAACTCAAGCGTGACTATTATAGTTTGACTGCCACCAGGAGCAACAGTCACCGGCATTGGAGTGACATACATGATGTTGCTACTGGTGTTTGAGGTTAACTGGCTGAAATATGCAGGTTGGCTGCCATCATTGTGGATGGTGACGGTCATTATATAAATCAACTTGCATTCCCTTGTACTACACCACTTATCCACTTCAACCCAAATACTATCACAAGGGCATATCATTGCTTCTGAAATCTCCAAATTCGGGGATTGGGCGACACATCCATTACCGTACTGTGTGTTCATATAGTAGCTTCCAAAACTGCCTATAGGAAGGGAGGCTTGTCCGCTGTTTCCCTGTGCTGTTTGATGATTGTTTTCGAACCAACGCCAAAAAAGGCTCGTGGTGTCGTATGGGTAGAGGTTATAGACGTACAAGGAAGTGGGAAGTTCATCGCGACATTTCTCATAACAGCCTGTGAGCAAGGCGTCGTAATTAGGTGCGGGCGGGATGAAGAGGGTGGATTTGGCGGACGGACATCCGGTGGCAGGGTCAATATAATGAGCCGTAAGATAACCTGGCACATAGTATTGGGCGGATGCACCATAGAAGCCGTTACTCCACAGAAGGGATTGGGCAGGACTGGCGGTGGAATGGACATACACAGGCGGCGTGTGGATACACTGGTTGTTATAGAACGCGATAGGCGGTGCGGCCGGCTGTTGGTGCACTGTGACGGTGCAGGCGGCACTTCTCACACAACCGTCAGGACTGGTAACGTTAAGGTTGACATAGTAGGTGCCTGGTTGAGTAGGTGTGAATGTAATATTGGATGTCGTAAATGTTTGACTGTACGATGAACCTGAAATTGTCCACAAATATTGGTTAGTACTCCCTGTATTGCCATTCAACCTCACCTCCTCGCCTAAACAGTATGTGGTATTACCTGTGATACGGGCAGTGGGGGCGTTGAGGAAACCGACATTTAAGATGCATTCTTTTTTGCACCCATAAGGAGATGTGATGACAAGAACATGATAGTCTCCCGTCTGGGTCGTATTATAGTAATTATCCGTAGTAGAATATAAGGAACTATTCCAATAATAATGACTGTTTAGATAGTTAGGAGTAAAATATATCTGCCGTGGAATACCCGGACAAACATCTGTTCCTTCCGCGGTGAGATAACCACCTATTACATTATTTGCTGATGTATATATTCTATTCATATTTGTTGCACTTGTCGCCGTACATCCTATAGAATTAGTCACAGTTAACGTCACATAAAAAGGAGTCGATGCGTGTTCATAACTATGGTAAATGCCATTGCCAACATTATATGAATTATCTCCGAAGTTCCAATGATATTCATAGTTGCTATTATCGGGATATGCATTGAAAAGGAATGGCGTATTCTCACACATATAATGCGAAAATACAACACTATCAATGATGGGATTCGGCTCAATGGTAATAGATGCGGTATAGGTGCAGCTACTGCCAACCATTGTCATGTTGATTGTATATGTTGTGCTCGTGGTAGGAATACCAACGTTAATACTACCAGTCAATGCCTGGTTCGTTAGGTCAACATAGTCTAAAGTGCCAACTACAGAGTATCTTCTATTTGGGATTGTGTAGCCGGTTCTGTACAACGAATTGTCTGTTATCTCGATGTTCCCGTTGCAATCGTATGAAAGTTCGAATTTCGGGATACAGTCAATTGTAATGGGTGCGCTGTTTCCGTAGTAGCATTGGTTGTTAGCTTCAGCAGAGACGGAAACCTGATATATTCCCGGAACAGAGAAAGTGGCTGTGGCTACATTTGGAAATGTGCCATCTGGAGTAATGTGCGAACCGGATGCGCTGGTGGAAATAATCCACATGTATTGGGCGTCAGGCACGTTTTGGGCAGTTACTGTAACATTATTGCAATTGGGCGCTCCAGCAGAGACGACCAAGTTCGAACAGGGAATTGGCGGATCACCGGGTACAGTATAACACCCTTGGACTTCACAAGAGGGATTGTCATTGTAGCTGACGGTGCAACAATAGGTGCCATTAAAAGAGTTAGGGTCTTCTATAAAAATATTAGTTGTACATGATGGCAGAAGTGTTCCATTATGATACCATTGATAACTCATATTCGTTTGATTGGGGACACTCAATGTTGTTCCAGAACAAAACACGTATGCAACAGGGAGGGCTCGCACATACAAACTCCCCGTCACGGTGACTGCATCGCAATTCGGATTCGGCTGATAAGTCAGTGTAAACGTGACGGGACCTGTGGTATGGAAAGTCCTGTTAAAACTTGCCCCATGGAAGAGAAGGGCGGTGTCGGAAAATTCCCAAGTGTAGTCACTGCTGACAGAAGACCCACCGGTGGCCGTAAATGTCTCAAGAGCATCTTGGCATACTATATCATTATAAGTTAATGCTGGAGCCGTCACACCCACTATTTGGATCAGTACTGTTTCGTTCACAGGAGAACCACCACAGGGCGTCCTGGTCAATGTCACTGTAATAGTGTATGGCGGATTGATGGATAGATGGTTTGTGAGAATGTTAACAGAAGGGAGCAGGTGATTGTCTATCACGGAGGCCGCATTGGTGGGGCTGACATTCCATTCGTATGTGACATTTTCTGATTGGTCAGGCACGGCAAAAGAAACTGTGGAACCAGCACATGCAACAGTGACAGCGGGCAGTCCATGCGGCGCCAGTTGGAAAGCATCCACTTGATGTATGTAGGCGGCGGAACGACACTCGTTTTCGCCATCGATTTGATAGACGGCAACATCACATACTGTATTTCCGTAATCTATGGTCACTTCATCCCCATTTTCAGTATTATTTGGAGCGCACAGTTGCACCCACTCCAAATAGTAGTTGGGATGAGTAGGGGTGGCGTTTAACAGAATGGAGCTGTTTGGACACGCTGAATGTGGTCCGTTAGTAATCGTCAATGCAGGTGGATTGTCAAGAACAGTGACCAGATATTCTGCATCGTCACAATAGTTGCTGTTGGAGGCCACAATCTTATATCTGCCTGCATTGGCAAAGGTATAGTTCAATGAGACTCCGTTGGTGTAATATATCTGTGCATTGTTTTGGTTATACACCCGCCATGTCACGCTGTTGCCATGCCAAGTCGTGTAATGTCCTGTAGCCCCTTTGCAAAGGGTGTTATCGTCTGAATTGATACTCATGGTGTCCTTGACGATGATGGTCTTTTCGGTACTATCCGGACCGCAGGGGATAAAGTCGCAGCCATATCTTGCGGATAGTGTATAGGATCCAGGCTGTTGGAATCTGAGCAGAACTTGGTTGATTTCCTCGGTGTTAACCATATCACTGTCTCCAACAGAAGGGTTTATGCTCCACAAATAATAAGTGGATCCCCATAGCGGCAGTTCATAAAGTTGATAATCGCCTACACAAACCACATCAGGGCCTTCTATTTCCGCATTGTTCGTGATGACGGGTATCTTGATAGATGCCATAGCTTTGCAGGGAGCATCGCAAAAAGCAGCATCAATAGAGATGACCCCATAGCCAGAAGACGGATTTCCCCATTGTACATCTATCGTAGCCGGATCGGAGGGAACGGTAGTGTAGGTGCCTCCCTCCACACTCCACATATACTGAGAACAGTAGGGGTTCAATAGGGTATATGTCTCATTTGAACCCGCACATACTGTTCCGTAACAAGAAAGTTCAAGTTTCAATTCTTCCACGACCCGAAGAATAATTTCTTCATAGCCTTCACAGCCACATTCGTTTTGTACAAAATGTTTAATTATGAAATCCCCTGTTTGGGAGGCGACAATAGTATGGTCAGGAGTGGAAGCATCCCCAAATGGAGTTATCCATTGGTAACCAACAATGGGAGTCAGTCCTGTTGTGCTCATGTCCATCAGTTCGATAGTCTGACCGCGACACACCTCTATCACTTTTTGTCCATTTTGATTGTAATAGTTGGGCACAGTGTTGGAGCCGATTGTCGGTGATTCCATCAACAGCACACAAACCTCTTCCGTACAAGAATTTGTGTCGGATGTGACCACATTCACGGAAATGTTCCCGATATCATTATAATCATCCCATGTGACTACCGCCGTTTTGTTCTGATTCGTGAAGTAATAGGAAGACGCGCCTGAAATTGTCCAAGAATATTGGGATACCGTGCCAGAACAGACGGCGGTGTACTGCACGGTATTCCCCTTGCAGGCCAACAGACAGTTGCCAAAATCCTGTTCCCAAAGCGAGGGCCTTTCCTTGATGTACTCCGTCAGCAGGCATTCGGAGTCAAAGTTGGTGGTGATAAACAGATCGCATTGCGCCTGCAACGATGATATGCCGCAAATCAGGAACGGCAAAAACAAAAATATAAATTTTCTCATAACATTTGGGTTTTAGGTGTTAATATGTTGATTTTATGAACTTTTCGACGAAGACATCCTTTTCGCATACGACCTTAAGGATATACATCCCAACAGGTAGCATGGAAACATTGATTATTGTTTGATTTTCACTGATACCCTTTTGTAAAACTGTTTCCCCCTTTACATCCAAAATGGACACGTTGTCAATCGTTGACAATTCACTTTCAATGTTCAAAACATTACAAGTAGGGTTCGGCCATACATGAATTTTGGATTCATTTCTTGAATATGTGGGGAGACCCACGTATGGTTGAGTATATATAGGATTGTTGAACAATGCAAAGACCGCGCTGGATTGCCCCGAAGGACAATTTACGTGCAAATTGTTGCCAAAAGTTACGGGAGAAGTAGCTAATAACGATATGATAATGTTTCCATTTTCATTAGCATAAACACCTAAACTTTGATCCATTTTAATCAAATCCGAGCTATGTGCCGAATTTTCAACACTAATAAACTGACCGTTATCCTGCCACGTTGACAACCAATATTCAAGAGTGTTATTGCAACGTGAAAAAGCAAAGACTCGATTTTTTACAACAGCTGGTGTTCTGCTTCCCGTAACATTTTCTGCAGGTACGATACCATGACTGATATACTCGCCTGTGATTGCGTTATATTTTGCAAAGAAACAAGTATTGGAATGAATCCCTTGAAATTGTTCCAAATGCTCTCCGTCATCAAAATATATCAGGCTGTTTTCATCGTATCCGGCATTTCCAAGTACATATATTGAATTGTCATACAATGTGTTACCATACCATTCCACTCTTGCATATCCATCATCGTTATTATTTTTCGTAGTGAATATCTGGTTACTCCATAACGGAGAACCATCCGTATTGTATTTTATGATAAAATTACAATATTCAGCGGACGAGACATCGTTAATAGTGGCACAATGCGTACTATCCCACCACAAATGCACAGGATATTGATTTAATTCACCCCCAAAACCTGGAATACATTGGGCTAATTGAAAATAACCGGAGACGAACATATTATCGTTTTCGTCAAACGACATTCCCTGTAAAAAAGGATAAAACAAATATTTGACATAGTCACCTTCTGGATAGCCTGCGACAGGTGCAATTCCATCTGTTTCAATGATAAGAGGTTTTGCAAAGTCTAACTCATAATTGGATGAGAATTTATATAACATGACATTGTTTATTTCAATAGAAGCATTTGCATTGCCTGGGAGATACAGATTGTATGTTTTGTTAGAGTCACCGTCAACAACTATCGTATAAGGTTGGTCTTCATATCCTTTATACTGGATAAAGGTATAGACAAAGACACTCCCGTCATTGCCGATGTGGACAGGGCTAATCGCGGGCATGCACAAAGGCATATTACGTCGTATAGAATCTATTCCGTTAAAATGCGAATCTCTCGAATAGGTTTCTACGAAATGGTCTTCCAACAGATTACCGTCCAAATCCAATTGGGCAAAGAAAGTCCACCTGTGGTAGGGCTTAAATGGAAGTTCCTGTTGTTCTTCGGGAATGTTATTGAGTTCATATTTGTAAACAAGTGTGTCCAAATAGTACAACCAATCATCGGAATAGCTACCGTAGAAGGCGCAGTTTCCTGCAATATGAACCTTGTCGCCCCTAACCTCCATCCATAATGGGTATGCCATTTCCGCGCTACTTTTCACTACCTTATACCATAGCATATTCCCCAAGGTGTCAAATTTTGCCAACAGGATTGAACGTTCGTTTTTGTTTAGCACTTGTGCATTGTTAACGAATTGCAGGTTAATTCCGTCATACACGGGAGTCCCTCCCATACTCCCATAAACATAAAAGTTTCCATCCTCATCGAAAGCGGTATTGGTGATTGTATTATAGTATGCATTACTTAAGCCGTCTGTCCCGCTCCACCACTTCGCCCACTTCCACTCGCCCTGGGCGGAGGCGGGAAAGGCGGTCGCTAAAAATGCGACCGCCATTATAACTTTAACTAATGATATTTTTTTCATATTTGTCATTTCTTTTCTTTTGATAATTCAGTTGTGGAAGGTATCGCAATTTATTGTTTCACTAACTTCAGATAATACACCTGCTTGTCAGTTGTGACCACACGGACGATGTAGGATGCCTTGGCTAAGCGACTGACATTGAAGCGGTAGTCGTTGCGGAAATCGGCGACCTGTCCGCCCTGCATGGTGAGGACAGTGATTTCGGCCACCTCCTCGGGTGCGATGCCCATCACTGTCACCTCGTCACGGGCGGGGTTGGGTGCGAGATAGGGCTTGTCGGCCTGCGGAATAAACGAGCTGGACTGGAAGCTCCGGGTGGTATCGTTGTCTGCTGTGGTGGAGTCGGTCAGCTGGCGGAACTCTTCGGGAAGTTGTTCCAAGAAAACATCTGCTGGCACGCAGATGGAATCATAACAGAGATTTTCCTCATCTACACAAGCTATCACATAAAAACAAATCTCCTGCCCACTCATGGCCATCTGAGACAACAATCCGTAGTCAAGCATCAACAGCCCATTCACATTAACAGGGTAGCTTCCGTTTGTAGTATAGTTGATTACTTGTGATGGCTTGCTCCACACGGACAACACGTCCACAGCGTTCGCTGCATTAAAACCGAATTGGTAGTAAGAACTTTCGTGGGCTGTGCTAACTTCAAGATTGAACTCATACCCTATGTCGAAGATGTCGCACTGCTTGTTGATACAAGATTGCCAATCAACGTTTTCGACATGACTGACCTCGCAATTGCGAGAATGGTCAATAAGAACAAACTCAAAAGTGGAAGACATAAAATCGGTGAATTGTATTTCGAAAGTGATGTCTTCACAGTCGCCAGGAGCGATGATGAGCGGAAGAGGGCTGACGTAAGTGATAGCACCTCCGAAGCTGGCTTGTAAATCATCAAAATTCAGATATTGGGAACCGTTGTTGCAAATTGTATAATTGAATGTGTAGAAGAACTTGCAGCCCTCCACTTTGCATTCAAAACCGTTTGGCTTGAAACTTACGCTGTCACACGGGCAAACGTTTTCCATCTCTATGACAAGTTCAGGTGATTTGACTGTGCAGCCAGGCGCATAAGTGGCGTTCATGTAATAATTACCAAAACCTATCAACGGTAGTGTAGGATTCAAACCAAACACTGTAAAGTGTGAATTAGTTGGATGGTACACCCAGTCCCAATTCAAAGATCCTGATTGGTAGGGATAAAGTCCGTAAATGGGCAAATCATATTGGAACTGGTCTCGGCACATTGTATAGCATCCCGTCAACAAAGCATCAAAATCGGGTGCCGGTTCAATGAATACTTCAGCATCCTTTGATTTGCAGCCAGTGGAGGGATCGATGTAATGCGCTCTAATATATCCATCGGAATAAGAATATGCTGTGGTTCCGTGATAGCCGTTACTCCATAACAGACTTTGACCAGATGTGGATTGTATCTCTATTGGCGGCTCATGGATACAAGGGGTTCCATTGATAGCGATAGTGGGTGCGGCTGGTTGAGGATATACTGTAAATGTACAGGAAGCAGTGGCATTGCATTGGGATTGATTGCTTACTGTAAGAGTAACAGTGTAAGTGCCTGGTTGTGTGGGAACATACGTCAGATTGGCGTTAGCAGAGGTGTAAGGGGGCGTGTTCGGGCCAGATACACTCCACGCATAAGTGTTATTGGAACCAGTGTTCCCGTTTAGATTGACCGTTTCGCCCAAACAATATTCTGTGTTGCCGATTATTCGTGCCCATGGTGCTGTCAAGAATCCGACATTGCGCATGGCTTTTGCCCTACAGCCATAATTGGAATCAATGGCTGTCACATAGTAATCGCCTGTTTGATATACGTTACAATTGTTTAGAGAATTGTCAGTGGTGAGACTTGCAGGAGACCAAATATAAAGAGTGTTTGGTGCAAAAGAGTAAAAACTAATGGCTCTTGCCGTGCCTGGACAAACTTGTGTCGAAGAAATTGGTTCTAACGATCCGGGATCTAAAACACTGGAAATAACTGTTATGCAAGAATCCTTAACAACTGAACAGCCCAGCGAATTTGTGACGGTTAACGATATACAAGGATTATCATTAATATCCTCGTCAAATGTGTGATAAATACTATCTCCTTCGTTAGAGGAGCTGTCTCCAAAATCCCATTCGTACTTGACAATAGTCCCAGTGGTTGTTGCTGTAAACAAGAATGGTGTAGAAGTACACATATTAGCCGGAATATCTATACTTGTAATTGTCGGATTCGGTTCTAATGCTATCTCTTTGGAGCAAACACAGCCAGTAGTGCCAACAGACATTGAAATGGTATATGTTCCAGCTTGTAACGTGGCTGTTGGTATAGACACGGACATTTGAGGAGAATAAATGGTCGCTGTTAAGTTTGTACCTGCAACAGTAACCGTTCTGTTTGGAATAGTGTAACCATTGCGATATTGTGAAATGTCTTTCACAATAATATGACCATTGCAGTCGTATGATAATGATATGGCAGGCACACAATCGACCGGCACAGGTTCTTTCCCTGTGTAACACTGCCCGTTGACTACCGCATGTGCATATACATAATGATTTCCGACAACATTGAAATGAGCAATTGTAGAATTAGAGGATTGTGTTGGTGAACAATAAGAGCCGTGTTGGTAGGTGGATAATGACCACGAATACTGTGGTCCCAGATGGGAAGTAACACTGACAGTAACATCGTTACAAATCCTATTAACGGTAGCAGTGGTCACATGTATGCATGTGTCTTCTGTCCCTGGTGATAACGTATAACAGTCACTATCTGAACAATATGGAGAGACTGTACTGGTGATTGTGCAACAATAAACCCCGTTACCCATCAAAGGACAAGTGTTTGTAGTGGCGTTATCAACGGTAGATCCATTATACGACCAAACATAATTGACATTTGCATAAGATTGCACTTGCAAATTGTTCCCGTTTCGCGTGATATTAGCATAGGGGATACTATTCACCCAAATAGTGTCGTTAACAACCACAGGGTCACAATTGGGATTTGGTTGGTACGTTACTGTCACATAGACATAACCAAGTGTATAGAATCTGCGTGTTACTGTTGTTCCATGGAATATTTGCGAGGTGTCGGAAAAAGCCCATGTGTAATGACTGGCAACTTGAGTGTTTCCAATTGCCGTCAGTGTTTCAAGATCTTTTTCACATACAGTATCAGGGCAATTCAAAGTAGGAGCAGCGACATCTTCAATCAAAAGTCGAACTGTTTCGTTCACTTTCAAATCAGAACAGTAGGTTCTTTTCAAAGTCACATCCACCCAATAAGGCGGTGTTACGTTCAAGTGGTTAGTGAGAATACAAATTGACGGTCGAAGGTGGTCGCTGCTATCTATGGAAGCAGCATTGGCAGGATTGATAATCCATTCGTATGTGACATCAGGCGATTGGTCAGGAACATTAAAACAAACTGTTGAACCTGCACAAGCTGTTGTAATTGCAGGCAACCCATGAGGCAGCAGATGGAAAGTATCAACTTCATGAATATATGCTTCTGATCGGCAGTTATACTCGTTATCAACCTGATAGACTGCCACATCGCATACTTCATTGCCATACGTGATAGTCACCTCGTTTCCTTCAGCAGAGGTAGGAGTTGCAGATGAGCAGACGGGTTCCCAAACGATATAATAGCGTGGATGTGTTGGAGTGGCTTTAAGTAGGATGGAACTGTTTGGACAAGCCACATGTGCTCCAGTGGTTGAGGTAAGTGCAGGAGGATTATCCAAAACCGTAACGTGATACTCAACGACTCTACAATAGTCATTGTGCGAGGCTGTGATTTTGAAATTGCCAGCTGATGTAAAAGTGTAGGATAATGTGACAGCATTTGTGGAATATATTTGCTGATTGTTCTCGTCATACACCTTCCAATGTACCGAATTGGTGTGAGTGGTGTGAAAAGTGCCTGTTGAACCTTTGCAAAGAGTGTTGTCGTCAGATTGGATGCTCATGGTATCCTTGACAACGATCGTTTTTGGAGCCGCCACCAAATAGCCGCAATTTAAAAAACGACAGATATAATTTGCTCCAATGGTGACTATTCCCGGTTGAGTGAATTCCAGCATATACTGGTTAGGAGTTTCACTATTGTGGACATTTAAACAAGTGCTGTTGTTGTTCCACCATGTGTATTCCGTGGAACCCCATCTTGGCAATTCGTAAATCTGCATTTCACCCACGCACACCACTTCCGGCCCAGAAATCTCTGCATCGCTTGTGATGACGGGAATTTGGACGGAAAGTAAACCATCACATTCTGTTTTGCATTTAGAAGCGTCCAATGAAATGACCCCATATCCTGATGCGGGGCTACCCCAATGTACGGTGATATTCGGCGTACCTTGTCCCTCCAAGGAACCACCCTCCACATTCCATATATATTCGCTGCAAGGTGGATCGATTAAAGTATAATTGGCAGTAGTATGCTCGCATACCGTACCATAGCAGGAAAGTTTAAGCTCAACCTTTGCTTTTACCTTGATTATGTATGTCTCGCAGTTTTCGCAACCGCATTCATTGCGTACGCAATGGTTGAGTATAAATTCTCCTTCATCAAACGGAGTTAGTGTATAGTTTTGAGTTGATGCCGCACCAAATTCGCTTTCCCAATAGTACCCTGTTATGGGCGTTTGTGCCGCCGAACTCATATCAGAAAACTCAATGGTCTCTCCTATGCATATTTCAATAACTTTCTCCCCGTCTTGGTTATAGTAAAATGAGGGAACGGACGAACTGTTTGCCTCGGGAGAATCCATCAGAAGGACGCACGCCTCTGCCGTGCAAGTGTTGGTGTCACCTACAACCACGCTAACAGAGATGTTTCCAGTCATGCCATAATCCCATGTTACTACGGCGGTTTTGCCTTGGTTGATGAAGTAATAATTGGAAGCACCTGCAATAACCCAAGAGTATTGGGAAGCATTCGAGCATACCGCCGTGTATTTGACTGTGTTTCCTTTGCATGCGAGCATACAATCTTGAAGTCCTAATTCCCAAGGGATATGGTTCCGTTTGATGTAGTCTGTAATCAGACATTCCGAGTCGAAATCGGTGTTGATGTACAGCTCACACCCTGATTGGGCTCGTGCAGTGATTAAACTGCCTAACGACAGTAAAACAAATAAAAAGAAGAGATTTTTTCTCATAACGGTATGATTTTTGGTTAATAATTGGATTTGACAAATTTATTTATAGATACTTGGTCTTTGCAAACTGTTTCCAAAAGATAGGTCCCCATCGGTAACCACTTTACATTCACCGCGAAGTTGCTGTTTCCAACATTTTCCTTTAACAATGTTTTTCCGTTCACGTCCATAATGGTGATGTAATCAATTGGGGTGTTGTTGTTTTCAATATAAAGTAAATTGTTTGTGGGGTTTGGCCAGATTTTCAAATTGGAGATATTATTTCCATAATTGGGGATGCCCACGTACGGTTGGGTGAATTCGGGATTATGGTAGAGAGCAAAAACGGCACTGGATTGCCCCGATGGACAATTGACAGAGACATTATCACTAAAACTTACAGATGGAGAAGCGGTGCTGAAGGAGGTTAATAAAAAACCATTTTCGTTGGCGATTATTGAAGCATCTGCAAGTCCTTGTTGTGACAATATAGAATCTGACGTGATATATTCTCCGTTCACACACCATTCGGATATAATTCTATAACTGTTGTTAACATTTGAAAAGGCAAAAATCCGATTGTTAATTGCCGCTGGATTTTGTCCAGGAATAGCAAGAGAAGCAGGGACTATTCCTTGACTTGCATACTGTCCTGTCTCTGCATCAAATCCTACAAAAAAGCCCGTAGTAGGACGGTTGTTAGAAAAATGTTGTAAAGGGTGTGATTCATCGTCAAAAAATACTATCCCATTTTGTGCCACAGTGGCATGACCTATAACATATAACCGATGGTTGTAATATACACAACCTTTCCAATATGACCTTACAAAATTTTGAGACCCTGTATTGTTACTGCCTCTATTGTATATTTGGTTACACCAAAGAACAGATCCATTGGTGCTGTATTTAACAACAAACGACATTTCTAAACAAGAACTCTCATCCAGCAAAGAAGAATAATGCGTGCTATCCCAATAAATTTGAACAGGGTATTGGTGTAAATTGGCGTTGGCACCATTAATATCCAATGATATAAAACCAGACACATACATATTGTCACTTTCATCAACAGATAAGCCCTGTATATAAAAATTAAAACGAGGATTAATGCTGTCGTGCGACAATTCCCAAGAGGTGGCGATGCCTTCTGTGTGGTCCACCATCGGCTTGGCATACAGCAGTTCCCAATCTGGTGAAAATTTATACATCATACCCGTATACAAACCGACTTGGGTCAAATTTACATTACCTGGCAGGTATATGTCGTATTTTCTGTTAGTATCCCCGTCAATCTGTATGGTATATGGATCGCTTTCGCTTCCATTATACCCTAATCTGGTGAACACGTAAGTGTTGCCCTCATTGTCAACATGAACAGGTACACGTCCCGCACTCGGCCGACACAACGGACCCTCACCACGGATGTCTCCATAATACTCCCTTGTTAAAGCATTTACAAAATGATTGTCAAGCAGATTGCCATCCAAATCAAAAGTGGCGAAATAAGTGTAAAATCCGGGCTTGTAGGGGGGGAGCCTTTGGTCATCCGGTATCGCTTGTGCTTGTGAGGCTGTGATGAGAGTGTCAAAATAATAGAGCCATGTAGATACATCGTGATCCACATCTCCTAATGATAGATTTCCTGATATATAGACTTTGTTGTCTTTCACTTCCATCCAATGCGAGAAACATTCCGTAAAACTTGACTTCACCACCTTGTACCACAACATATTGCCAAGAGTGTCAAATTTGGCCAACAAAGAGGTCCGTGTGCCTGGTCCGTAAACCTGTGGGTTGTTAATGAAAAGAAAGGTTGAACCGCTAAAAGATGGCTGTCCTCCCATTATACCCCAAATATAGATATTGCCATCTTCGTCAAATGCCGTTTTGGTAATTGTATTATAATAATCGCTCGGAGCTCCCGCTACTCCACTCCAGCAGTGCGCCCACTTCCATTCGCCTTGGGCGGAGGCGGCGAGGAAGGAGAAAAGGGTGGCGAGGGTGGCCACGAAAAGGGATAGTTGTTTTTTCATATTGGTAAGATTTTGGTTGATCATTCTTGAGATTACAAGTTGCTGTATGCCGCCCTATCGCTGAAGAACAGCCCCGTGAAAGTGAACTGCAGAGTGGCGGTGTCGCGATAGACCATCTGTCCGGGGATGTTCAGGAAGATGCGGTTACCCTTTTCGTCCGTGTAGTTCAACGAACGGCTCGGCATAAGGAAGAAGTTCTCCGATGTCAAATCGAATGTGTCAGTAGTGGTGGCGGTGATTGCGGTGCCAATCTGCTGCAATTGGACGGCGGCTGTATTTGCGCAATAGTTGCCGTCGCCCATGCAGTCTATGTGATACAGCTTACCATCCTCCAACACGCATCCGTTACAGTCCGAAGCGGGATGGCCGACACTTATTGCCAGCAATATCGTTGAGTTCCCTGTCTTCCCGCTTTCGGGCAGTACTATCACTCGGTTGAGAATTTGTTCATGTGTCGCCGTTTGCGAACCCTCTTTCTCGCATGCGCAAAGCAGCGCTGCCGCGAACAGTGTCAATGTCATTATTTTTTTCATAGTGATTGGATTTAATGATTGTAACTGAAATATTCGGCGGCAAAAGTACAATCTTCTTACGAATCCTGTTTACCCTCTCATCGTAAACGTGAACCCTATCGGTAAAAATGTGAACCTATGGCTAAAACACTTGTTTATAGGGGGGGGTATCATACTGATAATCAACACATTGTTAAACCATCTCGTTTATTTTCGATGAGAGGGTATAGGCGGATTTTGTGTGAGAGGCGTAAGACACGGATGTGTCCGAATCGAAAAATTGGCTATTTTTGCCGACGTTTTCAAATTAGAATCACGATGAAGCACTTTAATACAGTTATAACCATTCCGCTGAACGTCCTGTTCTGCGCCCTGTTGCTTTGGTTCTTCACTCGCAACGCCTTCCTCCGCCCGTATGCGGGCAGCCCGTCCAAGGAAGCTTTCGCTGCCCTATTGCTGTTAGGGTCATTGTATGCAAACTATCTCCTTTTCTATCCCAAACTTTATCACAAATATTCTCACAGTATCTATTGGTTGCTGTTGGTCTTCACGGCTTTAGCAACAGGATTTCTGGATTTGGCTATTGCCTATAAAAATATCTCTCAGTGTTGTGCCAAGGTCATAGAATCAGTCGGTTTCATCAGTTTCTTTTCAAAACGATTGTTTCTTATCGTTGGGCGAAATTTTACTTTCAACATTTTCCCCTTCCTGTTCAGGGAGAGACAACACTTCCGGCAGGCACTGGAGAAGGAGGTTGAGGTAGTTTACCAGGATGTCAGGAAGCTTGATGTCATCGGCAACAAAAAAATCCATCTGATAGACATCGATGACATCTTCTATTGTCACCAGCAGCGGAACTTCACTGATGTCTATGTGGTGCAGCATGAAAAGTACTCTCGCATCGGCTCTATGAAGCACCTTGAGCAACTGCTCGGCGAGGACTTCGTCCGCATCACGACAACCGTGCTGCTGCCGTTCCGACATATCAGGTCTTGCGAGGGTGATGTGGTGGTCATGAAACAGATGCCATGGGAAAGCGAGCCCACCACATTCACGCTGGAAGCCAAGAACCGCCAAGAGACTTTCGAAAAAGTGACAAAGGGCCTCCAGAGGTACAAAGCTGCGGCAAGCGGCAAAAAAGTACGCCGGAGACCCTCCCGCACAAAAGGGAGGCGGAATCCGATAAAGCCTTCCGACGACAAGGTCAAGGAGGTCCTTGCCTACATTGAGACGCATTCAGGCTGCAACTCGGGGGATATTGTCAGGGAGACGGGAGTTTCATTGAGCAGCGTCGAACGTTGCGTTGCTCTGCTCAAAAAGCAGGGGCTTGTCGAACACACTGGCAGCAGGAAGCACGGCGGATATGCTATTGTCTTGCCAAAACAGAAAACGGAGGGTACGGAAGTCCAAAAGGAAGGCGATCTGCAAAAGATGCTAAAAGGGAAATCGGCCAACAGAAAACCTGTAGAACCGTCATCCGAATAATAGATATTTTTCAATGACGCAACCTTAAGGTCTCGTAGCATATATGCAACTGCCACCCCAATGTCGGAAAGATGCGGCTGGTCTTTTCTCCAAGATTTCTAAAAGTGGCGTTCGTTTTTTTTCGCAAAGATAAGGCGTTGGATGAAAAACGTATGGGACAGATATGGAGTAAGGGGAGAATGACGCCTCAAAGAAAGATGCTGACCTCCGGGAAGCGGCTGTCATTAACCCTTACGGAATGCCGCCGTAATTTTTTCCGCCGGATGGCGGAAAAAATTTTTTTTGGAAAATGGCACTAAAAAAGGCGCAAAAGTTCCGTTTTTCGGATCTTTGCGCCTTGTTGGGGCTTGTTCCCGTCCTTATTGGGGCGGCTGTATTACAATTCTTTTCGGGGCGTTCAAAGTGGCGTAAACTACGTATTTTCTGAATGCCTCCACCGTGGCGGCGGGCGCGTGGTTGGTCTCCAGCATTTCCGCGAGTTGTGCGCCCGTGTACTGTCCGACTTTCGGCAGGTGGTATTTTTCCGCCGTGAGTGCCTTTGTTATTCTGTCCATCATCGCCGCGCCTCCTTTCTAAAAAATGTTGATGGGTTCGGGTTCGACGATGGCGGCGGTGACCATCACGGCGGCGGCTTCTTCGGCGGGTTCTTCCCGCGGTTCTGCTGTCTCGTTTTCGGTCGGCTGGGTCGCGGCTGGTTCTCTGCGTATTACTTGCAAGTTGCTGAACAAATAACACATATTGAAGCGCTCGCGCCCGCTGCGGCTTTCCTCGCCGTTGTCCTCGCCGTCGGCGTTCTCCATCAGCGCGGGAGTTGGCGCGGGTGCGCTGGCGGTCTCGCCGTCCTGCTCTTTCTTCTCGCGTTTGGTGGGCTGGCTCCACACGGGGAACGCTTTCGAGCCCTTAATAATGGTGTAGCCCTCACTTTTCCACTCGTTGAACTTTTTAAACTCCGTTGTGCCCTCCTCGGCGGGTGCGTACACGAATTTTAATATAAAGTAGTTCAGCGGCTGGGATTCCAAAAATAAGGCCTGCGCCGCGCTTTTGGCGGTGTTAATCATAAAATCGCGGATTTGCCGCGCCTCCGCGCTGGCGGCCAAAAGTCTTTCAAATTGG
>JAFPXF010000072.1 GCA_017394765.1 Bacteroidales bacterium | reverse complement strand
GGTTCGAGATTGAGGGTCAGCCCGTGGAGATCACCACCGACGACGTGGAGATCCAGGCGCAGGACATCCCCGGCTGGGTGGTGGCTAACTTCGGTGCGCTCACCGTGGCCTTGGACATCGAGGTCACCGAAGAGCTGAAGAACGAGGGTTACGCCCGCGAGTTCGTGAAGTTGGTGCAGACCTACCGCAAGGAGAACAACTTCGAGGTGTTGGACAAGATCGCCGTCACCGTGGAGGGCAACGAAGTCATCACCCCCGCGTTGAAGGCCTTTGAGAGCCACATCTGCAACGAGACCCTCTGCACCTCCCTGACCATCGCCGACCACGTGGAGAACGGTGTGGAGATGGATCTGGAGGATGTGAAAATTCAGGTGAAAATCGAGAGATTGTAACGGAACGATGTGTGGGCGAATGATTATTCGCCCACACATCGTCTAATTGATAGCGGTTGTGGCTATCATAGAACGTCAAGACCAATGAATATAGAAGTACAAAATATTGAAGATAGATATGATGCTTTGGTTGAGCAGATTGCAACCGTGGTGGCTCAATCGAAGCAGCGGGCGGTGCGTGCTGTCAACAATGCGCTGGTGGAGATGAACTGGAACATAGGCAAGTACATTGTGGAATACGAACAAAGCGGCAATGCGCGCGCCGAATATGGAGCCAACCTGATTTCAAAGCTGTCAAGAGATCTGACATTGCGAATAGGCAAGGGCTATTCTCGCAGTAACTTGTCCAATATGAGACTGTTATACCTCCGCTTTCCAATTTTCCAGACACTGTCTGGAAAATTGAGTTGGAGTCACTACATTGAACTTGTTGGCATTGATGATAAACTGGAAAGAAATTTCTATTTTGCGGAAAGTGTTAACCAAAACTGGTCTGTAAGATATTTGCGAGAGCAACGCGAACGCGGACTGTTCTACCAGTTGGCTACGACGAAAGACAAAGAGGAAATAGTCTCGTTGTCTGCACACGGCTTGGACATAGTTCAGCCGAAAGACATCGTGAAGGACACCTACTTTCTTGACTTTCTTGGCATAAAAGTCCCCGAGTACAGCGAAGGCGAGCTTGAAGATGCCCTCATCCGCAATATGGAAGACTTCCTTCTTGAATTGGGAAAGGGTTTTGCGTTCGTGGGAAGGCAATACCGTCTTACCATCGACAACGAGGATTACCACGCCGACCTGGTCTTCTACCATGTCATATTGAAATGTTACGTCATCATTGACTTGAAACGGGGGAAAGTAAGAGCGGAAGACATCGGTCAAATGAACATGTATCTCGGATATTTCGCCCTTGATGTGAACACGGAGAGCGACAATCCGCCCATTGGCATCATTCTTGCGGCCGACAAAAACGACGTGATGGTGCAATACGCCACCTACAATATGGATGCCAACCTTTTTGTGGCGAAATATCAATTATATCTTCCTGAAACAGAGGAACTGAAACAGGTTGTCAGGGCAGAACTTGACAAATACAACCAATAGATTATTAACGAAAATCAACAAAAACAAACAGTAACAGACTAAAAAACAGACAATATACATAATAGATAGCGTTTGTGGCTATCCTTGAGCTTCAATTTCCACAACGTCCTCGCAAGAGGACAAAAACACATCAAGGAGAGTTATAAATGCCGTAGTAATACGGCGTGGAATGACTTGTTAGATGTGTGGGCGTGGAAACCCGAAGCTCAAGCAAGGAATAAGTTCCACGCTTTTTTTATGCAATCAAGTCAAATGGAATCGCTACACATCGGAAATATGATCAGAGCCGAATTGAAGGCGCAGGGCAGAACGGTGACGTGGTTTGCCCAGGCGATACATACAGACAGAACTAATGTGTACAAAATACTGAGCAAGGATACCATCGATTTGCAATTGTTGATAAGGATTTCAAAACTGTTGCATCGAGACTTCCTGCAGGACGTTTCGAAAGCCATGGGAAATGAGGTTTGATTGGCTACAAAAGTGTAGCGCGATTAGCGACAGATGGATTTCTGTAAGGTTCTGATTATTCATAATTTTGCCAGTTGAAAATTCTTATTAGTATCTTTATGGAGAAGAAGTACATCATTTGTGATTATGCAAAGGCAAATTGGGGGAAAACAGAAAGCCTTTTAGAGGTTGTTTCCCTTTTAAAGGAATCACCTCAAAACACATTAATATTTGAGAAACCCAATACGGGAAAAGACAAGTGGTGCCACTTCGAGGTGAAAGGAAAGCCTGTTGTAATTTCCACACTTGGAGACCCCAATTCTGCTCAACCAGTTTGGTTGGAGGATGCCGCTAAAACAAGTGCCGAAATTATAGTGACAGCAAGTCGGACAAGTGGTTCCACCGTAAATGCTGTGTATGATATCGCAACAAGATATGGATATGAGGTTATTTGGTTTCAGAACTTCCACTTTGATAACTTTGGACCAGAGAAATCTCATCCTCCTACTGATGTAAGAAAGAATGAAGCAGTTTGCATAGTGGGTATCATTGATATGTTGTTAGAAAGACATTCATTAAATCAATAAACTATGGCTAATTTTGAAATTAAGCACGAAGTTACCAATTGTGATGACCCGAACGATTGGCGTTTATACTTCCAGTGGGGAATTTACCATTATGAAAATGGTAGCTCCGATGACGGGTTCAGATTTATTTGGAGGACTCCTGATGGAAAATTACAGGCAGCACGTGGTCAGGCCCGCATTCCAAGCAAACAGGATTTATTTGAACTTTTAGCTTTAGCTTCCAAGGAGGGATGGTTCTAATGAAAAAGATATTGATATTACTATCCGTTATGTGTGTCTCCCTAATAACGAAAGGTCAACTTAACCTCCTGCATTCATTTCAAAAAAGTGATAGTATATGGGAAGCTGTATATCTTGATCAGTTCAATGCTTGGGAGGCTGTCTTAGAACCGGTTGACTGTTATATTTTACCATTTGATATTCAACTTTCTCAAATTAACATTTATAATCAAAACTTTGTCCTCATAAAACAGATCGACCTCAATAATTTTCCTGTTCCAAGTCCGCTCCCATCTGTATACCACACACAGTATCCTGGAAGAATGATTAGATGCTTGGGAAAACATCTAATTAATACTGATGATAAAATCGAATTTCTTGTAAGTGCTAGCTTTGGCTATGTTGGACACGATGATATCTTTGGGGGTGATGTTGTTTATTCAGTGGGTAGATATCTAATTATCAATGAGGATAAGGAAATAGTGTATGTCTTCGATAGAAGTTTGAGTCTCGATCCCAAAAGCAATTTTAGCATTTCTAAAATAGGTAATCAATTAGTGCTGATTACTTTTGAATCTGATTATACTGAAGGTGGCCATAGTTATTGGAATATTTATTCTCTCGGTGGCAACTATAATCCAGGTACAATGGTGACATATACACGTATGGGAGATTATCCGAATCCCTATCCGAATCCTACTCAAAATACGATTACTTTACCTTATACATTACATCCGGGCGAAACCACACAATTGAAAGTTTTTAATATTAATGGTCAACTTATGGAAACATTCAATATTGGAGGCGATTTTGACAAAATTCTTCTAAATGTAAATGATTATCCTAAAGGGACATATATTTACACCTATAATGGTGTATCTAAGAAGTTTGTGGTACAATAATTCTGAGTGACGTTATACATTTGTTTATCATATGGTTTCGCAGGGTAAAAAACAAGTGTGAAAAAACATTATTTTGCTCCGTTATAATTTTGAATTTACAACAATATGGAAATGTCAACAATGGATAGTGTTTATGTTAACACTAGCACAGGAACATCTAAAGATAACTCTCCTGAAGAAAACATAAATGAAAAAAAGACGAAAAAATGTCCCTATTGTGGAGAGGAGATACTATTTGTGGCAAAAAAATGCAAACATTGCGGGGAAAGACTTGACAGAGAAAAAAAGAACAGATTTGTTTTCTGGTTTTTATTCATGCTGGCAATAATAATTGTGATTATAGCATATATTACTTTGCCATCGGAGGAGATTCAAAGAGAAAAAGCACAAAAAGAGCTGTCCTCAGCATTAAGAAAAGGAGTTCGCAATGAGTTATCTGACCAAGATATCTTCACACAATATTTGGCTAATTCAATAATGGAAGATGACGATGTTTCAGCAGGTCTCGGTTCTCTATTATATGACATTGATATAGAGAATTATAAAGTTTTCTCTATAATCAAGTTAAAAGAAAAATCTTCCAAAGAAACAGGTGTTATAGGATTCGCTGCTTTCGGTTGCACTTTTATCTTGCCGTTAGAAGAGCTTGTTGAAGATTAAGTGTGATACGATTATGTACAATTGCTCTCCTTTGACTACTGCGACAAGAAACTCAAAGCCCTCCTCCAACAGTGGATTGACATCCGCAAATGCTGTATCAATCCCGCCGAGGAAGAAACCGGTCAAAACGGCTTCCACTTGCCCCGTGTTCCGTAAAAGCGTATGGGGTTACTTTTTTAGGTCTCTTCTCAGGGTGGGGGTGACTGAAAAGGAAAATGAAGCCCTTGAGATTTCAATATTCGCAAAGTCGCTCAATCAGGGGTGCGAATAAAAAAACGTCGTCAAGGACTTTTTAGTCACCCTCACTAATTTTCTGTACAAGAGCATCCCATTCTTCTTCAGTAAGCCTGAACATAAAATCAGGAGGGAAACGTTCTATATTTCGCTTCACCGCTTGGTCCCTGCCCGTCCCCTTCCCCGTAGGGCTGTACTTCGCCCACGTAAGCACGGAGGCGGAGAGCGCGAAGGTAAAGTATGAGGCGATGAAACAATGCACAATCATCCCTGTCGTTGCTCCCTGAATCCTATCGGATTGCCCGGTTCCTCCTTCTTCTCGCGCAGCTGATCCAGCGCATCGTTGATCACCTCGATTTGCAGGGCAACCTCATTGTTGAATTGCGACTGCAATTGGTTAATGTCGTTCTGATTGTGCAGAATCTCCTCAATGTGCGCGTTCAGCTGGTCAACCTTGTGGGAAAGCTGCTCTACTTTCAGGTCGTATGACAGCATGGACGAGAGTGCCTGCCGCATGGCGATGAACGCTCTCGTTACCATCACGCTCATCTGTACGGCACTCGGACTCCGAAGCACGGAGGCAAGCATCACCGCCCCGTGTTCCGTGAAAGTGTATGGTGGACTGGTCTTTTTTCGTTTGCTGAGCAATGATATCACAATTTGTGATATCATACCAGATTGCACAAGAGCATCCCATTCTTCTTCAGTGAGTCTGAACATAAAATCAGGAGGAAAACGTTCCATGTTTCGCTTCACGGCTTGGTTCAAAGTGCGGGTCTCCACGCCATAAATGGCTGCCAAGTCGTAGTCCAGCATAACCTTGACACCTCTGATGTCGTAAATGATGTCTTGAATGGAGTTGTCGGAGGGTAGAATATTCTCTTTCATCTTTGATATTGTTTGCCCGCAAAGTTACAAAATTAAAGCAAACAAATCAAACGTGAAATATTTTTAATTCATTAAGAATCAATATTATAAAAGTGACAATTTTCGATTGAAAAGATGCAATTTTTGCGATAAAAGATGCAACTTGCAAAAAATGCGAGAAGTCGTTAGCGAACACGCCTCGGGTGAATCACTTGGATTTTTAGGAAGATTTCACCCAAGATTTTCCCCAAATCTTACGTTTATAAAATAAATAACCATCCAAAAAATGTAAGATTATGAAATGCAAACTCCTCTGCGTGTTGTTATGGCTCTGCGCCACCGGTGTCTCCGCGCAGCACCTCACCGTCAAGAATTACCAGAAGAAAGTACACCCCGGCCTGACAGCCATCACGATGGAGCTTTATCGCGACAAGGATCCGATCTCCAACATCGATTGGATGGAGTACCTCTACTGGCTGGAGCAAATCTACGGGAAGGAGTCGGCCGAGTACTGGGCGGCGCTTCCCGACAAGCAGGCACTCCGGCTGCTGCTCCCCGACAGTCTTGCCGAAGTCTATGCGAATCATCCTGCATACAGGTATTCCCCCGTGTTTGGAGTCTCGCCAGCGCAGGCCCGCTCCTACTGCGAATGGCGCACCGACCGTGTGGCAGAGCAGATGCTCGTCAGTCTGGGAAGGATAGAATATGACCCTAATCAGACACCCGAAAACTACTTCAGCGTCAAGAAAGGGATGATGCCGGCGGATTTGAAAACGCTCTATTTCTTCCTGCCCGAGGGCAACATTGAAACTTGGTATGGCTTCTCGTGCTTCGCGGAGTGGCGGTAGTTTATCTAAAAGTGTATCTTTGCGGTCTGAAATCATCACGAAAAGTGACTAAAAACCGAAAAGATGCGAATGAATAATCCGATAAAGACCATCACGACAGCCGTTTTGCTGCTGTTTGCGGCGCTTTGGCAGGCACCGGCCCAGCGGTTGAGCGACCGCTATTTCGGCATCTCCGAACAGGATTTTATCGATACCATCAAGATCAAGATGTGGGACGGGGCCATCATTGTGCCCGTGGAAATCGAAGGGGAAACCAAGAATCTGATGTTCGACACGGGTGCCGGGACAGGGTTCTGGATAGGAGAAGAAGAGGCGTGGATGAAGCCGATGGGCGAAAGCATCACCACTCGTGACGCCCAAAACAGAACGAAAAAAACGGCGATAATGATGATTCCCTCCCTTAAAATGGGACATCTCTCCATCAAAAATTATCCGGTGGTGGTGGATGACGGGCTCAGTAATTTCTCCTGCGGCATCATTGACGGCGCTTTCGGCTTCGACCTCGTCTGCAAGGGCATCTCGTTCAAATTCGACACCCGTGACAGCCTGCTGATCATGACCTCCCGCAAAGGCTTTTTCGCCAAAGAGGAGAAAGGACACACCAAAGTGCCCTACAAAATTTATGGCAACCAACCCTTCCTGTGGACGAAAATTCCGTTTGCCCGCCCGAGAATGCTTTTCGATATGGGCGCTGTCGGCGGTTGGTTCGGCCTCCCGCAGGATTTGCTGGACCTGTGGGCGAAGGACAACCCCGACATCAAGCGGCAATTGGATTCGATGACAGTGAATGTGGATACGACCATCATGACGTACGCCGGTCTTTTCGGCGCCTCCTACGATACGGTTATCAATGGCGAGCTCTGTTTTCCTACAATTGAAATCGGCGACATCGTTCTCAAGGAGGTGTGGGTCTCGACCGCCACGCACAACCGGGCCGTCGGTTCGGCCCTGTTGGAGCACGTCTCGCTGATTATCGACGCACCGAAGAAGAGTTTTTACTTCCTGCCCCACGACGGGAACCCTGAAATCACCGTGGCGAACAGAGGAAAAGGCTTCAAGCTATTTCCTGCTGAGGAGGGCGACACACTCGGGGCGGTGAAGGCGATTGTGCGCAAAGGGACGAAAGCCTACGAGAAGGGCCTCCGCACCGGCGATTACCTCATCAGCGTTGACGACACCCCCATCCTGGATATGTGCACATATATGTTGCTGGTGCGCCACGGTGCCACGAAACGCTTTGTGTTCCGCAGTCCCGAGGGGGAGACCAAGGAGGTGGAGTGGTGAGCGGCGAACCGTGATCGTATTTTTGCCCCCGGCTGTCACCTTTTCACTTTTTCATGTTACGATTATAGTGAACAAATATTTTTCCCTTGAAATACCATATCGATATTTTTAGTAATTTTGCACCCGTATTCCCGAATTTCATGGAAAAATCGGACCTGCGCTATCAAAATTAATAAAAATATGTACAAGAGAATCTTTAATATAGAGAACCAACTTGACGAGGGGATGTTCTTGTTCGGAGCCCGACAGGTAGGGAAATCCACGCTTCTCCAAGAGCGGTTTCCCGAAGCTATCTATTACGACCTGCTCATCGCCAATGTGAGGAAAGCATTCAAACGCAACCCCGACTCCTTCCGTCAGGCCCTTCTTGCCAAACCTGCCGGCACGTTGGTCATCGTGGATGAGATACAGAAAGTGCCCGAACTTCTCGACAGCATCCACTGGTTGATGGTCAACAAAGGGCTTTGCTTTATACTCAGCGGTTCAAGTGCTCGCAAGTTGAAACGGTCCGGGGCAAACACTCTTGGCGGCAGAGCCATACCAAGAGCACTCTTCCCTTTGGTTTGGAAAGAAGTGCCTGACTTCCAGATAGACAAGGCGGTACAAAATGGGATGATTCCCCGCCATTATCTTGTCGATGACGCCACCGACCGTATAGAAGCCTATGTTGAGGTCTATCTCAGGGAAGAGATCAGGGACGGAGCCGCTGTTCAGAATGTCGAAGCCTTTGAGCAATTTATGGAGGCTGCTGCCATTTCCGACGGCGAAATGATCAACTACTCCAACATTGCGAGCGACTGCGGTGTTGCAGCAAAAACCGTCAAGGTTTACTATCAAATTCTGAAAGACACCTTGATGGGCTACGAGATACCGGCATATACAAAGGTGATCAAGCGCAAGGTGGTACAGGCGCCAAAATTCTACTATTTCGATGTGGGGCTGGCGAACTATCTGATGGGGCGTTATCATCTGAGGCGTGGCACCGATGATTATGGTCATGCCTTCGAACATCTCGTTATGCAGGAAATCATCGCCTATCGTGGGTACTGTCGCCGGTGTGAAAAGATTTCCTACTGGCACACCTACAACCAACAGGAGGTGGATGCTATCATCGGCGACGCTAAAGTGGCTATCGAAATCAAATCCAGCGAGGAAGTAAAAACGCGTCACAAAGCCGGACTCAAGGCTTTCAAAGATGAACATCCCGACTGCCGGTTGATTCTTGTTTCCCTCGACCCCATAACAAGACCTTCTGGAGACGTTGAGCTAATTTATGTGACCGATTTTTTCAAGATGCTTTGGGATGGGGAAATTTTCTGATTTGCAGGCTGGCCCAAATTTTGAAAGTTTTGTCTCTTTAACGAGTCTGTTGTCACCGTTTCATTTTTTTTCTTATTTTTGCCGCGTATTAATTCAATCTCGTTAATTATGAAAAAAATATCACTATTATTAATTTTGGTTTGCGCTACTATATTCTCGGGGTGTACCAAGAAATACGCGATTGTTGGAAAGTCCAGCAACGATAATTGGGGAACCGTCATTGGCGGAGGCGACTATTGTAATGGTGAGACGGTAACACTGACAGCGATTCCCAAAGAAGGTTATTATTTTTTGAGCTGGCAGGATGGGGAAGTCTCGAATCCGCGAACCATAACAGTCAACGGGGATGCTGTTTACACGGCAAAATTCGGAGACACGCCGTTTGGGGTGTTTGACGGCGAACCGTTTCAAGTCAGTGGGAAGATTTGCAGTGACCAGGTGTGGCCCGACTTGGGGTTGGATGTGGACTACATCATTGACGGCACTTTATACATAGGATGCGAGGCCACTGTCAGGGTGATGCCGGGAGTTACTATTATGTTCACGGGGGAAGACGGCAATATTGAAGTTATCGAAAATGGTGCTTTGAATATGACAGGTACGAGGAACGCATCTATAGTTCTGTGCGGTCCGCGAACCCAGCAATATCCCGGCTCTTGGGGACGGGTGGTGGTAAACACTTCCCGACTTGACAACAGTTTCTCTTGGGTGGATTTTCGCAACGGTGGCAGCAACGAAGACTTGCACGGTGGGGTGGTGAATGTGCGCGGAACTCTTTCCATGGACTATTGCCTCATAGATGGCAGTAACGGTTCTGGTTTGGTGACAGAGGAGGGGAGTGAAATGCCGGTTTTCACCAATAATCAGATAGAAAATTGTTTAAGTTACCCTTTGGTTACATCCAATTTTGCAGTTTTGTGCAAAGGTGAAGTAAGAAACAACGCGTTTAGTAGCCAGAGTATGCCTAATAAAGTCTATATCGATCAGGATTATTATGAGATCAACGACTCCTTGACTTTAAGCGGTCTCGTTCTTGCGTGGTATTATTTCCCTCATGGTTTTTATTTTGACGGCAATGGGTCGCTTACCTTGGATGAAGCGAACATCTATATTGGTGCCGGCAAACAACTCAGGGTTGGTAAAAATCTATCTTTCAAAGCAATAGGTGCTACTACAGCACCTTATTTTGCAGCACTTTCCACCAATACACCTTGGGGAGGGATGATCTTTGAGAGCGAGCGTCCTGACAACATTATCCATCGATACAAATTTTACGTCTGTGGCGACGGTCCTGACAACAGTAACAATGCTTTTTGTTTGAAAATCGCCGAAAATGCCAAGCTAAAGTTATATACTTGTCAATTTGGATCAAGCAGAAAATACGGCGTTTGGATAGAGAATGTCGAAACATGGGGCAATGTGACTCATTCCGGCAATACGAATTTCTATTGTCCCAAATTAGTTCACATAGAACATGGTGGCACTTATAATGGCCGCACATACGCCGATAACACTGACCTCGATCAGTTGCCGTGACCGAAAATTTTGTATTTTTGCGCTCCTTTTAAAAAGAGGAAAAACCATTGACACACCATTGCAGAGACGCGACCATACTGCGTCTCTGTGGGACGAAAACAACATTAACCCCGTTGTAGAGACGCGCCGGCACGTCTCTACAGATTTGGCAATTGTAAGATAATATGGCAGAATATCAAGATGACAATATTGTAACCCTGAATTGGGACGAGCACATCCGCACGCGCCCCGGTATGTATATCGGCAAGCTCGGTGACGGCTCCTCGCACGACGACGGCATCTATGTGCTGCTCAAGGAGGTCATCGACAACTCCATCGACGAGTTTATGGAGGGCCACGGGCGCAGTTTCGACATCACCATCAAGGAGAAGCGGGTGACAGTACGCGACTACGGGCGCGGCATCCCTCTCAACAAAGTGGTGGATTGCGTGTCGAAGATGAACACCGGCGGCAAGTTCAAGGATGGCTCCGCATTTGAGGTCTCCATAGGTATGAATGGCGTCGGTGTGAAGGCTGTGAACGCGCTCTCCACAATATTTGTGGCACAGAGTGTGCGCGACGGCAAGCTCAAACGCGCCGAGTTCTCTTGTGGAAAGTTGGTCAAAGAGTATCCTATTGTGGACACGGACGAGAAGAACGGCACGCTCATCTCGTTCCTGCCCGACGACACCATCTTCGAAAACTTCGACTGGTACACAGAGTACATCGACGACCTGCTCTGGAATTACGTCTATCTCAACCGCGGCCTCACCATCAACTTCAACGGGCACAAATACTATTCCAAAAACGGCCTCCTTGACCTTCTCAACAAAAAGACGGGCGGGGACCGGCTTTACGAACCCATCTACCTCACAGACGACGGCTTTGAATTCGCGATGGTCCACACCAACCGCAAGTACGGCGAGGAATACTACACATTTGTGAACAGCCAATATACGGCGCACGGCGGCACGCACCAGCAAGCGATGCGCGAGGCCATCGTCAAAACATGCCGCGATTTCTACAAGAAAAACTTCGAGCCGAGTGACATCCGCAACTCCGTGGCCGCCACCATGGCCATCCGAGTCAAGGAGCCGATTTTCGATTCGCAGACCAAAACCAAGCTGGGTTCCGACTACATGACCCCGGGTGGGCAGACTATCCGCTATTATGTCAACGAGGTTATCGGCAGGCTGTTGGACAACTACCTGCACAAGCACACCGACGTGGCCGACATCATCTTGAAGAAAATCCAGGAGGCCGAGAAGGAGCGCACCGCCATTGCCAACCTTAAAAAGCAGTCGAAGGAGATTCAGAAGAAGGTGAGTCTGCACAACAGCAAGTTGCGCGACTGCCGCTACCATTTCAACACCAACGATGCGCGCGGGTTGGAGACGATGATCTTCATCACGGAGGGTGACTCCGCATCGGGTTCCATCACGCAGTCGCGCGACGCCAACACGCAGGCGGTCTTCAGCTTGATGGGTAAGCCGGCCAACATCATCAAGACCAAGAGCGCCATCTATGAGAACAAGGAGCTGAGCCTGTTGCAGGCCGCCTTGAATTTGGAGGACGGCATCGAGGGACTGCGCTACAACAACATTGTCATCGCCACCGATGCCGATGTCGATGGCATGCACATCCGCCTGTTGTTGTTGGCTTTCTTTATCCAACTCTTCCCCGATGTGGTGCGCTCAGGGCATGTGTATGTGCTGCAAACGCCGCTTTTCCGTGTCCGTAACCCCAAAAAGACCATTTATTGCTATTCCGAACAGGAAAAAGTGGATGCCATCAAAAAGTTGGGACAAAGCAAACTGGAGATCACGCGCTTCAAAGGTTTGGGTGAAATCGATCCCAAGGAATTCAAGAATTTCATCGGAAAATCGATACGATTGGAACCCGTGGTGTTGGATCCCAAGAGCAACATCGACTCCATCATTGAGTACTATATGGGTAAGAATTCCATTGAAAGACAAAACTTTATCATCGAAAACCTGCGAGAGGAAATAGACAATTTCTCGGAAGAATCATAGGGTAAGAAGCACGGTACTTATTCACATCTTAAAGTTTGTTAAAAATGCGAACAAGGATGTGGATATTAAAAAAAAGTGTATTTTTGCCCGCTTTATATAGCGAAGAAAAAACACACAAATTTATAAATTAAAACACAAAAAAAATGAGAAAACTTTTTACGCTTTTTGTTGCCATGACTATTGTGGCAATGTCTTATGGTCAATCTCTGCAGACTTTGACCCCTGCTGCCAAGATGCCCGCTAAGAAGTACAAGGCAGTGGAGCGCGCTGGCAAGTCCACCGAACTCGGCTGGCTCTCCTATGGTTCCTACCTCGAAGGTTATTGGGATGCCGTGGATGATGGCGGTGGCAACACCCTCTCCATCGACTCTTTGGGCCTCACCGACTTCAGTGATGGCCAAGGTGGCACCATTTGGGATCACCCTTGGGTTTATTCCATCGGCCAAACCTACGATTTCAACGCCACTTTCTATGACGATGCTTCCTCTGAAGAGGATATCTCTCTCACCGCTTCCGGTTCCCTCGACATCGACTCTGTCTATCTTCGCGCCTTCTATTTCCGTGGCCCGCAAATGACCGCCGACATGATCGACACCATCATCGTGGGTATCCGTACTGACATCACCGAAGATGATGAGGTTCATTTTACCAACATCCCCAGCTCCTGTTTCTACAACATCGATTATGATTTCGATCTCGGTGTGCAGTCTCCTGCTGGCAACAACACCCAAATCTTCAAATTCCCCATCGGTGAAGAACACGCTTCCACCGAGGTTCCTGACAATCCAAACTCCTACTATCTTGCTGATTTCTGGTTCCCGGTCAACATCACCAACATCACCAACAAGGTGGTCAGCGTTTGCTACACCTTCAAGAAAGGTTACCAAATGGGTATGACGGACACTCTTGATGACTATTCCCAAGTTCATTTCTTCACATGGGCTGATCCGGATCCTCTCTACTATCGTGGTC
Organism: Bacteroidales bacterium; assembly: GCA_017394765.1. The sequence continues at coordinate 42,344 of JAFPXF010000072.1, read as the reverse complement.
CTTCCGGCAACTATACCGATCTTCCTTCCCGTTGTGAGAACTTGAGCCACGGTGCTTACAATGTGCAATTCACCAATGGCAACATTGACTATTACTATCCCAGCTTCATGTTCCAGAACATGCACTATCCGCAAATTTACCTCAAGCTCGGTTGCAATGATTGTGTTCCCGTCGCTGTTGAGGATATGGAGAAGGAAAACATCACGGTTTATCCGAACCCTGCCACCAACAAGTTCACGGTTACCCTTGCCGGTTCCGAAAAGGCTAACATCGAACTCTTCAACCTCGTGGGTCAAAGAGTTTACAATGGCACCGCCACTGACAAAGCCGAAATCAGCGTCACCAGCCTCCGTTCCGGTGTCTATATGCTGAAGGTTTCCCAAAATGGCAAGGTCTATACCTCCAAAGTTGTCGTGAAATAATTTCAACATATCATCTATAAAAAGAGGTTGAACCCAGTTCAACCTCTTTTTTTTGCCTGTACTTAAAACAACCCTGAAACCAAGCCAATAATTTCGTATTTTTGCCGTCTTAAAAACAACAACATGGCCATAGAACTATCCGAACAAGAAATCATTCGCAGAAAGAAGTTAGACGACCTTCTCGCTCTCGGTATCAACCCTTATCCCGCAGCGGAATACGAGGTTAACGCCACCACAAAAGAGATTTTGGAGAAATATCCGCAAGACAACTCCCTTTTCCAAAACGTGAGCATTGCGGGGCGCATCATGAACCAGCGTATCATGGGTGCTGTCTCATTCTATGAAATACAAGACGCCGTGGGTCGCATCCAGATTTACGCCAAACGCGACGAGATTTGCCCCGGCGAGGACAAAACAATGTACAACAGTGTTTTCAAGAAACTCGACATCGGTGACATCATCGGAGTCAAGGGGTTCGTTTTCACCACCCAGATGGGCGAGATCAGCGTCCATGTCAAGGAGTTCACCATCCTTTGCAAGTCGGTGTGCCCGCTGCCCATCGTGAAGGAGAAGGACGGGAAGGTGTATGACGCTTTCCAGAATCCCGAGCAACGCTACCGTCAGCGCTACATTGACCTTATCGTCAACCCGCAGGTGAAGGAGACCTTCATCAAGCGCACCAAGCTGGTGAACACCATGCGCGAGTACCTCAACGAGAAAGGCTACCTGGAGGTGGAAACTCCCATTTTGCAACCCCTCTACGGCGGTGCGGCGGCCCGTCCCTTCAAGACCCACCACAACACATTGGATATGACGCTCTACCTGCGTATTGCCGATGAACTGTACCTCAAAAAGCTCATCGTGGGCGGATTCAACGGTGTGTATGAGTTCTCCAAAGACTTCCGCAACGAAGGCATGGACCGCTTCCACAATCCCGAGTTCACACAAATGGAACTTTACGTTCCGTATAAGGATTACGAATGGATGATGAACACGGTGGAGGAGATGGTGGAGCGCATTGCCATCGCGCTGCACGGAGACACCAAAGTGCAGGTGGGCGACAACGTCATCGACTTCAAGCGCCCGTGGAAACGATACACCATGTTCGAGGCTATCGAGCATTTCACCGGAACAGACATCTCCGAGATGACGGAAGAACAACTCGCCGCCTTTGCCAAGACACAGGGTGTGGATGTTGACAGTACGATGGGCAAGGGCAAACTTATCGATGAAATCTTCGGCGAGACTTGCGAGTCGAAGCTCATCCAGCCGACCTTTATCTACGACTATCCCATCGAGATGTCGCCGCTGACCAAGAAGCACCGCACCAAACCGGGCCTCACCGAGCGTTTCGAGGCCATGTGCAACGGCAAGGAGATTTGCAATGCATACTCCGAGCTGAATGACCCCATTGACCAACGCAAGCGTTTCGAGGACCAGCTTGAGTTGGGCAAGCGCGGCGACACGGAGTCGATGGTGCTCGACGAGGACTTCCTGCGCTCCCTCGAAATCGGCATGCCTCCCACCGCAGGTCTTGGCATCGGCATCGACCGTTTGGCCATGATCATGACCAATTCGCCCTCCATACAGGACGTGCTCTTTTTCCCGCAAATGCGTCCTGAAAAGAAAGTCGAAACCAGCAGTGACGAAGAGTTCACCGCTTTGGGCATGGATGCCGCCTGGATTCCCGCGCTGAAGAAACTCAACATTCTCACTGTTGACCAACTCAAGCAGGCCAATCCAAACAAGCTGCTGAACGACCTCGGCGGATTGCGCAAGAAGCTGAAATTAGAGGTTCCGGCGGCAAAACTGGAAGACATCAAGGGCTGGATTGAGAAAATCAGCGAATAACAAACAATGGGTTGGCGGATTCGTCAACCCGTTTTTTTGGGGTGTATTTTCTACCTTTCAAAATATTCAAACGCATCCACGATATCTAAATAGACGCCATCGAAATGAGCGGACAGGATGCGGTTCAGGTAGCTGTCACCGGGACCGCAGATGAGGTCTTGCCATTCGGGATACCAATAACGAACCTTGTAATTGCCTGGCCAGGAGGGATTTTGACGTGCTAACCATCCCGGTCTGTGCCGTTTCCATTCCGGATTCCAATAATAACGGTAATCCTCCGCTTCCCCGATGGACATATAACAGATTACCAATCGTTTACTGCCGTTAGCCTTATGTTGCAAACGGTCCACATCCGCCGCCGTGAAGGTTGAGCCTTCATCAAAAAACAGGTCCATGATGATGACATCATAGTTGGTGGCGGATATTTTTTCCAAGAGCTCTTCTTTTGATTTAAAATTTTCATTGTCAAGAAGATACAAAAAATTCTGCGCATCGGCCAGACGGAGAATGTCCTGCGGGTTTTCGTGTATGGGCGCGTCTTCGGGAATCACATCCAGTTCGCGTCTCGGGGCGACAAAAGAGAGGAACCTCTCCGCCTCACAACGGTTTCTTGCGTCAGAAACATACTCCGGGCGGGAACAATAGTCGGTCACCAAAATGCTTTTTCCAGCCTGTTGCGAATGGCGCAGATACGACAGCAGGTATTCCGTCGTGTTCGCGTTTGTGGGCTGGTCATCGCGTCTATAGCCGTAAAACAAGTCCTCTTGTCCGTGCCCGTCTATAGCGGCAAGGTAGGGGGCGGCCAGATCCGCGTCCGCATCTTCGCCTAACGTCACCAGTTCTATGCCATTCTGAGGGATAACGATAAAGTCAGGGTGTTCCGTCCGCGCTGTCTCACTGATACGGACAACAAAGTCGCGCATCGCCTGCCGGTAATTGTCACAAGGTTCGACACTGTTGCGGTCGCATGCAGCAACGGATATAGTCAACAAGCAGAATGCCAAATAGATCAGGATATTTTGACGATGTGATTTCATAGCGGCAAAAATACGATAATCTAAAACAAACAGGTGCGAAAAGACAAAGCGTTTCTTTTAGGTGCGAAAAAAATATTTCCAAAAAGGGTTGTCATATCGGAAAAAAGTGTATTTTTGCCGCCGTTTTTGAGCCGAAGTGGCGGAATCGGTAGACGCGTTGGTCTCAAAAACCAATGAGGTAACACTCGTGCCGGTTCGATCCCGGCCTTCGGTACAACAGTAAAGAGGATGCTTTTCGGCATCCTCTTTCTTTATGTCATTGCCGATTATTAAATTGTGTGCCGAAAGAAGACTCTTGTAAAGATTCCCGTGCCTTATCCCCTTTTTTTCGTATTTTTGCCCGATTATTAAAATACGCGAATTGTGAAAAGTTTAGAACAAGAATTTCAACAAATATTGGTCGGAAGAACTCCTGTAAATCTTTATGAACCAATTGAATACATATTGATGCAGCCAGGTAAGCGGCTGCGTCCCAAGTTAGTGCACGACGTGGTGGAAATGTTAGGAGGCGATCCGGAACAGGCCCAACTCGTCGCCATGGCCTTTGAGATGCTCCATAATTTCACCTTGATCCATGATGATATTATGGACATGGCGCCCATTCGGCGCGGCAGGGAGACGGTTTACAAAAAATGGAACAGCAACATCGCCATCCTTTCCGGTGACGCCTTGGCTATCATGGCGTTCCAACAACTGTTAAAGCTGCCATGCGACAAGCAAATTATCATCAACATTGCCAACCTTTTTTCCCGAACATCGTTGGAAATATGTGAGGGACAGCAGCTTGACCTTGACTTCGAGACCAAAGAAACGGTGAGCATCGAGGATTATCTCAACATGATCCGCTTGAAAACAGCTGTGATGTTCGCAGGCTGTCTCAAGGCCGGTGCCTTGCTCGTCTCCGCCGACTCGATGTGCCAGCAGGCCCTCTACAATTTCGGCATCCACCTCGGCATGGCTTTCCAGTTGACCGACGATGTGCTCGATGTCTATGGCGATGAACGCACTTTTGGAAAAACCATCGGTGGTGATATACGGGACAACAAAAAGACCTATCTCTATCTCAAGGCTTTGCAGTTGGCAACACCTGAGCAATACGACCGTCTGACACATCTTTTTGCCGCACCCACCACCGATTTCGAGCGAAAATACCAGGAGGTCAGAGCCATTTTTGACGACACTCAAGTCAAAATGTTCACAGAAGACTTGATCATGGTCTATGTGCAGCAAGCCTTCGGCGATTTGGAACAGGTGCAGGTGGCGGAGGAGAAGAAAACGGCGTTGTTAGACTTGGCCAAAAAGTTGATTAACAGAGAGAAATAAGAACAAGTGCAAAATTCGAAACGATATTATATCATCATTGCCTTGGTCGGCATCTTGGCCGTGATATACTTGGTGCGCCTTTTTTCCCTGCAGGTCATGAACAAGACCTACAAGGACAAGGCGAATCAAAACGCTTTGCGTTATATCACGGAGCACCCGGCCCGTGGCTTGATCTATGATCGTAACGATTCTTTGTTGGTCTATAACGATGCCGCCTACGACCTTATGGTGGTGCCCAACGAGTTGCGCTCCTTCGATACGGCGGAGCTGTGTCGTGTTTTGGATCTCACCAAGGAGGATGTGGAGAAAAAGATTGCCCGGGCGGTAAAATACTCCAAAATCCTGCCTTCCCTGTTCGAACAGCAGATTTCGAAGGAGGATTACGGTTTTTTGCAGGAAAAAATGTATGAATTTCCTGGTTTCTTCGTGCAAAACAGAACACTTCGTTCCTATCCAAATCCTGTCGCTGCCCATATTTTGGGTTATGTCAGCGAGGTGAACGACCAAGACATGGAGAATGACAACTATTATAAGATGGGCGACTACATCGGCAAGAGCGGTATCGAAAAGGCGTATGAGTCGGTGTTGCGCGGTGTCAAGGGCAAGCGTGTGGTGTTGGTGGATGTTCACAACCGCGAAATGGGCAGGTACGACAACGGTTCGGAGGATGTGGTGCCTGTGCCCGGCACTTCCATCTGGAGTACGCTCGACCTGCAGCTCCAGCGTTATGGTGAGGAGCTGATGAAAAACAAGCGTGGCAGTATTGTGGCCATCGAACCCAAGACGGGCGAAATACTCTGCATCATCTCCTCTCCGAGCTATGATCCCAACCTCTTGGTGGGCACAGCCCGTCCCAAAAACTACGGTGTCTTGTTGGAGGATCCCAAAAAGCCGCTTTTCAACCGCGCCCTGATGGCCAGTTATCCGCCCGGCTCCACCTTCAAGTTGGCCAACGGATTGATTGCCCTGCAAGAGGGTATCATCACCCCATCCACTGTTTATAGCTGTTCTGGAGGTGGGTATCATATTGGCAGTCATGTGGTTCACTGCCACAACTGCGGTGGCCTCAACATCTATAGCGCCATCCAGCGGTCTTGCAACACCTTCTTCTGTCGCGCCTATTACAACATCCTCTCCAACAGGAGCAAATATAAGAACATCGACGAGGCTTACACCGCCTGGTTGGATTACATGATGTCCATGGGTTTTGCCCAAAAGTATGATACCGACCTGCCATACGAGCTGAAGGGCAGCATTCCCACAGCCGCCTATTTCGACAAGAAATACAACAACAGTTGGAACGGCAACACGGTGGTCTCCATGGGCATCGGTCAGGGCGAGGCGGCCGTGACCCCGTTGCAGATGGCCAACATGCTGGCGGTCATCGCCAACCAGGGATATTACATCAAACCCCACGTGGTACGCGCCATCGGGCATCGCGACAGCCTGAACACGCAGTACAGCGAAAAGATATACTCTAAGATCAAGCCCCAGCATTTTGCCACGGTGCTGCAGGGCATGAAGATGGTGGTGACGGCCGGTACGGGCCGCGGTGCGCAGATTCCCGGCATCGAGGTGGCCGGCAAGACGGGCACCGCCCAAAACCCGCATGGTGCCGACCACTCTGTGTTCGCCCTCATCGCCCCTGCCAACAACCCGAAAATTGTCATCTTCTGCCTCGTGGAAAACGGAGGCTTCGGTGCCTCCGTGGCATGCCCCATCGCCTCCCTGATGGCCGAAAAGTACCTCAACGGTGAAGTAAAACGCGAAGATCTTGAAAAACGAATGAAAGAATTGTCCTTCAGATAAATGCAAAGAGACGTCCTACATAGAAAAGGTGCGAAGGGCTTCGATGCCCGACTAATCGTCTATTACCTCTTGCTGGTGGTGATAGGGTGGGTGACTATTTACTCCACCTGCTACACCCCGGAAGGTCCCAATGCAGTCTTCGACTTTTCACAACCCTATGGCAAGCAGATGATCTGGATTGGTACCTCGTTGTTGTTGGGTATCATCGTTTTGTTGACAGACAGTAAAATCATACAACACTATGCCTATATCTTTTACGCTGTATGCCTGGTACTTATGGTTTTAGTGTTGTTTATAGGTGCGGAAATATCGGGTGCCAAAGCATGGATCAAGATCGGCACCTTCAGTATCCAACCCACAGAGTTTATGAAAGTGGCCACCACCTTGGCATTGGCCAAGTTTTTCAACGAAGGCAAAACCTCCGGTGAAAAACGTTATGGATGGCTTTTCGCGGGCAGTATCATCCTTGTTCCCGTCTTGGTGATTATGCTCCAGCACGATGCCGGTTCTGCCTTGGTGTTCGCCTCCTTTATCATTCTTTTTTACCGTGAAGGACTGAGCGGCGAAATATTGCTCATTGCCTTTATTTCCGCTTTTATCGCCATCTTCACCCTTATTTTCAACGAAACATACACCCTCGCACTCCTGACGGTTTTCTTTATCATCTTCATGTTCAAGGATAGGACCCAGAAAAAGAATATGCGACGCGACATCATTGTCTATGCGATCAGCGTTCTCTTTGTCTTTACGGTGAACATCCTCTATGAGAACGTCTTTGAACCTCACCAGAAAGAGCGTATCGATACCATCTTCGGAAAAACTTCCGATCCCAAGGGCGCCGATTTTAACCTCAACCAGTCCAAAATCGCCATCGGGTCGGGCGGCTTTTTCGGGAAAGGATACCTCAAAGGCACTCAAACCAAGTTGAAGTTCGTGCCGGAACAAAGTACCGACTTCATCTTCTGTGCCATCGGCGAAGAGTGGGGTTTCATGGGCACCCTCGTGGTGTTCGGCCTTTTCGGTGCCCTCATCTTCCGCATCCTGTCGCTCGCCGAAAAACAGCGTCTCCCGTTTGCCCGCTATTATGGCTATGGCATAGCGGGCATCCTCATCGTTCACTTCTTCATCAATATCGGCATGACCATCGGGTTGGTGCCCATCATCGGCATTCCGCTGCCCTTCATCAGTTATGGCGGCTCTTCTTTGTGGGCCTTCACCATAATGTTGTTTATTTTCATCAAACTTAATGATAATTAATAAGTTATGAAAAACAAGATCCTTTTATTCACCCTTGTGGCCCTTATGGCCCTCCCTTTGTCGGCACAAAATAGCCTGTCGGGGGAGAAGACGATACTGTACTTGATACCGTTTTATTCCAAACAGTATGACAGCCAATTGGTTAGTGGTGTCAAGGATTGTAATGACTTGCAAAAGATAGGTTCTTTTCAGCTCATGGGTTTTTGGGCTGGTGCCCAAGTAGCCCTCGATGAGTTCAATGAACAAAATGTGCATCTCAATGTCATCGTCAAGGATGTGACCGACAACGAAGCCAAGTTGCGTTCCATCATGGAGGATCGCGAATTGATGAGCCGAGTTGATTTGATTGTCGGGCCTTTCTTCGGTCCTGTTTTCTCCGTCGCCGCACAGTATGCCAAGGAATATGGCATCCCCATTGTGAATCCGTTCACCACCCGCACGGACATCTTGAAAGACAATGAGTTTGTCTATAAGTTGGTGCCCTCGTTGGAGACGCGCGCCGCCACAATAGCGTTTTTCTCCGACATGTACCCTCAAAGCCAAATCATCCTTTACGCGGATTCCACCAAAAACAAGAAGGAGTACAATGCCTATACACGCTATTTCAGGACGCACAATGTTCCTTTTGTGGTCTTGCCGTTGCAGAATAGTCTGGTCTCCTCGTTGTCATCCGACAAAAAGAACATTGTGGTCATGCTGACCCATGAGTCGGCGAAGATGATGATGGTATCGCGCGACCTTATTTATAGGAGCCAACCTGAAAACATTGTTTTGGTGGTGCCCGAAGAGCTGTTGAAGGTACATACATACGACATTGAGTACTACACCAAACTTAACATTCACTTTTTCAGTGATTATTATATTGACAAGAAAAATGAGCGCACACAAGTGTTCGTCCACAATTATTTGGATAAATTCGGTGTGCCTCCCACGTTGGAAGCCTTCTCCTACCAAGGATACGATATCACGCGCTACTTTGTTTCCGCCCTTTACAATGACATGGACCTCGATCGTGTCAAGACCGAGACCATCGGATACCATTTTATTTTTGACAAAATCCCCGAAGGTGGTTACGAGAACATCAACAGCCAGTTTTTGGAGGTTACGGAGACGGGAATACAAACGGTTGGTTATTAAACTATTAAGTTGTTAGATTGTTAAATTACTAAAACCATGAAAAACATTACCAAGTCTAACAATTCAACAATTTAATAGCTTAATAAATTGATAATCAAAAATATGCGTCTCACCTACTTTGCCGACATATTGCTGCCGTTGCCGTTGGAGGCGACCTTTACCTATCGTGTCCCGCAGGATTTGGAGGGAAAGGTGGAGTTCGGTGTGCGCGTGATTGTACCCTTTGGACGTAGCAAGCTCTATTCGGGATTGGTGACGCGCGTACACACAGAAGCGCCTAAGGCTTTGGCTACCAAGTATATTCTTGATGTAATGGACGAGCGTCCTGTTGTCTCCGCACGGCAGTTTCAGCTATGGCAATGGATGGCCGATTACTACATGTGCTCCCTCGGGGAGGTGATGGCCTCCGCGCTGCCCTCCGCATTGCGATTAGCCTCGGAGACCAAAATCAAGCTGCATCCCGACTTCAGCGGGGATGTCTCCATGCTCAACGAATACGAGTTGCGTATCGTCGAGTCGTTGGTACACAAGGATCGGATGACGGTTGCCGAGGTTGCCAAGAGTGCCCAGGTGCAGAAGATACTGCCCATCATCAAGTCGTTGGTTGATAAGCGGGTGGTGGTCACCGATGAGGAGATTCGCAACCCATATAAGCCGAAGAGGGAAACCTATATTCGTTTGGCACAGGAATTTACAGAAGAGGAGACCTTCATGGCGCTGCTGGATCGGCTCAACGGTAGTGCGCGTACTGCTCCGCAGGCCGACTTGCTGCTGTCATTCATGATGTTGACGCGTCGTGAGGGCAAGTATGATTTCACGGCGGCGGTGCCCCGGAGCGAGCTGCTGCAGGCCCGTGAGGTGTCACCCGCCCGTCTGCAGACGTTGCTCAAGAAGGGCATTCTGGTTTCCGAAGAGGTGGTGACCTCCCGTTTGGTGGACATTTCCGCCCATGATGAGGTGGAGAGCATACAACTCACTGAGGCTCAGCAGACTTGCTTTGAGCAAATTCACGCGCAGTTTGCCCGGTATCCCGTCACGTTGCTGCACGGTGTGACGGGTAGCGGCAAGACAGAAATCTATATCAAGCTCATCGATGAGGTGCTGCAACAGGGTCGTCAGGTGCTCTACCTGTTGCCGGAGATTGCACTTACCACACAGATTGTCAACCGTTTGCGCCGCTATTTCGGCGACAAGGTCGGGGTTTACCATTCACGTTTCAACGAATACGAGCGGGTTGAAATCTGGAACCGTGTGTTGGAGCAGGGTAGTGGGGTGACGCAGAAATACCAGCTCATTCTGGGTGCGCGCTCCGCGTTGTTGTTGCCCTTCCAGAATTTAGGGCTCATCATTGTCGATGAGGAGCACGACACCTCCTACAAGCAGCAGGACCCCGCCCCGCGCTACCATGCCCGCGACTGTGCTGTGGTGTTGGCCGCCCTGCACAAGTCGCCCGCCCTCCTCGGCACCGCAACCCCCTCGTTGGAGAGCTATTACAACGTGGAGCAGGGCAAGTACGGGCTGGTGCAGCTCACCCAGCGCTATGCCAACCGGCGACTTCCGGACATCTGGGTTGTCAACATGGCTGCCGCCGTCAAACAGCGGCAAGTGCAGGGCATCTTCTCCAACTTCTTGATAGAGAAAATAGGGGAGGCTCTTGACAAAAAAGAGCAGGTCATCCTCTTCCAGAATCGAAGGGGCTATGCTGTGCGTATGGTTTGCCACACCTGCGAGAGCATGCCCACCTGCAAATATTGCGATGTGACACTGACATACCACAAGCGCACCAACCTGCTGAAGTGCCACTATTGCGGCTACGCCATTGACGTGCCCACGGAGTGCCCTACGTGTCACAGCACCGACATTGAGTTGAAGGGTTTTGGCACCGAAAAGGTGGAGGAGACGTTGGCGGCCATCTTCCCCAACGCCCACATCGCGCGCATGGACCTTGATACCACACGTTCCAAAAATGGACACCAACAGATCATCAGCGATTTCGAGCAGCATACGACCGACATTTTGGTGGGCACGCAGATGGTCACCAAGGGACTTGACTTCGACCGGGTGAGTGTGGTGGGCATCTTGAATGCCGATGCGCTCATCTCGTATCCCGACTTCCGGGCGTTCGAGCGGGCATTCCAGCTTTTGTCACAAGTGAGTGGTCGCGCGGGCCGCAAGGAGGTGCCCGGCAAAGTGGTGGTGCAGACCTACCAGCCGAATCATCCTGCGTTGAGGTATGTGGAGAGCAACGACTTCAGCGCCATGTACGTCAGCCAAATTGCGGAGCGGCGGGAGTTCGGTTACCCGCCCGTGGCGCGTTTGGTGAAGGTTACGCTCAAGCATCCGGATGAGAAGACAGTGGCCGATGCCGCCGATGCATTGGCGGCACCGTTGCGCACGGCCTTTCCCGGACATGTGCTTGGCCCCGAGTCGCCCTTGGTCTCCCGTGTGCAGAATTACTTCCTCAAGGATTTCTGGATCAAGTTGCCTAAAGACGGGAAACTCTCGGCGAACAAAAGGATGCTGAAAAACATCCTCAGGACTTTTCAACAGCAGAAAGGCATGAAGGCCATCCGGGTGGTGGTGAACGTGGACGCATAGACTACTGATATCTGATATTTCATTTACATATATAATATATATACAATATTTATATTAGTATATAAAAATGCGCAAGAATGTATCTTTTTGCGCCGGAGCGGGGTATAAGAAGAAAAAGATTCTAACTAAATTTTCCGCTATTAGTTCAAAAAGTTATTTATCAACCGAAATATGGTCAGATTTTTACATACGATTTTGGCCGTCAGGGCGTGAAAAAACAAGTTTTTTCGGGAAATTGAAAAAAAAACGCTCAAAACACAGAAAGAAATTAACAATGAATAGTCAATAAATAAATACAAAATAAACAAAAAACGAGAGGGTAAAACAGAAAAAACATTGAATCATCGAATATATAAATATCTTATTCACAGAGTAATATTCTCTTTAGAGGATGGTTTTTCCTTGAAAAAAATCGTTTGGCAGGGAGAAGAGGGTTTATAGAGAAGAGACGATGTGTGCGATAAAAAAAGGAAGAAAAAAAAAAGAAGATGAGAAAAGTGTAAAAAAAAATTGTATTTTTGCAAGTTGAATATTTGTAGTATGTATAAAAATGTATAATATTAAGTATTAGATATATAAGAAGAAAAAGAGACAAAAAAATCTATAACAATTAAAAAAAAACTCTTATGAAAAAAGTTTTATCTATTTGCTTTCTGAGCATGTTGCTTTTAATGGCAGCGTTCACTGCCAAAGCACAAACGGCGACAGACTGTTGCTTTTGGCTGGAGAGTATGAATCCGGATACGTTGCATGACGTATCGAACATTGGCGTTGACGCATCGGGAGTGGCGCATTTGCCCGGCTCCGGTGTGGACATGCTGATGGCCAACAAGCTCAAACCTGTTGAGACCGTCAACTTGATTCCGATCAACATCGCCTCCACCATCCAGTGGATTGGTGACAAGACCGATTGGTATCGAGTCAAGTTTTTCAACAATTGCAACCTTCCCGGCAACACGCGGGTTTCGTTGGAGTGGAAAATGTACTACAACGGAACACTGTTGAATGATGCTGAGATCAGCAATTATGTTGACATGTTCATCTACACGAAATACACCCAGATGAACAACAACGACTCTGTACTGCTCAACAACGGTCGCCTCAAATGGTTGGGTGGCCTTGTGACTGGCCCTGGCCAATCCCATGAAGTTCCCAATGGCTGCCTCGGCGGCTACCCTGGTGCTGTGAAAGATGATCCGGGCATTGCACCCGATGGTTTTCCTGATTTCGACGCTGCCGGCATGGTGCAGATCTCCAATGGATACAACTTAGACTTCTTCAATCTCTATTTCTTTGAGAACGCTGAAACCCGTATCGGCTTCCGCTGGAAACAAGCTGGCGAATACTCTATCGTCCTGACCCTGCGCGAGCGCGTGGGTGGTACTGAATTTGTCATTTGGCATGATGGAACACAAACCGGCAACATTGGTGGTAACCAAAGCCGCTGCGGTGGCATCCTCGCCCAAGACTCCATCGTGAACCCCTCTGAGAAAGAATACACCAAACTGCTTTGCGACGGCGACGGCATGTGGATCGGTATCCCTCCCGCCTACTATACTGTTCCTGGAACCTACACGGTTGTTTTCACCAAACCGGGCTGCAATGGCGAAGAAGTTGACTCCATCCACTACATCACTTTCGAGAACAGAGTGAAACCCGCCATCGTGGGACATGACACCACGCTCTGCCGCAACGAAGCCTTCGACGTGAACGCGATGAAATCCCTCGCCCCGCCCGTCAACATCGATGCGCAGAATTTTATCAGATATGAGATTTACTGGAAAGCGAATGGCGCTGCTGAATCCGCGTGGACCCAAAACCCCACGGCTCCCAGCACGGCTGCCGCCGCAACCTTTACCTATAATATATATCAAGTCAATTTTTACGGCAACGACTATGACACCATTGAGTGCGCTGGCCCGATCGATACGCTGACCATCACGGTGAACGATATCTTCCCGCCGGAACTTGACAACACGAATGCCGAATACAGCTTCTGTATCAACGGTACCGAAACGAGCCAGGTGATCAAGGCCAAGCTGAACAACCCGGAAGGCAACGAGTGTGCCGACGAGATTCACTGGTTTGATGAAAACGGCACAGAGACGGTTGCCTTCTCCAAGACTGTTGACCTGACCCCCTACAAGGCCACCAACATCAACAAGAACGTGACGTTCACGGCATACGCTTACGCCACCTCCTCCTCTACCTACTCTGTGGGTTCTGTGACAGTGACGTTGCATTTCTACGCTTATCCGGAACTCTCTGTTCAGAATCGCGAAGACTTTGTGAAATGTCCGCGTTCCACGTTCTCGGTGAATCCCACTGTGACCTGCACCAACATCTCAGCCAACACCTTCTCTGCTGATGACTTGACATGGACTTACCAGTGGAAGAAGAACGGCGCCAACTATGCCACGACCAAGAACATCAACGTTACGGCTCCCGCTTGTGATGTTACCGACACATACGTGCTGACGGCTACCGCCACCACGCCTATGGGTTGTACGAACACCATCACCTACACCTTCTCCGTGACGGGTCAGAACCCGCAACCGATCCGGATTGCTTGGGGTACCGCTCCTGCTACGGTCACTCTGAACGCCGGCTGCGACACGATGTCCATGGCAGCTCCCTTCACACTTGCTGACGTGAGAGCCAATGGCCCCATCAATCCCACCCAGAATGTCTGCAGCAACCTCGCATCCATTCACTACTCCGCTTCTGTGGACGAGAGCCAAGCTCCTTGTAAACTCATTGTGACCAGAAGCTACTATGTGACCGACGAGTGCGGCAATGTTTCCAACACCATCAGCCAGGTGGTTACTATTAATAATAAGGTTGTCCCCACCATCACCGGAACTCCTGTTGAGATTCCTGCTGTGCGTGACATCGAGCATAATAATTGTACCGCCAAGATGCCGACCCGCGCAGAACTCCTGACCTATTTCAAGAACAACTTCACATGGAGCACCTGCAACACGACCGTGTCAGATGATAACATTGAGTTCTTCGTGGGCAATACCGATGTTGTCGCCGATGGCAACTTGGATATTTTCCATGCATCTGCTCAAGTTGATGTTTACGCTCGCGTGACCGACGAGTGCGGCAACGCTACCCAAAAGTTCAGAGCTTTCTGGCTCGTCGATTTCGAGAAATTCATCATCCGTCCTGAACCTTTCTCTTATAATTTGAGCAAGGAAGTTTGTAATACCGACACCATTGTTGTCGTGTTCGATCCCGACCACATCTGGGCTGGTTACTATCCTTTCACTTTCGATTGGGAGAAGATTGATCTCACTACCCCGAACAATGCCGCTCATACGGTCGCTATTTCCGGCCATGCCGACACTGTTTGGGCTGTGAACAGAGGTCCTGTCACCACCCAAGCCAAATTTGCCTTGACAGTTACCGACAAGTACGGTTGTAAGGCTTATGACACCACCGATGTTGTCACCTTCTATGCCCAGCCGACCGTTGAGATCGTTGAGGCTACCAACAACAATGACTACCCGCACGCTGCTCCTGTTGTGGTTTGCCCGAATTTCGGAAACTACAAAGTTTTGGCCCAGGCCACGTCCAACATTGACGATCCGACTTTGACATACACTTGGAGCCAAGACGCTACTGGCAGCAATGCTAACAGCCAGATCAATGTCACCCGCAACAATTGTACAAAGGATTACACGGCTAAAGTGACTGTGAAGAACGCCAAGAACTGCGCCGCCACCGCCACCTACACGGTCCGTGCTGAAGACACCGAGGCTCCTGTTGTCACGGTTGAAGACGTTACCGACACCGTTCCTGTGGTTGCAGGATGTAAGATCGCTGTTCCCAACTATGCCACCAACGGCAAAGTTACAGCTACTGACAACTGCTGGAGTGGCAGTGACATCACTATCACCCAGAATCCTGTTGCCGGAACGCTCCTGACGGAGAACACCGACGTTGTCATCACTGTCAGCACTCCTTGCGGCCCGGCCACCACGAAGACCATCAAGGTTTGCTTCCCGAGACCGATGGAAGTCGAAGTTACGGCTAACAATAATGCCATCTGCGAGGAGAGCCCTGTTACGCTGACTGCCAATGTTACCCGCGGCACGGCTCCTTATACCTACAAGTGGGACAACAAGAACAATACCAATGTGCAGGCTTACACCATCACCCCGGCGGCCAGCGAGACGCACCACTCTGTGGTCGTGACCGACGCCAACGGCTGCACGGCTAATGATGACATCGACATTACGATTTATCCTAAGTTCAACTTTGCCTTGACTCCGCATCCTGACACGGATTGCTCCGCCGATATCAACAACGGTTCTATCGACATCACTCCGAATTCCGGTGCCACTTTCGAACTTTTCCAAGGCACTACTTCCTTGGGCAGCACCTTCACGGGTCTCGCTGCTGGACAATACAAGGTTGTGGCTACTGTCAATGGCAACAATTGTGTCTATAATAAAGAAACAACTGTTGGTACGGACTACACCTATCCTAATATCCAACTCACTTCTACCCCGAACCATTTCTGCCGCGAGGCCGAGTTTGATGGAACCATTACGGTGACCGACATCCAGACGGTCAAGAACTACAACAGTTTGACCTACTATGTGAACGGCGCTGAATATACTTCTTCTCCGATCGAACATCTGATGCATGGCGACTACACGGTGTTTGCTGTTACTGACCTCCACTGCTCCTCCAACCAAGCAACGGTTGTCGTCGATGACCAGACCAATTTCACGGCCACCATCACCACGACGCCCAACAACTATTGTGAGGTTACGGCCAACCATCCGGGCAACGGTACCATCACCGTGACAAGTCCTGTTGGCAACCATTACACCTACACATACGAGGGTCTTGGCATGAGTCCGGTTGAAACCACCAACCCGACCCTTGGCAACCTTGGCGACGGTAACTACGATGTCACTGTTTTTGACCAGAATACAGGATGTTCTTATGAAGGGAGAGTTACTGTGAACAGAGTTCTTGACGTAGTCACGGTTACCCCGAGCACCACGCCTGACCACACTTGTGACCTGCAACTTGCCGACGGTACTATCACCTTGACCGCCACCTCTACCCTTGCCAACCCGAATTGGGTCTATAAACTTGACAATGGACAATTTGTGACCAACAGTGTTTTCACGAACATTGCCAAAGGTTCACACGTTTATACGGTGAAAAACCTTGTTTCTGGTTGTGAGGCTCAGAATTCAGTCACGGTGGAAGAAAATCCCGAGACGCTTACCTTCCATGCAACGACTGTTCCCAACACCATGTGTGACAACACTTCCAATGGTTCTCTGACGGTTGTTGTTGACAATTGCAGCAATGCCAATCCGTCCTTCAACTACAAATTGGGAGACGGAAACTATCAGACAAGCAATGTGTTCACAGGCCTTAATGATCAGAGCTATCAAGTTTATGTGATTGATCTGACCACGAACTGTGAGTTCAACAAAAATGTCGAGATTGAAAAGGTGCATTACGACCTCACTTTCGATGCAACTCCTGTGGCTAACACCCAGTGTAACCCTGCCATGTATGATGGTAGCGTTACGGTGAGCAACATTGTTACCAACATTCCTGGAACTGCAAATCTCTCCTATAGCTTGATTGGAACCACGGAGAATGGAACTCCGGTGAGCATCCTCAACCAAACCAGCCCTGTCTTCAACGGACTCGGTGGTGGTAGCTACACGGTTGTCGTGACGGACGTGGATCGTAACTGCGACTACAACAAGCCTGTCGTTGTCGCTACAGACAATATCTATTTGCCGAATCCTGTTATTACGGTCACTGGAATGAACAACAGCACCGATGAGATTGCCCTGCACTTCTGCTTGAACAATCCTGCCACTTTGGTTGGTTCTGCTACCTCCGCATATCCCAATGACGAGTTTGAATTTGACTGGCGCAGAGCTTGCGGCGATTACGTGATTGATCCGAACAGCTTCATCAACTACGTCCCGTATCTTGACAACACGCCTTCCTTCACACTCCCGAACACCAATATTGACACATGTATCTATTTGTTGTCTGTGACCAGTACGCGTACGCAATGTTCCAATTACACCAATGTCCGTATTATTGTGGATCCTAATCCGAATGCCGTCATCACTATTGATGGCACACCTTGGACCGGCACTGATCCTTATGAAATTTGTGTGAACAAAGCGACCACTACGGTTGCTGTGAACACCAATCCTTCTCCTTATCCTATTGCTACTATCGAGTGGACGGGTGCCAAGACCGCCAATACGGCTTCCTTCACAATTGCCGCCAACGAGATTCCTGCCGGCACGACCAACCAATACAATGTGCATGTGGTCGATGTCAACGGTTGTTCCAGCGACAACAGTGTCCGCATCCACTCCAAGCCGATCTTCACAAATACGGTTACGGTCAACGAGTGCGACAGCGTGCAAATCCACGGTCAGTGGTTCCGTTATGCTGACAACGCCTCCCACACCTTCACCAAGGTTGTGAACCTTACGGCTGCCAACGGTTGCGACAGCACGGTGACCTACAACATCACCCTGAGAGTCTCCCCGAGCCTTGCGGTGACCATTAGTCCTAATGAACTCGGAGCTTATCATTGCGCCGGCAATACTCTCATGGTTGCAGGTCTGGGTTATACTCAGGCCAATGCCACTGAGGCTGGTTGGATCATGATTCCTGCTAACAATGCCGCTTCTTTCACCGCTCCGACCAAGGCTAACTTCAAGTCTGCTCCTTACGGTGTCGCATTCGATATCCACACTACTCTGACATACGCCATGAACGGCAGCAAGATCTATGCTTTCGCCGCCAATAATTGCGACACAGTATTCTCTCCTGTCTATACCCTGAGAGTCAACGACAAACCGTATCTGCCGAATAACAAGAAGAAAATGCAAGATGGCACCATTTGTCTTGGCAACACCTACAATATGTCACTTCCTTCTTCCACGGATGTTGTGTGGAATACCGCTGGATCTAAGACGTTCACCACTCAATACCGCGAGTTGCCGAACGGCACTTGGAACAGCATCTCTGGCTCCATTTATCACTTCACTCCGGACGCTGTGGGTCAATATGCCTTCAGAGCTGTTGCCTCCAATATGTGCGGTGATGTGACCGTGGATACGGCTACTGTTACGGTGAACGATACCGTTACCCTCACAGTGACGAACAAGGAGCAAGTCATTCTCCTTGGCGATGCTATTGCCGATGTTCAGATCACCAACACCTATTCTACGCTCGCAGTCTCTGCTCTGCCTGCCGGTTTGACACTCTCCAACAACAAGATCACGGGCAAACCGACTGCCGCTGGTTTCTACAAGATTGCCATCGATGCCAACGGTCTCTGCAAGCCCAAATCTGACACTGTGAGAATCGAAGTGAGAGACACCCTTTACTTCACGGTGACTCCTCCTTCCGACAGAGTGCTTTGCGTCAACACGCCGATGGATCCGATCCACTTCGATGTTACGAACGGTTATATTGCTGAAATTCATCCTGCATTGATTGCCGGTCTCTCTTTGGATCAACCCGATCCTAATTCTCCCGACAGAGACATTATCGGTACTCCGACAGAGCTTGACACCAATGGCACGACCTATACCTTGATTGCTACCAGCAGCTACACGGATCTTCCGAAGCCCGCTGACAAGACTCTGACTGTCTTCATCAAGGTGGTTGGCAAACCGATTGTCACCGCTCCTGCTCCTGTTCCCACTGTTGCCGCTTGCGAAGGCGCAACCTTCACCAAGCCCGCTGATCCCGAAGTGGTGAGAAACGGTTCCCCGTTATTGTCCACAACGGGTTGGTACTACAATGGTGCAGCTTTCGACTGGAACACTGCTGCCAATATGAGCATGAATGGTCAAAATATTCTGTACATTGCTGAAAACGAATGCGGCAGAGACACCGCTTTCTATCCTGTGACAGTCTATCCGATCCCGGTTCCTGAAATCAAGAACGATGACGCCATTTGCCGCATGGTCGAAATGCCCAGAGGTGGCTATGGTGCTCCGGTGCAGCTTCTCAATCCGGACAACTACGCTTCTTGGACTTGGTACATTAATGGTAGTGAATATATGGGATATCAATTTGATCAGAGCACCATTAACTTCTTTAGTGATGTGGCTGGTGACTATGTGTTCACGATTGTTGTCACAGACAACCACGGTTGTACCTCTACAACGGCTACCAATGTTTCCAACCCGACGTTCGACTTCTCTGTCAGCAACGCTGTGACGATCAGAGTGAAGGAAGACTTTGAGTTCACCGTCTCCTCCACCCCGAATGTGAATTGTTCCGGAACCCCGACGGGTGCCATCACCATGAATCCTGCCACTGCCGACGGCGTGACCTATAAGTTGGTGAATACAGATAATTGGGGCACAAACCAATACACGCTTGTTACCGAGAATCAGACAGACTGGAGCGGTTATTACTTGTTAGTGAGTCAGCCCACTTCCGGTGCCGAGAATGGCAATACTGTCGCCCTGCACGGCGTTACATCTGGAAATGGATATGGCTTGTACGACAATGTTACCAGCTATGTTTCCGGCAATGCTATTGCCTATAATTCCACTACCGAGGACGCGGAAGTCGTGATTAGAAAAGTAGAAGGAGCTGCCAATGAAGACAAATATACCATCTATCAAGAAGGTGTCGGCTACTTTGGCTACTCTGGCTCAAACAATACTCTGAAGGCATTATCAACTGCTCCCAACGAAAGTTATTGGTGGCAATTATCCATCAGCAATGGTAACTTGACCATTACAAATGCAGCTGAGCCCACTCGTAAGCTCCAATTCAATAATTCTGCTCCTCGCTTTGCTACATACACCTCTAATCAAACACCTTGCAAGTTGTTTAAGTGGGGTTGGGAGTATGCATATTTGAGCAGCTTCGAGAACCTTCCTGCTGGTGACTACGCTGTGGTTGCTTACACTTCAAATCCTGAGTGCGAATTCTGGCGTGATATTACGGTGGAAGACAACTTCACCTATCCGGTGATCAGCGCCACCTCTACTCCGAACATTTATTGTGACCAAACCCAGTACGATGGTACCATCACGATTCAGGATGCACAGACGAATCCGAATTACACGTCTGTCACCTATTATGTGGACGGCAATGCCATCACGGGTAACGAAGCCACGGGTTTGGCTCCTGGCACCTATACGATCAGTGCTGTCTCCAGCAACAATTGCGCAGCACAACAAGATGTGACCGTTACGGTTGGTGATATCTCTGGCTTCACTGCTACTTTCAATGTCAACAACAATCATCATTGTGATCCTGACAGATACAATGGCACCATTGAAGTGGTTGTTTCTGATAACCACAGCAACGATGTCAACCGTAACTTCAGATACAGCATTGATGGTTCTGCTTGGCAGGAAGGCAACAAGTTCACGAACTTGGGCGGCGGTACTTATGGAATCAATGTGATTGATTTGACGACAGGTTGTGAATACTTCGAGGAAGTTTCCGTTGATAATGACCTGTACAACTTCACTATCGCCACCACGACTACTGATAACACCAACTGCGACCAGAACAACCCGAACGGTTCCATCACGATTACGGTGTCTGGCAACCAGAATCCTGAGGCCAATTACAGATATCAAATCACCTTTGGTCAACAGACATTAACTGCTACCACCACAGCCACGAGCTATACCTTCAACAACTTGATGCATGGTCAATACGATGTTGTGGTTGAGGATATCGTTTCTGGTTGTACGCAAGAAGACGATCCAGAGGTTGTGAGCAGCAATGTCAACACTCCCACTGTTTCTATCACGGCTACTGGCACGAATAACTACAGTGGCAATGACGAAGCATATCACTTCTGCCTCAAGACGGAAGGTTCCCTGACCGGTTCTGCTACTTCTGTCTATCCGAACGATGCATTCACCTATACTTGGGATGTTACTCCTGCTGTCTATACCAGCAACGTCACAGTGGAGACCTCCGTTGCGGGAGAGCGCATCTACAAGGTGACAGCCAAGAGCGTCTATACTGGATGTGAAGCTTTTGCCCAGGCCAAGGTCAAGGTTGATCCGCTGCCTGAAAACGACTTCACCACGAATTATAGTAATGGTGAACACGTGATTTCTCCTGTTTCCAACTGTGCTAACGAAGCTATCACTATCTACTCTGATGCTTCTTCCGATGCCGGTATCGCTTCTTACGCATGGAGCGGTGCCAAGACCTCCAACACGAACCATGTGACCTTCGAAGCCAATGAGATTACGAGTGGCACGATGATTTCCGAGTACCTCACCATCACTGACAACTATGGTTGTATGAAACGTGACACCATTAAGATCAACTCCTTGCCGATTAGCCAAGTGACGGTTAACCAAGCAGTTTGTGACGAGTTTGAACTTGAACAAACTGGTCGTAACAAAGTTTATCACCATTATTTCAAATATCCTGCACATCCTGAACTGGAAGAAGGATTTGATGGAAACACCTATTTCATCCACAAGACCTTCAAAGACACTTTGGAAGCGGCCAACGGTTGCGACAGCATCGTGACTTACAACATCACGCTCAAGCCGATGCCTCAGTTGTATGTTGACGTTGAATGGGAGGAGGATCCTATATATTGTGTCAAGGACATTATTAGCGGCATTAGCTTCACGCACGAATATGCTCAAGACAATGGCTTCGGTTGGGTGATTGTCCCGGGCGATGTTACTGCTGCTCTCGTAACTGATCCTCATGGTTACACCATCGGTGGACAGCCGTTCGACATCACGACTCCGTTGACATACGCCATGAACGGCAAGCAGATCTATGCTTACAGCTACAACAGCTGCGATACCCTTGTGTCTGATCTTTATAGATTGGCAGTGGGCGACACTATCAAACTGACCCCCGATGCTACCCGCATGACTGATGTCACGGTTTGCCTTGGTGAAACTGCTAATGTTTACATGGAAAATGGTGCTAATGTCAACTTTAACCAACCTTACGGTATTGTGGGTGGTTCGCTCTGGTTCAAGTACTACAACGTGAATACAGGTAGCAGAAACAACTTGAGTGAATGGACCAACGGCCAAGAGCTGCCAGTGGGTGTCTATCGTGTCTATCTCGATGGTGAAAACTGGTGTACTCATCTCTTCCTCGACTCCTGTCTCGTGACAGTGAAGGATACGGTTACCCTCGAAGTAGCTCCGTTGACGCAGACCATCATTCTGGGCCAGGCCATCACAGATGTGGTGAGCAGTTCCAACTACACGATTACGTATCCGACCACACTGCCTGAAGGCTTGAGCCGTACTAACAACACTATTTCCGGCAGCCCGGTGGCCGCGGGTACCCACACCATCACCATCAGCGCCAACGGTACTAATGTTTGTTACCCGAAGACGGTTAATGTCACCATCATCGTGAGAGACACCGTCAAGATGACGCCTCCTACGGTGGAACGTGAGGTTTGCTTGGGCTACGCAATCGAACCGATCAACATTACGCTTGAGAATGGTGTGCTTGAAAGTGGTTACACGCTGCCTGCTGGTCTCTCCTTGAGCCAGACAACTACAGGTACGACCACGACCATCACGATTTCGGGTACTCCGACCACGATGAATACTTCTGGTTACACCTTCACGCTCACCGGCAAGTCCATGTACACGAATGATCCGATCCCGGCTTCCAAGACGACTACAGTGACGATTATCGTGAACGACAAGCCGTCCTTCGACAACATTGTCGAGACCTCCATCCAAGCTTGTAAGGACCAACTCTTCACTCCGATTACCGTGACCAACTTGAAGACCAATGGCGAGGATTTGATCGCTGAACAAAGCGGTTGGTTCCTTGGCGATGACGAATGGGATTGGACCACTCCTGCCACTTCCGAGATGAATGGTCAGAAGTTGGTTTACAAAGCCACCAATAATTGTGGTACCACAGCTGACACTGTCACTTTGGTTGTGCTCGACATTCCTGAGCCGGAAATCATCTCCGACACTGTGATTTGTCCTGACGGTATTGCTACGCTTAGAGTTGTCAACACCCAAACGGGTTACACTTATCAGTGGTACAAAGATGGTGTTGAAATCAGCGGTGCTACCAATGCTGTGTATGAATTCGATGCTTCGACAGTTACTCCTGAGAATGACTACCATTTCACCGTGGTTGTCACCGACGAGAATAATTGCCAATCTACCACCAACATCAACACTACGGTTGACAGACGCACCTTCACGTTGGATGACCAGCTTACGGTCAGAGTTTCCGACAAGCCCGGATTCATCTTCAAACACTACAGCAACACGCCGATCCACCAGTTCAACTCCTCTGTGGATTCTGCACACACGCACTTCACTTGGGAACTTAATGACCAGTGTGATATGTACAATGGCAACAGAGTGTTTGTCACGTTCGACATCTACCACAATGGCGTGCTCATCCCGAACGACAGCTTGCCGTTCTACATCGCTCCTGAGTTCAGCGACGTGAATAACAACATGTCCTCCTTCTCCACTTCTGACTGGATTCAATGGTTAAATTGGAACAACCAAGTCCTTTCTGATTACAGCTACTACAAGTTCAGCCAGGCTGGTCAGTACTACGAAACCAACCACTATCCGGCATCCAGCATGTACAATTCAGAAACTGAGAAGTATGACTATTTGTTCTTGCACTTCTTGAACCATAGACCTGTCACCAAGACTATCAACAGATTCCTGAGACCTGGTGAATACACGTTCCATTACAAACTTTACAATCTGAACACTCAGTATAATGATGAAGAATCTTGGTTGTACATTGGCGACGATGGAGCAACTCATGTGATCGGTGGAACAAACTCTCTTACTCATGCATCGTGGGATGTCACCATGTTGAACGAAGACAAGCTGGTCATCAACGTGAGTTCGAACATGGCTGGTGAGACCGAAGATATCACCGAGACGACGGGTATCGAGGATGTCGTGGTTGCTGAGGAGACTGCCGCTTCCATGGTGGTCTATCCGAACCCGGCCACGACCCAGGTCAACGCCCGCATCAACGGTGTGAACGGTGAGACGGCTATCCGCATTGTGAACATCGCCGGTCAGGTGGTGGCTCAGGACAATGTTGTCATCGACGTTCCTGAGTATATCTACAGACGCGAAGTCAGCAACCTCACTCCTGGTGTGTACTTCATGTATGTGGAAGGCCAGAACGCCACCCTCAACAAGAAGTTTGTCATCACGAAGTAAGCTGACAACAGATACATACAATCAAGGGCCGCGTATTGCGCGGCCCTTTTTTTATA
This sequence comes from Bacteroidales bacterium, assembly GCA_017394765.1. Next base: position 17,631 of record JAFPXF010000072.1, on the reverse strand, counting down.
ACTTTTTTTCTTACCATACCATTAATTTTTATACTTTTGTTGCCACTTTATTTTATCCGGACAAACAACAATTTTAAATATTAATGCTATGAAGAAATTTTTATTTGTTTTAGTTGCGTTGGTATTGGCCGCAGTTGGCTTGCACGCGCAAACAACCATCACCAATCTCCCATACATGGAGAATTTTGACGGGGTTACGGGTAACACCAGCACCTCAGGGTTAACCAACCACGTGCTTCCTGCCGGATGGGAATGGTATAACAATGTGGCGTCCACGGCCTCATACGCGAACTACCCTAGCTGTTACAATTCCTCCGCGTATGTACACTCCACCCCCAATGCCTTGCGTTTCCACTCGCAGAACACCACCGCCAGTCTCACCACCTATTCGGACCAATATGCCATATTGCCGATGATAGACGTGACGGCACATCCCATCCACACCCTGCAGTTGGACTTCAATTTACGGAGATTTTCCACCACGTCAACTTATTATGTCTTTTTAGTGGTCGGCGTAATGTCCTCCCCGACAGATGTCAGCACGTTTGTGCCGGTGGACACCATTGAGACCACCTCCACCACGTATGAGCCGTTCACGGTCTTTTTCAACAATTATACGGGCAGCGGACAATACATTGCCCTGATGGCTCCCCAGCCGGATAATTCGATGACACATTACAACAGTTTCTTGGTGGATGATCTTGTGTTGGATGTAATCCCAACATGCCCCAAGCCCACATATCTGACTTATGTGCAGAACAGTGCCACCCAAAATTCCCTTTCCCTTTCCTGGACCGATAATGGCAGTGCCATGGAGTGGGAAGTTGAATATGGCATTCCCGGTTTTGCCGAGGGCACGGGAACAAAGGTTATCGTCCCGAACAATCCTTGCATCATCACGGGTCTGAGTGCCAGCACCTATTATGACTTCCGTGTGCGGGCGGTATGCTCTTCCAATGATACTTCACAATACAGCAATACCATAACGGTTGCCACCTTGTGTGGTCCCATCACGAATTTGCCCTATCATCAGAACTTTGACGCCATTCAGGGATTGACCACAACGTCGGCATCCTCTTCCAACCTTTTTCAATTCTGTTGGAATTCAGTCGTTACCAATTATACGAGCTCGTCCACATCCTATAAGGGATATCCTATAGTGTATTCCAACAGCACCTATTCGAAGAGCGGCCTTAATATGTTGCATTTTTATTCCGGCACTGCGCACGGTAACGAGTATGGTGTTATGCCAGCCATTGATGCAACCATCTATCCGATGAACACTTTGCAGGTGGAGTTCTCTGCTGCTCGTCAAGGCACGTATGCCTTCAATTTTGATGTGGGTGTGATGACCGACTCCTCTGATGCCTCCACTTTCGTCACGATAGCTTCCATCAGCATTCCCACGACGATGCCGACCCAGACTTACAACACCTACGTGGTGGATTTCAGCAATTATACGGGCACGGGCAGGTTTATTGCCTTCCGTATGATGAAACTTTTAAGTGGCACTTCTTACTTACAGGGCAACATTGACGACATTACGGTGTCAACTATCCCCACCTGCCAGCGTCCGATGTATGTGGCTGCGAAAGAGGTGACACACAATTCCGCCACTGTTTCGTGGCAGCCGATGGGCGACGAGAGTATATGGGAGTTGGCAGTGATGCCCCATGGTGTGCCCGTGGACGAGAATACAGCCGTTACGGCATACGATTCTTTTTACACGGTGACGGGACTGACCCCGAGCACTGAATATGACGTGTATGTGCGTGCCAACTGCGGCAACGAAGTCAGCACTTGGTCAGGGGTGGAGAGTTTCACCACCCGTTGTGTTCCCATTGACACATTGCCGTTCGTGGAGGATTTCGACGGCTATACGGCCACAACCGCAGTGGCTTCAGGTGTGATTCCTGACTGTTGGCTTCGCTATACCAACTACACGTCGTCCTATCCTTACATCTCTTCCTCGCAGCACGCTTCTGGCACGGGCAGTCTCTATTTCTATGCCACCTCTATGTACTACAGCCTTGCCGCCACCCCGCTGCTTGACCTGTCGGCCTATAATGCCGGCGAGCTGATGCTCAACTTCAAGGGATTGAAAAGCGGCTCCACCGCAGGCTATGGTCGCATGTTGGTAGGTGTGATGACTGATCCGGCAGACCTCAACACCTTCACCTTGCTGCGGGAAATCACCACCAACGAATATGAAAATTTAGGAGAATGGAAGAATTTTCATATCCTGCTCCCCGACCATTATGCGACTCCCATTTCCCTTGCCTTCTATGTTCCCACTGCCACGGGTACGACATACTCGTACGTGGAAGACATTGTGCTCGATTATGCGAATTTGTGCATGCCCGTGGAAGAAGTTCAGGTGAAGAACATCACGGGGACATCGGCGCAGGTTGTCTGGCGCAATCCCCTGCCGGAGAGCACCCAATATACGATAGAATATACTGTTTCCGGTCAGAGCAACTGGTCCACCCCGGAGCCAGTAAACGGCACGAGCTATACCTTGTACAATTTAGATCCCTCCACATCATACGATGTGCGCATAACTCCGGCATGTGCGGTCGGCACGCCCGCACCAGTGGTGTGTTCTTTCTCCACCTTATGCTTGATACCTGAATATCACCAAGTGGGTAGCGGAACCACCACCAGCACGAATGTTCCTATTTATACTGCCTATAAGCACAGCTATTCCCAGCAGATGTATCGTGCCAGCGAAGACCTGCAGAACACGCAGATGGTCATTGATGCTTTGGCGTTCCAGTATAGTGGAACAGGCTCCATAAAGAGGAATGTGGACATCTATATGCTGGAGACGATGGCTACAGACGTGAGTGCTTGGATTGACATCACCAATGCCAGCAAGGTTTTTTCCGGCGATGTGTTGTTGATTCCCAACATGTCGGAAGACAATTGGCTGACCATAACTTTGGACACCTCATTCAACTACAACGGCCTGGCAAATCTCTTGGTGGCTATCCACACCCATGACTCCATGGCCACCAATACCGTGACCACCGACAAGACGTTCCTTTGCAGCAGTGCCAGCGGCATGACCCGTTACTTGTCCAATACGGGCACCGCGACCTACGATCCGCTGAATCTCTCCTCCTTGACAACAGGCACGGCTTCGGCAAATCGTCCGAACATCCGCTTTATACACTGCAACACCTCTTCCAACTGTGCCCCGCCGACCGTGACCGTCACGGATGTGGTGGACGACTATGCGACAGTGGAGTGGCGTCCTGGTTATCATGAAACCAGTTGGGAGTTGGAATACAAGACGGTTTCCAGCCCGACGTGGATCAACGAGGGTGTCTTGTCCACCACCACCCATACCCTCTACAACCTGCTTCCCAACACCGACTATCAGGTACGGGTGCGTTCCATTTGCACCGACACGAGTGCTTGGACAACAGAGTTGTTCCATACGGTCTGTTCCCCGTTGGCGACGGTGCCCTTCTCCGAAGGTTTTGAAAACACCACGGGTAATGGAGCCGGTAATTTCGTGCCCTGCTGGGTGACCCAAACCAACTATACAAGTGCCTATCCCTATACATCCAACTCCACCTCATACGTACACAGTGGCACATACGGTGTCTATTTCTATGCTACCACGCTTTACTACTCGTTGGCCGCCACCCCGCGTTTCGACGATTCGGTACAGATGGACAGCCTTCAGATTCGCTTCTGGGCCAAGAAGAGCAGCGCCTCCTATTTCATTGAAGTCGGCATTATGAGCAACCCGTATGATTACAATTCGTTTGAATTAATCGGCACGGTTTCTCCCGACACCATTAACACCTGGCGGGAATTGTCTCTTACCACAGCAGGTTATACCGGAAACGGGCACTTTGTGGCATTCCGTATGCCGAATAATGCTTCCAACATCATTTATGTGGATGACATTGACATTACCTATATCTCGCCATGTGCCCGTGTGAATAATGTGTATGCCAATAATATCACCAACAGCACCGCCGACGTACACTGGGTGCCCGACACGGAAAATGCAATGTGGTATTACACCTACGGAGAGCAAGGCACGGTGGATTTGGCCACAGCTGTGTTTACAAGTACCACCGACACCATGGCCACCCTCACGAATCTTACAGGCAATACGGAATACGATGTGTATGTCGTCAGCGAATGCTTCAACGGATATCTTTCCGATCCGCTGAAGATGACCTTCAAAACAGCCTGCGACCAGATTTCCTCATTGCCTTTCTATGAGGATTTTGACGGGCTTGGAGGCACGTCCAAATTCCCGGATTGCTGGAGCCGGCTGTATATGTCCACCGCAACGACTACGCCTCTTACCACCAGTTATCCCTATACCAATTCTTCCTACTATACCAGTGCTCCCTATTGTATGTATTTCTTCAGCAACATTACCTCCACCGCAACCTATTGCATAGCCACCCTGCCGGAGTTCGCCCCGTCGTTGCCTCTCAATACGTTAGAGGTTAATTTCGATATGAGACAAGGTAATGCCAGCTACTATATGTTAGTGGGCGCCATGACCGACCCGAGCAACCCCGCGACTTTTGTGGTGGTGGATACGATCCGTTGTACCGCCTTGAACACCTTTGAGCATAAAACCGTTAATTTAGCCTCTTACACGGGCAACGGACACTACCTCTCCTTCAAGGGTCGTGGTGATGGCATATATGTGGATAACATCAGAGTGGATTATGCTCCGATGTGCGATGCCCCGACCAACTTCACTGTCAGCGACGTGCATTCCCATGACGTCATGTTGTCGTGGCATCCTGTCGGCAACGAAACCTCATGGGAGATCCGTGTCGTGCCGGCCGGTACCAATTTCATGGATGCTGTGTCCATCACGGTGCCGACAGACACCTTCTACCATCTTACCAATCTTGATTTCGGCTTTAACTACGATATCTATCTGAGAGCCATCTGTCCGGGAGGCACAGGATACAGCTCATACGTTATCGCAACGGTGTCCACCCTTTGTGATTCCATCAGTACACTGCCTTATTTCGTGAATTTCGAAGCATTGGAGGGCTCCACGAGTGGTTCGGCCAACAACCTGCCCGACTGTTGGAATTACATCAACACCGGTTCTTCTTCATCATACATAGGCTATCCCATTGTGTACAAGGGCACGTCATCCGCCTACAACTCCAACAACAGTTTGCGGTTTTACGTTAATAATTCAGGCACATACGGTGAACAGTACGCCATTTTGCCTCCTGTCAACACCGATGTCTTGTCGATAAGCGATCTGCAGCTCTCCTTCTATGTGCGGAAATATTCCTCAAGCTATCCATATCTTATGGCTATAGTGGGTGTGATGACCGATCCGGCCCAAGCCAGCACCTTCACACCTGTGGACACGCTGATATACACCTCTTTGGATTATGAATTGCGTCACATCAACTTGAGCAGTTATACCGGCAATGGACGTTACATCGCCATTTTTGTTCCGACAGATCCTTCCCTGTCGTATAATGGCGGATATTTCGACAATATTGTGGTTGAAGAGATTCCGGTTTGTCTCGGTGTGGACAACTTGCATGTCACCCAGATCGGAATCACCGACATCACAGTGAATTGGAATTCCAACGGCAACGAAAGCTCTTGGATTGTACAATACAAACCTACTTTGGACTCCGTTTGGAACGAAGAAATGGCCTTTGCCACCACCACCCAGATTACAGGTCTTCTTCCCAACACCTCTTACGATATTCGTGTGATGGCCAACTGTAACGACTCCTATTCGGAACCCACAGCGCCTATTGCGGCCACCACGGATTGTGAAAATCTGGCTGTGCTGCCCTACAGTGCCAATTTTGACAATGAACCGGGCACCAGTTCTGTCACGGTGTCCGTCAACAACCTGCCGCCGTGTTGGCATAATCTGAACATTGGCACCACCAGTGACAACTATACGGGCTATCCGATTATCTTCACCAATGTAGATGAGCCAGCCTATTCGGGAGGCAATACGGTCTTCTTCTACGGTTATACTTCCGGCATGACCACATACGGTGACCAGTATGCCATTCTGCCGGGCTTGGATGTGGTCACCTATCCGATTTCCACCCTGCAACTCAAGTTCTTTGCCAGAAAGTATAGTCCATCATACCCGTTCAGCCTGATTGTGGGTGTGATGAGCGATGTGCTTGACCCGACGACCTTCGTACCGGTGGATACTGTCAGTCTTGTTTCCGACGGGTATGAGCCGTTCACGGTCTATTTCGATTCCTACACGGGTGGCGGCAACTATATTGCGATGATGGTGAAAGCTCCAGTAGCCTTTTACAATGCCGGCTATGTGGATAATTTGGAGCTCTCTGTGGCCCCGACCTGCCGACCTGTCAGCAATGTACACACCACATCCATCACCAGCAGCAGTATCACGATTGAGTGGGATGCAAATGGCAGTGAAACGAGCTGGGTGGTAAGTTACAAGATGTTCAATGACACCACCTGGCTGACACAAAACGTGTCAGGCACCTCGCAAACCACCCTCTCCAACCTTCTTCCCCATTCGCCCTACTTGATCCGTGTGCAGGCCGACTGCGGCAATGGCGAGCTGTCGGAGTATTCCACTCCGTTGCTTGTAACGACAGAGTGTAATCCCATCACGACACTGCCCTTCACCGAAAACTTCGACGGTGTGATGGGCACTACCACGGGAGTGCAGAACAACCTGCCCGAGTGTTGGAACCACTTGGCCGGCACCTATTCGGCCTTTGCAGGATACCCCATTGTCTATAGCAATGGCACCAGCGCGTATGCCCACAGCGGACTCAACGCCATCCGCTTCTACACCAATTCGGGCAATACCGACTATGGCGACCAATACGCCATCCTTCCTCAAATTGATGTGAACACCTATCCCATCAACACGCTGCAGCTCTCGTTCTGGGCTCGTCAAAGCAGTAATTCAACCAGCAACAACTTCGTGATCATAGTGGGTGTGATGGACAATCCTCTTGACCGCAACACTTTTGCGCCGATAGAGACAATTGCCCCGACCGACATCAATTACAACAACTTCACAGTCGATTTCGGCACCTACTCGGGCACAGGTACCTATATTGCGTTGAAAGTGCCGCATAATTCAGCCAGTACCAGCAATACCGGCTATGTGGATGACATTGAGGTTAGCATTGCCCCGGTGCCGTGCAGCACCCCGACCAATGTGACAGCCTCCAGCATTGCACCTACTTCCGCCACCATCAGCTGGACGCCCGGCGATGCTGAGACGAGCTGGAACCTCCAATACAAGGCGGCATCCGGAGACTGGTCGAACTCCGTTTTAGTGACAAGCAATCCGATCTACGCGTTGACGGGTTTGACGGACAACACCCAGTATGATGTGCGCGTACAGGCCGTATGTAATCCGGTCACCACCTCCGAGTGGTCGGACACGGCTCATTTCACCACGTTGGTGATTGTAGTTGCCCCGACGGTGACCACCAACGATGCCACGAATATCGGGCAGACGACCGCCACGTTGAACGGTGCCATCACCCCGGGTAATGAGACCATCACAGCGCAGGGCTTCGAGTGGAAGGTCACCAACGGCGGCACCTACACGGCTGTGAACGCCACCGGCACGACACTGAGCTACGACTTGACAGGCTTGATGTCGAACACGAGCTACACGTTCCGCGCCTTTGCCACCACGGCATCCGGCACGACCTACGGTGCGGAGAAGACCTTCACCACGCAGCAGGGCTCTGTGGTTGCCCCAACGGTAACCACCGACGATGCCACGAATATCGGGCAGACGACTGCCACGCTGAACGGTTCCGTCACTCCGGGTAATGAGACCATCACGGCGCAGGGCTTCGAGTGGAAGGCCACCACCGGCGGCACCTATACCGCTGTGAATGTCACGGGCACCACGATGAGCTACGACCTGACAGGCTTGACCGCCAACACAAGCTACACATTCCGTGCGTTCGCCACCACGGCTTCCGGCACGACATACGGTGCAGAGAAGACCTTCACCACGGACCAGGAGCAGCAGGAGACCTGTCCCGCCCCGACGAACGTTATGCAGGCGACCATGGTCAAAACCCCCAATGCCTACATTTATTGGATACAGGAAGATGGTGACGCCAATGAGTGGAAATTCTTCTACAAGAAAATTTCGGAAAGTGTGTGGGATTCTGTAATTACGACAACTCCAGACGTCCAATTGACCGTAGAGGATTCCGTTTTATATGAAGGCTATGTGGTTACGCATTGTACCAACGGCCTGTGGAGTGATCCTTCCGACACCATCACCTTCCAGGCAAGTCATAGCGGCATTGATGACTACCCTCTGAATAACAGCGTGACAGTCTATCCGAACCCGACGAACGGAATGGTTCAGATTCAGAACACTGAGTTCCTGATGCAGAAGGTTGAGGTGTATGACACTTACGGCAAGCTGCTGAATGTGATGAGTGTGAATGACCACACCGCCACCCTCGACCTGAACGGCTACGCATCCGGCACCTATTTCGTCAAGGTGGCGACCGATAGGGGAGTGGTGACAAAACGGGTGGTGAAACAATAATGTTTTGTATTGTAGGGCCGCCACAGTGTGACGGCCCTACCTTTCAACGGTCCCCGAAATTCCCGGGGACCGTTTTTTTTTTGCGGGTTCCCCGTAGTATTCCATTGTTTTTATCCGTTATTATCAATAGTCGTTTTACCGTCACTTTATCCAGAAGGAAATTCAAGATTTGTTTTTTAGACAGTCAGAAAAAAAACACTATCTTTGCACCCCCTTTTGACAGGAACATTGGGGGAGATGTTGTGTTGAGACATAATAGAAAATCATAATAATCAAAAAACAAACTTACTATGAAAAAGAAATTATTCATCTTGACAGTGTTGCTGCTATCCCTTGTCGGATTGCGCGCGCAAACAGGTTGTACGGCCCCTACGGGTCTGACAGGGAAAGTCCATACTCCGGAGTGGCGCAATGCCCAGTTGGAGTGGTCGGCGTTGACCTATACCGGGGAGACGGTGTTCGGTTACACGCAAAATCATCCTATGATTTACAAGAACGGCAACGACTTTACGGCTGTTATTCGTATTCCGGTCTCTGAGATGTCCGCTTTGTCGGGCAAGTCGCTTACGGGAATACGCTTCCGCCCCTATCTGACAGCCCCCTGTGAATACTATATCAAGGTTTGGCAGGGAGGCTCTCTTGACACGCTGAATGGCACCCTTAACCCAGGCACCCTGATGTTGGACCAGCATTTGGACAACACCTTGACGGTGCGGAGCGACAACAACGTGCTCTTGTCCACGCCCGTGACGGTGGACCCCAATCAGGAGATATGGATTGGCTTGAGAGTGGTGTACAACTATGAAGACGGGTATCCTATGATGTATGACGATGCCGTTTGTGTGAACGGAGCCAGCAACTTGGTGAATACTCCGAGTGGTTGGAGCCTTGCCTCCAATCGCGCCTGGTTCCTGAGCGGTATCTTCTCCAACACCTCTGATCTGGTTTCCTACAATGTGTATCGCGACAATGTGCTGATGGCCAACACCAGCACCAATGTTTACACAGATTCATTGGTGAACGACGGTACCTACAATTATGAGGTGAAGGCCCTGTATGCCAGCGGTTGCGAATCGTCACCTGCCAGCATCACGGTGGTGATGAACGACAACGACATGATCACCACGCTTCCTTACACGGAGAACTTTGATGGCATTACGGGTTCCACCGCCGCCACTTTGGCGGGCCATGTGCTGCCGGCCGGATGGAATTTTGCCAACTTCGGCTCTGCTAACGTGGGTTTGCCCTCTGTCTATAGCACCTCTTCATACGCGGCTTCCACGCCCAACTCGCTGAGGTTCCAGATGACCACGGCTACCACCTATTCCGACCAATATGCCATTTTGCCGCCGTTGGATGTCAATGCCCATCCCATCAATACCTTGCAATTGGAGTTTGATGCGAGAAGTTACTCCTCCGGAAGCACCTCCTATCCTATGGAGATGGTGGTGGGTGTGATGTCCTCCATCTCTGACGTTTCCACCTTTGTGCCCGTGGACACTGTGAGAACCAATTCACCCCTTCACTCCAACTTTGTGGTGAACTTCAGCCAATATACGGGCAACGGGCGTTACATCACCCTGAAGGCCCCGCATACGAATTCTGCCGGTGCTGCACAATACAACTATGCTTATTTGGACAATCTGGTGCTGGATGTGATTCCTCTCTGTCCAAAGCCGCAGGGTCTGGTAGAGAACAGCAATGCCACCACGCCGACTTCGATAGAGATTTCCTGGGCGGAGATGGGCACGGCCACCGAATGGATCGTGGAGTACGGTCCGGTGGGCTTCACGCCGGGCAATGGTACAATGGTCACCGCCACCTCCACTACGCTGACGGTGGGCAACCTTTCGCCTTCCACTACCTACGATTTCTATGTGCGTTCCCTTTGCAGTGGGGGAGACACCTCCGCCTACAGCAACAATCTCACCTGCCATACCGTTTGCGGTCCTATCACCAGTTTGCCTTACGAGGAGAATTTCGACAGTTATATCGGGGCCACGTCCGTGTCGGCCACCGCGGTGTTGCCGAATTGCTGGAACAACCAGACCACGGGTAACTATAACAATTATGCGGGTTATCCTTTTATGTATAACTACAGTACCCACTCCCTTAGCGGCAACAACAGTCTTTACTTCTCTTCGTACAAGACCTCGGCCACAATGTATGGTGGTGACGAATATGTGATTCTGCCTCCCATTGACACGGTGCTTCATCCGATGAACACCCTGCAGTTGGAGTTCAGCGCCCGCAAGCGTGCCGTCAACACGAGCGACCAGACCTCCTCCTACTATCAGTTCATCCTGTATGTGGGTGTTTGGGCCAATGACAGCACGTTCACTCCGGTGGACACCATCGAGATTGGCTCGCTGGAAGACATTGACTACCGTAGCTATATTATCCCGTTCAACAACTTTGTGGGACCGGGCAACCGTATTGCCTTGATGGCTCCCGCGCCCCTGCAGACCTCCGTTACCGGTAGCTCATACGGCACCTATTATTACAATGCCGGCCATGTGGATGACATTATGGTGTCGGTGATACCTTCTTGTCCCAAACCTTTTGCCGTGGAAGCATACAATGCGCTGCCCTACAGTGTGACGGCCGACTGGACCCCGATGGGCAGCGAGACCAACTGGGAAGTGGTAGTGGTGCCCGCCGGCACGGATCCCGACAATGGTACGGCTATGACCACCACGGAGCATCCCTTCACCTATACGGGACTGACCCCCTCTACGGATTATGAGCTTTATGTCCGCGCCGACTGCGGTGGCGGCGATTACAGCCCTTGGTCCAAGAAACAGGAATTCACCACGAAATGCGCCCCGACGACCATCCCGTATGTGGAGAATTTTGACAGTTACGGCACCGCCACCAGTACCACCACGACTACGCCTGGTCCGTTCCCCACTTGCTGGACGGCTTTGAACACCAATACCTCACCCTATCCTTATATCAATTCAAACTACCGCTCCTCCGGCGTAGGCGGTCTCTATTTCTACAGCACTTCCGCTGCTTATTCGTATGCCGCTTCGCAACCCATTGACGTGTCGCAATACGCTGCCGGTGCCTTGGCTCTTCAGTTCAAGATTATGAAGACCAGCGAGAACTACGGCCGTTTGACAGTGGGTGTCACCACCAATCCCAACTATATGGATTCTATGGTGGTGCTGAAGGAGTATTATCCTACGGATTATGAAAGCATCAACACCTGGTATCCTCAATTGCTGGTGGTTCCGGGCCATTACGACGCTCCCTTGTACATCGTGTTCTATCTGCCCGAAGGCGGCACCCGCTATGCTATAGTGGATGATGTGCTGTTGGATGAGGCCCCCGATTGTCCGGAGGCCAGTTTGCTGGCGGTGGGCAATGTCACGGGCTCTTCCGCCCTGCTGACCTGGACAGCTGCGCCTTACGGAGCCACGGGCTATTCGGTCGAGTACTCCGAGTTGGGCCAAAATAGCTGGTCGGCACCAGTTACGGTTACCGACAACCATTGTCTCTTGTCAGGACTCAATCCTGAAACTCAATATGAGGTGCGTCTCTATACGGAGTGCGCTACCGGAGCTTCCACTGCATTGACCGCTTCGTTCCGCACGGGTTGTCTGTCGGGTCTCTCTGATGTGACGGTGGGCACGGGCACTACCACCACCAACTATGTGCCCACGTATGCCACCACCGGCACCACGGCCAAATATTCCTTGACACAGGAGTTGTGGTTGGCCTCCGAGTTGGGTGGTGTGGCAGGCGACATCAATGCCATTTCGCTCAAATATGCGGGCACAATGGACACCAGCCGTATCTACAATATATATATGATGCACACGGTGGAGTCGAACATTCCCAACACCTTTATGTCGATGACCGGTGCGCAGCTGGTCTATAGCGGCAGTGTGCGTTGGGAGACGGGCGGCGACGGTTGGAATACCATCCTGCTGGATACCGTGTTCCATTTCAACGGCAGTGAGAACTTGGTTGTCACCTTCGATGACAACACCGGCACTGTGGTAGGCTCCACAACCGCGATGAAGTTCTACTATACCGCCAACGGCAGCACCACGGCTTCCCAGAACAACTGTCACGTGGTGTACAAATACCAAGCCACCGACCTTGACCCGTTCAACCCTGCTGTGACGGGCACGAGAAGCACCTATCGTAACAATATCCGTTTCGGTTTTGCTTGCTCCTCCACGATCTCCTGTGTGGCCCCGAACGTGATTGTTACGGATGTTACCAGCGAAAGCATCACCCTTGACTGGGTGGCCGGTTACACCGAGAATGCTTGGGAAGTGCAGTTCAAGACCGCCGGTGACCCCGACTTCACGTCGGATGGTTTGGTGACACTCGCCCCTCACACGATTTACAACCTGCAGGCCAACCAGGACTATACGATCCGGATGCGCTCCATCTGTGCGCCTGGCGACAGCAGCGACTGGGTGACCGTGCTGGCCAGCACGCCTTGCTTGGACGCCAACTTCCCCTTGACGGAGAACTTCGACAGCTACACGCCCGCCACCAGCGGTAGCGCCGGCGTGATGCCGACCTGCTGGGGCCGACTCACCAACTATGAGACCAACCGTCCCTATATCAGCTCTGCTGAAGCCTTCAGCGGCACGGGTTCCCTGAGACTGTACGGTACTACCTCCTATTACGGCATCGCCGTGCTGCCGCGTTTCGACGCTTCCATTCCGATGGACTCCCTGCAAGTGCAGTTCCGTGCCCTCTCTGCCAACGCCGGCGGCTATGTGCAAGTGGGTGTGATGAGCGACCCGGACGATGTCTCTACCTTTGTGGTCACGGGTTCTTTTACTCCGACGGAGATCAATGTCTGGGAGTATGCCGCCATCAATACGGTTAACTATACTGGAAACGGCCGTTATCTGGCCTTCCGCGTGCCTCAGGATATGACGACCACCTTCTATGTGGATGATGTGAATGTGGACTACAAGCCCAATTGCGTCGCCGTCACCAATATCCAATCCTCCAATGTGACCGCCACAGAAGCAGACATCACTTGGGATGCCGGCGGTTCCGAGTCCACTTGGAATTACTTCTACGGTCCTTCCGATGCCGTGGATATGACGATGACCTATCTGAGCGCCATCACGAACACGAACAGTCTGCACTTGACGGGTCTCACCCCGAACACCAACTATACGGTCTTTGTGCAGTCCTACTGCGACGACGGGGAGACGGGTGCTTGGATGCTCTACGATTTCAACACGCAGTGTCTTCCTATGCAGATACCCTATTATGAGACCTTTGAGAACTATGCAGGTGTGACCTCCTACACGGATGAGGTGCTGCCCGATTGTTGGCACCGCATCAATACAGGTAGCTATTCTTACTACCTTGGAATGCCGGTCATCTATGGCAATGGCACCTACGCCCAGGAGGGCAACAATAGTCTTTACTTTTACAGCTCGCAGTCTCTTTCCACCGACTACGGCAACTTGTACGCTATTCTTCCGGAGGTGGATGCGGATGTCACGCCGGTCAACACACTGCAAGTTTCCTTCGGAATCCGTCAGTATTTGGCCTCCTACGATGCCAACCTTGTGGTGGGTGTGATGTCGGATGTGAACAATATCGCGACCTTTGTGCCGGTGGATACGGTGCAAGCCGCCAACACCACCTACAGTGATGTCACGGTGTCCTTGGCAAACTACACGGGAACGGGCCGTTACATTACGCTTTTCCTCGACAAGAATCTCTCCACCACCACCTCTTGCGGTGCGTATGTGGACAACGTTATGGTGGAGATGCTGCCGCAGTGCGATGCCCCGACGAACCTTGTCGTGAGCAATGTGACGCAAACCTCCGCCACCATCTCCTGGACGGCGGGCGGCAACGAGACCTCTTGGGAGGTGACGGTTGTGCCTCACGGTGATGAGATTTCCTCTGCCACACCGATGACGGTCAATGCGAACCCCACCACCCTTAACGGTTTGACTGACGGCACGGTGTATGATGTCTATGTGCGGGCCATCTGTCCGGGCAATACGGGATACAGCTCATATCTCTTCCAGAGTTTCACCACGAACTGCTATCCGTTGGCACAGCTTCCGTTCAGCGAGAACTTTGACAGCGAAAATGGTATCAGTACCGCGACCTCCACGACGAACAACCTGCCGGTTTGCTGGCACTACATCAACACGGGTACCAACACCTACAGAGGGTGTCCGTATGTGTACAATTCCTCCTCGAATGCAGCTTCCGGCACCAATTCCCTGCGTTTCTATTCGGGTACGGCCTCGGCTTATGCGCCTCAGTACGCTATCCTGCCGCAAATCGATGTGCAGCAGAATCCCATCAACACCCTGCAACTTGAGTTGGATATGCGCAAATACTCCACCTCCTACACTCATTTCTCCATTGTGGTGGGTGTGATGACCGATCCGGCCAATGACAGCACCTTTGTACCAGTGGACACACTCTATGCCAACTCTGTGGACTATGAGAATCATTTTGTCTATTTCAACAATTACCAGGGCGCGGGCAGCTATATCGCCCTGTTGGCTTCCAATCAGGCAGGTGTGAACATCAATGGCGGTTATGTGGACAACATTGTCCTCTCCGTGATGTCCAATTGTCTGCGTGTCCAAAACGACCTGGCGGCTTCCCACATCACGACCGATGCCGTCACCCTGAGCTGGACCCCCACCGGCACGGAGGGAAGCTGGGTTGTGGAATACCGCGAGGAGAGCGATTCGGTGTGGGCTGAGCACAACACCTCGTCCATCCCCACCACCATCACGGGTCTGACGCCTAACACAACGTATGTGTTCCAGGTGAAGGCCGACTGCGGCTCGGGTAGTTTCTCCGAACCTTCCAACCCCTTGAGTGTCATCACCGACTGTCTCCCGATGGGCATTCCGTTCACGGAGAACTTCGACACCTACACGGATGCTCCCTCTTCCGCTACTTCCAATTATCTGCCCTCTTGTTGGAAACACATCAACACGGGCAGTATGTCCACTTACGCGGGTTGTCCTACGATGTACAGCGGCTCGTCCTATGCCAACAGCGGCACGATAAGCCTGAAGTTCTTCACGGGCACGGCCTCTTCCTACGCTCCCCAATATGCCATTATGCCGGCCATCGACACCACGCTGTATCCTATTCATAACCTGAAGCTGAAACTCTCCGCGAAGAAGTCCTCCACCTCTTACTCTGTGTTCAGACTCGAGGTGGGTGTGATGACTGACCCGTACGATGCCAGCACCTTCACGCCGCACGACACGCTGGACTTCACTTCCGACAGTTATACGGAAAAGAGTGTCTATTTCAGCAATTTCGCCGGTATCGGCAACCGCGTTGCGCTCAGAGCGGTCAAGGATGCGGGTGTGGCCGTCAACCAGGGTTATGTGGATGACATTGAAATCTCTATGTCATCGACCTGTCTTCCTGTCAGAGAAAACGTGACGGTATCGAACGTCACCACCAACAGCGCTGACCTCTCCTGGGTTCCGAACGGCACGGAGACGGAATGGCTGTTGCGCTACAAGTCGAACCAGGGGGGTGTTCCTTTCGACACCGTTGTGGTGACGGGTACCCCGGCGTATCAGTTGCAGAACCTGACGCCCAACACTACTTACGCTTGGCAGGTGCTTGCCTCCTGCGGCAACGGAGAGTACTCCGCCACGTGGACACCGATAGCCCTCTTCACCACGAACTGTACGGACATCACCATGCTGCCGTACAATGAGACGTTTGAAAGCACGGCTGGTACCACATCCTCTTCGGACCATACGATGCCGGATTGCTGGAACTATTACAACACCGGCACCTCCTACACCGGAATGCCTCAGGTGTACAGCGGTTCCACTTACGCCCAGGGCGGCAGCAACTCCCTGAAGTTCTACACCTACACCACCTCGGCCTACAGCGACCAGTACGCTATTCTGCCCGGCATCGACCCGATGCTCTATCCGATGAACACGTTGCAGATTTCCATGGGCGCCCGTAGAAGCAGCAGCAGCTACAACCTGATGCTGATCGTGGGTGTGATGACCGATCCCTCCAACATCGGCACGTTTGAGCCGGTGGACACCATCAGTCCTGCCGGCACCACCTACACCAACTTCACGGTTCGCTTTGACCACTACACCGGCACGGGCAAGTATATCGCCCTCAAGGCGCCTCAAGTTTCGAGTTCCGCTTACAACCAAGGTTATGTGGACAACATCGTGGTGGATGTGGCTCCCTTCATCTGCAATGCGCCCACGAATGTGACGGCTTCCAACATCCAGCAGACCTCTGCCACTATCACCTGGACGGCTGCCGGCAACGAGAGCGACTGGGTGCTCCAATACAGAGAACCTTCCGGCAGCTGGTCAAGCGATATAAACGTGACGGGCACGCCGAGTCACAACCTTACGGGTCTGACCGCCAGCACCCAGTACGAGGCGCGTGTGAAGGCCGTGTGCGACAACACCCACAGCTCTGACTGGTCAGCCACCGCCATCTTTACCACACAATCTTCCGTGACACCTCCCACGGTGACCACGGAGGCGGCGACGGACATCGCGCAAACTTCAGCCACGCTGCACGGCACGGTGACGGCCGGTAGTGAAACCATCACGGCCCAGGGCTTTGAATGGAAGGCCACTGCAGGCGGCAACTACACAGCAGTGAATGTCGCGGGCACCACGATGAGCCACAACTTGACGAATCTCACGCCTAACACGGGCTACACGTTCCGCGCCTTCGCCACCACTGCTTCCGGCACTATCTACGGTGCGGAGATGACCTTCACCACACAACCCACCTCCGTCACGCCTCCGACGGTGACGACCAACGACGCCACGAGCATCACACAGACGACCGCCACGCTGAACGGCGCGGTGATGGCAGGTGACGAGGCTATCACGGCGCAAGGTTTTGAGTGGAAGGCCACCACGGGCGGCACGTACACCGTTGTGAACGCCACAGGCGCCACGATGAGTTATGACCTGACGGGCCTGACTCCGAACACAAGCTATACCTTCAAAGCTTTCGCCACCACGGCTTCCGGCACGACCTACGGAGCCGAGAAGACCTTCACCACGGAGCCGGTCGGCATCAACAACTAT
>JAFPXF010000012.1 GCA_017394765.1 Bacteroidales bacterium | reverse complement strand
CTACACCAAGAAAGACCGCACCTATTGGAGCGAACTCGACACCGACTTGCGCCGATTCTGTGCTGAGAAGGGGTTCTTATACGTCCGCAACGACGACACGGTGCGCGCCAAGCACGGCGAACCGCCCGTGGTGGTGAACTACTTCTACCACGAGGAAATCGTCCCCTCGGCGCGAAAAGAACAGCTGCGGAAAACACGGACATGCTGCTGACTCCGTGTCGTTTAGCCTGCGCTGTTGGTTAGCTTCGCTGTTGGTTAGCCTGCGGCTGTTGATGACTTCGTGTTAACATTCATTCAAAAAGTGTATTTTCGCGCCATAAAAACTCACAAAAGATGAAGCATACTATTGTAATCCTTCTCTTGGCCGGCATTGGACTATTCGGCTGTGACGCGCAGCCAACAAATTCATTTTCAGAGTTGTACAAAAACACGAATATACACTACTCTTATGACGAAGAGAGCCAAACTCACGACTATTCCGGAAATTGGGATTTTGACGGCGACGGCATTGCTGACAAGCTTCTATTCGTGGGGAATGGAGGCGTCCACCTGCAGTTTTGTCCGACCTTTTATTTGAGCGGCAACGACTCTGTTTTCTCTTTTCCCGCTCTCCCTACAGACATGCCCATTTACGAGCCATCTTATCCACCCAAATTGGGCTTTTCCATCGTGGATTATCACCAAGGAGACGGCAGCGATATTCCTCATATTGTGTTGAATGTTCCCGCACGCAATGAGCTGGTCATGTTATCATACAACGACTTTTTCCTTGACAAAGGAATGAAAACAAACAATTGCCCTGTCCTCACATTTTCAGATGGGCATTCGGCAATATTGCTCGAAAAATTTTGGAGTTACAACAATATCGACTCCATCTCCGTCTCCTCTCATTCTTTCGAAGCCCTCTACCTCTCCTGTTGCAAAGGCCATTACAATTTCCAAGAACAGGATTTGGCGTTCATCAAGGACGAAGCATTGCGGGAAGAGATAGCCTACTATTACGTCATACGGGACCTTGAAGAGAACATGCCGGCGGATCCCACCGCCGTCCTGCTGTCGCAAGGAGGAAAGGAGTTCTTCTTCAACACTGTGGAAAGGGTGAAGAACAGCTGCAGGTTGCCGAAGGACAAACCCGTCACCTGCAAGGCCTATTTGTTTAGCATTTTCACAAAGGAAGGCGTTTTCAACGAGGTGGTTGTCTATGATATTAAGCCTCGGGAAAAAAGAAGATGAACCCTTTCGAGCCTGCGGCTGTTGATGAGCTTCGCTGTTGGTTAGCCTTCGGCTGTTGGTTACTTCGTGTTAACATTCGCGTTTTAACATAACGAGAAATCATAGGGAATAAAGCCCAAAACCTGCCAACTCCGTGACCATGTCAATGGAACACTATTCCTATACAAGACACAGCCCGTTAGGGCTGAAGGGCTCGGTAGGAATGGGATGGCGTTTTGGTTTTTCCGCACGCTCAGGTCTATCCGATTCCCTCTATCGTCATGCAGGCCAAGGACGAGCTCTATGAGTTGTTCACCAATAATGAAGGAAATAAGAATCAACAAACAGTAAATCAGTATCTTATCAAATTATTGAAACTAAAATCAGCTCTGATGAATCACGAGAAAAACATACTTTATCTTGAAATTCAATTTAGATAAAGTAAAACAAGACCGCATTTTGCAAAGTGATATTTTGCTACCTTTGCAAACTCAAAAAACAAACGATATGAATAAGGTGTTAACATGAAATAACCAACTACAAGAATCGGGATGCTCAGATGTACCAACAAGCCCTCGCACGTCTGATCGAAGAGACGAAAAAGGGAAAGATGTTCGGCGAATGGAACGATTACGGCCGGCTGTTGGACTGCTGTTTTTCCAACTCGCGGTAGCCGTCGCATCGTCCACCTCAATGCGCAAAAACCACCCCAAAATAGAACCGAGCACCAGAGGGCGTCTCTCGGGTGGGCAGTGGGATGAGCCAGTCTGTTTTGAATGAGAGGTGAATGGACGGCGTGAGGGCAAATTCGACCCCGATGTTGGGATTAAGACAGAAAAAAGTCTCGTTGTGCATCACCGCATTGTTTTCAGGTGCCCAATCTTCCGACGATCCGTCGAACAGCAGCAGTGTGGAACCTCTTCCGCCCCCGATGGTGAGTCCGGCGTAAGGCTGCCAACGACCAAACTTCCAATAGGCATCCACCAGAAGACCGCCCCAACTGGTGCGGATGTAGCTGCCGTTTTTCATTTGGCGCAGGGTGGAGACATACCCTTCGCCGCCAAGACGAATATGGTTGCCAAGATGGAAACGTATTACTCCGCCAAGTCCGAAGGTCATTCCTTTTGCGTCGTAATTCAGGGCGTTGAAATGTCCTTGCAGGTATCCCGTGTGAACCATCATGCCACCGTCGAAAAGCTGCCGTTCCTGTGACTGGGCATTCGCAAGCGATGCGACGGCCATCAGGAAGAAGGCTGACAATAATCGTAAGTAGTTCATATAGTTGCAATTCCGTTGTGTTCAATTATTATTTTTTGGCGAGGCAAAAATAGTAATTCTACCATGCGGTACAATCCTCATTTATGGTGATTTTGGCGGCTTTTAAATTCATTTGTTTGCCTCCTGCTAATGGAAAATGTTTATTTTTGCAGGCGAAAACAAAAGACACATTAGGAATGTGAATTTGCATCCGCTTATGAAAAAATAGTATTCATGCCAATTATGAAAAACTCAAGAATAGAAATAAAAATGATGAAGAAATTAGTATTATTCACAATCTCTGTCGCTCTGATACTGGTGGGCTGCAAACAGAAAACAGAAAACGCGCAGGCTCAAGAACCCCAGGAGGGCGCGGCGGTTTATCTGACCAAGGATATCAGCCCGGAAGGGTTGCTCAACATCTACAAGGCATTAGGCGTGACAGCAAAGGGTAGGGTAGCTGTCAAGATGAGCACAGGGGAGGGCAGTAATCCCAACTATCTTAAGCCCGAACTCATCAAGTTGCTGGTGGAGGCTGTCGATGGTACCATCGTGGAGTGCAACACGGCCTACAGCAGCGGTCCCGGCAATGAGCAAGATGACCGCAACACCTCCGCCAATCACTGGAAGGTCATCGCGCGTCATGGTTTCACGCCCATGTTCAAAGTGGACATTATGGATGACGAGGGCGAGATGCGGATTCCCGTGCAGGACACCTCGCACATCCGGTACGACATCGTGGGCAACCACATGGCCAACTATGACTTCATGATCGCGCTCAACCATTTCAAAGGTCATCCGATGGGCGGCTACGGCGGCGCACTGAAGAATTTGAGCATCGGCTGTGCAAGCGCCAACGGCAAAGCCTATATCCACTCCGCCGGCAAAATGGAGAAACTTGACATGGAGAAACTCTGGACTCCTGAATACATCGGTGATCAGGACGGTTTTCTCGAAAGCATGGCCGCTGCTGCGCAAGCGGTGACGAACTACTTCCAGCAGAAAGAAGGTATCATCTACATCAGCGTGATGAATAACATGAGCATCGACTGCGACTGCGTGGATCATCCAGAGCCCGTGAAACTGGAGGACTACGGCATCCTCGCCAGCACCGACCCCGTGGCCCTTGACCAGGCCTGTATCGACATCATCAATAACCAGCAGGTGACACCCACCAATGACCCCACCGACTTGCTTGGCCGCATTGACAAGCAGCACGGCATCCACACTATCGAGTGGGCGGAAATGATAGGCCTTGGGAGTCGCAAGTACCACATTGTAAGCCTTGACAAGTGATTACTTTGTGGACAGATCGCTCTTTGTGCGCTGGTTATAATATCAAGTAAACATAAAAAAACAGAGCCACTACACACGGCCGTTTTTTTCCTCATTTATCGTAATAATGAGGTCGAGGAAGCCGACATTTGTCAGGTGGAGCCGGATTTCATTTGACGCGTTAGTGCGCATTAAAAAAGGTGCTATTATGTCAATTAACTTTTTTTAACTTTTTTATTCTTCTGATTATCAGTATATTGACTGTCTTAATAAATCATAAAAGCATTTTAGTACGATTTAAGTAGTATTTTTGCCGCCGTTTTTCACGCAAAGTGATGGCATAAAAAATACTCGGAATATGAAGATTCTTTTTGTTATTGAGACCATTGACAATCATAATGGGACGAGCGTTTCCGCCAAACGGTTCGCAGCGGAACTGAGAAGCCGCGGACATGAGGTTAGGTTTCTCACCACAGGAACACCGGATGCCTGTCGTTTCACGGTACCTGAATACCATTTCCCGCTGGTGGATTGTCTGGTGAAGCGTCATGGCTTCAAGTATGCCCAACCGAATGAGGATGTCATACGCGAAGCTCTGGAATGGTGCGATGTGGCACATTGTTTTATGCCCTTCGGATTGGAAAAGGCTACAAAACGGATGGCCGACCAGATGGGAAAGCCTTGTACGGCTGCATTTCATGTACAACCTGAGAATGTGACAGCCACTTTTCACATGCAAAAATTCAAATGGCTGAATACCATTGTTTATAATGGTTACAACCGTTTTTTCTTCCGATTTTTCCGTCATATACACTGTCCGAGCCGCTTCATAGCCGACTATTTGGTCCACCTTGGGTACACTGGTGAAATGCACGTCATCAGCAATGGCTGTCCCCCGCAATTCCATTGGCACAAATGCGCTAAACCGTCTTGGTGTGCCGACAAGTTTGTTGTCCTGATGGTGGGCCGCTTGTCACCGGAAAAGCACCAGGAAACCATTCTGGAGGCGGTCCGGCATTCGGCATACGAATCTCGTATCCAAGTGATACTGGTGGGGACAGGCTTGAGTGAACAGAAATTGCGCAAGAAAGGGAGGGGGTTGTCCAATCCGCCTTGCATAGGCTATATGTCTGACGAGGATTTGATGGACGCATTGGGGTACGCGGACCTGTATGTCCATGCGGGTGAAGTGGAGTTGGAGTCTCTCTCCTGTCTGGAGGCGATGAGCAGCGGGCTGGTGCCACTTATTTCGTGCAGCACACAGAGTGCTACATCCCAATTTGCATTGGACTGCCGCAGTCTGTTTGCGCCTCGCAAGCCGCGTCTGCTGGCAAAAAAAATCGATTTCTGGATTGAACATCCGGAAATAAGGAAGGAGATGGAGAAAAAATATGCTGAATTTGCCAAACAATACAACATAGCCGAGTCTGTATCGCACTTTGAGGATATGCTGTTGGAAGAAATTTCAGAAAATGAGACGAAAAATAAGAATGATTAGTCAAAGAATGATTATGCTGCTTCTGCTGTTCCCCGTTCTCGTGGGAGCGCAATCGCCTGCGTCGGAATCTCCCCTATATAATGAGGACGGTTCCGTGACATTTGTTGTAAACATGCCTGAGAGCCGCAAAGTGCGGGTGTATTGCGACTGTGCTTTGCGGAACAGAAAGTACAATATTAACAGGGATAAGCTGCAGTCGGCCCGTATGATCCATGACAAAAGTGGTCTGTTCACTTATACCACGTTGCCGCTTGCCCCCGAAGTTTACACCTACCGGTTCAAATCGCGCGGGCGGAAGCTGGTGGATCCCCATAACGCGGACTCCATCCGGGTCTCGAACGGGAAACGAAGCGTGTTCGTCATTTCCGGTTCCCCATTGTTGAATTTATGTCTGACAGACTCGTTGTCCGGGAAAACCGAGCGGTGCGAGTTTTGGGATTCCGCCTGCGGAAAGACACGCCGCATCCTTTTGTATTTGCCGCCAGATTACGACCGTGCTGGGCGGACCTATCCGGTCCTCTATCTGCTACACGGTATCGACGGGAATGAAATGGCTTGGTGCGACCGGGGACGGGCTGTGCAGCAGGTTGACAATCTGATACGCCTGGGCAAGGCCGACCCGATGATTGTGGTGATGCCTGATGCCAACCCCAAAAGGCTTGTCGGCCAAAACGAGGATGTGGGATTGATGCGGAATCTTCTCCTTTTTTATTCCTGGTCCCATCAGGACTTTGAGCAAATATTTCCAGAAATGGACAGCTTTTTATCCATCCGTTACTGTATTTCCTCCGACATGCACATGCGTGCCGTAGCCGGATTGTCGGCTGGCGGCACCCAGTCAGCCACCCTTGCCAATCTCTACAAGGACAACTTCAAATATGTGGGATTGTTTTCGCCTATTCTGCATCGCAAGCAACTGCCTGTCAATAGCAATGCCTTCTATTGGGTAGGCACTGGCAAAAGTGATGTCTTTCATTCACAAAGCAAGCGTTTTGTCCGTAAAGTGCAACAACAAGAAATTCCGTGCTTGTATTTTGAGACCGCCGGAGGCCATACTTGGCGCAATTGGAGGCTCTATTTGTCCGAATTTCTGCAATTCGTCTTTAAAGATGCTGAAGGTGTGTCGGATGATGGTCTTTCAGCAAAAGAAACACGGTTGTCTCCTGGGTCTGTGGATTCTCCACATAATACTCAATAAGCCATCCTGACTTGTTGGTTTTCAATGTTGCCGGCAGATAGTTTGCCGCCGAATACGCCGAAGATACGGCTAACCTGTTCGATGTTTCAGACATTTTTTTGGGGAATTATATACCTGATGGCACAAATCAGGGCTTTTGCATCTTTTTTTTGATTTGGGCGTGCCGGCGCGGCGACGGTAATTATGTCACATTTGCATACACCATCAAATGCCGCCGCGCCGTCGGGCTTTCCGCTGCAATGATTTTGGCTTAGACACCACCACCATTCCGCGAGACGCGAAGCGTCAAGCGGAACCTCCGTCTCGCCAGGGAACGCATTCCCGCCAAAATCATTTCCGCTTCAATCCCTCACGCAGGCTCGTCGAACCCCACATCCGTTT
>JAFPXF010000071.1 GCA_017394765.1 Bacteroidales bacterium | reverse complement strand
GTGTTCGACGAGCCTGCGTGAGGGATTGCAGCGGAAATGATTTTGGCGGGAATGCGCTCCCTGGCGAGACGGAGGTTCCGCTTGACGCTTCGCGTCTCTCGGAATGGTGGTGGTGTCTAAGCCAAAATCATTGCAGCGGAAAGCCCGACGGCGCGGCGGCATTTTATGGCGTATGCGAATGCAATGTGATTCCGCGCCGCCGCGCCGGCACGCCCAAATAAAAAAAAGGATACAGAGCCCTGATTTATGCCATCAAGTATATAATTCCCTTTTATTTATCCAAAAAGGAAAAAATACTTTTCTCGAAATGCTCGCGCGCATACGCCTCCGTAACCTCAATCTTACGCTTCTTGAGACTTGGGAAGTCGTACATCGCGTCGGTCATGATCTTTTCCACAATGGCACGCAGGCCGCGTGCACCCAATTTCAGCTCGATGGCCTTTGCCACAATGTAATCCAAAGTCTCCTCCGAGAAGGACAATTCGATGCCATCCATCTTGAACAACTTCACATATTGTTTCACCAGCGCGTTCTTGGGCTGTGTGAGGATCTGTTTCAACGCCGTGGCATCAAGAGAGTTGAGCGACGTGATAACGGGGAAACGCCCACACAGTTCAGGTATCAAGCCGAATTGCTTGATATCCTGCGCAGAGACATACTGCAACATGTTGGATTTGTCGATGGCGCGGTTCTTTTTGTTGTAGCCGATGGCATTGGTATTCATGCGTTCGCCAATGATGCGCTCCAGATTGTTGAAGGCACCGCTGGCGATAAAAAGAATGTTCTTGGTGTTGACTTGGATAAACTGCTGCTCGGGGTGTTTGCGTCCGCCTTGGGGGGGGACATTCACCATGGAACCCTCCAACAGCTTGAGCAACGACTGTTGCACACCTTCGCCCGAGACATCGCGTGTAATGGAAGGATTGTCAGCACCCTTGCGCGCAATCTTGTCAATCTCGTCAATAAAGACAATGCCGCGCTCGGCCTTGACCACATCGTAGTCGGCAGCCTGCAACAAGCGGCTGAGAATGCTTTCCACATCCTCGCCCACATAGCCTGCCTCCGTGAAAACGGTGGCATCGGCGATGCAGAATGGCACGTCAAGCAACTTGGCAATAGTGCGGGCCAACAGCGTCTTTCCCGTGCCGGTCTCGCCAATCATCAGGATGTTCGACTTCTCAATATCGACCTCATCGTCGTCAGCAGACTGCATGATGCGCTTGTAGTGGTTGTAAACGGCCACTGCAATGACCTTCTTGGCCTCGTCCTGCCCGATGACGTAGTCATCGAGCTTGGCTTTGATCTCGCGAGGTTTGATGAGTTTCACCTTGAAGTCATTGCCGCCATGGGCAGCATGCTGCTCATAATCGCGGAGGATGTCATGAGCGATATGAAGACAATTCCCGCACACCGCACCTTCGATGCCGGCGAGCAGGAACTCATCTTCGGGGATCTGCATCCCGCAAAGGGAGCATATCCGATTATACTTGGATTTCTTGGCCATTACTTGTTCTCTCTGGAGAGCACTTGGTCGATCATGCCGTACTCTTTGGCTTCGGAGGCGATCATCCAGTGGTCACGGTCGCTGTCCTGCCACACCTGGTCGTAAGACTTGCCTGTGTGATGGGCAATGATCTCATAAAGTTCCTTCTTGATCTTCATAATCTCCTGAGCCTCGATTTCGATGTCAGAGGCTTGGCCTTGGGCACCGCCCATGGGCTGGTGAATCATGACGCGGGAATGCGGCAAAGCGAAGCGTTTGCCCTTTGCGCCGGCGCAAAGCAGCACGGCTGCCATGGAAGCGGCCATTCCCGTGCAGATGGTGGAGACATCCGGCTTCAGGTACTGCATGGTATCATAGATGCCCAAACCGGCATAGACCATGCCGCCAGGACTGTTCAGGTAGATCTGGATGTCGCGGTCGGGGTCTTGCGATTCAAGGAAAAGCAACTGCGCTTGGATGATGTTGGCCACATCGTCATCGATGGGCACGCCAAGGAAAATAATACGATCCTTCATCAAGCGGGAGAACACATCGAGCTGAGTGATATTCATCGGGCGTTCCTCAATGATGTACGGAGTGATATAATTGCGGGTCATGGAGGCGTAGCGGTCCATTTTCAGGCTGCTGATGCCATGCTGTTTGAGTGCGTAGTTGCGGAATTCGTCTTTGAGCATCATGATGGTTTATTTTTCGGGATTGGTGGTTTTCTTGGCACGGGGTTTCTTGGGAGCGGCAGGCTTATCCTCTTTTTTCTCCTCGGCAGTCTCCTTCTTGGCAGCAGGTTTGCGCTTGGCGGTCTTCTTGGGAGCATCCTCGCCGGCTTTCTCCTCTGTCGCGTCTTTTGTCTCCTCACCCTGCGGGGCACGGCGAGCGGCAATCATGTCCACAAAAGCGGTGAAATCACCCTCTTTGTGCTCAATGGTGAGTTTGGTACGCAACAGTTCGGTGAGCTTTTTGTCATAGAGCAGATCATAAACGCTCTTCACATTCTCCTTGTTGGTCATGGCCTGGTTGACAAGCTCGTCCAGACGATCCTTGACCTCCTCGGCCGGGAAGTTGCCAAAATAGTTGTCAATGAAATACTGACGGAAATAGCCTCTCACGTCGTCGGCCTTCACCTGGACATCGGAACCCTCCACGAGACGGCTCTCGAGGATCTGCCATTGGAAAGAACGCTTGTAGTCGTTGAATTTCTTGTCAAGATCCTCCTCCGTCATATCCTTCTGAACAGCCAGGATATAGCGTTTCATGAACTCGTCGGGAAGCTCGACGTTTACATGGTCGAGCAAGGTCTCGATGGCATCGTTCATGAACTGACGGTCGAGTTCGGGCTGGTATTGGGCGATAATGACCTTGTCGGCTGCGGCGTTGAGTTGTTCCTCATTGGTGACAGTGCCGTCAGGGAAGGCTTTCCTGAAGAAGTCATCATTGATTTCGGCAAGCTGCATGTGACCGATATGGGTGATGGTCAAGTCGTATGCATAGTCATTGCCCTCTTCGAGTTCCTTCTCGGTCTTTTTGAGGAAGCGAGAAAGACTCGTCACGGTTTCGAAGGCCGTGCGCAGGGCAAAATGGACGGTGTCGTTCAGCTTTTTGCCGACAATCTCCTTCTGAGCCTCTTCCGTGAGATCACGAACGAAGAAAAATCCCTCCTTCTCGCCATCATACTTGACGGAAACGCTGTCGTCATCGGAAACGACTTCGGGGGAAGTGTATTCGCCGTGACGGGTGCGGAGCTGTTTGATGTAATTATTGCGCTCGTCAGCAGCCGGAACCATCTTGAAATCGACCACAGCGGGCAATTTCGCATAATCGATGTCCACCTCCGGAGCCAAAGCATACTCGTATGCGAAGACAAACTGGTCAGGGTTGTCGAAGTCCATCTTGGACTTGCCGTCCACCGGCAGAGGTTCGAAGATGAGCTTGATGTCGTTGTCTTTGATGAATTTGTCCATGTTCTCGCCAACCATCTTGTCCAACTCATTGGCTATAATGGACTTCTCATACATCTTCTTGATGATGCCCATGGGGGCGTTGCCCGGACGGAAACCGGGAACCGTGACGTTATGTCTTTGTTTCTTAAGAGCGGCCTCTACATTGGCTGCATAGTCTTCCTTGTTAATCTCAAATACAACCTCTTGTACTTGACCGGGTACGTTTTCGTGTTTAATATTCATATTATTACTATGTTTATTTCATAACAAAAGACATACAATGCCAAAAAAGGTATTGCATGTCTGAATGTTGATGGTTATATAAGACTATTCCTCAGCGTCAGCATCGGCGGACTGGGTCTGTTCGGTCTGAGCCGGGTTGGAGCGGAGGGAGTTGACCTCGTTCTTGGACATGAAGGCGCAGACGAAGCAGAGCACCATGATGAAGGCTGCCAAGCCCCAGGTGGTCTTCTCAAGCACGTCAGTGGTCTTGCGAACACCCATGATTTGGTTGGAAGAGGCAAAGTTGGAGGCCAAGCCACCGCCCTTGGAATTCTGAATCAACACCACGAATGCCAAAACGATGCAGGCCAAGATAATCAGTACGACGCAAAATGTGAACATTTGTTTCTTAAATTTAAATTGTTGGTTATTCTTTCGTTAATTTTCCTCTTTGGTTAAACTATTTTGCAGTTTTTCAATTTGGGCTGCAAAGTAACGATTTTTTTCTGGAAAATGCAACCTCAAAATTTCGAACATCTGGATAGCCTTTTCTACACATCCTTGTTGTGCGTAAATATTTGCCAATGTTTCACTTACAATATTCGGATCCTCTTCCAAGCTCTCTTCGCCGTAGTTTGCTTCGGCGTCATGGGTCTCAGGTGTATAGATGATTTTGGGCGCATTCTTGGTAAATTTTTCAATCAGCTGTTCAATAAGTTCCTTCCGGTTCTCTTGATCTTGGGAGGGATTTTTGACAAAGACAGGGTGGAGGCCGTCATCCGACACGGTTCGAGGCACGGACACGAGAGGCGGACGCGACACCGTGTGTTGAGCGGGAACCGGCTGCGACAGTTCCACGGTCAAATCATGAAACAGCTTCCTGTCGGGCAATGTCAGCAACAAGCGGGAGCGATGCTTTGCCTGCACACGGCTGGGCTGCAACTTGAGATAAAAGATATTCAGCAACGCGGAAGCCGGGTAACGCTTTTGCAAGTCAGACAAGACCTGCAGGGGATTGTCTTTCCCTTCCACCTTGACAAAGTCGTCCAAAAAAACTTTTTCCATCATAACAATTTATGAATCAAATGACTAAAAAATCACCAATTAACAAATGCCTTGTTGAATATATCATCGGTAAGAGCATCGTTTATTTCAGAGACAAGGTTGGTCTCAACGGCACTGAGGTTCAGGGTACTGGAGTAGTCGGCATAGCGGGAGAAGGATTGCTCGAAATTCTGGGAGTCGTCAAAACTGTTGACGAATCGCACGCGCACGGTGATGGTGAGCCGGTTCATGGCAGCGGTCTCGTTGCCTTGGATAGCCACAGGCGAGACGTCATAGCCTGTGATTTCGCCTTCCAGCTCATAGTCACCATTGGTGCTGACAATGGTCAACGGTGTCTGGCCCTGGATCTTGTCCTTGAGGGCGGTGGTGAACGACTGGCTCAAAGTAGGATTCACCAAAGAGGCATTGTTCTGGAAGGTGGTGATGGCCACGGTCTTGGCCCGTGGGTCAACGGTACCGCCAGTCAAAGAGACTGACAAGCGGCAACCGGCAAGCAGGATCGCCAGGACAAGCGCTCCCCCACCCCAGGCAAGGAGTTTTCCAACCTTTTCGACTGATCTACAAACCATACTCTTTAATTTTACGATAGAGCGTCCGCTCCGAAATATGAAGCTCCTTCGCGGCCAACTTGCGGTTATTGTGATTGCGTTCCAACGCCTTGATGATAGCCGTTTTCTCCACCTTGTCCATGGTAAGATCGTCATCCTCGATGACGATAGTGTCATCGAAGTGCTCGTCCTTGGACAACCGTCCCGCTTCGGCACGAGTGATCTCTATGTCGAGGTCGTTGTCACGCAGCGGATATTCTTTCAAGCTCTTATTGGATGGACTGACCATTTGACCACCGGTCGCCAGTTGGTTCACAGTGTTTTTAAGTTCCGAAATCTCGCGTTGCAGTTCAGCAATGAACTTGAATATGATTTCTTTGTGGAATTGATCGTTGCTCTCGTTGTCGCCGCGCACGGGGACAGGCAGGTTAGAGTCACCTGGAGAGGTGAGGTAGGGAGCGAGGCGTTCAGCTGTCAAGGTGCGGTCCTTCTCCAGCAGGGAGATCTGTTCCGCCACATGCTTGAGTTGGCGCACATTGCCGGGCCAGCGGTACTCTGTCAGCCGTTGTCTCGCGCTCTCTTCCAACTGGACGGAAGGTATATGGTATTTCCCGGAAAAGTCGGTGGTGAATTTGATGAAAAGCGGGTAAATGTCGCCCTTGCGCTCGCGGAGAGCGGGCACATGAATGGGCACAGAGTTGAGACGGTAGTAAAGGTCTTCACGAAACTTTCCCTTGGAGATGCGGTCCGCGATATCGACATTGGTGGCGGCCACCACACGCACGTCGGTCTTGAGCACCTTGGAGGAGCCGACGCGGATAAACTCGCCGGTTTCCAGCACACGCAGCAACCGTATTTGCGTGTTGAGCGGCAGATCGGCCACCTCGTCAAGGAAAACGGTTCCTCCGTCAGCGGCCTCGAAATAACCCTTCCGGGTATCGACGGCACCGGTGAAAGCGCCCTTCTCATGGCCGAACAGTTCCGAGTCGATGGTGCCTTCGGGAATAGCGCCGCAATTCACGGCAATATAGTTGCCGTTTTTACGACTGCTGTTGTCATGGATGATGCGCGGGAAATTCTCCTTGCCCACGCCGCTCTCACCAGTGACAAGCACCGACAGGTCCGTACGGGCCACCTGCACGGCAATGTCTATCGCACGGTCCAGGGCCGGGTCAAAGCCAATAATCCCATACCGCTGTTTTATGCTATTTAAATTGACATTCATCTTGAATTATGAAAAAGCGCGCAAAGGTACAAAAAAAAGCGAAGACAACGCACATTTTTAGTATCTTTGCCGCTTCTAAAGAAATCAATTCCAAAAGAAAAACCACGACTATGTATCTGATTATCTTCATTGTACTTATGGTCTTGAGCTTCATTGTCAGCAAGACACTCAACGCGCGTATCGAGAAATACAGCAAGATCCGTCTCAGCAGCGGCCTCACCGGCAAGGAAATAGCCGAGAAGATGCTGCGCGACAACGGCATCTACGATGTTCAGGTCACCAGTGTGGCCGGCACTCTCACCGACCATTACAACCCGCAGACCAAGACCGTCAACCTCAGTCAGGGGGTCTATAGCCAGAACAGCATTGCGGCGGCGGCTGTCGCCGCGCACGAGTGCGGCCACGCCGTGCAGCACGCCACCGCCTACAAATGGCTGACGATGCGCTCCCGCATGGTGCCGATGGTGCAGTTCGGTTCCCAGTGGGCACAATGGATCCTCCTTGCCGGCATTCTCCTCCTCAGCTTCTCCAACCTCATCGGACGCTGGGTGCTCCTCGTCGGCATCGTCCTCTTTGCCCTCACCACCATTTTCTCCCTCATCACCCTGCCGGTGGAGTACAACGCCTCCGAACGCGCCGTGGCATGGCTCGACGAGACCGGCATCACCTCCGGAGAGGAGACCACCATGGCCAAGGACGCCCTCAAGTGGGCCGCCCGCACCTACCTCGTCGCCGCCCTCTCCTCCCTCGCCACCCTGCTCTACTATCTGATGATTTTCCTTGGCAGAAGAGACTAACCTAACCATTTTCAAACAAACCTTATCACCCATTGAACCTATAACGTATGAAAAGAATCCTTTGGACTTTGATTTTGTGCGCTTCCTGCCTGCTGTCGAACGCACAACAGAACGTATATAAAATGCCCGTCGGCGACAACACGACCATCAAGGGACAGTCGTTTTGCTATATGCTGCCCGCCACCGGCTTCCAAGTAACCCTTTCGGTGACCAAAGTACGCGAGATCAAGGGCTACTATGCCGACCATGCGGAGAGTCTGCTGGGCCTCAACAACGTCATCCAAGAGAACCGCACCTACTACAAGGTGAACGAGGTGGCCCTCAAGCCCGTGCAGATGCCCGACACCTCCCAGGCTTACCTTGTGGAGCTTTCAAAAGCACAGGCCAAGGCCGGCTTTCTGGAGAAGATGATCTGCTGCAAAAGACACTATCCCGCCTCCTCCAACGCGATGCAATGGTACACCACCGCCTCCACCTCCATACCCGATTTCTTCAAAAACTACGCCGAGCTGTCCTATTCGGAACAGGAGGACTCCTATCTGGAAACCAAAATCATCGACGGTGTGGTGACACAGGTGCCCGCCAACAAGACCAAGAAGGTGTCCAAAACCAGCAGCCAGAAAGCACAAGAGGCCGCCGACGCCATCAGCAAGAGCCGCAAAGACCAGTACAGCCTCGTGGCAGGCGAACAGGAAACACCCTACAGCGAGGAAGCCCTTTCCCGCATGCTGCAAGAACTCAAGCAGTGGGAGGAAAACTATCTCTCACTCTTCACCGGCCTGACCCTCGAAGACGAGATCACCTACACTTTCTGCGTCACCCCCGACCAGTCGCTGTCCTGCCCCCTCTTCGCCTTCGACCCCGCCACGGGAGTCTCCTTCGACAACCTCACGGGCGACAATGTCTATCGGCTCGTCCTCGGCCCCACGGCTGAATTCAGTCCCATTGCAAACGAGGTTGGCAGCATTCAAGCCAACTCCAAGAACAACGGCTATCGTATCCGTAGCACCATTCCCATTCAGGTGATGATGACCTTCCAGGGCAAACGGATCCACGATTTCGGCTTCTTTGATATGAGCCAATACGGTCCCATCCAGAT
Organism: Bacteroidales bacterium; assembly: GCA_017394765.1. The sequence continues at coordinate 3,090 of JAFPXF010000071.1, read as the reverse complement.
TCTGCCCGCCCATTTCGACGATTTCGACATCCACAAATACGGTTTCATCTTCTAAACCATCATGCACGAAAGACCTCGAATCAGCACTCTGGTCGCAGTATTACTGCTGGCCGCCTTGTTCTTGCTGTGCAACTGCAAGAACCACAGCCAAAACAAGCTCAAACGCGACATGAAGCCTTTGGCCGAAAAATATCTCCAAGAGGAGAACATCACGGGATACAAAGACCTGACCATCGAATGTGTGGACACGGTTACGGAAATAGGATACGCCCAAATGACGCTCGAAATGCTGCGCGGTATGGAGTACGCCTATGAGAATGATTATCACCACGTTACTGACGAGAAAGAATCCGATGCATTATATCATATATTGTTAGATATCGAGCGGATCACAAATGAAAGCGAGGAACTTCTCAACAGCGGTTCGCTCAGCAGCGAAAAAATCTTGCTTTACATGGTCACAAGCTCCTATCAGACAAGCGAAAATCTGAAGAAAACGTTCTACTTCATGGTCAATCCCGACAAAAAAGGCCTGCACACGGTGGATCCATTCGGGGAGAATCTCATCCTACAATAATTATACAAAAGCGACGGCACCTATGGACGGCATCCTACAATATCCTTGGGGCGAAGATCGCCGCTATCACTCCTATACCCATTTTTTAAGACAACGGTTCGGCGGGCGCCTCCTGAAAATCCCCGTCGATGCGGGGTTCACCTGTCCCAACCGTGACGGCACATTTGGCACAGGAGGATGCACCTATTGTCTCAACGCCGCCTTCAACCCCTCCTATTGCGGACGTGACAAAAGCGTCACAGAGCAGTTGGAGGAGGGCAAATCCTTCCACCGGCGACGTAACCGGAAAATTGCCGGTTACCTGGCCTACTTTCAAGCCTACTCGAACACCTACGCACCGGTAGGACAGCTGCAAAACCTCTATGAAGAAGCCTTGCATATACCTGACATACAAGGCATTGTCATCGCCACCCGCCCCGACTGCCTGGGCGAAGAGGTGCTCGACTATCTGCAGGCGCTTTCCGAGAAGACCCGTCTCTGCGTGGAGATTGGCATCGAGAGCTGTCGCGACGAGACGCTGCGCCACATCCGTCGGGGGCACGATTTCCATTGCACGCAGGAGGCCTTCAGGCAACTGCATGCCCGAGGCATCGAGTGCGGAGGACATCTCATCTTCGGTCTGCCGGGCGAGAATCCGGACATCTGGCTGGAGGACATCCGGCTCATCAACAGCCTTCCCCTGCAGATGCTCAAATTCCACCAACTGCAGATCATCCGCGGCACGGAGATGGAACGTGAACACCAATCCCACCCCGATGCCTTCTACCCTCTCCCCTTCAACACCTATATCGATTTCATCACCACCTACATATCCAGACTACGGCCGGACATCGCCATTGAGCGGCTCGCCGGAGCCGTCCCCTCGCGATACCCTGCCACAGCGGGATGGCAAGGCATCCGCTACGATGCCGTCGTGAAAGCCGTCGAGCAGCGGCTGGCAGAGACAGACAGCCATCAAGGAAAACATTTCTCCCCATGAAGAAGCGAATACTATTCATTGTCAACCCCATAGCAGGACATCATCGCAAAGGGTTCTTTTCCCGTTCGGTGAAGACCTTCCTGGATCTCGGACAATACCAATACGAGATTCTGCACACCGAGTATGCCGGACACGGGAAGATCCTGGCCGAGCAGGCGGTCAAGGAGGGATTCGACATCGTGGCAGCGGTAGGCGGCGACGGCACGGTCAATGAGATAGCCAGAGCGCTGATCGGGACAGAAACCGCCCTGTCGATCATCGCCTACGGGTCCGGCAACGGGCTGGCGCGCAGCCTGCATCTGCCCCTGCTGCACATCAACGCCATCAAACTGCTCAACACGGGACACATACACACCATTGACACGGCCCTGATCAACGGCACCCCCTTTGTCAGCATCGCCGGCATTGGATTAGACGCACAGACAGCCTACGACTTCTCCAACGACCCGCGCCGAGGCTTTCTCCCGTACGCCAAGTATGCGCTTGAAAACTACATGCATTTCACCCCGCAGACCTACACCCTCACCTTCGATGAGCACAGCACGCTTGAATGCAGTCCTCTGCTCGTTTCGTTTGCCAATGCCAACCAGTTTGGCTACAACGCCGTTATCGCGCCTCATTCCGACTTGGCCGACGGGCTGCTGAATGTCTGCATCCTCAACCGTCCCCCGCTACACCGTGCCGCCCTCGTCGCCTCGCAGCTCCTGCTCGAGCGTCTTGACCATTCACGTTACTTCACCGAAATCAAGGCTGAGCACATCACCGTACATCGTCCCGCACCCGCCGTCGTCAACATCGACGGGGAGCCGGTGATGTTCCCGGAAGACCTCGACATCAGAATCATCCCCTCGTCCTTGAGGGTGGTGTTGAAGAAGTGACATGCCTATAGCATTGCGAGGTGGCCGAAACGCAGGTCGGTTGTAAGAGGAGTGATCAGTGATCAGTGAAGAGTGATCAGAAATTGGGGGATGGCGATGGCATGGTGTGCATGGTGTGTGTGGTGCAGGCCGTTGGTCTGCAGGGCTCGGTAGCAAAGGCGGCACACAAACCCACGCGCACGCCGTAGGTGTGCGGGCACGGGTTTGGCTCCCGCGGACCACACGGATTTGCGCAGAAGATGTCTCCGGCGGGAATCATAGGCGGTAACGGGCTATATGTGCGGGTGGCGGGCATAGTGTTTTTTGATGGGGCGAAAGTACGAAAAATTGGTTGATTTATTGCCCTAAAGTGTGTGTGGACATTATTCGTTTACATCTTGCTCAATACCGCGACGACGATATTTGCATAGGATATATAAGAATCTTTTTCGTTTCAGTATCATACAGCATCCAAAAGCGCATATTGCCTTTTGGATTGAAATCAAGACCAGGGGCAAGAAAACATCTTGAATATAGATACTGTTTCAAAAAGTGTGTCCGAGAATAGAAAAAGTTCGTGAATTTTATAGTTTTGTAAAGTGAAAGAATAAAAACACAAACCTATAAAAAAGCACGAACTTATGGAGTTTACAAAAGAACAAATTTTTGAGCTAACT
>JAFPXF010000070.1 GCA_017394765.1 Bacteroidales bacterium | reverse complement strand
TTGGTGACAAGGCTTTGCGCATTGGAACAGACCGTAGTCGCCCTGCGTGTAGAACAACCGCTGTTTGTCAAATCCTGCTTTCTGGAACTGGTGATCAACATTGGTGGTGATGACGAAATAGTCCTTGTCTTTCAGCAGTTTGAGCAGGTTGTCATAGACGGGCTTCGGGGCGGGCACGTAGCGGTTGTAATAGATGTGGCGGCTCCAGTAGGCCCAATGTTCCTCCTCGGAGGGAAACGGATAGAAGCCCGCCGAGTACATATCGGTGAATCCGTATTTCCCGATGAAGTCGGCAAAGTGTTGCTCGAAGCGCTCGCCGGAATAGGTGAAGCCCGCCGAGGTGGAGAGGCCTGCGCCAGCACCCACGACGACAACGTCGGCGGATTGCAATGCTTTTCGTAGTTTCTCTATTTCCATAATCTCAAAAAAACGCTGCAAATATATACAAAATTCCGCCACTCAAATCAAAACTTGGGTCGCGGAATTAAGACAAAGGACGAAATGTCCGTTACATTGACGAAGTGCCTATCGGAAAATCACCTTCCGTGTCTGCTTCTGGCCGTGGGAGGTCATCCGCAGCATATAGATCCCGTTCGGCAGGTTGCCGCGTTCCAGCCTCAGCATCGATTCTCCCGCCGCCAGCCGCTGCGTTCTCAAAACACGCCCGCTAATATCCAGTAACTCCACCACCATCTCCACGTTGGCATTTTTCACTGACACTATCACATAGTCGTGCGCGGGATTGGGTGCGACGGAGAAATCCATTCCGTTGTACTCATTCACACCGGTCAACACTGTCAGGTTCAGCGTGATGATGCTGTCACAACCGTTGACCGTGGTCAGGTTTTGCGTGTAAGTGCCTGCCGCGCTTTCGTTGAAACCGTACTGTGTGTAGGTCTCCCCTGCCGTGATGCTGTCGTTGATGGTGACGTTGTACGTCGGGTTCACCGTCAGGGTCAGCGTGTAAACGGTGTCGTTGGATGTGTACGTGTAGCTGCCGGCTGTGGTGTAGTTGCCATCGCCGAAATCAAAGCTCTCGCCGTCGCAAATGCTCTCGTCCAGAACGACATAAACGGTATCGACCACCACCGTGGTGTCCTCCGGCGTGTAGAAATCCACTGTCACGTTGTCCATGAAAAGGTTGTATCCGTAGTCGGAGGTGGCCTTGAAAATCAGATACACCGCCTCATTCTGCACGGGGACGGTCACGGAAACGGTGTCCCAGCCGCTCAAAGAAGGGTCGTATCCGAAAACGGTGGTCAGAAGTGTCGCATTGGCCGTGTCTGCCGAGGTGTTGACATAAACCTCGATTTTGTCATTTGCCTGATAGATGTCCTGCTTGAAGTAGGCAAACGAGAGGGTCATGTCTTGCGGGATGGCCAGAGCGGGGGAGGTCATCGTGCCCCAGCTGCCCGATGGGAAGTTCCAACAGTTATATTTCATCATGGCGTTTCCGGAGTATGGCGCACAGGTCGGATAGCTGCCGGTGGCAACCACCTGCCAATCCTGTCCGGCCGAAGAGGCATCTAACGACCAGCAACCCAGTCCGTTTTCGAAACTGTCGGTCCACGGGAATTGCGTGACCGTCTCGCAAGGCGTTGAAAAGGTGAAAACCTGCGAGGGCGCCGATTCGCCGCCGCCATCACAAAGGGTGATGATATAATATTGATAAACAGTATTGTAAGGTAGATTTGGCAGTAAGTAATAGTTGTCCGTATAAACTTCAACGGAGTCGAACTGGGAATCAACAGAGGTCTTGTAGTAAACTCTGGCGCCGTAGGCATTGTTCGTATAAGTCCAAGAGATGGTGGCATCGAGACTGTCCACGCCGGCGGAAATCTGAACGGGCGGCGTGCAGTCGGGAGTCTCAAACACGGCCACGTTGTCGATGAAACAGCTCGGGAAAATATGGGTGGAGTTGGCCTTGCTGAACCAGAAGGCGATGTGACGGCCCGAGTCGGCGTAGGTGGCAAAGTTGATCTCCTTGGGCTCCCAGCCGCTGACACTGCCTTCGCGCCACACGGTATCCACCGGCACAAAGGTCAGCGTGTCGGATGGATCCGACATCACGCCCACCACCATGCGCGTGATGTTCTGCTGGGCGGACTTGAAATTGAACGACATCGAGATGTTCTGCATCGACCAGACGCTGTCCAAGGCGGGCAGAACGAGGAACGACGAGTAGGTGTCCATCAGCATGAACATCATCGATTGGTTGGGGTCGCTCGCGCTGCCGCCGTTGATGACGGGATAGTAGCTGCCGTAAGCTTGGTTGTACTCCTGCGAGATCTTTGTCCAGCAGGTGGGGATAGAGGAGAAATCGCCGGAATAGCCCTCGAAATCTTCCAGCATCGGAAGGGTCAGCACGCAGTTGGTGTCCGGAGTGACCGGTGCGCCGGAATTGAAAGAAAAGAAAATGTTCGGACGGTCGTAATGGTTGCCGTGGGTCCCTTCGGGAATGGAATCCATCACCATAGTGAAGGAGATCTGTGTTCCGTCCTGCACCCGGTTCCAGCAATTGTTGACTGTCCCATTGTTGACGTAAATCTCTGTCTCACAATCGCCCATGCCAGGATAGGGGTCGCAGGCTTCACCTTCCACCAAGACAATCAAGTTGCCGCCGCCGTAAGAGAAAGGCTGTGTAAAGACAAACTCTTTCCAGTAGTCGTCCCACTGGATGTCGCAGCCGAGGGAGTCATACACCAGTGTGGCGGCGCTCACCAGGGAGCCCCATGTCTGTGACAAATCGATGGACGGATCGGAAGTCTCCAACAAGTAGATCTTAACTCGTTTGTCACCGTCGTTTATCGGATAATTGCCGTAGGTGATGTGGTAGGAAAGCGATTCGATGTCCCCAGCCGAATGGTTGATTTCATTGCCGAGATACAGCGCGGCCGACAAGTGGTAGCCGTAAGCGCCCGGCAATGCCGAATGGATGGATGTTGTGGTGCCACTGCCGATGGTGTCGGAGCTGGTTGGTTGTGCGCGTAGCGCGAAGAATGACAGCACAAACGCCGTCAAAAACAGGATTTTTTGAATAGATAATTTTTTTGCCATATTTCTGATAATAATGTTATTTCATTTTTGCACGGCAAAAGTACTATTTGTCCACCCGCTCAAACTCCCCTGTTTATAGGAGTTTCGAAGAAATGTTACTCACTTTTGGCTATGTCCGAAATATCGTATACTGTACCTTGATGAGATGTTTTGTTAATCATCTTTGACAATAGATTTAAGATAACTCAAAAACAGATAATGCGCTTTGATGAATCCCTCTCCTGAAAATAGCCACTTATTGGGATATTGTCACGCTCAGGAAATCGGATTTTTGCCGTCGGAAAAATCAAATGGACAGATTATGAAACCAAATTACAAAAACTGGATTCCGAAAGGTATGATTTTAGGAACTTTGGGCGGGGCCGTGGCCAGCCTTGTTTTGTTCCTCGTCTTTGGCGTGAGCGGCCTGCTCGCCGCCGGCACTTTAAAGACCATCCTGAAAATCGTCTTCCTCGTGCTCGCCATAGCATTGGCATTGATTGCGTTGTGGATGTGGCTGTTGCACAGGGCTTTCTCATACGACGGGAAACGGCAGATGTCGAAACAGATCATCGAAGGTCTTTCGCAGTATGTCATCCTTCCAGAGGGCGGCAAAGGTCTCGATGTGGGTTGCGGCAGCGGTGCGTTGACAATCGCCGTCGCCAAGCGCAACCCACAAGCCAGAATGGTCGGCATCGACAGATGGGGCGTGGAATACGCCTCCTACAACCAGACGCTTTGCGAGGAAAACGCAAAGGCCGAAGGGGTGGACGACCGCACTTCTTTCGCCAAAGGCAATGCGCTGAAACTGGATTTCCCGGACGAGACTTTCGACGCGGTGACCAGCAACTATGTCTATCACAACATCCCCAGCCGCGACCGACAGTCCATTTTGCTGGAAACACTGCGCGTGCTGAAGAAAGGCGGCACCTTCGCCATCCACGACGTCTTCTCGCGCATGATGTACGGCGATATGCGTGCCTTTGTGCAACGATTGAAGGAAATGGGCTATGAGGAGGTGGAGCTTATTGACACCACCCACGGCATGTTCATGTCCCCGTGGGAGGCCAAATGGATGACCTTGATCGGGTCAGCCATTTTAAAAGGAAAGAAATAAACATACTAATTATGGGACTTTTGAGCAAATTTTTCAGCAATGCCAGAAAGCCGGAGGGCTTTTTAGGCAAAATAATGGTCAACGGAATGAACGGCGGCGGTCACGCTGCGATGGCGAATTGGGCGTTGGCAATAGTTACGATTGACCGCGACGACCGCATTCTCGACATCGGGTGCGGCGGGGGTGCGAATATCGCCCGACTGCTGCAACGCACCCTGCAGGGAAGCGTCACGGGTATCGATTTCTCGCCGGTATCCGTACGGAAATCAACGAAAGTGAACGCCAAAGCCATTCGGAAAGGCCGTTGCAGGGTCTTGGAAGGCAATGTCGCCAACCTCCCGTTCGCCGAAGGCTCGTTCGATATGGTGACCGCCTTCGAGACCATCTACTTCTGGCCCGACATCGAGCATTGCTTCAACGAGGTGAAAAAGGTGCTGAAACCCGGCGGCCAATTCGTCATCGTAAACGAATCAGACGGCAGCGGCGAAATGGATGCCAAATGGGAGAGCATGATCGAGGGCATGCACACCTACACGCCGGAAGAAATCAGGCGCCATCTGACAAATGTCGGCTTCCGCGACCTCAACATCACGGTGAACGAGGAAAAGCGGTGGCTGTGCGCGACGGCGAGGAAATGACTGATACGCGGTTAATCTATATTCAACAAATTTTCCAATTCCTTAATGGGAGTGACATGATTACAAGCTGCCATAACACGAAAGGCTACGCAAAAAATCAATGATTTCTTCATTGTTCCGGATGTTTATTTTTTAATAGCCCATAACAAAAGAAAAATCCGCAGTGCCATTGCGGATTTTTCAGGAATATCCGCAATGACGCCGCAAAAATATAATAAGTTTTGATTATGCAACAGTTGTTCGAGAAAATATTTTCATGTCAGGTTTGAGAACTTTGTTTCTTATTGAAGTTTTCCATCTGCGCCAGCATCTTGATGCCGTAAACCGGCCAGTAGGGCACCTTCTCGATGCCTGTGCGCATGCGCGGAATGTCCAGCAGCAGGAAAGCCATCGTCATGAAGCCCTGCACGCGGTTGTTCTCCTTGTAGGTGAACCTGTCGCAAATGTACGAAAAGTGTAAATGTTCGGCTAAACCACAAAAAAAGAGACGCCGAATTAAGACGTCTCTTTAAGTGTGCATTCGAAAAAGTCGGTTCGCTATTGTATTACCTGTAGTTTTTGGAGTGCCTTAGCCTGCTGTGCGCTAATGGGTACGAATGGGTACTCCGTGCCGGCGAGGTGCTGGGCGTAGTCAAAGTATTGCGCCAGTATTGTGCCGTCCGACTTGCGGCGAAACAACTGCACCAAGGCACCGCCGTGCACGGCGGGATGCACGTCAATGTTGTCGGTCTCGCCGTTCAAGAACGCCAGAATTTGTTTCTGGCATTCGCGAGGGACCAGAACTTCCTCCAAACGGAACACGCCGGTCTGCCCATTCAACTTGTAGCCGTGGCGGAGGAAGGGAGCCAAGGCCAGCACGCTGGCAATCCAGCAAACTCCGAAAGATGTCCAACTGCCACCGAGGGCAATGATGAACACTCCGGCGGTGATCAGGATTCCGAGAATCAACCAGTCTGTCCATAAAAAGACCTGTTTTGCTGTATCCTTCTTCATATCTTCTGGATTAGCAGCTGTGCTTGGTCAGCCGGGAGTTTCACAATGTCGGTAACGGGTTGGAATCTGAGTTCCTTGTATTCGGACAGCTTCGCGTAGGCGATGTCGGCGGGGGCGTTGAACCACACCTCCAACAGGATGGTACCTCCCTCGTTGCCCTGCACAAGCATGGGCTCAATTTTCTTGCCGTTGAGGAAGTCTAAGAGGGATTCGCGACAGTTATAGTTTAGCTCCATACTCTTTTTCTGTAGAAGAAAGCCTTCGCCGTTCAGTTTGTAGCCGGATTTGTAGAGAATAAGGAAAATTATGCCGCAGAGGAATATGCACACACCCGTGGCCTTGTGCACGAAGAACAGGGCTGCGCCGGCCAAAATAATGCAGCCGGAGATGATGAGGTCCTTTATCGCATGAACCTTTTTGAAATTGTTTTCCATTATTTTATAATTTTAGTGAAATGATATACTTGAAGGGCATACGCCATCGTGCATACGGACAGGCGTACGCCAAGAAGCCGTTCTTGGGAATGGCTTAAAAAAAAATGAGTGAATGGAAAACTGTCTAAATCCGGATGCGCCGCAAGGCTATGAAGTAGCGGTCGGCAGAGAAAGTACCTGCAAAACCCTTGTCGTGGACGGTGGGGTAGGGATGCCGGAGAATATGGACCACTTTGCCATTGCGGAAGATGTGGAAATTGCTATATGACAGATTGTTCGTTCGGCTGTTGGACGAATGCGGGCGCACATTCGGCGCGGTGCCTTCCTCCTCGCCGACCGTCAGCAACGACTGCGCCGAGCTGAACAGCAGGTCCTTGTTTGGCAGGTTGTCGGCTGTGAGCCTCTCCGACGCAGGCTGCGTGACGGTGGAACTCCCATCGGTGTGCTGTACGGAGCGTACCTCGTCTGAGACACCGCCGAGAAGCAGTGTCCACAACACGGAGAATATGCCAATCAGATGTCGCATCGCCTTTTTTGTTTGACGCGACAAAAGTACATTTTTTTGTGATTTATAAATAGAGAATAGTTTCCCTATCGGTATTCCTCTCTTGACGGGGATGTTGGTTTAGCTATGGCATTGTCGGTGCCGTTTAACGTATGTGATTCCGCTGCCTGTCGTTGGCAACGGTATAATGGTGTGGCCATCCAAAGCCATTGCAGAGGAAAGCCCGACGACGCGGCGTGCGAAGCCGATGCTTCCAGACGTCAGAGGCACACAACTGTTATCAGTAGCAAGAATAGGAATGTGCAGCGTTACTGCGGCATGGCCTTCTCTGCCAACAACATCCATCCGTGATCCCCGTGGTAGATCATCTGGCGGGTCATCCCGCCGTCGATGCAGATGTTCTCGCCGGTGATGAAGCCGGCCTTGTCGGAGCAGAGATACAGCACCATGTTGGCAATGTCCAAAGGGTTCCCTACCCTACCCGCCGGCTGCTGCACAGCGTCGGGACCCTCATAGACGGTGTACTGGGTGTCGATCCAGCCCGGGGAGATGGAGTTGACACGCGCCTTCCCCGCCAGGCTGACCGCCAGCGCGTGAGTCAGCGCGGCGATGCCACCCTTGGCGGCCGTGTAGCTCTCGGTCTGCGGCTGACTCATACGGTCGCGAGAGGAGGAGATGTTGACGATGGCGGCACCCTCCGCAAAGTGTGGGGCAAAGAGCTTGGCAAGGTAGAATGGGGCTGTCACGCCCACATTCAGGGCATACTGGAACTCCTCGTAGCTGCACTCCGCAAGCCCCTTCATCAGCGGCAGGGCATTGTTGACGAGGTAGTCCACACGGCCGTGCTTCGCGATTACCTCGTTGGCGAACCGCTCCAGCACCTCCTTGTTAGCAAGGTCGCCGACGAAGTGGTCGCCTGGCTGCTTGTCGATGACACAAACGGTGGCTCCGGCTTTTCGGAACTCCTCGACGATGCATCGTCCGATGCCCTGCGCGCCACCCGTGACGACGGCGATTTTGTTGTTGAAATCCATATCTATATTCCGTTAAAAATACTCTTCTGTGGCAAATTCGTACTGCGAAACGAATATCTGCTTGAAAGCGTGCAGGTTGTTTTGTTCCGCATCGGTGCAAAAATAGCAATTTTTTGCAAATTATCGGCTCGCTCTGCGCCGATAATCTGTATTTTGGGAATGATTTGAGCCGATTCTCAGCGTGGATTCTTCATCCGCGCCAGTGTCTCCACCAGTTGGGGTGTCGTGCAAAAATCATCTATCGGAAATCCGCGCAAATCCGCGCGATCCGTGGAGATTTCCCCGCAAAATAGTCATTTATAGGGATTCCTATCTGACAGAAAATGTGCATTTTTGCGGCGTGAAAGATTAAGGATATGAAAAAAGCAGCCTTATTACTCCTATTACTGGCATTTGCCGTCGGCCTCAAAGCACAGAAAAAACAGCTGTTTGACGGGGGAATGATGGTCCATACGGGCTACCTCATCGACAATATTCCGGCCCTGGATTACAAAGCCAGCGGGATGTCTTTCGGACTTGGCGGCGTGCTGCGCTTCCACGTCGGCAATCACGTGCGCTTAGGTGGCGAAGGCTATGTCTCCACGCTCCCCCAGAAGCGCAACGGCAGCTATGTCCGCATGGGCTGGGGCGGCGTGGTGGCCGATTTCTACTGGCCGGTAAAATGGTGGAGTCCGTATGCCGGGGTATGCATAGGGGGCGGCAAAGCGTCAACACTGCTCGTTCTCGACGGTTCCGACAGCGACTGGGAAGCCGAGACAAACGCGGTGGTACACAAAGAGCGCTTTTTCTTCGTCAACCCATACCTCGGAGTGGAGTTCGCGCTCACCGAAGCGGTCCACCTCACGCTCAAGGCCGACCACCTCTTCCCCTTCAAAGGCGAAGCCGTGCCCAAAGGAGTGCGCATTTACTTCGGATTCGTGTTTGCACATTAGCGGCAATCAGGATTGGGGTGCCTGCCGCTGTATTTCCACCTTCTTATTTCATCCCTTTGAACTCGAAGCCCGCCTGCTCCACAGCTTTGCGGACATCGTTCTCGCTTGCGGTGCCCGTGACCACAAGCGTGTTGGCGCCCGGGGTGGCCTCGCAGGTCTCAACGCCTTTCAACTTTTGACCACCGACTGCTCGACGGCGGCCTTGCAGTGGTTGCAGTGCATACCCTCGACGGCATAAACCACCGTCCCGGCTTCGGTTTCCTGTTTCTTGAATTTGTCAAAGAATTTCATACCCAATGCCCCTTTCGAGGCACCCTCGTTCTTGAGCCCGACCGTCGTGGGTATAACCCTGCACGAGCAGAGCGGCAGCGGGATGCCCAG